>NZ_BPKW01000005.1 GCF_019656015.1 Leuconostoc inhae | reverse complement strand
ATCCGTTGGACACGTTTATGGTTCACTGGTTTTTCACCACGTGCTGCGCGACGTTGATTAATATAGTGTGTCATAGGTCGATAACCTAGTGCATCTGCGAATGACACCAATTCATCATCGGCACGAATAGCCTGTATCGTTTCGATGATGGTCTGGTCCTTGTTTTTAGGCGGTTGTTGGTTCGCTTTTAACGCGGCGTAAAATGAACTAGAGGCTAGGCTAGCAATTGTTAATAACTGACATAATTTATAGGCGGGCCGTAATGTCTCTATGACTTTGGCTTTTTCTTGGTTTGATCCATTACGGCCCGCAATTTTTTTAGATAAGCATTCTCGGCTTCGAGATAGTCATTTCGTGCCTTGAGTTGTTTCAGTTGTTCGACTGCAGTAAGTTCATGATTTTTAGCCATCGGTCTCGCTCGCTTTCTTTTATCAGTCAGTCCAGCGATGCCTTGTGTCTCATATTGATGTTGCCATTGCCAAATTGTTGCTGGATGGCTGATATTGAACTGTTTAGCTGTTTCTGGAAAAGAGGCATCGTGAACGCGTAACCACGTGATGACTTTCAGTTTAAACGATAGCGTGTATTTTGGCAACAGGGAACTTTTAGTCAATCCAGTTAACCCCTTAGTTTGCCATAAATAGACCCAACGTAGAATCGAGCCTTTGACTGGCAAACCTAACATTTTGGCAATAGTCGTTGACCCGTTGCCAGCTTCATATAGTTGCACAGCTTTAATTTTGGTAGCGATGGTATATTTGGCCATAATGAGTAAAACCCCTTGAATCAGATTTCCTCCAATTCAAGGGGTTCAGTTCAAACGCGTTTTTTTAAATACCTAAGTAATTTTCAATTGTCTCTAACACGCCATCATTTACGTTCGTGTTAAGGGCTTTTTTTTCTATCACTTCAAGCATAAATTTGTCAGCATTTGGCATAACATAGCCATGTTCGTACTTCTGCAACATTTCTAGGTCATTGCCGTTATCACCAAAAGTCATAACCTCTCGATCAAGCACATCATAATAATCTTGCAATACTTGTAGACCAGCAGCTTTATCAACACCTTTTCCTAAAACATCAACTGAACCAAACCCAGAACCTGTAGCATGCAAATCATCGCCAAATATTTCTCGTAATTCGGACACGTGCTGCTGGACCTCATTATTTGGCCACACAAAAGTAATTTCCAGAATGTGATCATCAACGGACATCAATTTTTCAACCTGTGTCACATTTGGGTAGAATTGAAATACCATTTTTGCAACAGGCCCCGTAGCATGATTTGACACATACGTTGCTTTATCACCAGTCATGATAATAATATTTTCGGCCGACTCAGGGTTTTTAGCGTTCCAATCAATGACTTTATGTAATTGTTCTGGTGACAAGTGGACAGAATAAAGTTGCTCTTCATGGGTTGCAACCATTGCACCATTTGAGCCAACATAATCAATTTGATATCCCTTTGAAATTGTTGGTTCAAAAAGTTTTTGTAAATTTTTAACTTGACGTCCTGATGCTGCAATGAAGCGCATATCCCGCGTCTTTAAGTTATCTAATATACGTTCAAATCGTCCCTGACTGTAAGTATCGTTTGCTGTCAAAAAAGTGCCATCCATATCAGATGCAATCATTTTAATTGTCATGCGTCATTGTCCTTCTTAAAAATAATTAATTTGCTCAATACAAAGTTAGAAAAAATTACAAATATATTTTGAATAATGTTCCAAATATTTGCATCTTGACGCAACACATCTACACCAAATGTCAAAATAAAATAACCAATAATTCCCGTCAAAACACGCGCTAAGTAAAATTGCCAGATTTCTTTTACAATGTCTGCTGTCGTCGTGTTTGTCGAGTGAAATACCCAAACACGATTTGTGAGATAAGCAAATAATACTGCCCAAAACCAAGCGACAACATAGGCTACATTATGACCTGTGTGGAGCATATTGTATAATACAAAGAAAACAATAATATTAACAATTGTCGTTAATACACCAAATATAACGTATAACAAAAATGATTGGTACTTAGTAAAAATATTTTTTAAATTCAACATAACCACTCCAATATAATCTATTAATTATATCATATGACATAAAAAAAAGCCGTCAACTGGTGACAGACTTAACTAAATTGTTTGAGATATTCTTGATAACTGACATCATCAACTACCCAATCTAATTCGCCAATATATTCAGCATGTGGGTCATGATACGCAAAGCCATGTTTGAATTTATAAAGACCATCTTCAGGTACAAAATCACCAACACCACCAAAGTCATATTCAACCTTGCCTAGTGATAGTCCCCACTTGAGCATCTCCCATTGTACCGCATAAGGTCCATAGTGTTTTGCATATTGCCGATTAGATCCAGCATACATATACCAAATTTCATCGCCATAACTAAAACCAATACCACTAGCAATGACTTGGCCTTCAAAATGTGCTAAAAAAACTTTAAATAATCCTGTTTTTTGCCACAATTTTTGCATACTTAAAAAATAATCTATTGGTCGGTGCGTAATGCCTTGCGCGGCAGCCATCATCACATAAGTATCAAAAAATGAGCGTATGTCCTCTTGTGTATCCCCACTTGTTACCGTGACCCCATCTTTTGCAGCACGACGGATTTGATTACGATAATCTCGTTTAAAATGGGTCATTAATTCAGTATCATTAGTAATTGGTGTTGCACCTTCTCCACGACCATCATAGTACAAAACAACATTTTTTCGAGGTTGTATATTGCCATGCATATTTTTAATGTCGCGATTACGTGTCACAAATCCAGCTGCTTGATAAGCATCATTCAATTCATCACTATAGGCCACTTCAGGATCCAAGCGGATTAAAAACACATTTTTTGGTAGTGCTGCAAGCGCCTCTTCAATCAACGATTTTATGAGCGCAATATTCGTCACATCACCAATTGGACCGCGACCTGCATATCCCAATAACTTACCTGGAACCGCCTCAACAGTTAGCACAGTTAAAACAGCGTCTATTTGTCCATCTGTTTCATGGTACACATAGACATGTCCCCAATTAGCTTTTAATTGCCCCCATAGGGGATCTTGCGTTACTTGACCACGTGGATCTTCACGTACGAAATTTTGATATGCGCTAACTTTTTCTATATCGTTTAAATTTAAAATGGTCATGCGATTTATAATCCTGTCGTAATTGAACCGTAGTTATCAATAAAATAAACCAATGTTTGTAACTCATTTGTTAAATCAACGTTTTGCACACGAACAGTTGTTGGTACAGTCACACGCAATGGTGTAAAGTTCAAAATACCCTTTACACCAGCATCAACAAGTTGATCTGTAATATCTTGTGCAACTTCTTGCGGCACAGTCAAAATTGCAATATTAATACGTTGTGCCGTCATTTGCTCTTTTAAATCAGTCATGGCATATATTGGTACACCGGCCAATATTGTACCGGCACGTGATTCATCAACATCAAATGCAGCAGAAATACGCATATTTGAAGATTGATGAAAGTTAAAGTTCATCAGGGCTTGGCCCAAGTTACCAGCCCCAATTAAAGCAACGTTAATTAAGCTATCTTGATCAAGTACATTCGCAAAGAAATCAAGTAATGCTTTAACGTCATAGCCATAGCCTCGCTTACCCAAGGCACCAAAATAAGAAAAATCGCGACGAATTGTCGCTGCATCAAATTTAATAGCGTCACTGAGTTCAGCTGATGAAATACGATTCGTGCCAGCATCATGTAAAAACGTTAAATAGCGATAATAAATAGGTAATCGTTTTGCTGTTGCACGTGGAATTTTAGGTTGTTGTGTCATAAGTTTCTCCAGTTTATTATGTGCCAGGTTCATTAGAAATTCCTAACAGATCCGGACATATATTTAAATTGCAATGTTTGATTCACTTTGTGAACTTTTGCATAACTATTATATCACAAAAACAGGCCTATTATCAAAAGATAGTGAGCTATTCACAAACTTGTTACGATTCAAGTAAATCAAAATCCAGTCCAGGGTTTGTATTCAGGTCTAGTCCAGCGAACTTTTTTTGTTTATAATTCCAATACCCGGCTGCCCCAATCATCGCAGCATTATCTCCAGTGTATAATTGCGGTACTGGTATAAACTGTGTATTTGGAAACTGTTCTAACAATTCTGATAACGTTTGACGTAATTGCGAATTAGCTGCCACACCGCCTGCTAACACAAAACTTTTTACTGGAAAATCTTGTAGCGCACGACGGGTACGACCTAGTAAGGCATCGACAACCGCATTTTGAAAACTGGTTGCCAGATCATCGCGATTAATCGTTTCTCCTTTTTGTTCTGCATGGTGAACGTGATTAATCACAGCACTTTTTAAACCAGAAAAACTAAAATCATAGTTGTCTTCATGTGCCATAGCCGTTGGAAATTTAATTGTTGCTTGACCGCGATGTGCCATTTCATCAATTGTTTTACCCGCTGGGTAAGGTAGTTTAAGTAAACGACCGACCTTATCAAAACTTTCTCCAGCAGCATCATCACGTGTTTCTCCAAGAACTGAAAAATTATTTTCTTCACGCATTAAAACTAATTCTGTATGCCCGCCAGAAACCATTAATGCCAGTGCTGGATATATAATTGGTGTGTTAAAATTGGCGGCAGCAATATGTCCCGCTAAATGATTGACCGGTACAATTGGTAAATTGTGCGCTAAAGCAAAAGTCTTTGCTCCCATCAAACCAACCAGTAATGATCCCACTAAACCTGGTCCATAAGTAACAGCCACAGCATCAAGTTCTGTCGGTTTGACATTAGCTGTCTGCAACGCATCATCTAACACACGTGTTATCCACTCAATGTGATGGCGACTGGCAACTTCTGGCACAATACCGCCAAACCGTTGGTGTGAATTAATTTGTGTCGCAACTGCATTACTTAATATTGTGCGACCATCTTCAACAATTGCCACGCTTGTTTCATCTGCACTTGATTCAAATGATATAATTTTAGTCATGATATTTTTATATCTGTAACGAATTAGTTCGTTACAGATACTTTCCTTTCCATCATAATAGCAGCATGGCCATTTTTATAGTATTTTTCACGGCGATAGTAAGCACTAAATCCCATTTTTTTATATAGACAAATAGCTGCTACATTGGATTCGTCTACTTCTAACAAAAAACGTGCGACATTTGGCAATGAAAAAGCGGATGCTAACAATTGTTGTGCAATACCTTGCTGTTGCTTGTCCGGATGAACAGCAAGACTATTAATTTCCACCTCATCTAAAATTTGTGTCACACCTAAAAATCCGCCATCAAGTATAAAATACTGGCTTCGCGGACTTTTTAATTCATGTTCAAACACTGATTCAGGCCAAGGCGATGATCCAAACGCAGCATTTGCGAGATTAAATATGCGACTACTATCTTCAATTGTTGCGCGTTTTACTATCAAGATTATTTACCATTGAAATTGCATCTTCGTGGTCACCTATATAATAGCCTTTTTTGATGCCACTTTGTTGAAACCCTAGTCGTGTGTACAATACGATGGCACTACGATTTGATGCACGTGCTTCTAGACTCATGGTATCAACACCTAACTGTCTTGAAAAATCAAGTAATTCATTGATTATCAAGGTGCCTAACCCTTTATTTTGCCAAACTGGTACAATCGCAATGTTGGTGATATGCATGTCACGTTGGTCACGTTGATAGGCAACACCCGCAAAGCCGATCACTTGCCCGTTTCGTTCCACGACCAGATATAAACGGACATTTGGTCGTGACAATTCACTCAAAAAATCGCGTAATAACCACGGTGCAGTGCCAGCATACACAGCCTCTTCAATATTGACAAGCATATCAATATCTGCGACATGAGCTCGTCGCAACTGAAATGAAAAACCTTTTAAATCAACAGATTTTTGTTCAAATTGAGATAATATATTCGGTAATTTATTATTACGATTAAACTTCAAAAACATAATTTTCAGGGTTATCCTCACCTGGGTGTGCTGCAAGCCAGTTCAACTCTGCTTGTGTTTTACGCAAGTATTGCGGATTAAAATCATCAATACTACTAACTGGCGTTGCCTGCATTCCTAATGATACAATGCCTTGACCATCAGGTAAACTTTCACTTGGTGTTAATATATGAGCGCGTTCGCCAAATGTCTCAGTCATATGCGTAGCAAAAACATCTGTATCACCTAAGAAAATAATTGGTTCATCATAAGTCTGCAACCAGTTAAATAAATGAGCAATTGGTTGATGTGCATCGGCTAAAACATTCTTACCATTATGATAAACACCAGCAAAGACATTATCATTACGCGCATTAAACAATGGCACAATCAGCCCTTTGGCTGTTACCTGTTGTGCTAAAACAGCTAGACTAGAGACACCAACAAGATCTACTTTTAAAGTGTCAGCTAATACTTTAGCCACTGTAGCGCCAATGCGTAAACCAGTAAAGGAACCGGGTCCTTGAGCTACTATGATACGATCAATATCTGCTAGCGTCCAATTTTGGGCTGCAATTGTCGCCTGAATGGCCGGCAAAAGTTGAATCGAATGGTTACGCGCCTCATTGGTTGAAAAAACCCGTAGGACGTTATTATCTTCCGCCAAACTCACTGTCAGTGGCTGGTTACTTGTGTCAAATGCTAGAATCTTCATAATCTATATTTTAACACAAAAACAACCACCAATTGGTGGTTGTTACAGAAGTTATTTGATTGGTTCTTGATACGGCATAATTGGCGTTGTGACACCTACATTTGTCGCAAATGTATACTTTTGGTTATCTAGCTTAGCTAAATTCTGTGTTCGGCCGGTCACAATTACACCAGCAAATTTTGCCGTTTTGAGATTCTTTGACACTTGTTTTTGACCATCTTTTGCAATATCAACATTATTAACTGTTTGTTGCCCAGATTGTTGTTTTAATGCACTTTTTAGTCCCTGATAACCCAAAAATTCGTTTTTTTCTGCTTTTCCCTCAGTCAGTTTTCCAGTACCATCATCACTAGCATTTAACCCAATATAAGAACCGGCCGCACTCATTGTATCCAATTTATCACTATGAATGCCTAACCAATAATAATTAATCATGACATTTTCGGGTATCATTTGGCGAATGTCATCATAGGAATAACGCTTATCAAAAGTGATCGCCACCTCACCCAAAGTATTTGATAATTGACTTAATGTCTCGGCCTCATGTGTTGATATACTGGGCTCTAACAACGCTTTTTTATCTTTTGCAGCTTGATATGCGCGCTCATACTTCACATTGAAAAATAATGGTTCCTTTTGTTGTGATTGCCGGTTTCTAGCAATTACTTCTTTCGTTGCTGGATTTTTATTATACATATTTGGTGCTTGTGCAGAAGCACTTTCAATACCATGCGTGTTAAATGTCACATTTTTTTCTGGATAAGCAACCCGATAACCATCAATATTTTTTTCGCGGTCACTTTTCAATGTGCTTTGTGTTGTTTTTGTCATTGAAAAATATTGTGATGTCGAAACAATATTTGGTGAAGCTATCAGATCATCGATATTAAATTGCCGTTGTTGTTTTGCAGCTTGTTTGACCATTTGTCTACCTAATTGCTTATGCACAGCATAGAACAAACTGCCACCAACTATTACTGTTACTGCACTCGCAACAGCTATTGTTTTTAACCATTTTTTACGTTTTTCTGTTTTAATAATCTTTTCAAAATTAACATTATCACTCATTTTCATACCCCATTATTATGTTTTTTAGCTGCTGTCTTGTTCGATATAAATCTACTTTAATTTTTGATGCACTGACATCATATATCATAGCAATATCATTGATGTGTTTTCGATCATCATAATATAATACAATCAACGCGCTTTGATAATCATTTAGCTTTTCCAATGCACGTTGTAGCCCACTATAATCTGTCAATGTTGGCTCAGCTTCAGAATACTGTGCATATTGTTCTAATAAGATATCACGATAACGTTTTTGTCGTCGATAAATATCATAAAAACGCGATAACGCAACCCGATAAAGCCAGGGTCTTAATTTATTTGGTGCCAATATAATATCTGCTTGCAGCAATTTTACGAAGACATCCTGCATAATGTCTTGCGCATCATTTTTTTTAGCGCCATTATTAATCAAAAAACCAATGATTTCATTTGCAATATTGATTAACTCTTTTTCATAGTGATTAATTTCCATTTTTCCCTCCTTTCATAGATATAACGAACAGACTAGCAAATGGTTACAAATAAAAACAACTGCAAACACGACTTCAACACTCAAGTCATCTTTGCAGTTGTTTTTATTTATATTAATTTAGTTTGAAAATTAAACTATTTTATTTTGTTGCTGCCTCGACTAAGGCAATCACTTCTTCATTAGTTTCGGCATCCAAAGCCTTCTCAGCTAACGATTTCATGTCAACTGTATCCAACTTTTTCATCAACGAACGTGTCTGCAATACAGATGGTGCGCTCATTGAAAACTCATCCAATCCCATGCCCATCAAAACAGGCACGGCAATTGGATCACCAGCCATTTCACCACACATCGCAACAAATTTACCTTCGTTGTGTGCAGCTGCAATAACATTATTAATCAAACGTAGAATTGATGGGTTATAAGGCTGATACAAGTAAGCAACTTTATCGTTACCACGATCTGCAGCCATTGTATAACCAATCAAATCATTCGTACCAATTGAGAAGAAATCCACTTCTTTGGCAAATTTATCTGCCAAAACAGCCGCGGCAGGAATTTCAATCATAATTCCTAGCTTAATCTCACCCATTGATACGCCAGCTTCTTCAAGCTTAGCGCGTTCTTCTAAGTAGACTTTTTTAGCCGCACGGAACTCACCTAACGTGGCAATCATAGGGAACATAATCCACAAATTGCCATAAGCCGATGCACGTAGTAAGGCACGTAACTGTGTCCGGAAAATTTCTGTTTGGTCCAATGAAATACGAATAGCACGGTAACCCAAGAATGGATTTTCTTCTTCAGGTAATTTCCAGTAGCTCAAATTCTTATCGCCACCAATATCCATTGTACGAACCGTCACTGGTTTACCAGCCATTTTTTCAACAACAGCTTTATAAGCTTCAAATTGTTCATCTTCGGTTGGTAAGTGATCTGATTCCATGTATAGGAATTCAGTACGATATAGCCCAACACCTTCTGAACCGTTTTCTAATACAGCATCCATATCCTTAGGTGAGCCAATGTTAGCACCCAACACAAAGTTTTTACCATCAGCACTAACAGATTGTTGGTCTTTTAATAAAGCCCACTCTGCACGTTGTGCTAAGTAATCAGCTGCTTTTTGTTGATAAGTTGCTAACGTCTCTGCATCTGGATCAACAATGACATCACCTGTCAAGCCATCAACAATCACTGTCACACCTGCTGTGATTGTTTGTGTGGCTACTTCAGAGCCGACCACTGCAGGAATTTCTAGTGTACGTGCCATAATTGAAGCATGTGCTGTACGGCCACCTAAATCGGTTAAGATACCCTTAACAAATTGACGATCAAGTTGTGACGTATCAGAAGGTGTTAAATCTTTTGATACTAAGACCACTTCTTCATCAATTAAAGCAGGATTAGGCAATGCCACATTCAAGAGATGTGACAAAATACGCTTAGTGACATCGCGAATATCTGCCGCACGCTCTTGCATATAAGCATTATCAGTCATTGCTTCAAACATGCCAATATACATGTCTGTCACTTCTTTAACTGCTTGCTCGGCATTTACTTTATCATCAGCAATTTTCTGGTTAAATGCGCCAGACATTTCTGGATCTGACAAAACCATCAAATGTGCTTCAAATACCTGTGCTTCATCAGCCCCCAAGTTCTTTTCAGCACGAGATTTAATAATCTTAACATCCGCACTAGCAGCCTTCGAAGCATCGTCGACACGAGCTTGTTCAGCTGTCACATCTGTAATTGTCGTCTTAGTAAAAGACAAATCTGGATCAACTAACAAATAGGCCTTAGCAATTGCTACGCCATTACTTGCCGCGATTCCTTTGAAGTTATTAGACATTATTATTCTGCAAGTCCTTCTGTTTCCATTGCTTCAACGATTGCTGTCATAGCAGCTGCTTCATCGTCACCGTCTGTTTTGATTGTTACATCAGCGCCTTGACCAACACCCAATGACATCACACCCATAATTGACTTCAAGTTAACATCTTTACCTTGGTATGACAATGTCACATCTGAAGTGAATTTTGATGCTGCTTGTACCAACAAAGTTGCTGGACGTGCGTGGATTCCTGTTTCTGCTACGATATGAAAGTCTTTTGATTGTGTCATAATTAATTTCTCCTTTTTAGCTGTTAAAACAGCCTCTGTTATTAGTTTATCAAAGCGCTTACAAAATATCAAGTGAATTGTCGCGTAAATCCTTGATATATCAAGCAAAATCGTTTAGAATGCCTGTCTGACGGCGTTTTATATGTAAACGTTTACATATAAATCACCAGTTGTTTTCTGTAAATAAAAAAGGAGGCCTCCCTCCCTTTGCTTACATATTAAATTCTTGGTTACCTGCTGCCTTTGCTAAGCGATTGTTGAACGCTTTACCGATACCAATTGACGGCATTTTTTCAACGTAAATCGTCGCGACTTGAGTCTCATCATCATAAAAACGCAGACCAGCAAATAATTGTTCCGTAGCATTTTCAAGCGTTGTGCCAAGCGACCATGATTGTTCTAATGATAACTGCATCATCTCTATTGTTGTATCTTGTGCCATAACAACATCATGTGTTTGTAAATTCTGCATTAATGCTATCGCATCTAATCGGTCAAACATGACGACTTTTTTATCTGGTGCATAGTGCCGATATTTCATCCCCGGTGCTTTGGGTGTCACATCATTTGCCACCGATGTCGTACTTGTTGCATCAATCACTGTGCTGCCTAATGTATCTTGCAACTGTTGTTGCGTGACAGCACCGGGGCGTAAAATAGTGGGCACTTTAGCCGACATATCAATGACAGTCGATTCCACACCAATTTGCGTTGGGCCATCATCGACAACTGCAGCAATTTTGCCATTCATATCATGCCAGACATGTTGTGCGGTTGTTGGCGAAGGCTTACCAGAAGTATTGGCACTTGGCCCGACAATTGGCACACCTGCGTCACGAATCATTGCACGAGCCACATCATTATTGGGCAATCGAAATGCCACTGTTTGCAAGCCACCAGTTACGATCATCGCTACTTTTTGTGGCTGTATAGGCAAAATAATTGTCAAAGACCCTGGCCAAAATGTTGCCATTAACTGTCGTGCTGCTTCCGAAATCACAACAAAATCATCTAATTGTTGCGCATCAGCCACTGTCATGATTAACGGATTATCTGCTGGGCGTCCCTTAGCTGTAAAAACTTTTTTTACAGCTATTTCATTCGTCGCATCAGCACCTAGGCCATAAACAGTTTCGGTTGGAAAAGCGACCACTTCACCAGCTCTAAGCAACTCACCGGCTCGTTTTATATTATTACTTGTCAATAATTCAGTCTTCATTGTAACCATATGCGCTAACGCTTGATAATAAGCTTACGCACCTATCCTTTCACTACTCGTACCATTCTATCTAGGCCGGAGAAGTCTTTTTTTAGTGTCACTTCTGCTTGCGGTAAGGCCTGTTGCATCATGGCCACAACTTTCTGACCTTGTTTATAGCCAATCTCAAAATACGCACGACCATGATCTGATAAATAAAGCGACAAATTAGCTGCTATCTTTTCATAAATTGCTAACCCATCATGATCAGCAAATAATGCTGTATGTGGCTCATATTCAAGTACATTATCAGCCATTTCATCTTCATCAGTTCTCGCAATGTAAGGTGGATTGCTAACAATAATATCAAATTCAAGTCCTTCTAAAGCACTATAAACATCACTTTTTACCAAATGTAGATAATGCAAACCAAAACGTTGCGCATTCATTTCCGCAACTGATAAAGCATCTGATGAAATATCTGCCGCAAATCCGCGTACACGGGGATTTTCTAACATCAGGGTTTCAATAATAGCCCCAGTTCCTGTCCCAATATCTAACACTGACACCGGCTTCCCATTGGTACTACCAGCATCTTTTAAAATCCATTCAACTAGTTGTTCTGTTTCAGGACGCGGTATCAAGACCCTGGAATCCACCATAAATTCACGCCCATAAAAAGGCGCGTGTCCTAAAATGTATTGTACAGGCTCGTTATTCATCAGCTTGGCTAGCCACTGTGGCCAAATAGCTGCTAATTCTGCAGGCATCGTGCGTGTTATATTAGCACGTAAATAAGCATAGTTAATATTTAAAGCACCACTCAACAAAAAATCGATATTATCTTGGGCATCTTCTTTTGGCATACCAACACTTGTCAATTCTTCGATCGCCCACTTACGAGCCTCAAGTAATGATATTTTAACGTTGCTTGGCTTTGTCGGTTTCTTAATATCATCCCAGTCGTACCACTTTGGGGTGGTTAGCTTGTCTGGCATGATTTTGCGTGCTGGTTCGTTATTTCCCACTTGCTTAAATGGTTTTGGTGTTTCAAATTTTTTTTCAGTCATTTTTAAGCTTGGTTTAATTCAGCCAGTTTGGCTGTTTGATCTGCAATAACAAGTGCATCCACAATTTCGCCAAGTTCACCATTCATAATACGATCAAGTTTATTGAGTGTTAAGCCGATACGATGATCAGTAACACGATTTTGCGGATAATTATAGGTACGGATGCGTTCAGAACGATCACCAGTACCAACCGCAGATTTACGTTTCTCCGCATACTCAGCTTCGTTTTGTTGTGCATAAAAATCATATACACGACTAGCAAGTAGTTTGCGTGCTTTATCACGGTTTTTTATTTGCGTACGTTCTTCTTGCATTTTAACCATAATACCGGTTGGTTTGTGAACTAAACGTACAGCTGTTGACACTTTATTGACGTTTTGTCCACCAGCACCACCAGAACGGAAAAACTCCTCTTCCAAATCAGATTCGGCGAGTTCAAAATCAATTTCCTCAAATTCAGGCATTACCCCCACCGTTGCGGTTGACGTATGTACACGACCTTGCGTTTCGGTTGACGGTACACGCTGTACACGATGTGCACCAGATTCAAATTTCAGCTTTGAATAAACATTATCACCAGTAATCATAATAGCGACTTCTTTATAGCCACCAACTTCAGTAATTGTTTCATCAATAATGCTCACAGCCCAACGTTGCTTCTCTGCATAGCGTCGATACATATCAAGTAAATCTGCGGCAAACAGCGATGACTCATCACCACCTGCTGCGCCACGTATTTCCATGATAATGTTTTTATCATCATTTGGATCTTTTGGTAGCATCAAAATTTTAAGCTGATCTTCCAACTTAACTTTTTCAGGTTTCAACGTGTTCAAATCTTCTTTGGCAAGTGGTGCCATTTCCGCGTCTTCAAGCATGTCTTCGGCATCAGAAAGACCTTGCATGACCTGTTGATAATGCTTGTACACTTCAACTGTCTCACGCATTTCACCGGCTTCTTTTAATAACGCCATGTATTTTTGGCCATCCCCAGCAACATCCGGATCAGCCAACTGTTCATTAAGTTCATCATAACGATCAACAACTGTTTGTAAAGATTGAAATATTGGGTCCATCTATTATTCTCCAAGATGTGAACTGTTTTCTAAATATTACCGTTCACGTATTTATGTTATGTACGAATTAACTGACTCATGATGCTTTATTACTGAATTGGAAACATTGTCGCAATTTTGGCTAAGTCAGGGTTGTACCAATGACGGCGACACGTTGGAATGTAAGCTTCATCACCACCAATAAAGACTTGAGCGCCTTGACGCTGCGGTCTGCCATTGACTATTCTCAACTGTGTTGTTGCTTTTTTGCCACAAAATGAACAAATAGTTTTCATTTCTTCTAATTTATCTGCTAACTCGATCAACCGTTTTGACCCAGCAAATAAGTTGTTAAAAGCATCTTGTTTTAAACCAAATGCCATCACTGGAATATTTAAGTTATCTACCGTATAGGCTAATTGATCGACCTGTTCTGGTGTTAAAAACTGTGCCTCGTCCACCAAAATAACTGCCAAATTATCAGCTGTCATGCTTTTAATCAAGACGTATAAATCGTCTGCCGGTTTGACGGCTAAAGCTTCTCGAGACAACCCTATCCGACTTGCGACAACACCAATACCTGCACGTGTATCAGTAATGGGTGTCATCAATAGTACTTGTCGACCTTGTGATTCGTAATTGTGCGCTACTTTTAAAATTTCAATTGATTTACCCGAGCTCATTGCGCCGTATTCAAAAAATAATTGTGCCATATTTTTAGCGTGTTAGTGATGTCGTATCATGAACCTACATCATTGTTTATAAACACTTATCCCCCTGACTTATTAGATGAAAAATTAATGTTGTACATATCGTTTAAGCTGTTTGAATTGAAACAGTCACTTACTATTATAGCAATTTTTGGCACAACAAAAAACTATGATTTGACATGAAACAAAAAAATTAATTATCAACAACCTGTCGAACCGTTCCCGGTTTGAATAATCCCGACCACGTCAATGTTTGCGACGTTTTAGGATTTACTAAATCATCTAATCGGCTGATTGCTACGCCATGAGTTGGTGCAGAATCATGTAATATGAAACCATTGCCTAAATAAATAGCAGCGTGAAGCCGATCTTCTGTATAGGTATCAGGTGTGACCAATATATCCCCACGTTGCATATCAGACCACGCAATCGTTGTGCCAATTTGGTTCAATATTGTTGTGGATGCAGCTGATTGGACAACCAACGGTTGTCCTGCTTGACGATAAAACCAAGCTATAAAAGATGAACAATCGAACTCGTTATTGGCAATAGATTTTGATGTTCTACCACCACCGTACACATAAGGACTTTGGCCAACAAGTTTCATACCACCTGCAATCGCTTTTTCAACAATTTTATTATTCCTTGATACTGATCCAACTGTTTTTTCGTATGCTAATTGTGTATCACTCACACCATTTTTATCAAAATAATAACTATTGCCAGCAATTGTCTTTAAGCCATGGACCATTTCACCTGTTTTTGGTTCAAAATAATACGTTTTTTCCCCAATCGTTTGAAAACCAACTAATTTTTTTTGCGTCTTATTATCTAATAGATAACGTTTAGTCACTGTTCTTTTGAAAGTTACTTTTTGACCAGTTATGGTCGTTTGGGTTGGTAAGACATTGATTGCCATCGCTTGAATCGGTTCAACAAATTGAGATAAATTGATTACTTTAGTTATCGTTAAAACACCCGTCAAACTGACAAGCATAGCTGCAGTCAGCAACACGCGCTGGTGTTTTCTTTTTTTATCTCGTGTCATTTGAATTCTTTTTTTATTCGGTAATGTACCCATACGTCTTCTCCACACAATTGCTTTCTATATTCTCTTCTATATTAACACTTTCAGCTTGCATGAATGTTAAATCAATTAATCATAATATTACTAGATATGCCTTAACTTTTCAGTAAATATTTCCACCACGCGCTTGCTCGTGGTAAAATTATAATCATGAAAGTGGGGAAATTATGACACTCAAAAGCACACTAGCACGCGTCACTGCAAAAAGTTCTTATTGGCTTCTACATGACGTTTTACATCGTGGTGGCACAAGTTTGCCAGGCAAACTCGCGGTATCAATCGATCCCAACATTTTAACAACAATTCAACAGAATTTTGATTTAATCATCGTAACTGGTACAAATGGTAAAACACTGACAACTGCACTCATCACACGTGTTTTGCAGGCAGGTGGCTATACTGTTATTACTAATCCTTCTGGTTCAAATATGGTTCAAGGTATAACCGGCACACTTGTTACGGCAAAAGTTAAACCCTCACCAAATGGTCAAAAACCCATTGCTGTACTTGAAGTAGACGAAGCAAACGTTGAAAAGATAACTGCTGCTATGAAACCAAAAATGTTTGTACTAACTAACATTTTCCGTGATCAACTTGATCGTTATGGTGAGATTTACACGACATACGATAAAATTATTGCTGGTATTAAGCATGCACCAGAAGCTGTTGTGTTAGCTAACGGTGATTCACCAATCTTTACACGTGGCGATTTTACTAATGAACGCAAATATTTTGGTTTTAATCATGTGCAACCAGCAGATTACAAGCCTGCTGTTGCACCAATCAATACCGATGGTATCTTATCTCCTACAGATCATTCTGTCTTAAAGTACGATTTTATAACTTACGCTAATTTAGGTAAATATTTTAGTACATCAGACAACTTTGCACGTCCAAAATTAAACTATCAAGTCACAAGTATCAATGATCTAACACCTAAATATTCAACCTTTAGCATTGACAATACGCCACTGCGCATTGAAATTGGGGGTTTGTACAATATCTACAATGCACTGACTGCTTTTGCAGTTGGCCGTGAGTTCAATGTCGATTCCGAAAAAATCAAAACAGCATTTGAATCTAATGCGCAAATATTTGGTCGTCAAGAAGCGCTTCATGTTGATGGTAAAGATGTCACAATTGTCTTGATTAAAAATCCTGTCGGTACAAATTCTGTCATTGATATGATGGTCACTGAAGAAAATGATTTTTCATTACTAGCATTGCTGAATGCAAATTATGCAGATGGTATCGATACGAGTTGGATATGGGATGCAGAATTTGAAAAGTTGCATGATACCCACATCAAAGCAGTTGCAACTGGTGGTGAACGTTATAAAGACTTACGCGTCCGTTTGAAAATGGCTGGTTTTCCAGATCAAGCTGTATATGAAGATCTCACTCAAATTGTTACTGCAATTAAGGCACTACCAACTGAGAAAGTTTACATCGCAGCAACGTATACAGCTATGTTGCAATTACGTGAACAACTTGGGGCAGCAGGCTATATCAAAGGAGGCTTTTAATGGCAAATTTCGAGATTTCCGTCGCACACCTTTATGGTAATTTAATGAATACATATGGCGATTATGGCAATATCATTGCGTTAACATATTATGCTAAACAAATTGATGTTGCTGTTAATTATCATCTGGTATCACTTGGTGATAATTTTGATGGCGATAACTTTGATTTTGCTTTGTTTGGTGGCGGCCAGGATTATGAAGAAACAATTGTTGCCAAAGATTTGAAAATTAAAGCTGACCAAGTACGCCATTATATTGAAAACGATGGTCCTTTACTCGCAGTTTGTGGCGGTTTTCAACTACTAGGTCACTATATGGTTATGGCTGACGGCACTAAGGTTGATGGTATCGGTGTTATGGATCATTACACGACTAACATGTATGATGATAAGCTAACTGTGTTAAATGGTAAACGACTTACTGGTAATGTCGTCATTAAAAATAACGATACAGGTGAAACTTATCACGGCTTTGAAAATCATCAGGGCCGGACTTTCTTAGGTGAAAATGAACGCGCTTTAGGAACAGTTATTTCAGGAAACGGTAATAATGGTATGGACCACACAGAAGGTGTCATTTATCGTAATGTTTATGGTTCATATTTTCATGGCCCAATTTTTACTCGTAATGGTAATTTAGCTAAACGCGTTTTAGCAACAGCCTTGTCTCGTAAGTACCCCGAAGTTGATTGGACTGAGAAATTAGATCAAATTGAAACGGAAACATTTTAGTTGAAATAAATGCTATTTAAAGTACGCTTGAAAAAACGACAATAATTAATATTAAAAAAATAACACCAGCAGTAAGGGAATCGTACACGCCAAATTGATTAGATCTTTGTCTAATGTTCTTAGTACCCTTCACTGTTGGTGTTTTTCAACTATTCACTATCATGTTGTTTCATTTGTTCATCACGTTTAGCTTGCTTTACTTTATTCACCTCACGGTAATACCAACGGATAATAACAACCAGACCAATTGTTGAAATTAGCATGGCAATCACGACCCAAATGAAAAATAATATTAACTTTGTCTCTTGTGACATAAGATTATCAATAGCGTCTACTGTTTAACAGCGTTTAACGCTATCCCCTTTCGTATTGATTGGTTTTTCTTATTCTGATAAATGGTAGTAATACGTTGAAACAGATATATCTTTACGTGCGGCAAATGCCGTTCGCAAACGTAACGAATTTTGGTTATGCAAAATATTTTGCCAAGGTTGTTTAGGTACAAACTGTGGCACCAAAACTGTTACTGAATGATTGCGTTTTTCTGCCTGTTTAACTACGGCATCGACAAAACTTAATGCCGGTTTAATGATTGATCGATAGGAAGAATGGATATCGACATAACGAACATCAGGAAAATCAACTTTAAATTGATTGGATGTTTCTAATTCTTTTTTAGGATTAACATCAAAACTTACATGCATGGCTACTACATAGTCACCAATGGACAAGGCATAATCAACTGCTTCAGTTGTCACTTTTGTAACATTTGATACCAATACAATGACAGTTGATCCGTCATAATGGTGACGCACCGCATGATCATTTTTAGCATATGCCAATCTCAATTGACGCGCAATGCTCGTATAATGATGCTTAATTTTCAAAAACATGTACATCACAATAGGCATAATTAATAAATAAGGCCATACATGCTCAATACGTGTTGCAAACAATGTAATGACTAACACGGCTGAAATGAAAGCACCAATAAAATTAATGATCGCTTTAATCAACCAATTTTTTGGTCGCTTACGCCACCAGTGAATAATCATACCTGATTGTGATAAAGTAAATGGTACGAAAACACCAACAGCATACAACGGAATTAAAGCATCCGTTGAGCCATGGAAAATTAACAGCAATACCACTGCACCAAAAGCAAGTGATAAGATACCATTAGAATAACCTAGTCGATCACCTTTATCCATATAAAGATGTGGCAAATATTTATCGCGCGCCAAATTCAAAGCAAGCATCGGAAAAGCTGAGAAACCCGTATTGGCAGCAACAGCCAAAATCATAGCCGTCGCTAATTGCACAACATAAAAGCCTATGCCATGACCACCAAATGTCATAGCTGCGATTTGTGATAATACTGTTGAATGCGCATCTGGTCTAATACCATACCAATAACTTAAAAATGTAATACCGCCAAAGAATGTAGCCAAAATCATAGCCATAGTTGTTAACGTTGCAGCAGCATGACGTTCTTTGGGCACTTTAAAATTGGGTACAGCATTTGAAATGGCCTCGACACCCGTTAATGATGATGAACCACTTGAAAATGCACGCATAAATAAAACAAATGACAAACCAGAAAAACTGGTACCAACCTTTGCAGCTGCATGATATGGTAATTGACCCGTTACTGCCTGAAAAAGGCCCCAAAGAATCATGATTGCGATGACAGCCACAAAGAAATAAACTGGAAACATCAAAAAATTAGCGCTTTCACGTAATCCACGCAGATTCATACCAGTAAGTAAAATAACAACTATAATCGCTAGTGGCACTGCAAAAGGTAACATCGCTGGCACAGCAGCAGTAACAGCATCAGCAGCAGCCGAGGCCGAAACCGCCACTGTTAACATATAATCAACCAATAATGACCCGCCAGCAATTAAACCAGCTTTAGGTCCCCAGTTTTCACTGGCAACAGCATAGGCGCCACCACCAGAGGGATAGGCGTGAATAATCTGACGATAACTCATAACAATCGCTGCTAGCAATATTAAAACCAGCAAAGCAATCGGCAGTTGTAACCATAATGCGACAGCACCGGCAGCTAATAAGGCCGTTGTGATTGATTCAGTTCCATAAGCAACTGATGACAAAGCATCTGACGACAATAATGCCAATGCCTTTGTCTTGGATAAATATTGTCCACCCTCATCTAATGTTTTTAAGGGTTTCCCAATTAAAATACGCTTAATATTTTGAAACATATGAGTTCTCTCGATACAGTTATTTATTACTCAACATATTGTACGCTTTTTTAACACATAAAAAAATCCCTAAGTTGGATTTATATTCAACTTAAGGATTTTTTGGCTGATAAACGATTGTATGATCAAATGTCATTTAAATTTTAGCAACAAAAGTATTAAATAGCGCTTGCGCTTCTGGCACATGATCCATCAGCAACATTTCAGGATGCCATTGTACCGCATAAATTCGACGACTCTCATCAGAAAATGCTTCGATTACGCCATCTGTACTCGTCGCATCTAAGGTTAGACCAGCAGCTAGATCTTTAGCTGCTTGATGATGAAATGAATTAACGAGTGTTTCTTCATTAAAAAGGCCGCTCAACCAACTATGGCTTTTTAACACTAAATGATGTGTAGGCATATACCATTTAGTTGGATATTGATCGTGCTTTACCGTTAGTGCATGATATTGACTTGGCAAGTCTTGATATAATGTCCCACCTAAGGCAACATTGATAATTTGTAATCCACGACAAATACCAAAAATAGGTTTTTCTTGTTTAATTGCTTCCGCCACTAAGGCTATTTCAAACGCATCTCGCCCGCGATCTATTTCCGCTAATTTTAAGTGTGGCTCTTCCCCAAAATATTCTGGCGATACATCCTGTCCACCAACCAGAACTAACGCATCAATGATATCAACATATTCTTTTGCCGATTCCGGTTTTGCAATTGGTAATATCACGGGTAACGCACCAGCATTTGTTAAACCATCAATATAATTTTTTTGAACATAGTCAACATAATTCGTACCGAAACGTGGGTTGGCATGCAACACATTATTAGACGGAATCCCTATTTTTTTAATCATTTTGTTTCCTTTAATTAGATTGAATTTTCAGATATTATTTAGCGTATTTATAGTTTTGATAACCAACTAATGGATAATTTAGATTTTTGACACTCTTACTTTGTAGATGCACGTTTGATGTTTGATACAATGGCGTGACACCATTTTCTTCATTATTAATCTTGGCCGCTTCGCGTTCTAATTTATAACGTGCATCATTCGCAGTATTTTGACGATTAATCTGTTCATAGACTTTATCGTAATCGTCATTTTTCCAATTTGTAAAGTTAATCGCACCCTTTGAATAAGCAATGTCTAAAAAGTCGATTGGATCATCATAATCTGTTGACCACGACAGTGTACCCGCCTGAAAATTATGATTATTAAAGGCAGAAATTTCAGCATTTAAAGGTAATCGGTTTAAATTAATTGTGACATCAGGTAATGCAGATTCGATACTTTGCTTCAAGAATACACCCAAAGCCTTGTAAGAATCAGTATCTGCTGTATTAAGAGTAATGGTGATTTTTTTCTGACCTAATTCTGACTGCGCTTTTTTAAGGTATTGTTGTGCTTGTGTTTTATTATAGGGTAGTGATAAACCATCATTTAAGTCTTTACCAGCAATTTTAATTTCACCGCTTGGTATGATTGATTTTGCTGGCTTAGAGCCATCACCCAACGCTTCGTCAGCTAATGTTTGACGGTTGATTGCTAAACTCACAGCTTTTTTCAAATTTGAGTTACTAACAGTTTTGTCCTGAGCATTCCAAACAATAAAGGCAACACGCCCTGCCGCAGTTTCTTTAATATCATCAGCATTGGTCTTTTTCAAATCAGACAACACACTACCCGAAACAGCCGCTTCGTCTACTTTTTTAGTTTGAAATTGTTTTGCTGCTAACGTTGTGTCTGTTACTTGAGTAGCCTTAATGGTGTCATAGTGTACATCTTTACTATCATTGTAGTACTTATTTTTTGCAAATTCCCACGTTGTTGATGATTGATTCCACTTTTTAATCGTGTACGCACCATTAGAAACTGTTGTCGCAGCGGTTTGTCCATATTTTTTCCCGTATTCTTTCACCTTAGCACGGTTGATAGGATACAACTGATTAGCTAAAATAAAATTAAAGTAAGGCACAGGGTGTGATAACTGGATTCTAACTGTATATTGATTAACAGCTTGAATACCTAATTTATTAACAGCTTCATGCTTATTATAAACAGCATCATAGCCAGCGATATCTTTAAAATGATTAGCACGCGTTGACTTTGTTTTTGGATCGACTTGACGTTGGACTGAAGAAACAAAATCTTGCGCTGTCACTTTCGTACCATCCGACCATTTTGCATTTTCCTTCAAATGAAGTGTGTATACCGTATTATTTTCTGTTGGTTTAACAACTTTTTGGGCAACACCAGCAACAATTTCACCATTTTTGCCTGTTGTGTAAAGTCCCTCTAGTGTTTGGACTTCTGCCCAGTTAGCGCCTATTTCATCGGCATAATTAGGATCGAGTGTCGATATATTATTCTGTGTCGCAATGCGTAAAACTTTTTCATTCGTTGACTGTTGTGATTTTGTAGCTATGACAGCGCCACCAATAATCACACCAGCGGCCACAAGGCCAATGATAATTTTTTTGTTCATCTCTCAATTCCCCTTGATTATGTATTCAACTATACTAACATTAACACATACTCGATGTTAGTGTTAGTACAGTTACTGATATTATCACTTATTTAGACTGCCTTTAAAGCATCTTCAAGTGCCAAAATTAAATCATCCACATTTTCAATACCAACAGATAAACGAATCAAATCTGGCGTAATACCTGCCGAAGCAAGTTGTGCATCACTTAATTGCGCATGTGTCGTCGATTTTGGATGAATAATCAACGATTTGGCATCACCAACATTAGCCAGTAATGAAAATATATCCAAATTATTAATAAATGTTTTAGCACCTGCTTCACCACTTTTCAAACCAAAAGTAAAGATTGATCCGACACCGTTTTTAAAATATTTAGTTGCTAATGACTTATAAGGTGAATCCGCCAATTCTGGATAATTTACCCAAGCCACTTTATCGTTGTTATTTAAAAATTCAACGATTCTACGCGCATTTTCAACATGGCGTTCTATTCGTAATGACAATGTTTCTAAACCTTGAAGGAGATAAAATGCAGATTGCGGTGCTAATGTTGCACCAGTATCACGTAAATATTCTGCCCGAATCTTTGTGACAAACGCACCTGGCCCAAGTTCAGCCCAAACTAAGCCATTATAAGATTGCGTTGGCGTCGTGAAATCAGGATAACGACCAGAAGCAGCATAATCAAAATCACCTTTTTCAATCACTACACCACCTAAAGTTGTACCATGGCCACCAATAAACTTAGTGGCTGAATGAACAACAACGTCAATGCCATATTCGAGTGGTCGTGTTAAAAATGGCGTTGCAAAAGTAGAATCCACCACTGAAATAATACCATGTTTCTTTGCGATTGCTGCCACTGCTTCAAAATCAATAATATTAATTTTTGGATTACCTAAACTTTCAAAAAAAATGACTTTTGTATTATCTTGAATGGCATTTTCAAAATTTTTTGGCTCATCTGGATTAACAAAAGTAGTCTCAATTCCTAATTTTTTAAGTGTTTCTGAAAATAATTCGGCAGTACCACCATACAATGTTGAAGCTGCAACAATGTGATCACCACTACTTGCTACGTTCAAAATAGCAGCTGCAACTGCTGCTGCACCAGATGCTAGTGAAATTGCTGCAGCCCCACCTTCTAGTGCTGCTACACGTGTTTCAAACACCGCATTAGTTGGATTAGTCAAACGCCCATAAATATTGCCAGCATTAGTTAAAGCAAAACGGCCTGCTGCTTCTTCTGTGTCTTTAAAAACATATGACGCTGTTTGATAAATAGGTGTTACACGTGCTCCTGTTGTCGGATCTGGTACTTCTTGACCAGCGTGTAGTTGGCGTGTTTCAAAGGCGTATTGCTTATTAAATTTTGTCATAATTGTTCCTCTCTTTTGGGTAATGTGCTAGTAACTTATGATCAGTCAATATCACATTCGGCACCAAACCAGTCCAGTTCCTAAGAGTACGCTAAGCACTCGTGTAATATCAAAAAAACGTTGCGGTGTTATTTTTTGCATATTGACGATTACTCCTTTTTCAATTTATGTACAGCGGTTACCCGCCTTATTTTCAAGCCCAAACTTCATCTAAAATTTCTTTGACTAACTTTAATTTGGCCCATTGTTGTTCTTCTGTTAACACATTACCTTCTTCAGTTGACGCGAAACCACATTGTGTTGACAACCAAAGACGATCTAATGGTAAATACTGTTCTGCTTCATGAATGCGATCAATAATCACTTGCTTATCTTCTAACTCGCCAGTTTTTGTCGTAATCAATCCCAAAACCACGCGCTTATCCCCAGAAACTTTAGCTAACGGTTCAAAACCACCGGCGCGTTCGGAATCATATTCCAAAAAGTAGTTTGCTACATTTTCTTGACC
Organism: Leuconostoc inhae; assembly: GCF_019656015.1. Lineage (GTDB taxonomy): Bacteria > Bacillota > Bacilli > Lactobacillales > Lactobacillaceae > Leuconostoc > Leuconostoc inhae_A. The sequence continues at coordinate 213,540 of NZ_BPKW01000005.1, read as the reverse complement.
AAATAATTCGTCAGCAACAGCATCATAACCACCAGTAGCAGCCCAGTCTGAATGATAATTACCTCGGCACACATGCGTATTAATCGTCAAATCTGTTGGCAAATTTTCAATAGCACCATTATTTAAATTCAAATAAACTTTTTTCAAATCATTGACGTTGAATCCAGCACCAGCCATTGTTTCCCAAAAATTGGGATCTACTAGCATTCCCCAAGTACAATCATCTAATTGCACTGTACGTGCGCCTGCTTCATACAAGGCAATAATTTCTTCATGATAAACACGTTGAATATCGGCATACAAGGCTTCTTCTGTGCCATAAAATTCTGCAATTTTTTCAGCATTGTTGCCACGAACCAATTCAGTATAGAACTGTGATGGTGACGGAATAGTAATCTTAGCAGCGACACCAGCTGCATCAGCAACCGATTTTAAATATTGAAAGTGTTTAATGAATGGATGTGTTTTGGCATTAAAGCTTAACTTTCCTGACAAACGAGCTGAATCATCTCGCGTTTCTTCATGAGCAAAGACATAACCTTCCCCATAATTGAAATGCTCGACGCCGCCAAATCCCCAAAAATTATCTAAATGCCAATATGACCGACGAAATTCACCATCTGTTACAACATCTAACCCCGCTTCAACTTGCTTGTTGACTAAGTCAGTAATTGCAGCATCTTCAATTGCTGATAATTCATCTATGGTTATGTTACCGGTTTTAAAATTTTCACGTGCTTGTTTGAGTTCAGTTGGTCGTAAAAACGATCCAACATGTTGAAAACCAATTTTTTGTAATGTGCTTGTTGTCATTATTTTTCCTCTTTATTGTTATTGTGTCATGTACGGATATGTTGCTAACATCTTACATATCCCTAAGCGCCTGTCTGCGCACCGCTACCACGTAAATAGATACCCGTCACAACTTTATTTGTATGTAAATAATATATTTTACAATATCTAATTTTCATGGCTACCTCCTATCTGTTACGTCATGCACACTCATGCCATATACAACAAAAAACCGCAGTCTTATATATAAGACTGCGGGACGACATCTCGTGTTACCACCCGGGGTTTATGTACTGCTTGCGCAGTACAACTTAATATCAATCATCTTGCCATTCAAATTAAATTGCGTTGAGAATTGATGTCGCTATAACGGGCTCACCCGGTAATTGTTTATGGTTATCAAAACACACTCACAATGACGATAACTCCGAGACCATTTTCCTAATGTCGCATTGTTCATTTCCACCAAGCATGAACTCTCTGTTTAATGCTAAATCAGTACTTTTCTCTTCTTAGTTATAAATATCATATTATAAACTAATCAAATTGTCAATTATTTTTCATAAATATTTCAGACAACTTTACGTTCAAACGCATCACTGGAAATACCTTGCGCCAAAATGATTTTAGCCCACTCTTTTGCTGAATGTAAACTATGATCTTTAAAATTACCACAGCTCTCAATTTCAGCGGCTGGCACTTCAGTTATTTCATCACTAACAATTTTTTCAAGTACTTTTTTGAATACTTTTGCCAGTGTTTCAGCATCATAATCTATCCACGAAATAACATGAAATCCTGTTCGGCAACCAAATGGCGACATATCAATAATCCCATCAATTTCATCACGAACAAGCCCTGCAAATAAATGTTCTAACGTATGCAAGCCACCAGTTTCAATCGCTGTTTCATTCGGTTGTGTCAAACGCAAATCATAGTTCGTTATGCGTCCACCTTGTGGGCCATTTTGTGATTCAATGACACGTACATAGGGTGCCTTAACCTTTGTGTGATCCAATGTAAAACTTTCAACAACTGTTTCTGCCATTATTTTTCTCCTCTAAGTTACCTTTTTGTGTTGTTATTGTTATTCTTTAATATCAGTTTAGTTCATCGCATTCTCCTAATTTATTAGTTTACACGAAAAAAATCTTAACTTAATTGTTCATCGGCTATTTTTTTAACAAATGCCAACTTTTGCCACTGATCAGAAATTGTTAGTATATTACCTTCTTCTGTTGAAGAAAACCCACATTGTGTAGACAATGCAAGATTGCTTGCTGGTACATATTTTTGAGCCGCAATAATTCGATTTATAATCGTTTTTTCATCTTCTAGATCAGCTGACTTAGAAGTTAATAAGCCAAGAACAATTTCAACGTTTTGCCGGTTATGCCAAATATCAACTAACGGCTTGAAGTCACCTGAACGCGCGTCATCATATTCTAAGAAAAAACCGTCATAATTTAATTGTCCCAAATATTTGGCAACCGGTTCATAACCACCTTCAAACAGATAAGTTGATTTAAAATTACCACGACAAATATGTGTCGATAATTTCAAATCCGTTGGTAAATCTAGCAACGCTTTATTAATCACGTAAACATTATCTTCAGCAATTTGTTCATACTTTTCTCGCTCTTTTAGATTATCACGATTTACATTCAATTGTGTAATTAAATAGGCCCAAGTTGTGTCATCTAATTGAATATAACGCGCGCCTAAATCGTAAAAATGTTGCAAAGTATCATGATACGCTTGTGCGACATCGTCCAAAAAATCTATCCAAGTCTCATAATATTTTGACCACAAATCAGATCGGTGATCACGATTGATGACTAAAGTCGGTGACGGTATCGTCTGTTTGACTTCAACGCCACTGGGCACAATTGATTGCAGGTAAGTAAAATCTTCAAAAAAAGGATGCGCAAAATTTGCATGAACTTTACCATTCAAACGCACATTAGTAGTCCGTGTGCTGGCACCATGAAATTTATATGAATTTTCTTGTTCATAAAATTCAAACCCACCGAGTTGTCCTAAAAAGTCTAAATGCCACCATGAGCGATTAAATTCACCATCAGTCACCGCTGACAAACCAACTTTCACTTGTTCATCAACCACTTTTTTTATTTCCTCATGCTGTATGATCAATAACGCTTGTTTATCAATCTCACCATTAGCAAATTGCTCACGAGCTTTTTTTAATCGATCAGGACGTAAATAAGAACCAACTTGATCAAAATGATAATGCAGTTTAGTTGTAGCTGTCGTCATGCGTTTATCCCCACGCTGCTTCTGAGTTATTAACAGCGTATTTCCCTTTTTTATATTTGTTTAAGTGCTTGTTCTAAATCGGCAATTAAGTCATCTGCATCTTCCAAACCAACTGAAAATCGGAGTAATCCAGGTGTAATGCCTGCGTTAGCTAAGGCTTGTTCATTCAATTCCGCATGACTCATTTTAGGTGGATAACTAATAATGGTTTCTACTGCACCTAGACTAACAGAGAACACCGGTATTTGTAATACTTCAACAACTGTTCTTGCATGCGCCTCAGAACCCACATCAAAACTTAGTACTGCGCCACCTGACTTAGCTTGCTTCATTTGAATAGCATACCCTTCATGACTGGTCAATCCAGGATATAAAACACGTTTTACTTTGTTATGTGCTTCAAGGTAATTAGCAATTTTTTGAGCAGACAAACTGGCATGTGTCATACGGACACCTAACGTTTTAATACCTCTTAATAATAACCAGGTATCCAACACGCCTAAGGTCGCCCCAACCGCATTTTGTATAAAGTAGATTTTATCAGCTAAATCCGAGCGGTTAACCACAACAGCACCTGCCAAAATATCAGAATGCCCAGCTAAAAATTTTGTTGCCGAATGGATAACAACGTCTACACCAAGATCCAATGGCTTTTGTAAAAACGGTGATAAAAATGTGTTGTCTGCAATCGTGAAAAGATGATGCGCTTTAGCTAAACTAACTACTGCAGCAATATCTGTGATATGTAACGTCGGATTAGAGGGGGTTTCAATGTAAAGCGCTTTTGTTGCTGGTGTAATCGCTGCAGCAACAGCATCCAAATCACTAAAATCGACTAGGTCATGTGTGATACCCCACCGTGGCAAAATATCAGCTAACAGGCGAAAAGTACCGCCGTACACATGTTTACTGACCACAATGTGATCACCAGCAGATAACGTAAACAAGACACTACTAATTGCTGCCATTCCTGTACTAAATAAATAGCCATGTTTACCGTGCTCTAATTGAGCAATAGCCGCTTCTCCAGATTCTCGTGTTGGATTACCGGAACGTGCGTAGTCAAAATGCCCAAAATGATCAAAATCTGGTTGATTAAATGTCGAACTCAACTGAATTGGTGTATTTATTGCACCTGAAATAGGGTCATGTGTCGTTGTAGCTTGAATAACATGTGTCCAATCACTCATACTTTTGCCCCCTCTATAGCCTGCGTTAAATCAGTCAACAAGTCATCTTTATCTTCCAAGCCAGCACTGACACGTATTAATTGGTCTGTAATACCTAAAGCCGTGCGTTGTTCTTGACTCATATCATGGTGAGTTTGCACTGCAGGAATTGTGATCAGTGTTTCGGGTCCGCCCAAGCTTTCAGCAAACGATGCAATTTTTAAGCCCTTCAAGAAAGTATCAACATCATAGTCATCGGCTAAATAAAAACTAATCATGCCCCCAACACCTGCATAATTAAGATGCGCTACGCCGCTAACATCACGCAGTTTTTCTGCTAAATAATGACCATTTTCATTGTGTCGTGCCATACGTAAATGCAATGTTTTGAGACTACGAAGCAGTAGCCATGAACTAAATGGATCGAGTACCTGACCGCTAGTAACCAAGGCTGTTTCTAATTGTTCTGCGAAGTCATCGTCCTCTGTAATCACAGCGCCTGCCAAAATATCATTATGTCCACCAAGATACTTAGTCGCTGAGTGCACCACGATATCTGCGCCCAGTGTTAACGGCTGTTGATATATTGGTGTTAGGAAAGTATTGTCAACCGCAATTAAAATATTTGGATATTTTGCCTTTACAGTGGCACTTATTTGTTGAATATCAAATATTTTCATCATCGGGTTTGAAGGTGTTTCTAACCAAATAAGTTTTGTTTTTGGTTGTATTTTTGCTAAAAAATCATCTAAATCACTACAGGGATCGTAACTCACGCCTCTTTGTGTCACAAGCCCGTCAAAATAACGATAAGTGCCACCATAAAGATCATTACTTGTCAGAAAATGATCCCCTGTTTTGAGTACTGTAGAGAAGACTAAATCAATGGCAGACATACCTGAACTTGTTGCAAACGCTTGTACCCCATGCTCTAAAACGGCTAACTGTTCTTCTAAAATATGCCGCGTTGGTGTGTTTAAGCGTGCATAATCAAATCCTGTCGATTCACCTAATCCTGGATGACGGTAAGCTGTTGAAAAATATAACGGCGTCACAATTGCACCAGTTTTATTATCATCCGTACCATTACCGCCTTGCGCTAAAATTGTATCTATTTTTCCACTCATACCGTTTTTTCTCCTCCATAGGTGTATTTTTGCACTGGCAACAAATCAATCATTTCTGAACGTTGTGTACCAGCCATCAATAACTGTCCCCAATTAAAAAATATTTTTTCGGCACTTTTTTGCCACGTATTACAAGGTTGCCCGTTAACATAATAATTTTCTGGTTGCTGCGTACGAGCATCTTTTTTTATGTCACGTTGATACTCGTCTTCTAACGTTTTTGTATCATATTCTAAATGACCTGTGATATACGTTGAACTTGCACGCTCATCACGTAAAATAAATGCACCAACCACATCATTGCCCGCAACTTTTAATCGACGTGCAAGACCTTCATTTGGAATAGTAAAATAACGTGAATGTGGCATGGTAATTTGTGTTAAATCTTTAGTCAAATGACTACGTTGATTCAATATATTGTCCACATGGTAAACGCCATACACTTTTTTTATACTACGCCGTACAGGAAAGTTACGTTCAGCATATCCAGCGCCATAAGCTGCCCAACAAGTAAACAAATTTTCTCTTACATGTGTTTTTCGCCATGTCAATAATTGTTTAAATTCTTGCCAATAGTCAATTGTTTCAAATTTCATACGATCAACTGGTGCACCGGTCACAATTAAACCATCATATTTTTTTTGCCAAATATCTTCAAAAGTGTCGTAATTTGCTTTAATGATGTCAGCATTATTTTTAATATGGTGTGACGCCGGAATGGCAAATGTGACGCGTACGTTAACTGATAATTTTGTGAGTAATTGTACAAATTGCTTCTCTGTTTGTAATCGATTGGGCATAAGATTAACTACCAAAACATTTAAGGTTGGTTGCAATAATTTAAAATCACCTAATGTCAATCGCTCACGTTTCAACAAACCATTTTGTAATATGACACTCATTTTTCTTATCCTCCTTAATTTTTCATATTTGTAAAGACGGAAAATCATAAAATAAAAAGCGTCCCGTAGCCTATAATATAGACTACGGGACGCTTTAATAACGTGTTACCACCCGGTGTTCATGCAGGGCTCTTGCGCCCACACCTTAACGTACGCCTGTCAGAAGTCGTCGAGAACATCTGTGAAAACTGCCAGGTTATACGTTGTGCGTTAACGAGCACCACCGATTTCAACTTACTGCGCCGTACATATGAGTACTCGCTTGCTCGTATCTATGAAACTCCAAGACCATTTTCTAATGATATATCTTACTCGATTTCACCAACCACGAGCTCTCTTGTTAAGATTTAAAATTGTACTTATCTTTTCAACGTTTATGTTGTACTTACTATAACTTTCATTTTGTGAGATGTCAACACTTTTTCCAAATTTTATTTTTATTTTTCTCATTTTTATAAAAACCGCCTTGCTGTCAATATTATGGTATACTCTTTACAATGTAACCAAAGGAGCAAATTATGTATCAACCAACACACAATACTAATACTGTCGTCGAAGAAAATATCCAACATTCTGGTCGTAATGTCATGTTTTTGTCCGCTGATTGGTGTGGCGATTGCCGTGCTATTAAGCCTTTTGTCCAAAATATTAAAGATACTATCAGCAAAACTGCTAACTGGTTTGATGCTGATCGTGATGAGAACCTTGATGTTGCCACAAAATACAATATGCGTGGTATTCCGTCATTCGTATTGTTTGAAAATGGCACAGAAATATCTCGTATCGGTCATGGTGAGCGCTTAACGCCTAATCAGGTACTTGACTGGTATCAAAAAACTTTGTGAAACACCTTTCAAATAATCCAACTTAAAAAATGAAGCCATCTCACACATGAATAAGTGAGGTGGCTTCATTTTTTTGACTATTTTTCCGTTTTAGCAATAAAATCTTGAACAACATCTGCTGGAATGGCAAAACCCATTCCCTCAACACTGACACCATCAGTTGATGATGCAATTTTTGAGGAGTTAATACCAATCACTTCACCAGCTAAATTAATAAGTGGTCCACCAGAATTTCCGGGATTAATTGCAGCATCCGTTTGAATCACCTTGGCCGCACCAACACCCGTTTGTTCACTTGATAACTCACGTCGTGGTGCGGAAATAATACCACTTGTTACTGATGTGGCATAGTCAGATCCTAATGGTGACCCTATCGCTAATACTTGTTGACCAGATTGTAACCCATTAATTTTACCGAATGAGGCAGCCGATTTGATAACAGTTGTTTTAACTTTAATCAATGCAATATCTTTTTCAACATCTGTACCTACCACAGTTGCCTTTATCTTATCGCCATCTGATGTAATCACTTGTAAGGCATCAGATTTAGCTACTACATGATTATTAGTAATGATATAGGCGTTGCCGTTGGCAACCTTATAAATGACACCTGAGCCCTCAGAAGCCGTCTCAATTTCAGACGAACTTTGGCCCTTATCTTGTTGTGTTTGTCCAAATAGTCCCGCAAAGCCATCGCTTTGTTGTGACGCATTATTTTGTAAATTTTGAACCGTTACCACTGCATTTTTCACTTTATTATACGCTGTTGTGGCATTATCTTTACTCGTATAAGCGATTTTGGCAACCGATGCTTGACCAGATATATGCGCTACTTTTTTGGTAGCTGTTTGCTGTTGAAACCAAGAATTAGGTTGCGTACCAGAATAGACGACACCACCACCCACAACAGCGGCTACGACAGCTACAGTAATCAGGGCATGTTTCATAATATAATCCTCCTCATATAACATATACTATCATGCAATAACAGTTAATAATCATTAAAGGGGCAGTGTCACTTTGATGATTGTTCCCTTTGGTTGATTATCTAATACAATAATCTTGCCACCATGTGCATGTACTATCCATTCAGCAATCGATAATCCAAGCCCTGTGCCACCAGTTTGTCGGCTACCTGTTTTATCTTCACGATAGAAGCGATCAAAGACATGCTTTTTAGCTTCATCACTAATGCCACGCCCTGTATCTGCAACACTCAACACAAATTTTCGTTTTTCAATTATTGCTGAAATCGAAACGGTGGCGCCTGCTTCAGAATATTTCATCGCATTATCTACTAGCAAAACCAGTAACTGATGAATACGTTTTTGATCAATAAACACAGGTTGATTGACGCGTGTAGATAATAATACTTGTTTACCATCAAACTCAGCCATTTCCTGATAAGGTGCCACAATTCGTGACAAAAATTCAGCAATATTAGTCGACTCTTTTTCAATACGTGTCATGTTAGACCCTGACTTTGCCAAAGTAAGCATATTATTAGTTAATGATGTCAGTCGCCGAACTTCAGATAGAGATAATATAATCGCATCCGACTGTTCTCGAACAGTCGATTCTGGACGCGTGAGCATATTTTCTAATTTACCTTGAATAACGGCCATTGGCGTTCGTAATTCATGTGCTGCGTTATTAACGAAATCTTGTTGCTGCTGCCAAGCTTTGAGAATAGGCTTCATATTTTTTAAACTAATCCAATAAGAAACCATCAAAGTCAGTAATCCAAAGGTACCAAATGACCACAAAATAACCTTTTTAAATTGGTTAAGATTAAAAATAGTATCTGTCACATTCACAGTGATAATACCATATTTAACAGATTTACCATCATTATTTTTCGCACCATTAACAAAATTCACTTTAATCCCACGATAGTAATCGTTGCCTATCTGTACAGTTTCTGGTTTGGATGACACAAATTTTGACGTGTATTTAAATTTCTTTTTATAAGTCGATTGCATTGGATCTGGTATACGATCATCAATAACCAATTTCTTATTTTTATTATATACCCAAACATCTGCTAACATATTTGATTGTAATAATAATGGTGATTTTCTATTAGAATCAGCCGAATTTTGAAGTGCACCAGCCATATCATATTGTTTAATTTGTTGTGTGATAGCTGTATCTGAATTTTGAAATATTGTCCGTGTATAGGACCAATAAATGACACTTCCAAGAACTGAAAATATAATAAAAAAACTCGCAATTAATAATAAGAAGCCGCGAATTTGTTGTTGTTTATTAATGACATTAGGCATCTTTAACCTCTAAAATAAAACCAATGTTACGCAAAGTTTTAATTAAATCGTTTTGCCCAACAGATTCTAATTTTCGGCGCAAATTGTTAAGATAGATATTAACAACGTTGATTGTTGTATCAGAATCAATTCCCCAGACGCGATCAAAAATTTGATCACGTGTGACAATAATGTTTTTATTTTGCGCTAAATATGTCAAAATATCGAACTCTTTACCGACTAGTTTAACTTGCTGACCATGAACTTGCACCCCACGATTTTCTAAGTTAATTAAAACGTCACCAACAGTAATCATATTATCTTCGGAATATACACCTGCACGACGTAACAAAGCTTTGACGCGTACTAATAATTCTTCACGGTAGAATGGTTTCGTAAGATAATCATCTGCCCCAACATTAAAACCTTCAATTTTATCATCAAGTGAACTTTTAGCGGTCAAAATCAAAACTGGCGTTTCAACATCATTTTTTCGCAGATATTTAATCACCTCAAAACCATTTTCACCTGGCAACATTAAATCAGAAATAATTAAGTCATAAGGCGACTCCTGACCTTCAAATTCACCGTCAAGACCATTATCAACAACATTGACATCCGCAAAATCATCTAAAAAGCCGACAATATTATCTGCCAAATTCACATCGTCTTCTATTAATAATATTCTAATTGCTTTAGCCATTTTTATATCTCCAATGTACTGTTTTATATACTTTAGTGTAATACTTTATGATTAATAGGAGATTAAATTTCTCTATTGTAAAAAACAACCTCTCATTAAAGTGGCTATTCCTCAAATTAGAATGATACGCAATAGCTGTATTGTTTCAAATGCGATATGGATAGACCATAGGTATTCTCTCAAACAAAAAAGTATCATTCATAAATGACACTTCGACATCACCAAACTGGCTTAATTTTCACGTTTGTTAGCCCACTTTGGCTTACCTTTATCTTTGGATACTTTCGAACGTTTTTTCTTTTTTGGCTTGTCTATTATTTCAGACGTTGTGGTTTGTTTCATTTTTGGTGTCACATTTTGAGTGTTTTGTGCTACCGAAAGCATGTCACTCGTTTTTTCTCGGTCATTGCCCTTTGAACGCTCGCGTTCGGATGATTTATTTTTCGTTAACGCTTCCTTTTTATCAGCAAAAGAATTCACTGCCTTAACCAACTCAAAGTCATCCCCTAACTCGCGTTTCAAATCTCGTATATCATGATCATTACCAAGATTTAATACACGACCTGGTTTGCCCATGCGCCCTGTACGGCCTGTACGATGAACATATGTTTTTTTGCTTTGTGGTATTTGCGCATTTACGACTAAAGGTAGGTCTTCAATGTCTAATCCACGAGCAGCGACATCTGTTACAAGTAACAAAGTTACCTCGCCTTTTTTGAATAAACGCAACGCATCAGCACGTTGTACTTGGCGCTTGTCATTACTACCAATGCTCATGACACTCGCATGCGCATGACGCAAGGTCGCCTGCATATTCACCAAACCGCTAATTGTGTTAAAAAATACAAGCGCCTGTTGATTATGTCGAGCCAATTGAATCAGCATATTGGCTCGTGCCTTTTGATCAACATACTGAAATTCATGCTTAATAGATGCTGGGGCATCTGTACCAACTGAAATTGGCCGCACTTCTTGATGAAATGTATCAGCAACATATTTCAAATCAACACCAGATGTGGCTGAAAACAACCCAAGTTGAACATTTTCGGGTAACTGATTTGCTAATTCTTTCAAACTATCATGTCGTTCATCTGTCAACATGGCATCAGCTTCATCAAAGATAATGGTTTGAATACCATTTAATTTCAAAGCACCACCGTCAACCATTGTCAATACGCGACCTAATGTGCCTATAACGATGTGTGGCTTTTCTTTTTTTAGTTTATCTGATTGACGTCGCCCATTGGCGCCACCAATTAGACTAGCCACTGAAACACCAATTAATGCGCCCCACTCACGTGCAACAGTTGTTGTTTGCATCGCCAATTCTTGACTTGGTGCTAAAATCAATACCTGTGTTCGCTTTACTTTAACATCTATACGCGATAGCATTGGCAGCATAAAGGCCAATGTTTTACCAGTACCAGTTGGTGCTAAACCAAAAATATTTTCACCCGCTGATAAGCGATCCCAAACAGCATCTTGTATCGGCGTTGGCTTTTCAAATTGATTTTTAAATTTATCTTGTAATTCTGGTTTAATTGCCATGAAATTAGTATTCTTTCTTGTCTGCCGGAAATTCTATGCTAGCCGACGAACGTAAGTCAAACAAAGTTTGGTTCACTTGTTTGGCAAGTTGAAACCACTGACTATATTTTGTGTGATTTTCAACGGGGTCATTAATAATATCTGCAAAGTCTTGTGCTTCGTGCTTCATAGGATTTTCATCTGGCTTTTGTCCAATATTGTCAGCATGTCCATCACCATCATGGTATGTTATCGTATCAAGCTCAGCAATATTTGATACTGCAATGGTTTCTTTCAAACCATATATTTCACTTGATAGATAAGAATTAGCACTCTTCCCAAATATTAATGTCACATTGAAATCATCATAAAATAAACTAGCTGTACCCTTGCCATCTGCACCATTAGCCAATAAAATCGGCAAATATTGCACTGCTCGGGGTGCACCAAATAGTGCAATAGCTGCATAAATAGGATATACGCCTAAATCATACAAAGCACCTGCGCTAAAATTACGTGATAAAACATTTGGTTCCTCACCAGCTAAATACGCATCATAACGTGATGAATATTTTTGGTAAACTAAAGTCGCACCCTGTAATTGCGTTAGTTCGCCCATCGTCTGCTGAATTATTTTAAAATTGGGTTGATGAACATGACGAGCTGCTTCAAAATAACGCACTTCAGGATATAATGTCAATAGTTTTTCTATCTCTGAAAACTCTGCTGGATTACTTGTTGTTGGCTTTTCAACAATAACATGCACACCCGCTTCAATCGCGACTTTTGATTGTTCAAAATGCAGTGCATTTGGCGAAGCAATATAGACCAAATCAATGCCTGTATAGAGATCGCTCAATGTAGTAACAATATCAACATCCACATCGTCAACTGTAAGCGTCTTTAAAAAAGATTCCCCACGTTCTTGCGTTCGAGAATAAATTTTTGACAGTTCATACTCGCCAGTCTCAAGTGCTGCTTCAATGAACATTTTTGTAATCCAATTTGTGCCAATAATTCCAAATTTAATCATTTTATATCCTCAAATTCTTTTTCTGTACCGTTAAATACACTTGTTGGCATTTTGATTGCTTTCAGTCCACTACCAATCGTATGGTCTTCACTATATTGAATGAATTGATTTGCATTTGATTTATTAGTTGTAGACGTGTCAATCAACCAGTACTTTGTGTCAGAAATTGTCGATTTCAACTTGTTTTTCACACTTGGTGTTGTATAAATGACAGTTGATCGATTATAATGTGTCTTTAAAATTTGTATCAATGTGGCTAACCTATCAATGCTAGCTTGTGTGTCTATTTGATTGTCTGTCACATAAAATGCAATAGGCAACTGCCCAACACGATTACCAACATTATCAATAAAATATTGTGCTTGTGTTGAAGCATCAACATTGGCATCATAAACTTGAATGCTACCAACCTTCAATTGTGCAGATCGCGCACGATCATAACTTGATTCATAACTATCATCCACAAAAGATGTTCCTGTAGTTGCACGTAAATAAACGTAATCAACGCCATTTGATGCTAAATTGCTATAATCCACGTACCCTGATGTTTGATTAACCGCCACGCCCTGAACTGAAAAACCAGTGGGTATCGTGTTTGCCGTTAATACAACGGGTTTGGCAAATAACCACACTGCCAGAGTAGCAGTCAATCCACCAATCATCAAAAACCAAGTCATTGCTGTTAGCGTTTTTTTTGTTTTAATTTGTTTTGTTTTTTCAGCGTTATTCGTCATAATATCCATTATACAAAATTTGTTAGCACATCGCTCATTAAATACACTAAATTAGCATTCCAAAGCATGGCGCTATCATCGACCAGTTAGTTTTATAGATGCTTATGTTCTACCGTAGCTTTAATGGCATGTACTATCACATCATCAAAATTTTGTGTGTCAAAATCGTCTAATCCTGCACGAGTTGATCCTCCCGGTGAGGCAACAGCATTTTGTAACTCTTTTGCTGAATGTGTTGATAAAGCTAAGGTTTGAGCAGATCCAAGTACTGTTTGTGTAGCAATATCGGTTGCTAATTCTGTTTCCAGTCCGTTGGCAATACCTGCTTGCGCCAGTGCATCGATATATTTAAACACGTACGCTGGTCCCGAACCGGCAACGGCAGAAAATATAGCAAATTGCGTTTCTGCTAAGTTAAAATTACTGCCAAGGTAATCTGAAAACACCTTGAAAATTGTGTTATTTGTTGCTGTTAACGCAGTATTAGAAAAAGCTGTCACACCTTGATTAATTGCCACATTGACATTAGGTAATGTTCGAACAATTTGTGTCGTATGTGTCGCAGCTATTAATTGTTCCAGTGTTATTCCTGCCAAAACAGATACGACAAGTTTATTTTTAAAATCTAAGTTAGCTGTAACATTTTCTAATTGATTTGGTAAAAATGCTAGCACAATCAAATCACTGTCGTCAATTAATCTTTGCGCTGATAAAGATATTACTCCCCATTTTTCAGTGAGTTTAGCAGCAGATCGCGGTGAATATACGGCAATACTTTTTGCTGATACGCCTTTCGCTAGTAAACCTTTAATCATTGCCTGGGCCATATTACCTGTGCCGATAAAACCATATTTAATCATTTCGGTCCTCCAAATTATTTTCCCTTACTTGATGGTTCGTTTTATAACATTTTATAAAAAGCGATGAGTCAAAACAACCCATCGCTTTTTATTTTGTGTTAACTTCTGATAATTTTGTATCAATCATATCTAAGACTTTGTCACGAGCCTCTTCGCTCATTACAAAATCAAAGCGATCACCATCTATTTGTACTTTTGGTGATCGATCATATGATTCAAACCAAGCGTCATAACGTTTATTTAATTCTTTATAATATTCATATAAATCTGGATTGTCAGCTATCTGTTCAAATGAACGCCCACGCTTTTCAATGCGTTCAAGCATTGTTTCAAAACTAACACGCACATGAATCAATAAATCCGGATTTTTAATATCATTGACACCAGTAATATCAGCCATCATATTATCAACAAGCGACTTATATATATCTACTTCAGTTTGAGTTGCACGATTCAGGTCCGCCGTTAATTGAAATAAAAGTGCATCTTCATAGATTGAACGATCAACAATATTATTTGTTCCGGTAGTCTGTGCCACTTTTATTTGCGCTAAACGCTTGTTTAAAAAATAAATCTGCAATAAAAAGCCGTATTTTTTTGGATTTTCATAGAATAGTGGCAAAATTGGATTGTCATCAACACTTTCGTAAAATGCCTTTGAATCTAAATGGTTCGCTAACATCTCCGTTAAACTTGTTTTGCCGGCGCCGATAGTGCCTGATAATACAATCATGCCAATTCTCCTAATTTCAGTCAATTTGATACATACTTAGTATATCAAAAATCGACATAATTTTCAGAGCTAATTTTGCCCTGCATTTCTAAGTATATTTCTATATGCTTCTAAAGTCAGATGATGTTTTACCATATATTGCGCGTTAGCAATACCAACATAACGAAAATGCCATGATTCATAATCTATCCCAGTTTGTGATATTGATTTTGAATCCTTTAAATATCGTAAAACAAAACCATAATCAGCTGCATGTTTAATTAACCACTTTTGTGATTTAAATTCGTCCATTTGTGCCATTAAGGCAGGATATTTTGCTAATGCATCGCTTCCTGCTAGATCGACTGCAAGACCAGTTTGATGTTCAGATGAACCAGGCGTTTGAATGACACTTTTCGTCAGCTTTGTTGCAGTTTCTCGATCCATTCCGTTTGCTTCATTTTGTTGCAAAGAATCTTGATAAACTTTAGTCTGGGCAGCAATGGATCGATATCCTGATACAAGGGTTGTATCATAACCTGCTACCTTAGCACCAGCACGAAAATCTGTTAAAGGTTTTAGAATTCTTTGATCTATTTGTTTGTCGTCAACTGTCACTTGATTAAAATGAATTTCAGATGTACGTGGATGCTGTTTATTAATCAAAATTAATTGCCAATCTGACAATTTACTATTTTTTGGTAATGAATCACGCTGACTTTTGATAGATGATTTTTGCATTGTCTGTTGCTTTTTCACTAATTTGTTACTATGATTAACATGCAAAATTGTACCAAATGCCACAACAAAAATGATAATTAATCCACATATCCAACCAACCCAATGTTTAGAACGCATTTTCATACAACAACTTCCCCCTATTATTATCATTGTAACCCACGTGATAATAATTGCTAATTCTGATGATCATACAAAAAATGCCAACACAGAAATGTGTCGGCATTTATTTAGTGGACAGCCAGGGGCTCGAACCCTGGACCCACGGATTAAGAGTCCGTTGCTCTACCAACTGAGCTAGCTGTCCATTTGTCACTTTCACAACAAAAATTAGTATATCATGAATTTGTTGTTTACGCAACAATTTTTCTCATACCCTTTGACTAATCGCGTAGTTCATAAAATAATCTTGCAACGTAGGCAACCTGAGTGATAAACATGACAACCATTAATAACAAACCTACTTCAGTTAATGATAGCGTGATAACTCTATCAAAAAAACGATTAAATGATACACTAATTAAAGCTAAAACAACTAACACAATGAAACCTATGCGTAATGCAAAATGCTTGGCACCCATAATAGCAGCCAATTCGCGTTCATCATTATATAATTCATCTATTGTGATTTTAAGGTGTGCTTTCGGCGACATTTTTATAGCTTTTTCTTTTAGCCTTTTTTTATGATGTAAAAGAAGCGTCACATAAACAAAATAGCCTACCAATATAGATGTCTTGCCTGTCAAACTATATGTTATAAATAACAAAAGTAATCCGAACACCAATGCTGTCATTTTAACAGCGTTTTTTTTAACATTAATCACGTTTATCCCCTTTTTATTTAAAATTATAATACAATTTACGATATTGCTATACATGCCCAATATCACTGTCATCATTCGACTGATTTTTTGTATTTTAACCATTTTCTTTACTATCGATAAATAATTGGTCAATTGTTGTTTCTAGTATTTTTGCTAATTTGAAGGCTAGTGCTAATGATGGATCGTACTTTGCATTTTCAATGGCATTAATTGTTTGTCTTGTAACATTGGCCTTTTTTGCTAATGCTTCTTGTGATAAATGCCCTTGTTTTCGACGTTCACGAATTATATTTTCCATCTATCATTCTCTTTCTGTAAAAGATGTTTTACATATGTAGTAAAACATCTTTTACAATTTTTGTCAAAAAATTCCCTAAAAAAAATGAACCTGCAAAATTTTGTAGGTTCATTTTTTAGATTTATTTATCATCATAACCAGTTGGATGATTTTGATGCCAATGCCAAGCTGTCTTAATAATGTCTTGCACATTATCATACTTTGGTGCCCAGCCTAAAATATCACGTGCCTTATCAGAATTGGCAATCAAAATATCTGGATCACCAGCACGACGTGGCCCAATTTTTGACGGAATAGCAACGCCTGTTGCTTCACGTGCTGCTTCAACCATCTCTTTAACAGAGAAACCAGTTGCAGAGCCCAAATTGAATTGATTTGATTCATGTCCATCAGCTAAATATTTTAAAGCACGTATATGTGCATCAGCTAAATCAAGTACATGTACATAATCTCGAACATTAAACCCGTCTGGTGTCTTATAATCATCACCAAACATTTCAATATACTTACGCTGTCCTAATCCAGCTTGTAAAATAATTGGTACAAGATGCGTTTCAGGTGTGTGATCTTCACCAATCGAACCATCTTCAGCTGCTCCGGCTACGTTAAAGTAACGTAGAGCAACCCATTTAACACCATCAGATTTGTCCGACCAAGCCATGATTTTTTCCATCATAAGCTTTGATTCACCATAAGGATTGATCGGATTTTGTGGGTCAGTTTCTTTAATTGGAATATTTACTGGATTACCATACGTTGCAGCAGTTGAAGAAAAGACGATTTGCTTCACATCATGATCTTTCATCACTTCAAGTAACGTGATCATACCACTTGTATTATTATCAAAGTATTTCAATGGATTTGCTACTGATTCCGGTACAATTGAAAAAGCTGCAAAATGCACAACCTGCTCAATACTTTCTTTGTCGAAAACTTCTGATAACGCTGCTTTGTCACGAATATCAACTTGATAAAACTTAGCCGATGGATTAACTGCATCACGGTGACCGGTAAAGAGCGCATCCACAACGACAACATCACGTCCACTCTCAACAAGCGTTTTTACCATATGTGAGCCAATGTAACCTGCCCCACCTAATACCAATACTGACATAATAAGCCTCTCTATTTTAGAATTAATGATATCTTCAGTTTACACTAAAAGGACACATCACGCCACTTAAACTCAGCTTCTGCACTAACAACATCACCTAACATGATACGATGTTTACTGGTTTGTTGTTCCAAAATCACTTGTGATTGAATCATATGTCCTAAGCGAACTTCATTCTCAAATTTCAAATTAATATCAGTCACTTCGTGCGTTGTTAAAAATTCTGGCGGGATAACATCTTGCATCCATTCAAAATACTTTGAATTATTGACATGCTTATTGGCATCAATATCAAGATAACGTACATGGTACTCATTTTCTTCAAACGTTTCATCAGTACCAAACTGCGCTGGTTTGGCAATACGTGGAATTTGTTTAACACGCTCTGCCTGATATTTATCAACAATGTCTTGTGGCAATCGTGCCATACGTCGATTTTTAATATCGATCATTGTCCAAATTGAATCAACACGAATAATTTCGTTCCCATTCATGTCAAAAAAAACAAAGGGCCGACTGACAAAAAAAGGGTTATATTTTGCGGCGTATGTTTTAATTGTAATTTCTTCGTTTATTTCGGGACGACGTGTAATATGGATCTCATATTGCAAAATAATCCAACCTAAACCACGGCCTAAATATATTTTTTGTCCGACATCTAACGCATCACTTTGCTTTTTTGAAGCCAACACTGCCCAGTTTAAAATCATTGGTAATGTTAACTTGCCAGTTGTGTCAGCTTCATAATATTCAACGTGTCGTTTAATTTCAAATGTTTGCATAATAATCCCCCTTACAAATTGCCTCACGATAGATTTTTAGTCAATATCATGGTAATCAGAATAAACTGCCTGTCTGTCAAGTCCCCGTGATTTTGCAATTTGCTTGATTGCCATATTGGGTTTCAACCCTCTACTGATCAAGGCCGCAACAGCATCATGAACAGACAAACCAAGGTCATCAGATTTCTTTTTTTCTTCTACTACACCTTGATAACCAGCAATCATCACCACAAATTCACCACGAATGTCATTATCTTTTGCCCATTCAACTAACTCTTGTGCTGTACCACGTAAAAATTCCTCGTAACGTTTAGTCAATTCGCGGGCCAGAACGACACCTCGATCATCGCCCATAATTTTTTGTATATTTTCTAATGTTTTTTTGATGCGATGTGGTGATTCATAAAAAATAATAGTATCTCGTATGCTTGATAATTGTTCTAATTCTGCTAATTGTTCATTGTTTTTACGTTGTAAAAAGCCATAAAAATAAAAAGGTTGTGGCACTAACCCACTTGCAATCAAAGCTGTAACACCAGCCGTTGCACCTGGAATTGGCACAACAGTTATATTATTTTCAATTGCGGCAGCAACGAGTTCTTTGCCCGGATCAGAAATAGATGGCATACCGGCATCACTCACTTGAGCCACATTTTTGCCACCTTGTAAATCCAAAATAATACCAGGAATTTTAACTTGCCAATTATGTTCATGAAAACTTGTTTGTTTAGTATCAATATCAAAATGATTAAGTAATTGTTGTGTATGTCGTGTATCTTCAGCCGCTATTAAATCAACGTTTTTTAATGTATCAATCGCGCGTGGCGTCATGTCTTGCAAATTACCTATCGGGGTTGGCACCAAAAATAATGTCCCTGTTTGTTTTTTTTCAAAACTTTTTTGTTGTTGCATGTTATTCTCCTAGGGCAATCGTCACATCAAGCACAATTTTTTCAAGTCGCGTTTGTAACGACACATTGTTCTGACGTATGCGATCATCAATGAACACCGCATCACTTGCTCTTACTACTTGTTGTTTTGTGTAATGCTGCCTCAATGTTTTATATAAGCCAACTAACATTGGAAATATCAACATATCATCCGGAATTTCACCAAAGACAACCGTGTCACGTGATAGTTGATGTAGCCAATTAAAAAATAATTGTTGTTGTTGATCATTTTTTAATTGATTAACAAGGTGTGTTTGTACGTATACAAAAGCTTCAATGCGGCGTTGCATCATTAACTCAAACCACTTAAATAAAATTAATTGCGTCGCCTGCCGCCACTCATCATCAACTAAATCACTTACTGAATCTACTATTGTTTCAGGCAGCAAGTGCACAATCTGGGCGCGTGATTGAATGGTTGTCATCACCTCGTTGAGATTTTCTGCTAACATCACAATCAATTGCGGACCAGTCGGTTCCTCAATAAATTTTAATAAGGCATTACCAGATTCAGCATGAAGCGTTTCTACAGCATCAAAAACAAAAACCTTGCGTGTGCTTTCTTGAGCAACCGTCACAAACTCGGGTTTTAAGGCTCTAATTTGATCGACTTTCCAAGTTCTATTTGTACCTGTTCCACTTTTAGGCAAACTGGGTTTTATAATTTTAACATCTGGATGATCATTTTCCGTAATTCTTATGAGATTACGTTCAGTTGGGGTAACAATTTGCCATGCGAGATACTGAGAAAAAGCCAGCTTTTCTGGCTGACTTGGTCCAATAAATAAATAAAAATGGCTTAACTGACTTTTGCTAATTAAGTTCATAAAATGCGAAGCTTGTGTCGGATAAACCGTTTGTGTTATTGTTACGAAATTTGATTGCATTAGAACTGATGGAATGATTCAATACTTTGTGTGTAAACAGTGGCACCGCCAACTTCAACTTCAACCGGATAGACACCAACATGAGCGCCACCAGCATCTAAGCTCACTGGTGGTACCATATATTGTTTTCTCTTTTGTGAAACAGACTGAATCATGTCAAGTACCGATTGAACACGTTCATCTTCAATAGCAATTAAAAATGTTGTATTTCCTGAGCGTAAAAAGCCACCCGAAGTCGTTAAACGTGTTGCACGTACATTTGCTTTGACAAATACATTGCTTAATTTAGTTGTATCTTTATCCTGAACAATAGCCGTAATAAGTTTCATAAAAATTACTCCTTTCGAGCTTTAAGCGTTTTTAACAACAATAGACGTGCATCAGCCACTACTTGATCTAATGACTGTGTCGCATCAATTATTTTAATTCTATCAGAAAAGTCATGTTGTAGTTGTAAATATGTTTGTCGAACTGTCTGATGAAATGATAAGTTTTCTTTGTCTAATCGATCGATTTTCCCTTGACGATTTGCTTTAACGCGTGCCAAACCAAGCTCTGGTGGCACATCAAAATAAATTGTCAAGTCTGGCATTAAACCTTCTGTAGCAAATTGATTAATTTGCCATATATTATCAACACCTAATCCTCGACCACCCCCTTGATAGGCTAAAGAACTATCAATGTAACGATCAGAAATAACTACTTTACCTGATTTCAAGGCTGGTAATATAATTTCTACCAAGTGTTGGCGACGTGCGGCTGTATAAAGCAAGGCCTCTGTTCGTTCATCCATACCATTATCTTCAGCAGGTTGCAATATGGCACGGATTGCTTCAGATATTGGATTGCCTCCCGGCTCACGCGTCGTAACTAAGTCATCCCCGAGTAAAGGTTTTAATTCAGAAATTAAAATTTCCAAAACACTAGTTTTACCCGCACCTTCTGGCCCTTCAAACGTAATAAATAATGGTTTTGTCATGATATTGGTATCCTGTTTCTTAGTTTCTTACAGTTAAGACAAAAAATAATAGCATTTTAACATGGGTCACAGCATCAAAATTGATTACGATCAGTTTTTAAAACATGTGTTTGCATGTGACCAACTGTTTTCCGGCGTCTTGCCTCGCGATAAAGGTAATTAAATTTTGCTTTATTTAATGCTGTTTGAGCCTGTATTAAGCGTACATTTACTTGACCATCTAATAACGCTTCTTCGGAATTTTTCGCCATATCCCAATCTATTTTTGCCTTATCAACTTGAAAAACAAGGGCTTGATCATATTCATGACGTAAGTCACGCTTTTTTTTCCCAAAAATCATAATTCTGTTCGTCCTTGTACGGCTTTAATAAGTGTTAACTGGTCTGCGTAATCAATATCAGACCCAACTGCTAACCCATGTGCTAAACGTGTCACCTTAATTCCTGCCGGCTTGAGTAGCCTTGCAAGATACATCGCTGTTGCTTCACCTTCAGCAGTAACATTGGTCCCAACAATCACCTCATCAATTTCTTGATGCTCTGATAAACGTCGAATTAAACTAGGTAAATTAATATCTTCTGGTCCTGTTCCCGCACTGGGTGAGATGACACCGTTCAAAACATGATAAAGGCCATGATAATCTCTCGTGTTTTCCATGGCCATGATATCGCGAGAGTTTTCGACGACAAACACTGTCGACTGATCACGTGTGAGATCTCGACAAATTACACACGGATTAATACTATTTTCAGTAATATTACCACACACCGAACAAAATGTCAGATCTTTTTTAGCAGAAACAAGTGATTTTGAAAAATCATTCACATCTGTTTCGTCCATGCCTAGCGTATAAAAAGCTAAACGTGTAGCAGTTTTTGAACCAATACCAGGTAATTTTGTGTAACTATCTATTAATTTTGCAATAGGTTCTGGATAATCCATAGATTAAATGGCTACATGAGCCAATCCTTTCTTTTATTATTAATCAATAACAGTTACAATATCACTACCAAACATTTCTTTTGCGGCCGCAACAACAGCTGGTTCTGTTTCTTTGATCACTGTTTTTGGTTCTTCTAAATTGATTGCTGACGTTTGACTACTCACACGTGGCAAATCGGTTAAATTAATGTGTTGCGTCACACCTGATTTGAGATTTTTGACATATGCTGCACGTTCTTGATGCCAATCTTCCTGTGAAATAAATACCATTGATATCGGTAAATGTTGCTCTCGTAGTGCTTTCTCCAAATTATTTTGCATTTGAGCATCATTTAACGCCTGTTCAAGCAACGCTGGATAATCAAATGCTAATACTAAAGCCTCCTCGCTCGCGGCGACAGGTTCAGCAATTGTAAGCATTGCTTGTTGCGCAACGTTAAACTGTGTGATAAGTGTCGGCCAATTGCTTTTTGCACGACTCAACGCCTCACGTTTAGCTAGCTGTAACACAGCAAACACTGCTTGTTGCCCAGTTCGAACTAATAATTCATTATCAGCATTATGACTTATTTGCTCAGATAATACCGGAGCAATGACTTGTTCTTGTTCGGCAACACTAGGCGTTATATTTTTAACTTTTTCAGTAACTATAGGTTTGGCATTTATTGTTCGATCTTTTTGATCATTTTTATTTTTGACTGGTGAAGACATAAGTGATTCATCGTTTACCGATGACTTTTCAAGGGAGCTTGATACGATTGCTACAGGTTCGACAAGCATACTTAATTTTACCGTTAGTAGTTCTAGATACACGTCGCTTTGCATAGTCTGCATCAACTGTTTTTGAATACCGTCTAATATCAACATCATTTGTTCAATACGTGCTATGCCAAGTTTTTTTGACAATGCTTGTAATTCTGATAATTGAATTGTTGACTTAATCAATTCTTCTGCAACATCAACAAGCATAATATCTCGTAATAAACCAATAATATCTACAACAAGCCGTTGTGCATCTTTACCTTCAATTAAAATATCGTGCAACACTTGTAAACTTCTAGGTGTATTGCCAGCACTTACGGCTTTCACATACGCTAATAATTCTGTTGTCGTCGTTGATCCTGTGACTTGTAAGGCATTATCGACCGTCACATTATCAGTACCAAACGCAATAACTTGGTCTAATATTGACAAAGCATCACGCATGCCACCTTCAGCAACATTTGCAATAATACGGAGTGCATCATCTTCGTACGCGATCTGTTGTTTATTCAATACGTCTACTAAACGCGCCTTTATGACTAAACTATCAATACGTTTAAACTCAAACCGTTGTGTACGTGACAAAATAGTGACTGGTACTTTTTGCGGTTCAGTTGTTGCCAAGATAAATTTCACATTAGCTGGTGGCTCTTCTAATGTTTTAAGTAATGCGTTGAAAGCACTATTTGATAGCATATGCACTTCATCAATAATATATACTTTAAACTCTGCCTCAATTGGGGCATAATCAACATTTGACAAGATATCACGCATATCTTCAACGCGACTATTTGAAGCAGCATCAAATTCAACAATATCTGGTATTTGTGACTCATCTGTTGTTGGATCAATACCATTTATTTCACGTGCAAATATTTTAGCTGCCGATGTTTTTCCCGTCCCACGTGGACCAGAAAACAAATATGCATGTCCTGTTTGATGCGTTTCAATAGCATTTTTAAGCGTTTGTGTAATCACCTCTTGCCCAACCATATCATCAAACGTTCGTGGCCTGTAGACGCGATATAATGCCTGATATGCCAATGTCAACACCTCCATTACTAGTTTATTGCTATGTCATAAAAACTCGTCTACTACATCTGTCTTGTTAAAGACCACAAGTTATTTACAAAAAAAGACCGCAATGCGGTCAAATATGTACACAAGCACAGTATTGAACAACCTTAGAGCTGCTACATTCCTGTCCTGACCCAGTTCGAGAGCCAACACTTGCCTGCCTTATTATTATATCTAATTTTTAAAGTTTACGCAAATACTTCTGCAATTTTTTTAGTCCATTTTGTATGCCACTTAAAATACGTTAAGTATGCCTTGGGTACAAGGTATTCATTAACTGCAGCGAAATCATCCACAATTGACACAATCCAACTTTCACGATATTTAGGTAATGCAATTGTTGCACCAAACATATGCTTTAAAATAATATCTGCTTCTTTTGAATTGATATGAGTAATTTTCTGCGCATTTTTTAATGCAACACGAGGATGAACATAAGCATGTGATCCTTCTTCAAACTTAGTCACACGCCAGTCATAATAAAACATATCGTGTAACAGGCCTGCACGTGCAGTAGCAGTTTCATCTGCACCAATTTTTTTAGCAATCAGATAAGAACGATATGATACCGAAATAGAATGGCGTAAACGATTTGAAAAATGATGTTGTGTATATTGTGACAGCTGTTGTACTTCATCGTGTTGTAACAAATCATCCACGATGTTTAAATACTCTTGGTCGTTACGCCAAGCATTCGGATTTTGCATGTATAATTTTCCTCATTTGATAAGTCTGCCTATATTATAATACTAAACAGAATAATTGTGTATTAATTTGCACTTATTTTTTATCAAGTTTACGCTGTAACCGAATTTTTTTAAAAAAATTCTGTAATAATGCACCACCTTCGGCACCACGAATATTATTGTGAACGTCAGCACGATGATTTAAACGGTCATCTTCTAGCAACTGATATAAAGATCTTGTACCACCACCTTTGCTATCTTCTGCACCATAATAAACTGACGGAATACGTGCGTTGATGATTGCTCCTGCACACATAATACAAGGTTCAAGCGTCACAAACAAGGCTGTATCTTCTAAACGCCACGAACCTAATACGCGATTGGCAGCTTCTATAGCTAATAATTCTGCATGTGCTGTCGCTATTTGATCTACCTCTCGATGATTGTGCGCACGAGCAATAATGACATTGTCTTTTACAATAACCGCGCCAATAGGCACTTCACCATCAGTTTCAGCAAGTTTCGCTTCATTTAACGCAACTTGCATGAAATAATCAATCTGTTCGCTACTAAACGTTGGTTGTTGGTTCATATGTGCTCTCCAAGATATAATAACCTTTATCTTTGTGAATAACTTTTACATTTCCAAAAACGGCGGCCATATTTTTTTGCGCTGAAGGTGCGCCTTGTTTTTTTTGTAAAACTGCAATTAATTTACCACCTGGCAGCAAATATTGAATACTTTCTTGTAACATTGCCGTCACAACATGTTTTCCAGCACGAATAGGAGGATTTGCCAATATTAAGGCATACTTATCAGATATATTAGCATATATATCTGATTGAAAAATGTTAACTAAATTACTCACGCCATTTTGTTCTGCATTCTTACGCGCTAATGCCAAAGCACGTTCATTGACATCTGTCATATCTACTGGTTGCTGTAAGTATTTTGCCGTAGCTACACCAACTGGTCCATAACCCGTCCCAAGATCTAATATTTTCCCTGAAATAATCGTTGTTTTTTTTAATGCATTGATCATTGTTCTTGTACCAAAATCGACGGTTGATTTAGAGAAAACACCACTATCGGTTGTAAAGTGTAATTGATGACCTAATAAATCAAAATCAAAATTCTGATAATGATGTTCTGAATTTGGACTAGCTGTAAAATACATTTCTCCAGCAATTTTTTCGTTAGATTTATCCATTAATAGCTCCTTAAGTCTTATGTACAAAAAAAGAAGTACCGAAGCACCCCTTTTAATATAGCAATTTAGTGATGATTTCAAATTAGAAAATCTCAACTTATATTGCCTAATTCATAATTTCGAAAAAACGAAATTACTTCAATGCTACAGCTGCACCAGTTGCTTCCAAAGCTTCTTTTAATTCGTTGGCAGCAGCTTCATCAAGACCTTCTTTAACGATTGAAGGTGCACTATCAACTAAGTCCTTAGCTTCCTTCAATCCAAGACCAGTTGCTTCACGAACTGCCTTGATAACCTTAACCTTAGCAGTACCTGCTGAAGTCAATTCTACGTCAAAGTCTGTCTTTTCAGCTGCTCCGCCGTCAGCTGCTCCAGCTGCTGCTACAGGTGCTGCTGCTGAAACGTCAAATTCTTCTTCGATTGCTGAAACCAAATCAGCCAAATCCAAGATTGTTGCATCCTTCAATGATGCGATAATCGCGTCTTTATCAAAAGCCATGATTAAATCCTCCAATTTTTTGTATGTTAGTTTTTTTAATTATTCAGCATCTGTTGCTGCTTCAGCAACAGGTACTTCTTCGGTAGTAGTGGCTTCGCCACCATTTTCCTCTTCCAACTTTTCCTGCAATGCCTTAACAACATATGCAAATGAACGGATTGGGAATTGGAATTCGGCCAACAATTGTCCAAACAAGCCTTCGCGTGATGGCAAAGATGCATATTTGTTAATGTCGTCCAAGTTAGCAATGTTGCCATCGACAACACCACCCTTGATTTCCAACTTTTCGTTGGCGTCAGCAAATTTCTTCAAAATACGTGATGGTGCAATAGCATCATCATTTGAAAATGCAACGGCTGAAGGACCGGCAAAAATGTCGTTCAATTCAGCAAATCCAGCTTTTTCAGCGGCACGTGTCAAAATTTTGTTCTTGATAACTTCAAGCACAACACCTTCTTGACGCAATTGATGACGCAAATCTGTAGATTGAGCAACTGTCAATCCACGAGCATCAACAACAACTGCTGAGGCAGCATTCTTGAATTGATTAGCAATTTCTTCAACTTTTTGTGCTTTTACTGCAATAGCTTTTTCACTCATGATATATATTCTCCTTTCATAATATTATTTTGCAAAAGAAATCCCGTGTACCAAAAGACACACGGGAAAAGTTTTTTAAACTTCCTCGGCAGGATATTAAGGTACACGTACCTCCTGAGTCTTAGGCAAAATGATTTAATTTACTTAATAAGTATATCAAACGAAGTTGATATCGTCAAACTTTACAATGCGTTAACATCCAAAGCAACGGCTGGGCTAACTGTTGAAGAAAGTGAAGCGTGTTCTACATATGCACCTTTAACAGCTGCTGGGCGAGACTTTAAAACAGTGTCAGCAATTGTTTTGATGTTTTCAGCCAACTTAGCTTCATCAAATGATACACGACCAACAGGCACAGCAACGTTTCCGTCACGGTCTGTACGGTATGTTACTTGTCCGCCCTTGGCATCTGAAACAGCCTTAGTAACATCCATTGTAACTGTACCGGTCTTTGGGTTAGGCATCAAGCCCTTAGGACCTAAGATACGTGCAACGCGACCAACTTGCGCCATCATATCTGGTGTAGCGATGGCTGTATCAAAGTCCATCCATCCACCCTGAATTTGTGCAACTAAGTCAGCAGCACCAACAACATCTGCTCCGGCAGCTTCCGCTTCCTTAGCTTTGTCGCCTTGTGCAAAGACAATAACTTTCTTGTCTTTACCTGTGCCATTTGGTAACACAACAGCACCACGTAATTGTTGATCTGCTTGACGCGTGTCAACATTTAACTTAAAGACAACTTCAACAGAAGCGTCATAGTTAGCGTAATCAATTTCTTTAATTAAAGCTACTGCTTCATTCAAAGCATAGTTCTTTTCAACTTCTACTTTTGCTAACGCTGCAGTATATTTTTTACCATGTTTTTGAGTCATTATTCTGCATCCTCCTTGATTGCTGTACCGTCAACAGTCAAGTCAACACCTTCAACAGTAACACCCATTGAACGTGCTGTACCTTCAATCATACGCATAGCTGCTGTTACGTCATTGGCATTTAAATCAGCCATTTTGTTTTCAGCAATTGCACGAACTTGATCCAAAGTAACGTTTCCAACCTTTTTAGTATTAGGTTCTCCTGAACCCTTACCAACGATTTTACGTAATTGGTCAGCAGCAGGTGGTGTCTTTGTAACGAATTCGAATGAACGATCATCGAAAACAGAGATTTCAACCGGAATGATTGAACCTGCTTGTTCTGCAGTACGCGCATTAAATTCTTTTGTGAATTGCGCAATGTTAATACCGGCTTGTCCCAACGCAGGACCAACTGGTGGTGCTGGCGTTGCTTTAGCAGCGGCAATTTGTAGTTTAACTACTGTTGTAACTTTTTTAGCCACGATTTTTTCCTCCTCGTGTTGTGGTAGACGCAGCTTAAGTGCTGCTCCCACGCATGTCGATGACATACCCATTAATTATATAAGATAATGTCTTTTTTCGCAAGTATTTATTGCAATTTGTACTATCTTAAGCTTCATCTAAAACAGTATCAACATCAGCAAAGTCTAATTCCGTTGGTGTTTCACGTCCAAACACTTCCACCGTTGCTTCCAATGTCTGTTTCTCAACATCAACCGTTGTAACAGTTGCTTCCATACCAGAAAAGGGCCCAGTAATGATTTTAACTGTTTGTCCAATCTCAACGGTTAAATCAACTACTTCACGAGTGACCATACCCATACGCTTCATCAAAAGATCAACTTCTTCAGGCATTAATGAATTTGGCTTTGATCCGGCCCCGTGAGAACCCAAGAATCCTGTGACACCAGGTGTGTTACGCACAACATACCAAGCTTCATCGGTCATATTGTAGTCATGTGGTGTTGCCATTTCAACTAAAACATAACCCGGAAAATCGTTTTCAACAGACGTTTTTGCTTCGCCATCTTGAATAGTTGTCACTTCTTGTTCTGGCACCAAAATTCGGAAAATTTGTTCCGACATCCCCATTGTTTGTGTACGGGACTCTAAGTTAGCTTTCACTTTGTGTTCATAACCGGAATAGGTATGGACAACGAACCACGATTTTTCAATGTTATCGTTATTATCAATCGTTTCTTCTTTGTTTTCTTGTGATAAGTCGTTATTTTCTGACATAATTAATGTGCCCAATTCGTTCATCATTACTTTTGACCTATAGTAATCATTCAACGTTTTCTAAGGCTTCTCCTTTTTTGCTATAAAAAAAGACCTCGTAAAGAAGTCCTTGCTGATACTACTAGTATACTATATTTTGAATAATTTCGCTATTAATTTAGAATGAAATTAAATCCACTTTGCAAAAGCCAGTCTACGCCACCTAAAAATAACGCAAAAACAACTGAAACAGTGATAACTGTCACCGTTTCTTTAGATGCTTGTTCTTGTGATAACCAAGTTACTCGCTTCATCTCTGCTGCAACGTTTCTAAAATACTTCAACATATTTCTAACCTTTACTTTGTTTGCTGGTGTAATGTGTGCTTGCCACAAAAAGCACAAAATTTGTTAACTGCAAGACGCTCTGTGCGATCTTTTGATAATGCTACCGTGTAATTACGCGAACCACAAATTGTGCACGCGAGTGATACTTTTTGACTAGCCATATGTGTTGTCTCCGTTAAATTCTCATTATATCATACCATCTACCCGTACAAAGTTCAACGTTCTGAGACACCATAAAGAATGAGATCAAGCAATTGTTGTATTCTTTCTGTCATATCTACTGTGCCATTAAGACGATGGAAATCACCGAATAACGGTGCCAAACTGGTAATATAAAAGGAACTGGCTACACGAGAATCAACATGTTGACGAAGATTCAATGCTTCTTGATCAAAAAATTTTGCGATTGGTGCCACGTAATCACGGCCAAAAACAAGGCCCAATTCTCTTTGATTTGCTAACGATAGTAGGTTAAAGCTCCCATGTATCAAGGTGAAAACATCACGCGGATGACGCCTAACAATAACTTGTGTCATAGCAACAAGCTGATCACTAGGTTGATCATATGATTGGCTTAAAATAACAAGCATACCATCTGATACTTGTTTCCCTACCCGTTTGATGACTTCAACAAACAAGGCCTCTTTATCGCCAAAATAATGATACAACGCCGGCTGTGTGACGTTGAGTACTTTAGTAATTTCGCGTGTCGTTGTTTGTTCATACCCTTTTGCTAAAAATAAGTCTGTTGCTGCCAGCAAAATGCGTTCACGTGTGACTTCACTTGTACTTGTTTTTGTTCTCATACCATTATTTTACACCCTTTTTAATCGCAAAATAATACAATTTTGCTCATATTTGTAACTTTTACTAATCACTTAGTAACTTGCTGTTCAATCAACTAGTATTTCTTTAAGATTTTGACGTTGCTTTACGCGATAGTATGTCACTAATAAAATAGTGATAATAAGTAGCCAAATTATTATTATAGCCAGATTTTGTTGTACATTGCCACCAAATATTAACTGATTAATCGCACGCTTTAAGGCAGTCAACGGTAATAGACTACGTATAACATTAAAAGCAGTCGTTGACACGCTGCTAGGTAGGGATGTGACTGTAAAAATAAGTTGCCCGATCATCAGAACTATTGACAACCACCAGCCACTTTGACCTAAGACTTGTTTTAAATACCAAACAATACTCATCATCGCCCAAGAAGCCAACAAAGTCACAGTTGTGATGGCGAAAATTTTTGCTAATGATACCTGCCAAAATACCGCACTGAGTGTCATCAGCATGACACTCACAAGACTCATTATCCCGCCAACTTGGAAATTGCGCCACCATTGTTCCAATGCAAGCATTTCTGACTTGGTTGATTTTATTGGTAATATTAAGCCAAATAAAACAGATAACAAAGTCACACCAATTGCTAATAGGTTCGGTAAAATAAGTTGACCATCTTGCTTAACAGGTTGCATATCTGTCATATCAAAAACCATCATTTGTGATAATGGTGACGAATTTTTACTTGATTCTTGGTCACCTAGTGTATCTTTTAATTTGCCAGCGATATCAGACTGCCCTTTTTGAATCTTCTTTGCACTTGATTGAATAATACCAGATTCATCACTCAACGATTTTGTGTTATTTAAATTAGCTGCCATATTACTAATACCACCGACGACAGACGTTTGCATTGTATAGGATACATCATTAATCGCTGAAGCCATTTCACTTATCTTAGTAGTATCTCCTGCGCTAATCGCATCATTAAGTTGTGCGGAATAGCTTGCTAATTTTGCCGTTTCTTCTTGTGCTGTGCTTTGAAGATCACTAGCTGTCTGCGCATTAATGCCATTTCCAACAGCTTGCAAATTAGTCTGTAAATCGTTTGCTTGTTGAGATAAATTTTGACTTTGATTTGCCAAATTTTTTAACATTGAACTATTAGCCGTTCCGACCATCAAAAGCGCATTTTCACGATTCAACGCTTGCGTTAATTGGCGTTGCAAATATTGCGATGCAAATTGACTTTGCCCACTAGCAATTATTTGTTGCAAATTAACCGTTTTCCCAGATTTTTGAAAATCTGATAGCTGGTTTGTCAATGCTGCTGGCATAACCACAATGGCACTAATTTCACCATCACGTAAAGCTGACTCGGCTTGCTTTTTTGTTGGGTAATTGACAGTAGTGAATGTTTTTTCATTGCGTAACCGACGCGAAAAATCAGTCCCAATATTTTGTTGTTTCCCACGATACCGACCGCCATCATCTAAATTAACCACCGCCACCTTTAATCTACTGGCCTGTTGGGTCGTATGTCCCATTGTGACTAAGAAACCTGCTACAAATATAACAGGTATGATAGCAGCAACTAACCACTTCACTAATTGTCGCTTATTTTTTAATAAATATTGCCAACTTGACATAAAAACCTCTTCTATTTACGATATACCTTACTAGCATAACGATAAAATTTATCTTTTGGGGTATCTTTATAAATTTTTATGACTTTTACAACATTTTTTCAAATTAATAGTTGATTTGAAATTTCTCACGATATCGTGCAGATGACATATGCCAAACGACATGAGCTGATGTATCATTCATTTCTAATTTTTCAAATCCTAAACGTTCAGGTATACGGCGACTACTGATATTTTCACTGTCATGACTAATCCAAATATCAGCCAAATTCAGTTCAACAAATCCAATAGTCAACAAACTACTAACCGCTTCATGCATAAATCCTTTTCCTCGCTGTAAAGGTGTCAATACATAGCCAATTTCAGCATTGTTTTTTAATACATTTTGTCGAAAATCTATACTACCAATTAACTTATTTGTTTCTTGTAATGCAATACCATATTTTTTCGTGTTTAAAATATTTTGCCAAAAATAAGACTTTATCGCCTGATTTTTAACCTCCTCAACGCTATTGCTCACAGTCCCTGATAGCCATTGTACTGTATTTTCGTCACGCAACCATTGATACATTTGTGGTGCATCTGATAATAAAACACGTCGCAATAATAGCCGATCTGTGACTATTTCATCATAATCATCAATAGTATTCATATGTAATCTCCCCTCTTATTTATAAAAAAACCAGCATCAGCTGGTTTTTCTAATTTATAGTAATGGCGTCTTACGTCGCATATACGAATCGACTAATTTTTCATAAACGCCTGGCTCCACACTATCCAAAGCCGGGCCCAAAACATCCATTGCTTTATCAAAACTGTAATCTCGTTCGTAAAACATACGAGCCTGCTCACTAGCAGCGGCAACACGATCGCTACCTGTACGATAACGATTAGCGTACTGTAATAACTGTTCCGTTAAAGTTGCTTGATCGACAAGCGTTTCTGTTTTCTCTTTTAACGTATCAATATCAGCTGAAACAATATTAAGTTGTCTCTGTACCTCATCCATATCAATCAGATGTGCTTGCAATGATTTAGCTAATTTATTCAACTCATTAGATACTGCAAAGAAATATTCTAAGTAGCTTTCTGGTAGCCCAGGTAAATTCATACGTTCAACAGCTTGTTTAATCGTTTCAATTTCTTGTTGATATTGTCCACCAAATTGTCGGGCAGAATGCTGTGCTTTTTCAAGCCCTGATATTTTTTCCCAAATTTCAACTTGTTGATTCTCAATTTCTGAAAAACGCTTTAATTGACTGTCCTGTTTGGCACGTAACTCACTAAAAGACATTTCAGAAGCTTCAAGCAAATCATCATTATGATTAACTTGCTCCTCGGTAGCATTAATTTGTTCCAACAATGTACGTCGTGTCTCTAATTCTTTATGATTGAACTGGAATCTCTGCCCCAAACGATCCAATGTCATTGATAATTGACTGTTTTGCTCGCGTAACCGTAATAAATCTGATGACAACTGACCAGCATTTTTAGTTACTTCTTTTCTAGCCGTCACTTCTGTTTCCATCATGTCATACAATGTATCAATGCGTCGATCAATATAACCATTTTGTTCTGATACTTCTTTTAGTTTAAGCTCACCCAGTAATTTAAGCACCTGTTGGCGTTGTGCGTCAATTGCCTCAAGTTCTTGTACCAATGTATCGTTTGGGAAAACATAACCTTGACCAATGAGGTTCGTGTGTCCCTGTAGCAATTCGTTTAATTGTTCAACATACACTGTATCTAATTTTTCAAACAACACTGGAATATCAGCCATCATATTTTCCATTTGTGTTGTTTCCATGGCTAATTGTTCATAAATATCAGACGCTGTTGCATGATCCCCATCCTCTGTTAGACGTGTAAATTCATCATAATCACCTTCAAGCTGCTTCAAAAACTTATCTAGTCCTGAATTTGCTGGACCAAATTTAAAGTTTTCTGCCAACAACCGTTTACGTAAGTCATCATATTTCTTTTTTAAGTCGCTAATTGCTTCGCGATGTGCTTCGTCAATCTTTTTTAATTCTGTCAAGCCACTACGAACAGTGTTTATTGTGCTCTCCGTATCATCAACCATCGATTCCAAACGTGACAATTCGTGCCCTGTTTTAATGAAATTAATACCTCGTGCCTCAAATAAAACAAGGTTAGCTTGTTGATCAATTTTTAGAAATTTATTATTTTTAACATCATTAAAGCTAGCCTCTAAACTTTGATACTGTTTTAAAGACTGTCCTGTTAATGCCAACTTCCGTCCTTCAACCAATTCATCACGAACTTTTAAAGATGCTAATTGTTCTTTTTTAGTTTGGTATGTGTTCACTTTTTTTACTGTTGTTCGCTGCATGATAAATATTGCTAAGTATGCAATGACAACGATGCCTAAAACAATTACTAATATAGTCAGATTCATGTGTTTTTATCCCATTTTTTAATTGATAGTTTCATTCTATCACGCGATTAGATGTAATGCCGAGTATCGTAATGTATTTTGCTAAATCTCAAATCGTTTACACCTTTCTTAATAACTTGCTTCTCGTAACCATTTCTGTTATTATTAGAAGAAGTTGTTATTGAGTAGCAGTAAGTAAAGAAGCGCGTCAACAACGCCCCAAATCGTTAGTAAGGCCATAGCTACTGGTTCTGAGAAACGTCAAGTCCGGCGCTGCACGCATCTGGTACTTACCCCTCAAATGTACGACAAACTACATTTTGGAGGACATATATATGTCACGTTATACAGGTCCAAAGTGGCGCATTTCGCGTCGCTTAGGTGTTTCATTGTCTGGTACTGGTAAAGAATTATCACGTCGTGCTTACGCACCTGGTGATCACGGTGCAGGCCGCCGTGCTAAAATTTCTGAATATGGTACACAATTGCGTGAAAAGCAAAAGTTGCGTTTCACTTACGGTTTGACAGAACGTCAATTCCATTCTTTGTTTAACAAAGCTGGTAAAATCCGTAAGGGTACACATGGTACTAACTTTATGATTTTGTTAGAACAACGTTTGGATTCACTTGTTTACCGTCTTGGTTTGGCCACAACACGCCAACAAGCACGTCAATTAGTTAATCATGGCCATATTATGGTTGATAGCAAACGTGTTGATATTCCTTCATTCAGCGTAACACCTGGTCAAGTTATCTCAGTTCGCGACAAGTCAAAAACCATTGTCCCTATTCAAGTAGCTGTTGAATCAGTTGTTGGTCATCCACAATTCGTTTCATTTGATTCTGAAAAGCTTGAAGGCTCATTAGTTCGCTTGCCAGAACGTGAAGAGTTAGATGCTGACATTAACGAATCATTAATCGTCGAATATTATAACCGTTTGGGTTAATCACTTAATTCATTTGGTTAAAACGTCACCGTTTTGGTGGCGTTTTTCTTTTGTTTGTATTGTGATTTGAATATAACGTATAATAGATATACTACAACGTATCGGAGAATAAAACATGGATATCAATGAACGCTTACAGAAGGAACAACTCGGTGGTCAATCTCAAATCAACCCCGATGAACAAAAACATTATCTTGGTACATTTCGAGAACGTGTCGTGGTTGCCGTTAAATATTCACAACTAAACAATTTAGATGTGCAATCACAATTTGAATCAACCTTAAAATCAAACAGTTTGGGTAAAGTTTTAATTGATCAAAATATTGCTGGGGATAACTTTGCCCCTTATGTTGCTATAGCAACACGTACAAAGCACCCGTTCACACTACTTTCTCATACAACAAACTCTACATCTCAAAACGACCCAATCGCCGTTTTATTGGCAGCAGATACTGCCGTCAATATTGACAATATTTATTTAAATTAATAAGTTATTACTATAATAAAAAAAGGATCACCAAGGTTTAATATTATGCAGCAACCTCTCGCGTACCGTATGCGCCCAACTCAAATTGAAGAAATCGTTGGACAACCGCATTTAGTAGGTAGTGGCAAAATTATTCGACGCATGGTTGACGCTAAACGCCTGAGTTCCATGATTTTATATGGCCCACCAGGTACTGGCAAAACGTCAATCGCATCAGCTATTGCAGGATCTTCAAAATATGCATTTCGTATGTTGAATGCCGCTACTGATAGTCAAAAAGACCTTCAAATTGTTGCTGAAGAAGCTAAAATGTCCGGTACTGTCGTTTTATTACTAGATGAAATTCATCGATTAAACAAAATAAAACAGGATTTTTTATTACCCCACTTAGAATCTGGCTCAATTATTTTAATTGGCGCGACAACCGAAAATCCTTACATTAACGTGACACCAGCCATTCGATCACGAACACAAATTTTCCAAGTCTTGCCACTTACCGAAAATGACATCAAAATTGCTGTCAAACGTGCACTTAACGATAAGGAAAAAGGCCTCGGTAATTATAATGTTACCCTTGATGATAATGCAATGACACAGCTGTCTCGAGCAACAAATGGTGATTTGCGCAGCGCACTTAACGGCTTGGAGTTAGCTGTTTTGTCAACGCCACCTAATAAAAAAGATAATATCATTAATATAACGTTACCAATTATTGAAGAAACTGTACAACGTAAAGCAATGTCTGCTGATAAAGATGGCGATGCCCATTACGACGTCATTTCAGCTCTTCAAAAATCTATTCGTGGTTCAGATGTTGATGCTGCTTTACATTATGCCGCAAGAATTGTAGAATCTGGTGATTTGGCAATTTTAACACGCCGATTGACTGTTATTGCCTACGAAGACATCGGTTTAGCCAATCCATCCGCTGTTCAACATGCCGTAACAGCTATTCAGGCTGCTCAGACACTTGGGTTTCCGGAAGCACGAATTCCTTTGGCCAATGCAATAATTGAACTTGCACTTTCTCCAAAGTCAAATGCAGCCTATCAAGCACTAGATATGGCAATTGATGATATTCATTCAGGTAAAATATCAGATATCCCCAACCACCTAAAAGATTCTCATTATCAAGGTGCAGCTGATTTAGGTCATGGTACATCCTATATTTACCCCCATGATTTCGATAATGACTGGGTCCCTCAACAATATTTACCAGATAGTATTCAAAACACGTCATATTTTCAACCTAAAGGCAATTCTAAAATTGAACAATCGTTCCATGATATATATCACGCCTTAAAGTTACAACAAAAAAAGGGGTTACAATAGAAATTGTTTGAAACTAGTAATATGATTACTAGTTTCAAAATGTCAAGACTGGTTGTTACAAATTTTTCGCGTTATAATAAAGTATAGATTCCTCAGATATACGCATTGTTACATCATCAGCTTTTTCCTTACAACTTTTATTTCTCGGATGGGAATTTTCAGTTTGGCAGATAAGCCCTTTCATTCGGTAATCTAATAAGTGTTATGAACCATCCACCTCGACAATTCCGAGGAAAACCTGCGTAACGGTTAACGGTATCATGAGTGTCTCGGGCATGTCCCGTGCGTCCACAAATGTGGACGCTTTTTTATATAGAACATTTCGGCAACAAATGCTTAAAAATTATAGTAATTTATCAATGTAAGCGGTATACTTAAGGTATAAACAATACTAAAGGAGAATTCTTATGACAGCAAACTATAACAACATTTTAGTGCCAATGGATGGTTCGAAAGAATCAGAAGCAGCGCTTGTTCGCGCCATTGAGTTAACAACTGATGCCGGTGATAATGGTATACTATCAATTTTAAATGTCATTGATACGCGTGCTTTTCAAAATGTAGCCAGTTTTGATGATACGATGGTCGAAGCTGTCTCTGATGAAACTCGTAAAACACTTGATAAATACAAGCAACAAGCTATTGATGCTGGCGTTAAAAACGTCGATTATCTCATTGAATATGGTTCACCAAAGGCCTTGATTGCTAAAGATGTGCCGAATGAAGTTAATGCCGATATCATTGTTATTGGTGCCACTGGTTTAAATGCCGTTGAACGCTTGGTTATTGGTTCTGTTACTGAATTTGTAACACGCACAGCCGGTATTGATGTACTTGTTGTACGTGGTTAATCTTTAGCAGATTTCCTTCCTCCAATTCAATTAATGAACATCATATAAAAGTCGCCACCCTCGTATACGAGGGTGGCGACTTTTATATGATAATTTCAATTAGAACGCAACAGTATCTAAAGCTGACAAACGTTCTTCTGCTGTTTTACGGTTTGATAAGAGCGCTGCAATTCTACCATAGTGTATATGTCGCTTAGCAGACAGATCATTGCCTCGTTTTTTCTCAACATTAGCCAACAGCTCACTCAAATCAGGCACCCAAAATAAATCAACACGCTTACGCAACGCCAACAAACCTTCTTCTAATAATTGTGCTGCCTTATCTAATTCATTTTGTGCAATTAAGAACTCAGCATAGTATTGACGTCCTTGAAGTGCACCATGAAATTCTAATTCGTTTGCTGTTAATAAATCAGGTTCCAACTCAAAGGCTAAATCAAACTTTTCCTTAGCACTTTCAATGTCACCTTGTAGATAATAATTTGTCCCCATTTGACGATAAGCATAAAATGAGTAAAAGTCGCCCAATGATGGCGTTTTTTTGTCCACTGCTAAGCTAGCATAGTCAATAACTTTTGAAAAGTCTTTTTTATTGTAACAAGCATCAGTTGCTTTTAAAATATAATAGGCTTGCATTGTAGGTGCATTTTGACTCAATGCTTTTTCGAATTCTGCAAATTCAGCTAAAGCATCATGTTTCATCTGCAGTACAACTTTTCCCAACAATTCCTTAGCTTTTTGTGTTAGAAAATCGCCCGATACGAATTCTGATATTTCCAAATTCAAACGATCCAATATCGCTAGTAACACATCAGCATTAGGCACACGATTTTGGTTTTCAACTAAAGAAATCGTGGCTTGTGTTGTGATACCTTCTGCCAATTCAACTTGAGATAAACGCATTTTTTTACGTGCCGCACGAATGGCTTTGCCATCAAAATTATCTTTTCTACTATTTTTAACCATTAGTTAAACTTCCCTATCTTTTCTTCGCCCAAAGTAACAAATTGATAACTTAGTCGCGCATTTTTTTCAAATTCTTCAAAACCATATGTTATTAACATATCAACAAGCTTTACATTGTCAATATCTGAATAGTCCCACAATCGTTTAAATAACGACATGTTTGTAAAGCCAGGCAATGTATTCGGTTCACCCAGATATGGCACATCGTTCTCATCTAGCAAGAAATCCATTCTTGCCTCACCTCGCAAGTTCAAAACTTTATAAGCTTGTATGGCCATATCTTTTACTTCTTTAGTTACAGCTTCTGATAACTTTGCAGGGATTTCAAAAAGCACCTCTGAATTATCAACAAATTTATTATTGTAATCATACCATGCATCCCCAGAACCTTGATTTGGTAAGGTATGCGCACCAATTTCAGATACAATTGGCTCTTCATTACCAATAACACCAACTTCTAGTTCTCGTGAACCCTTAACAGCCTGTTCAACCAAAACTTTATAGTCGTATTGAAATGAATCTGCCAATGCTGCTTCAAATTCAACTGCAGTTTTAGCACGAGAAATGCCAACAGAGGATCCTTGGTTAGCTGCTTTAACAAAGACAATATCACCAAATGTCGCCACTACTTTATCCCATGTCCACTCTTTAGCTGTTTTGCTATCAAGCACCACATATTTTGTATTACGAATTTGGTTAACCGTTAATAATTCTTTAGTCATAGCTTTATCAAAGCTTACTGCATGACCGCGTAATGGTGCACCAACATAGGGTTTATTCAATAATTTAAACAATCCTTGTAACGTACCATCTTCACCCAAATTACCATGCACAACTGGGAAAAAAATATCAAAGTCGCCACCGGCACGTAATGCACTGATGCGAGCAAGCGGGTCAGTTGTATCAACGTTTGCCATATAGGCATCAACAATTGGCTGTTCGTCTTCTAAAGCTAACACACGTTTTGAACTCTCTGGATCTAAAAAGTAACCATTTTGTGCAATTGCAAAAACCGTTATTTGATATTTTCCGGTTGCATTAATTGCATCATAAAAATTTTGAGCTGAACGTTTCGATACATCGTGTTCTGATGAATTACCACCAAATAATAAAGCAACATGTTTTTTAGTCATTATATTTCACTCCGAATTTTATTATATCAAAAATGAGGTAATATTGCTAAACATAACCTTTTAAGTTAAGTAATCTTTTGTTTGTTCAGCATAATCATATAATTTTTTGGGTACGTTTTGTGAACCACGCAAAATAATTTCGTGAAAAAAACGTGACCTGTTATATAATTGATGCCATTGTGCTTCCGTTTTTAAACCGCGCTGTGTGACCAGATCTTTTCGCCATAATTTCAATGTTAACAGAACATAATCAGCATACAGTTCATGAGCATTAGCAGCATACATGATAACTTCAACTAACCGCTCAGTTTCGCCCATCATTAATGGTTGCTTCAGTTCACGGTAGCCTGCCAATATACTGGCCAACAAAAATAATTTATCGGCACGCATAATTTCTGGCATCATGAACAATTCAGCCAACACATTTCCACTATGCGTGAATGCATGTGCCCAACCGTTTGTACCAATAAATCCTCGTGTATCACGTTCAAGAGCAACATATAAAGCAATTTGGTTAATAACAAGATCTAATTGATCTGCAGACATAAAGTGTGTTTTAGTTCGCTGCGTAAAGAGCAATAATGACAACACTAGTATGCTAAACGATCGGCCATAGATACCATCATTTTCTGGCTCTAAAATATGTGAAAACAATTGTTCATCCGATACAAGACTTTGTGTTAGCCAACGGAGTTGATTTTCAGAAATTAACTCATTCTGTATTATATCACTTAGAAACAAAAAAGCGCCTGTGTCACGATATTTGGGTGATGGATTAGCTAGTTGTGAGATAGCTAATTGTATGTCTTCATCCAAAATTGGCGGTACTTTTATGTTATTTAATATATCATCATTCCGATGATCTAATTGGTGATCATAGGTTTGAAAACGTTCCAACGCATGTTCGCCATTTTCAGGTAAGACAACTGGCGTAAAGCCCTGAGATGGTAATGCTCTTAAATTTTCTGATATTATCGGGCCTAGTGATTGAAATAAGTCCCCTTTGCGTGTTTGTTGACGTAAGCCTCTAAATTTTTTCTTTATTTCTGTTAATTCATCCATTAAATTGAAAACCCTGTTGCTTCTTTAAACGTATCATTTTGTTGCTGATAACCAATTGTCAAAATTAAGCCAACTCCAATTAAATTACCTAGTAACGACGAACCACCTTGAGATATAAATGGTAATGGAATACCAGTTAACGGTAGTAAACCAATACTCATACCAATATTTTCAAAAACGTGGAACAAAACCATCATGACAACACCAGTTGCAATATAAGCATAAAAAGCGTTTTGTGCTTTAAATGTGGCTCGAATCAGCCGATAAATCAAACCAAAATATAAAGCAATTAATATTGTCCCACCAATAAAGCCAAAACTCTCACCAATAACCGAAAAAATCATATCAGATTCTCGAACAGGCACATAAACTTTTAAATTGCCAAAGCCATTGCCAGTAAGTTGTCCAGATCCAATTGCCTTTAAACTTTGAAATGTCTGATACCCTGATGCTGAGGTGTCTTGATCCGGATGCAACCAAGTTTGAATGCGATCAAATTGGTATAATTTAAATCCTAATGCATCAAGAATCGTTTTCCCAGGCGCTGAGGTTACTAACGCTAATAACGTCACACCTATTGTTGCTACGATAGCAATTACGGGCGCTAAGATTCGCCACGTGATGCCAGAAACCAAAGCAACGCCACCAAATATAGCAATAAATACTAACAACGTTCCTAAATCATTTTGCAAGGCAATTAACACCGCAATTGGCAAAAACCAAAGTGCCATTTTTCCTAATAGCAACCCGTCTGATCTTGTGGTGTGATGTTCATACAATCGATTATGCTGTGCGACAACACGACTCAACATCAAAATAAACGCTGGTTTAACAACTTCAGATGGTTGAAATGAAATAGGCCCGAGAACAAACCAAGATTTAGCTCCTGTTAAATTTGCCATCTGCCTATCATATAAAATTAAAACAGCAACTAGCAAAAATATACCTAATCCATAAGCTATTGGTGCCAAGCGCCAAAGTTGAGAAGCATCAAAACGTAATAAGAATAAAATAATTAATGTGCCAATTATCCAAAAAACACCTTGCACAATAGTCGTTTTTAAAGCCATTTGCATGGTTCCATATTGGGAATGAAGTGCCGCTTGAAAAACAGAGCTTAATCCAATAATCATAAATAATAATAGCGCTAAAATAATACCCCAGTCTAGTTCTGAACCGGATGTACGACTACTCATTTGTCTTGATGGCGTACGCTGCATGTCGATGTTCCTCGTCTATGTACAAGCCCTCATCATAAATACGATAAGGGCTTCTGTCATTATATTACTGATATAAGTTAAAACTAGCTAAAATAGCTTGTAGCGCTTCATCTTGTGTTTTAGCTTGGTTGATGACTGCTTGTTGTCCAAAATAGCCTACAAACCCACGTTCTGCCTTTTCGATATAACCAACTTGTTTATTATCGATCATCACTTGTGTTTGATCTGCCACAACAGTAAGGTCTACACTAAAATTTTGATTCTTCTTACGCATTTTATAACCCTTTACGATTTGATTTCATATGTTCAAGCAAGGCGCCTGCACCTTTGGCAACATTATCAAGTGGTGAATCAGAAACAACGACTGGTACTTCCAATGCATCAGCCAACAATTGATCCATGCCATGAAGAAGTGCACCACCACCTGTTAGCATAATGCCACGATCAATGATATCTGCTGCTAATTCAGGCGGGAGCTTTGACAAAACTGAATGTGCTGCGCGAACAATTTGTTGTAGTGTATCATGCAATGCTTCTTCCACTTCATTAGAATGAATTGTAATCGTTTTTGGCATGCCCTCGAAATTATCACGGCCACGAACTTCCATCGTCAAAGGTTCATCAACAGGAAGCGCAGAACCAATTTGAATTTTAATTGTTTCTGCTGTACGTTCACCAACAATCAAATTGTGATGCTTTTTTAAGTATGAAACAATATCAAAGTTCATTTTGTCTCCAGCCAAACGGATTGACTCAGAAACAACAATATCCCCTAATGACAAAACAGCAATATCAGATGTGCCACCACCCATATCAATAACCATTGATCCAATTGGCTTAAAAATATCTAATCCTGCACCAACTGCTGCTACTTTTGGTTCGTATTCCAAATATACTTTCGCACCACCAGCTTTTTCAGCAGCTTGAATAATGGCCTTACGTTCAATTTCAGTAATGTTAGTTGGTGCACAAATCATAATGTTTGGTTTTGACATAAAGCCTTTCACATTGAGTTTATCCACAAAATATGTCAGCATCGCTTCTGTCACATCAAAGTCCGAAATAACGCCATCTTTTAAAGGCCGTACGGCACGAATATTTCCTGGTGTACGACCCACCATACGATAGGCTTCTGAACCAACAGCTAACACACGATCTGACTTGTCATCAACTGCCACTACTGATGGCTCATTTAATACAATACCCTTGCCTTCTACATAAATGAGAACGTTAGCTGTTCCCAAATCAATGCCAATATCTTTTGCCATGTTTAATCTCCAAATTTATTATTTTCATAACTGGGCACGTACGCGCCGACTTGTCTGTATAATCTAATCAATTATACCATAATTATAAGATGCATTTAGACTACTTTCCAAATACTGCGCTTGGCATTGCTAGTATCCAGTTGGTCATCGAGATAAAAAAGCTCGCTAACAAATAGCCACAAACAATTGCCATGACAACTTTAAAAAACGTCGCCTGTGTCGGTGTATATGGCATAAATTTGGCAAAATTTATCGGCCTAATCAACCAAAAAACAAAGTAAACAGCAAGTATATTGATGCTCAACATAAATATTGGACTCATGGTATTTATTGTTCCCTCTTGTTTATTATCACATTTTTTAAGCGCAATTTTCAAAGCACTATTGCTAGATAATATCGTGATTTTATTATATCAATAAGTTCGTGCTTTTTGTAACTTATCCTGTAATTTTTTATTTAATTTCTAATAAAAAAGTATATAAGTTTTTTTAACTCATACACCATTTATACTATTTTTTATCGATGTTGTGTCAAATCAACATCTTCCAATTTGATTTTTTTTGTTTTATA
Organism: Leuconostoc inhae; assembly: GCF_019656015.1. Lineage (GTDB taxonomy): Bacteria > Bacillota > Bacilli > Lactobacillales > Lactobacillaceae > Leuconostoc > Leuconostoc inhae_A. Next base: position 169,154 of record NZ_BPKW01000005.1, on the reverse strand, counting down.
GCGAATTTTATAGGCCACAAACAAAATAATAAACAGTGGGACTGATAGGTATGTCACCCCTATTTTTTCCCAATTTAAATGCGTGAAACTTGCAGGATCTTGACCAACAATCACACCAATCGAAATAATCAAAGCAAATATTGGACCAAAAGGAAACCATTTAGCTTTATATTTAAGATCACTCAATTTTTTACCTTGAGCAATATAAGCGCGTCGAAAACGATAATGCGAAATTGCAATACCAACCCAAGCGATAAACCCTGTCAAACCTGACGCATTAACTAGCCAAGTATAAGCCACCGAACCGCCTTTAGTATTAGAAATAAAAGCTAACAAGCCAATAATAGTTGTTAAAATCAATGCTGCAACCGGTACACCACGCTTTGATAACTTAGCAAATATTTTAGGTGCCTCTCCTTTACGTGCCATAGCGTAAAGCATACGGGTTGACGCGTAAGAACCAGAATTTGCTGATGAAACAATCGACGTTAAAATCACTGCGTTCATTAAACTGGCAGCAAATGCAATGCCTGCATTTTTAAACACAATTGTAAATGGTGATACAGCAATGTTTTCTGTAGAAGAGCTCAACAAGCGCGGATCGCGATAATAAACTAGTGCTGAAATAACAAAAATTGCTAAAATATAGAACAATAAAATACGCCAAAATACTTGATTAATTGCCTTTGGTACTGATTGATCAGGATTCTCTGCTTCACCAGCAGTAATACCAATTAATTCTGTACCTTGAAATGAAAAACCAGCAACTACGAAAACTGACAAGATAGCCTGTGGGCCACCAACAAAACCATGATTACCAACAGATAAATTTTTCATGACGTTCACATCAGAATGAATAACACCAAAAATGGTGGCTAATCCAACAATAAGAAAAGCGATGATTGTGATCACTTTAATCATTGATAGCCAGAATTCTGCTTCACCAAATGCGCCTACTGAAAACAAATTAATCAAAAAGATGAATACCAAGGCAACCGCTGAAAAAATCCAACCTGGTGTATTAGGAAACCAAAATTTCGATACCAATCCAACGGCTACAATATCAACAGCTAATGTAATTGCCCAATTAAACCAGTAATTCCATCCCATAGCAAAACCTAATGCCGGATCAACGTACTTACCAGCATAATCAGAAAAAGAACCTGATGTTGGCGCATAAGTTGCCATTTCGCCCAAACTTGTCATCAAAAAATAAACCATGACCCCAATAGCCATGTAGGCCACAATTGCACCAAATGGTCCTGCTTGAGCCACTGTTGCCCCAGAAGCAACAAACAAACCTGTGCCAATTGAACCGCCTAAAGCTATCATAGAAACGTGACGTGTTTTCAAATTACGTTTCATACCACCTTGTTGCTCACTCATAAAAATCTCCCTAGTTGGGGCAAATAAAAAGCCCCTTTCTAACTACATAGAAAGAGGTTCAAAAAGTCATTGTTTAATCAACTTTTCAAAGCACATCACATTACGTGACAGTCTAACAACTATTAATTGTCAGCCCAACATGATTCTGCCAAAAATCATGTTTCGGCAACCGTCCCTTTTACGTCAATTCAACATCCTTGGCGGACTCATTCACGTGACTCATGTTGGCTGCAACCTCTTTGATAACCTGAATATCATATCATTTTTAAATTAAAGTGTCAATTTCTAGTACGTGTCGCCAATGTTTTGCACGTTTTCGATATTGTTGTTCACTTAACTGCCACCAAAAATAACCAAAAAATAATGATCCCAAACCACTTGAAAATGGCATGTCATTACGTTGTATGCAAGCCATTAACATCAGCAACCAAAGCATAATAGTAACTATAGTTACTGCCTGGCGTATTCGTCGATTTTTAACAAGGCGTGGCATAATAATCACGGCGGCAATTGCTAATATTTGTAACCACAACACTAACAGTATATTAGGTATAGTTGGTCCAAGTTTTGGCCCTGACAACCAATGAATTTTCAGAATAACTGATATCGTTAACGCTAGTATCATTGCCAATACCTGTGTCACAATAAACCACCACATAGCAATTTTATAATTCATAAAATAAAGTGAACTAGATACCAGCGCCATTGCAGGCACCAAAATCCAATAGTGAGTGAATAAGCCACCAAAACTGATCCAATACTGTAGGCTGTGTGGTATTAAATTTTGAATGACCAAAGAAGCACCATTATCGATAACATGCATAAATAACATATTAAATCTGATTTGGATGGCTAATAGTAAAAATAATGCACTGAAGACCACTATTAGTAATTTTCTTAGTTTATCGGGCTGTATTAACATTTTATTAACTCTCTTGTTTATTTACCACGATAATTGTACCATTATATACAATGTTGTCTTTTAAAATTGTTAATTTTTGTTATAATTTAATATTGTCTTTATCTCTGTCTAGTACCATAGTAATATATCATATTTAATTAGCAGACTAGACCTTTCTAGTCATGAAATTGCGCAATACTAACTATCAGGAGAGCTTCCATCATGGAACCTAAACCAAACTCACGTGTAAATCGTCATCAAAGTCCCAGTCATAAATTGCGTAATAGTATTCTTTTTTTAATTGCAATACTACTCATCGTTGGTAGCTTCTTTACATGGCGCACAATCCATAGCACAAAAGGTGTTGTTGACAAGTCGTATGCGGGCGCTGGTTTGACTAAATCTCGTAATGTCTCTAACGTGGTTAAAAGTGGCCGTCCTATTTCAATCTTATTATATGGTACAGACACTGGTGAACTTGGACGTACCTATCGTGGCCGCACAGATTCAATGATGCTGCTTCTAATCAACCCAAAAACAAAACAAACAACCATGGTTTCTTTACCTCGTGACGCAATGGTATCCATTGTTGGGTATGAAGATACTTTTCCTCAAAAACTTAATGCAGCTTATGCCTATGGCTCAACAGCAACTTCAATCAAAACCATAGAAGCATTTCTAAATATTCCAATTGATTTTTATGCGTTAGTTAATATGGGTGGTTTAGCCAATATGGTTGATCAAGTTGGTGGTATTTCAGTTGATTCACCAATTGATTTTACATATAGTCAAGAAACTGCACATGATTATGGTCCGAATCTTTACAGATTCCATAAAAACAGTAATAAATTTGAACATTCTGATGATAATGGCCAAACTTGGTCTAAATCAAAAACAAAGATGAATGGTGACGCTGCGTTGGCCTTTTCTCGCATGCGTTATGATGATCCTGAAGGTGATTACGGCCGTCAAAAACGTCAACGTATCGTCTTAGAAGGTTTAATTAAGAAATCTGCCAATGTCTCAACATTATTAAACGAAAAGTTCATGTCAACTATTTCAAGTAATGTTCGCACTGATTTAACTTTTGGCGATATGACAACCATGGCTAGCAAATATATCAAGGCTAAAAATAATATTGTTACCGAACATATGCAAGGTGTTAGTACAAGTTACCCTGACTCTGAGGGTAATAACGTATCATATGAAGTTATTCCTCAAAAAGAAAAACAACGTACAACTAATTTCATGCGTAAGGCTTTGGGCTTAAAACATGAACAAACCGGCCGACCATATGGTGGTGAAATACCTGCTGAATTATCAACAATTGCCACATCTTTACGGCCACTTGGAGATAACAGTACGGCATCAAGTACGAATGATGGTGAGTGATATAAATAACGTCACTTCATACACAATAATCACGAATTAATTTAAAAAATAGCACACAACGAAAAACTCGTTGTGTGCTATTTTTAATAGTGAATACTATCCAAAATAATCTATGCCCATTGCATGACGAACATCTTTCATTGTTTCTTCGGCAATCACATTGGCGCGATTAGAACCTTCTTGTAACATACGCAAAACGGCTGGTATATCTTGTTCATACTCTTGACGGCGTGCTCGAATAGGTGCCATTTCAGCCTCCATCACCTCAATTAAATGCTTTTTGAGTTTCATATCTCCTAAACCGCCAGCTGTGTACTGATCTTTTAAATCCTGTACGCGCTGCTTATCAGTGTCAAAAATATCTAAATAAGTAAACACTATATTCCCTTCAACATGCCCTGGATCAGAAATATTAATATGCAGTGGGTCGGTATACATAGATTTTACTTTTTTGGCCATAATGTCCGTATCATCTGAAATATAAATGCCATTACCTAGTGATTTAGACATTTTTGCATTACCATCAATACCTGGTAAACGACCTTGCCCCTTTGGTGGAAACACACCAACCGGTTCAACCAAAACATCAGAATGATAAGCATTATTAAATGAACGTACTAATTCACGTGTCTGTTCTAACATTGGTTCTTGATCATCCCCAACCGGCACTTTTGTTGCACGAAAAATAGCAATGTCAGCTGCTTGTGATACTGGGTAAGTTAAAAATCCCGCTGGAATGCCTTCCCCAAAACCTTTTTGTGAAATTTCGGCTTTCACAGTTGGATTACGTTGCAGCCTAGCAACAGACACCAAATTCATAAAGTACTCTGTTAATTCAAATAAACCTTTGATTTGTGATTGGACAAATATAGTTGTTTTTGTCGGATCAATACCAACAGCCAAATAGTCTAAGGCGACTTCAGTTAACGATTGATGAATTTTTTCTGGATTTCTCGCATTATCTGTAAAAGCTTGTGTATCCGCAATCATCACAAATGGATCGAATTGACCTGAATTTTGCATTTGTACACGATTCTTTAATGACCCAATATAATGACCAATATGTAGCTTACCTGTTGGACGGTCACCTGTTAAATAAATTTCTTTAGACATATCAAACTTCCTTTACTTACAACTTATAAAATATATTATACGGTATATCACAATAACTTCCCAGTTAAATAAATTAGATTTAAGTTGACTTACAATGTGAAAAAGATTAGAATTATATCATTAATAACCAAAAAGGAGGATTCGATATATGAAATATGCAGTAGTTGGCGCGGGCGCTATGGGGTTACGATATGGCATATTACTTCAAGAAAATGCAGGTGTTCATGTAGATTTTGTTGAACCAACACAAGCTAGTCTTGATAAAATAATTACTCAAGGTAAAAAAGTATGGAAATCACGTGATCATCAAGACCGTCACGAAATAAAAATTAATATTTTCTCGCCAGAATCATATGAAGGTACGCCAGATGTTTGGATATTCTTTATGAAACAAATGCAATTACAAGATACCTTAGATCGTTTAGCATCTAAATTCAAATCTGGTCAAACTGCTTTGGGCGCGATGAATGGTATGGGTCATATCGAAAAGTTACAAAAATATTTTGATGACGACCATATTATTGGCGGTACAGCCATGATTGCTACAATATTAAATGATTTTGGTGATGTTGACTTTATGGGTGATGAAGGTGCTGGTTCGTCTGTCTATGCCAATCTTACTGAGAAGCCTTCGGAAACAATGACTGCATTACAAACTGATTTTAAAGCTGCTCATTTAAATCCTTCTTATACAGAAAATTTCATGGGTACTTTATTAACCAAAGTATTCTTTAATGCCGTTGAAAACTCTATTGCTACGATGTTTCAATCACGTATGGGTCAATTGATGGCTTATGATGGCTTTTTAGAAGGTATCGCACGTCCGCTAATTAATGAAGCTTATGATGCTGCCGAGGCAGCTGGTGTAACATTGATTGAAACACGTGACGACATGGTTGCTCAAGTTGATTATGTATCCAACGTATCCAATCCATTGCATTTCCCGTCAATGTACCAAGATTTCGTTAAGGGTCGTCCCACAGAAGTTGACTATATCAACGGTTGGATTGCTGATTTAGCCGACAAAAACGGTACTCAAGCGCCAAATCATCATCTGGTAACAAATTTCGTTCATCTAGCTGAAGCAATGCGTGAATTTACGCCCCCTGTTAATAAGCTAGCACCGGGCTATACCGGTGTCTAATGAAAAAAATCATGTCATAATATGACATGATTTTTTACTGCAATAACGCTAATGTTTTTGCATGTTTTTGACCGTTAAAGTATTTATCTAGCGCCTTTTGATACAGCTTAGTATCACTAATTTGACTAAACAACGTCAAATTCGCTTGAAATTTTTCAGCATCAACTGCGCCAAATAGCGTAATTGGATCATTGGTCTCTAAAGCAAGGGTTGTGGTAATAATTTTTTCCAAACGATCCTTTAATGTGACATCATTCAGATAAGCTTGTGCCTCTTGCTGCCCATGAATACCATAGTACATCGCCCGTTCACTTTTTCCTAAGTCACTAAGTTGTGGTAAAACAAACCACATCCAGTGCGTTTGTTTTTGACCATTTTCAAGTTCATTTAGTGCATCTTCAAAAGTGTTAACCCCTACTATTTCACCATTTTGTGCATCTAAAAATCGTTGTAATTCATTGTTGAGCGTCAGCACTTGCACACTGTTTGTTTTTTTATACTGACGGTACATCCGATAAACCGCTTGACCCGAAAAAGTGAGGTGTATGTGATCAATTGTTTGAGGTGATAGCCATTTTTTAGCATCTATTTCTGTTTCGTCCACGGTATTGTCTTCAGAAAGCCAATCATTGAGTAGAAAAACATTCGTATAGAGTTTAGCAACATCGCCATTGGGGTAATGTGCCACAAAATTCCGGCCAGATATTGTCCCCATCAACGCTAGTTTATCAGGATTCGCATGTATGCCCGCTTCTTCAAGTACTTCGCGCGCTGCGTTTTCCTGCCATGCCATCTCAGGTTCAATATAACCACCTGGAAATGCCCATCCGGCAAAATCACGGTTATATATCATCAATAACTCGCCTTTTTTATTTTCAATCACAACGTCAGTTGTTGGCATAACGAGTTCAAAATCATGACCAACAAATTGACGTATTTTAGCGACATATGAATCTTTATATGGCATATTTTCACTGTATTCCTTTCATCACATTGTTATGTTTAATTATATCAGTTAAACCATAAACTTATTCAATACAGTTTCAATGTCTTTAATAATTAAAGATGTTGTCCCATTGGACTGATTAACAAACTCAACCTTAGTTTTGTCTTGATAAATAGCCATCGGAATAGAAATTTCAATACCTGAATCTAACTTAAATTTTTGAACACGGTATTTTTTCTCATATTTTTGGGTATTTTCTACTGGTATCTCTTTATCCGTTATTTTTTTTGAAATTTGTTCTCTATATAATAATTTTGCCGGTTCATTATCAGAAAAAACTTTTTCAGCAATCATATCAGTATCAATGCTGCCTGCTTCTAGCGCTTCATAAATTACTGCCTGTGTTGAAGCAAGTACTTCATGTTCTGGTAAATTATCATACTTTTCAGCCACGTTTTTGACTGTTCGTTTAATAGTCTGCAAATTTTCTTTAATTGAAACATTAGGTATGATATTTAAAAATTTTTCCGAAAAATATGCCACGCGATGACCATCAATGAGATGCTTTTTTTCAATTAAATGATAGTTATTCGTCATCATATTAATCAAAATAGCTTCATCTACGGTTTGTGTTGCTGCAGGTAAAACAGCTTGATTTAGCACAAGGTTGTTAACCATTTGGTCCTCATTATACGTGACCGAATGTGCGTACCGCGGTGAAAAATTTAATTTTATCATACCAAAAATTGGCCCATCATCGGTCGTTGCCTGAAAACTTAACAAATCTCCTGCCTGAATACCTTCACTACCTGTAACGACTTCAAACAATTTCATCGCTAATTTTGTGGTCATCTCTGGAAAATCTTTTTCTGCTAATAGCGTTTGTAAATAATCGTTTCCAGTTATTGTGCCAGTCTTAACATCACTAGCATATATATTATTAACAAGTTTTTCGATATAATCATGCACCCCTATGTCAGTTATTGACATTTCGCCTTGGGAAGCGATTAAGTTACCAGTATTTGTGTCTAAAATATGTAAAATGGCATGCTGAATAATCATTATTAAGTTACCCTCTAAATTTAATGTTCTTATTATATCATGTCAATAGGTATTACTTTTATACAAATTTTAAATAACTCATGGCATTAAATGCTGTAATTTATCACTTTTCAAATGATTTACTGTGTACTGTGTTAATGGTCTTCCCACTTCAAGATATGTTGTTTTTACCTTTAGCAAATCATTTTCAACTAAATAATCTAAATATTTTTTAGTTGTTACACGTGATAGTGCCACGCTTTGTGAAAGCATGTGATTAGAAAATGATTCGGAAAAAGTAGAAATTGTCGTAATAATTAATTTAAGGGTTGCGTCAGAAATCCCCTTTGGTAATTTCATATCCAAGTTTTTCAATTGTGATTCACCCTGAAAATACTCATTAATATCTTGTTGGGATAATTTTTCTTTACCCAAAGCTATTTTTTCTAACATTATAAATTTTTGAATGGCTTGATTAAACCGCTTCATTTGGAATGGCTTAATCAAATAATCGACAACACCATTGGTCATTGCCTGTCTAACAGTTTCCCGATCATCTGCGGCTGTAATCATAATCGTAGCTACTGAATTATGTTTTTTTCGTAGTTCAGTCAAAAAATCGGTTCCTTTACCATCAGGCAAATATACATCAACCAATAATAAATCTATCGTTGTCATAGTCATCTGTAACTTAGCATCTTCTAGACATCCTACAATTATTATCGGTTCAAATAAAGTAGTAGTTACGCGATTCAAAAATTGACTAATAATATCGGCTACCATCGGATCATCTTCAATTATTAAAACACTATACGACATTTACATAGGCCTCGCATTTCTGAGCGGATATTCGATATAAACTTTAGTGCCGATAGTCAATGTTGATTGTATATCAAAAACACCATGATGATCCATAATAATGGCATTAACTGTAGTTAATCCAAAGCCTCGTCCATGACCTTTCGTCGAAAAGCCAATAGTTAAAATCTCTACAAGCTGATTAGATGCTATACCACTACCATTATCCTCAATAGTAATAATAAGTGTCTGCCCCTCATCATCATATCGTAACAATACATCAATTTTTTTCTGATAGTTATTGCTATCAGATAGTGCGTCCACTGCATTATCGATAATATTGCCTAATATTTTAATGATATTTGTTACTTCTCTTCTCAAAATAGCCAGCTTAGGTAAATAAGACGATTCACTGATATTTAATATAATATCATGTTCCTGTGCGTAATTCATTTTACCAATTAAAAAACCAGCAATAACCGGCATTTTAACACGCGCCATGATATACCCAATATTCTGTTGATAATCACTCGTTAACTGTGGTATTAATGTAATCACTTCATCGTATTTTTTTAATTCAATCAATCCTGTAATGGCTTGCAGTTTATTCATAAATTCATGCGTTTGCGCTCTTAGAGCCTGTGCATACTGTTTTGTTCCATCTAATTCCTCTACAATTTCTTTGAAATCTGTAATATCACGAAATAATAAAAGTGATCCGACTGCTGGACTAACTAATTGTGCCACAGAATATAGATAGGCGCGTGTTTGAAACAGCACACGTTTCGTGTCACTATCTTTTTCTGATCTTGCAAAAAATGTTTGAAAAATTTCAATTGGTAAATGATCCCCAATATCTCCTATTCCAGGTAATAATTGATCAGCGGTCATATTTTTTGCAATAATATTTTGCTGATCATCTACTGCCAGTAAACCTTCCATCATACTGTTTTCAATCGTATTTTTTTCAACTAATTTTTTTGCAATAACATGAGGTTCCATATTTAATAGTATTTTCTTTACTCGTTTAGCTAAAAAAACTGCCCCAGCAATACCAATTAGCAATCCGACAATTAAACCAACAAATATTGGCCGTCTTGCCGTTTTTATAGATCTTGCAATCGTATCCTCCGTCAGACCAACGCTGACAAGACCAATAATACTATGATTTGTATCATAAACCGGCTCGAAATAACGATAACCCAATCCCAACACGCCAACTTTGGTCGAAAAATGTGCTTTTCCCTGTAAAGTCTGACGTGCATCTTGTGGTGAGCTAAATTTTTTGCCAATTTGCTTCTCATTTGGATGGGATAATCGATACAAATCATCGTTGACTACAACAACAAAATCAATATTAGCTGTGTTTGCCAATCGTTGCGCATAATTTTGTACAGCATTTTTATCACTTTGAGACGCGTTTAATGACAAACCGCGAATAATTATAGGCTCTAAGGCAGCCATTTGAGCAGTACTTTTTAGCCGTAAATTAATGTTTTCTCGCTCATTTTTTTCAATAACTTGCTGTAATAATATACCTGTCGTTCCTAACGAAATTACCGTTGCCATGACAACAATTCCGATAATTATTACATATAATGGTATATTCTTTATTTGTTTCACTTCAAATTCCCCACATTTATGTATTATCTTGAATATAACACAAAAAAGATTTAGACGTTCTAAATCCTCTTTACACTCATTAATTATGACATTGTGACTACAGCATTAGTTGTTGATCCCTTGATTAACATATCATTAAAATTTTGATAACTAATGTTAATCATATCTGTCAACGCTTCTTCAGTATATGATCCAATATGTGGCGTTAACAGTACTTTAGGATATAAATCAAGTAATGCCATTACTTCCTTATCATTTAAAAGATGATTATCATCAAATTGCTGTCCGAATATTTCTTTTTCACGTAAAATCACATCAGCACCAAATCCACCAAGTTGACCCGTTTTTATTGCAGTGATAATTGCTGATTGATCTGTTATTTCTGCGCGTGATGTATTGATTAAAATAGCTCCTCGTTTCATTTGACCAATTAATTTACTACCAAAGAAATGATCATTTTTCCCTGGAAAATGTGGTATGTGTAAACTAACCACATCTGACATAGCTAGTAATTCTTCTTGTGACACAAACTCCAAAACTGATTCAGCAGCATCCGAATGATAAATGTCATATCCTATAACTCTAGCTCCCATACCTTTATACAACTTAGCCTCAGCTAAACCAATATGACCAGTACCCATAATACCGATTGTTAAATCGTGAATTTCTCGCCCAAACAAATCAGGTTCAACTTTAAAATCGGCCAGTGCTGCGCGTGATGTTGCTATAGCAGTGCGCCTCACGAGTGTAATACCTAAATTCATCGCTAAATCAGCTACTGCATATGGTGAATATGACGGCACGCGTGCAACAGTAATTCCTAATGATTCCGCAGCCTTTAAATCAATATGATCATAACCAATCGTTCGTGTAAACACATACTTAATACCCCATGCACGTAACTGACGTAATATTGGTTCAGAACCATCATTATTGGCACGTAATAAAACACCATCAGACCCTTTTGCAGTAGTAATATTTGATTTTTTTAAATTATCAGCAATTAAATTTAATTCATAGTCAAAAATATTTAATTTTTTAAAATAATCAATTTCGTTTTTTCGAACGCCATAAGCTGTTATTTTAAACATATTTATCCCCTTTTGACTAATTAAATAAGCCAGTATGCGCAATAATATTTAGCACAACAATCCAAACCGGTGTCATAACAACAGCACCTAGAGTTGCCAACAAAGATGTGTTTGATGCTAACAACGCTTCTCGATCAAAACTAATGGCATAAGAAACTGCCACTGTGGCTGGTGGTGTTGCCATCATAATCACAATAACAGACAATGCCGTCTGATCAACTGGCAAAATATGCGTCATTGATAGGATCGTAAGTAAAATAATATTAATGATGGGTACCACAATAATTTTAATCAATGTATAATACCAAGATGTTTTATCTGAAAAGGCTTGTGCAAATGAAATTGAACCTAATGTTGATCCAATTGCTAACCAAGCTAATGGCGATGCCAATCCAGATAGATAGGTTAACGGTTTCATTAACCACATTGCTGTTAAATCAATTCTATAGAAAGCGACATTTTGCATTTTACCAGCTAAATCAGTTACCGCAACTGTTGGTACAAATCCTTGTACTAACCACAATATAAGACCCGCAAAGGTTGCAATCACAATAGGGTTAAGAAACATTTTTTTAATATTTGATGCCTCCATTTTGAGCCCCGACATTTTAATGTAAGCGTATGAGTAAAGAAAAATACGATAACCTATATTAAATATTGAGCCATAGAGTATACCTTTGGCCCCCCATACAGCACCAACAATAGGTAAACCAAAAAAAGTTGTTGATCCAAAAATAGATAACACTTTTAAGGTCATTTGTCGATCACCCTTTGTTTTGTACATAGCAAAAAATGGGTTCATTACAAAAATCAAAACAATATACATGATGATTCCCCAAATTAAAACATTCGTACTCTGACTCAACGTTTTAGGATCGATTGGTTGCATGAAAGATGTAAACGCTAATGCAGGTAACGCAACACTTAATACAACTTTGGTCAACGTTTTAGCAAATGTATCTGTAAAAATCCCCCGTTTGCGCATAGCATAACCAATTAAAATAATAAACACCGTAGATGTGATCGCGCTCACAATATTAACATTAGTGAACGTCCTCTCCAACGCATTGAAAAAGTCCATTTTTAAAGCCTCCAATAAATTTATTGTACTTTCCAATAACTATAATATCTTTATTATGTGAAATAGTTAACAAAAAGAAAGTAAAGTAACTTATGTAACTTATGTCACTACAACTTTTTAATTTTTAGCTTCATATACAATTATCCTGAATTTTTTAAACATACTATTTTTTTATCAACAAACTGATACCAATAAAAAAAGTACTAAACGCCACATAATAGCGTCTAGTACCAAACTTATAATTGATTTATTTTCTCATAATTACATTGCATTTATAGATTATTTCGCATACCAGCAGCAATATTTGCCAACGAAATTTCTGCTGTACTTGCTACCCATAACTGCGGAGATGCAGATTTAGCAGCTAAGCCAATTCCTAAAGCTGTCTGCCCTGAGGCTTTAATGGCTTCTACTCCTGCACTAGCGTCCTCCAACCCTATAATTTGGTTTGGATCTAGCTTTAAAATATCGCCAGCTTTAGTAAATATTTCTGGATCAGGCTTACCATGTGATAAGGTTGCTGGATCAACAATTCCGACAAAGTTATCGGTAATGCCTAACTTTTCAAGGATTTTCGGTGCGTTTTTAGAAGCACTTGCAATACTTGCAATATAGCCACCAGACTTAAGTTCTGACAAAAACGCGGTTACTCCTGGTAAAATGTCTGCTGGTGTAATGCCTTGAATGAGTTCAACATAATGGGTATTCTTTTGTGCAGTGAACGTTAATTTTTCATCATCACTATACTTGTTTTGCTGTCCCCCAGCTGACAAAATCATATTTAAAGAATCCATACGGCTAATGCCCTTCAATTGGCTACCCAGATCATCAGACCAAGTAACACCTATTTGCGTTGCTAAATCATGCCATGCTTGCTCATGAAACTTAGCCGTATCAGTAATGACACCATCTAAATCAAACGTAAAGCCTTTAATGTCTGAAAATTCAACCATTGTAAACTACCTTTCTCTCTTGTTGGCCGATAAGTTCAACTGTTTGTCCAGCAACCACAATGTTAATATCACGATCACTAACAATTGTCACTTCTTTAGCTGTCATTTCAATGGTTAACTTTGTCCCTTGATATTGCTGTGTGAAACTTAGTTTTGACCATTGTTTAGGCAGCCGTGGATTTAATGTAAATGTACCATGTAGCATATCCACACCAGCATAGTCGTTTTGAATGACTGCTAGTGTCTCACCCATCACGCCCATATGAACACCTTCAGCTGTTGTACCGCCTTGTATATCATAATAATCTGAACCAATTGCATCAGTTAAAAAGTCATAAGCTTGTGTTTCAAATATTGTATTCCCCTGCCGTGCAAGTTCAACATAAATACCTGCAAATACTGGTCGCGATGTTGTTGAACCATGTGTTGTCCGTGCTAAATAATAGGCCGTATTTTTAGCTAACCAATCAGCTGGTAATTGATATCCCAATTGCATAATCAACTCACGAGTATGCGTAGCACCTAAATTATAAATTAACATCAAGAAATCAGCTTGTTTAATGACTTGATAATCATCTGGTGATTTTCCCTCTGCTTTTAAAAGTCGATCAATACGATGAATGTCGCCATATTTAGTTTTATAAGCAGCAAAATCTAACTGTTTCAATTGAAAGAAACCTTCATATTGTTCAACAATACCATCACTGTTAATTGACAATTTCAAGAGATGACGCATCATCTCTGCCTTTTTTTGTTCTTCTTCAGTATACCCAACTTGCTTAGCGACCTGACTAAAATTGCTAGCTAGATTTTGTGATAAGTCATGCAAATAATTCAATAACCACACTAACATAATATTTGTATAGGCATTGTTAAGTAAACCACCCTTATGCGCACCAGGAATTTCTTCGTGAAACTCATTTGGCCCCATCACACCAGCAATAATAAATCGATCGCCTGCTAATTGCGCCTTGTTAATCCAAAATCTAGCGATTTGTATGAGCATTTCTAACCCATTATTATCCAGATGATCTAGCTTACCTGTCATTTTCTGGTATGCCCACATGTTATAGGCTATTGCCAAAGACACGTGACGTTGCAGGCGAGAATTATCAGCAATCCAAGTATTATCAACTGTATTTAAATGAATTAACTGGCTTTGTTCATCCCCATACATCCCAGATTGCCAAGGATACATTGCACCAATCTCATTTTCAGACAAAGCATTTTTTTCAGCTACTGCCAAGCGATTGGTGCGATATTTCAAAATTGATCGTGCCACAATTGGTTCGTTTGCTGAATAATAGGGTAACGCAAACAGTTCATCCCAGAAAATATGGCCACGATAACCTTCCCCAGTTAATCCTCGAGAACCAACAGACACATCTAACTCTGGATTAGCGTGTCTATTCCCCATTTGATTCAAATGAAAAATACCCATTCTAACTAATTTTTGCATCGCATCATCGCCAGTAATTTGAATATCTTTTGTCTGCCATACTTCATGCCAATAGTCATGACTATTTTGTTCAATTTTTGAAAATGTTGTCTGATTAATGGCATTCTGAACGAATAATGTGGCATCTGTTTTTGTTTCCAAATCAGTTGCTAGTGCCATCACACGTGTGATGGTTACTGCTTTTCCCGCTTGGCCCTGAGTGACATAATGATCAATAATACTGTCATCTGTTATCTGAGTTGTTTTTGATTGCACATTTTCGCCATTTGATCGCGATGCCACAGCTACTGTTACGTCAGTTGTCCGTGTACGTGTTGTTAAAGTTGTGTTAGTTATTGATTGAATCATAAATTCTTTCGAATCAAAATCTCGATAACGCGCAACGTTTTTATTTTCAATACTACCATCAATTTTGGCATCAATTGTCAAATCAACATCATAACTAGGTGTCACTTTAAATTTCAAAGCCAAACAATGCCAATTTATCGGGTCAACAATTTTGGTAGTTTCAATATCAACAAAATGCGCTGGGTTATCATCTGCCAAAATACAGTATTGATCAACTAATGTGCCGGTTTTAAAATCAAGTCGTCGTGCCAAAGTCGTCATCGTTTCATTGTTAATCACTAAAGATTTACCAGCAACTGATACAGTCATCAATTGCACGTTTGGTAAGTTAACTAAATCTTCATTAATAACAGCGCGTCCAGCAACTGGTGTTGACGTTTGATTAAAGACACCAGCTGCATATAACCCAGGATAAAAATCGTCATCATAAGTGTTTGTAACAAGTGAGCCACGCCAACCAAGAAAACCATTTCCTAAACTAAGTAAACTTTCACGACCATAGTTTTTTACGCCAGTAACGACATCATCATAAGTTAACGACCAAGTATTTTCTGTCATGTTTCCTCCTTAAATGTTAACAGCTTATTTACCAACAGCATCTTTAAAGGCATTTTTCTTCTCAACGGTTTTTATTGCATTCACATCTGAATCTTTAAATCCGAAGAAGTAAACCATTGCAAACGACACGATAATTGTTGCGGCCGACGCAATCCAGAAGATCAACATATTATTGCCAGCGCCTACCTGTCCTTTTGGTACAGCAAACGATGGGAAACCAATTAATGAACCAGTGAAACCATACATATTCAAGTTAAACAGTCCTGCAATCAAGCCACCAACAGCACCACCAATATTAGCCATCCAGAACACACGACCATACTTTAAGTTAATACCATACATAGCAGGCTCGGTAATACCAGCCATTGCTGATAAGAAGCCAGCGCCGGCAAGCCCTTTAAGTGAAGGAATTTTTGTTTTTGCCCAGACAGCTAGCGCACCAGCACCTTGCGCAATCATTGTAAAATTAACAATAGCGTTCAACGTTGAATGTCCTGTTTGTGCAATTTCGTTAGCAATCAATGGCACAACCATCCAATGCAAACCAAATATGACAAGTGCTTGGTACAAACCACCAATAATCAAACCAGACAATGGATAATTCAAATGGAGTAACCAGTTAATCACAGTAGAAATACCTTGCGATGCTAACGTGATTGCAGGTCCGACAAAAATCAACACTACAGAAGCCACAATTACTAATGTTAGTAACGGTTGGAAAATTGATCGTAAGACTAAGGGCAACTTCTTTTTAAGCCAATTACCAACTGGGCGTGCTAGCCACGCGGCAAAAATAATTGGAAAAATTGAATAGGCATAACTTGGAATATTAATTGGCAAGCCGAAGAAACTCGAATTCAAACTAACCCCAAATAATGTTCCCATAATTTTACCAGGCTGTGCAAGCTCATTATTGACAACATGAGCATTTGTTAAACTAATAAATTCTGGTTTAACAAGAAATGCACCAATGGCTGCCACAACAAATGGATCACTTTTAAGTTGTTGTGCCGCTGAAAAACCAACTAGAATTGGTAGAAAATAAAACGGTGCCATTGCCATTGATTGCAAAATTGTAAACGTACTTGACGCTGGATCAATAAAATAAATAGCCGGAAATGATGCTTGATTCGATACTAAACTCAAGAAACCATTTAACATACCACCAGCAGCAAGCAAGCCAATTATTGGCATCATTGAACCCGTAATTGTGCCAATAATTGCCTGAAACGCATGTACGATTGGATTTTTAGAAGCATTGTTGCCTGCTGTTTCAGCAACTGCTTGATTTGTTGCTTCATCATCAACAACGCTATCACCTAACTGGGCAACTACCTCATCGTAAACATCAGCCACAGCTGGACCAATAACAACTTGATATTGTCCTAATGAATCAGCATAATTCACACCCGCTATACCATCTAAGCTTTCAATAGCATGATTATCAGCAGCGTTATGATCTTTCAAATAAAAACGCAATCGCGTAATACAGTGAATCACTTTATCTACATTTTGTGCACCACCAACACCAGCAATAATATCAGTAGCAAGTTCCTCATATTGATTATCAGGTCCTTTTTTTGCGCTACTCATTTTAGTTGTTTCGGTTACTTCTTGTTTAATCGTCGCATTAGCAACCATTTCACCAGCTGTTACTGGTTGATAACCGATGACTTCTAACTTTTCTAACCTCTCAGCCGTGTTTGTGACAACCACCATGGTGGTTGTAGATAACTTAGCAGCAGTAATTTGAGTCAAATCAACAGACCCAACTTTATCGCCAGCACGTACATGATCGCCTTTTTTGATTGTCCATGAAAATGGTTTGCCATCAAGGCTGACTGTTTCAAGGCCAATATGTGTCAACACATCTAAGCCATCTGAATTATGCAAACCAAATGCGTGTCCTTGTAGGGCAATAACTTCACCAGTCACTGGGGCAACAATATCATGACCCGTTGGTATGAGCCCAAATCCCTCACCCATCGTCTGCTTGCTAAAAATTGGATCATCAACTTCTATTAGTGGAATAAGTCTGCCGGCAAGCGGCGCCAAAATTTTTGTTTGTGCCATTTCTTTTCTCCTATACATAACCATTTTTAAACGTCATCCTAATGGCGTCTAGAAAATTCAACACTCTTAAATCGATCGCCACGATGACGAGATTCAGTAAATGAGATAATTCTCCCATCATTCAGAAATGTTTCTGAACGAATCACAACAATTGACATTGGTTCTGTCAATGACATTAACTGCCTATCCAATGTATTGGCGGTTTCAATCGTAATTGTCTTTTTTGCATAACTAATCACTAAACCTAACTTTTGCTCAAATAATT
Source organism: Leuconostoc inhae (assembly GCF_019656015.1). Taxonomy (GTDB): domain Bacteria; phylum Bacillota; class Bacilli; order Lactobacillales; family Lactobacillaceae; genus Leuconostoc; species Leuconostoc inhae_A. The sequence goes on along the minus strand of NZ_BPKW01000005.1, from coordinate 150,982 downwards.
CAAATAATGACAATGACGTTGATAAACTTTTAATTTCTGGGACAACATCTTTTAAAACATAGTCCCGGTCAATAATGACGGGCTCGTTATCCAAATAACGAATACGCACAATTTCCGTTGCCGGTAAGGGTAATTGCCCATCATTATCAAAAACCAATGGCACGTCTTTATCTGAAATAGCATCCAGTTGTGTCCGCTCGTTGAGATTTAAGCGTGCTGCTAATTCACGATAACTTTCAACATGCGAAATCGGAAATGAATAACGATTTTGGTTAATAACAAATGTCCCACGACCTTTAATTCGCATGACATATCCTTCATCAACTAACATTGCAACAGCCTTTCGCGACGTCTCACGAGCAACATGATAGCGATTCATTAAGGCAAAATCACTAGGTAATTTTGCATCTTCTGGATATTTCCCATCATTAATCTTTTTTAGCAATTCATCATGGATGATCTGATATTTATTCATCACAAATTCTCCTCTATCGCTGTTTACAAGTTAAATATAACATCATCTGTAAGCGCTTACAACTAATTAAACTGGCATTTTTACCCAAATGTATAGACAAGTAAAGCCCTTGGCAACGCAACATAGGATTGCTAGTCTAGACAAGATTTTTTGAATATCATCGTTATTTGAATTGTTTTTTGAAAATGACAATAATCAGACACTAAAAAACGGCTAGCATGTTACTGCTAACCGTTTTTTGACACAATATTATTTCTGAACAATAGCTGATATCACAACTTGCCCGTCAATTAAGTCTGCAATTAGTTCCTTCGCACCCGGATTATCTAGGTAAAAATCGGTGACTTGATCACGTATTTGTTGCTCAATGACACGACGGAGTGGTCGTGCACCCATTGCTTCATCGTAACCATCTTCAATCAAGTGATTTTTGACGGCGTCTGAAACCTGCAAAGTCAACTCTTTTTTAGCCAAAGTCTCATTCACATCAGCTAACATTAAATCAACAATTTGCTTGAGATCATCTTTGCTCAAAGTTGAGAACTCAATCACGCCATTAAAACGGTTTAAGAACTCTGGACGGAAGTAAGGTGCCAAACGCGCCATGAGTTCTCCATCACTTTTATCGGAAAAACCAGCATTGGAAGTTGCAATAATCACTGTATTTTTGAAGTTAACAACATTGCCCTGTCCATCAGTCAAACGACCATCATCCATCACTTGTAACAACAAGGTCAAAATTTGTGGATTTGCCTTTTCAATTTCATCAAGTAAGACAATTGAGTAAGGATTACGACGTACTTTTTCTGTCAACGTGTTGCTATTATCGTCATATCCAACATAACCAGCAGTCGTACCAATTAGCTTTGATACTGCTGTCAAGTCTGAATATTCTGACATATCTAACCGTACAATATTGTCTTTACTACCAAACATATCTAATGCGAGTTGCTTAGCTAACTCGGTCTTACCCACACCTGTTGGACCAACAAATAAGAAACTACCAATTGGTCGATTGCCCTCATCAAATCCAGCACGATTACGACGAATTGCACGTGCAACCATGTTAACTGCGTCTTCTTGTCCGATAACCTTGCCAGCCAAACGATCACCGATTGTCTTCAAACGCTCAATATCAGAAGCACCCATTTGTGCTACTGGAATACCCGTTAAACGTTCGACAGATTCTGCCACATCATTTGCAGTGGCAACAACTTTTGTCGCTTCATCTGCGCCGTCAATTTTCTGTTCTAATTTAGCAATTGTATTCTTATATTTTAATGCAGCTTCAAAATCTTCTTCTGCAACAGCTTTCTCCTGTTTTTCTTTGGTATCATGTAATTGCTTTTCTAAACTGACTTTATCTGTTACTGGATTTTTAGCACTCAAATGAGCTGCTGTCATATCTAACAAATCAATCGCCTTGTCAGGTAGCGAACGTTGCGGAATGTATTGCACCGCGTAATCAACAGCGGCTTTCAATACATCTTCAGGTAGAGAAACATGATGATGCGTTTCATATAATGTCGCAATGCCTTTTAAAATTAATAATGTATCTTGCGCAGATGGTGCGTTAACTGTGACCTCATTAAATCGACGAGCCAAAGCAGCATTTTTCATAATTGTGTTACGATATTCATCTTGAGTTGTCGCACCAATTAACGAAATTTCACCGCGACTCAAGGCTGGCTTAATAATATCGGCCAAGCCTTTGCCACCATCTTCACCACCAGTAGAACCGGCACCTAAAATTTGATGAATTTCATCAAAGAATAAGATAACATTGCCTGCTGATTTAACCTCCTTCATCAGGTTTTGAATATTTTCTTCAAAGGCACCGCGGAATTGCGTCCCTGCTTCTAAACTTGAAATATCAATCGAGTAAATTTCCTTATCTTTAATTGCAGCAGGTACATCCCCCGTTACAATTGCTTGTGCGAGGCCTTCAACGACAGCCGTTTTACCAACACCAGCGTCACCCACTAATACAGGATTGTTCTTCGTACGACGGCCCAGAATTTCTGCAGTCTCTTGAATTTCCTTATTACGGCCAATTACTGGATCAAGCAAGCCATCACGTGCTTCTTGTGTTAAATTACGGCCTAACTTAGCTAATATGCCTTCCTGCTTAGGTTGTCCCTGCGTTTGGGCTACCTGTCGACCAGCGTTATTCCCATTGATTGACGCTTGCTGACCTTGAGGTAATTGCCCACTTTGACGATATTGTGCAAATTGCTCAGGCGACACTTCTTGTCCATTAATAAGATAACGGCGGTTTTCAGAATTATAACCATTCATATTGCCCATCATATTATTAAAAATATTGTTCATATCTGATCCGAATGGATCATTTAAAAAATTGTCATTAGCCATTTAAAATTCCCCTTTTTCTTCATTTATATCAGATACTTAGTTATCAGCTACGTGAAACATACTGAATTACATCAACCTTCGTCTGAATTAAAATATAATTTTTCAAGGTCTCGTAATACTTCCCACATTGCTTGATGTTGCGCTTTAGCAAGCGCATCAAGATCTCTCATATTCAAACTAGTTGCATCTGATTGCGTTTTGTTAAATGATTTATGAATTGTTGTATAACCATATCCAGAATCTTTCGCTACTCGGTAGATCGTTAGCGAATTGTCATCCAAATACGCCTTAATATCAAATCTCATAATCATCACTCCAATTTAAAGTTTGTCCGCGTACACGATCGTGATTGCGGTTAATAAAGTTGTTGCTTCTTATCATTTTTCCACATCTCCTTTACAACTATAATTATAACACATATGTACTATAATTATAACACATATGTACTATAACACAAATGTAAATCACTCATATATGTAAACTATTTTATATTTTTTGAGCTGTTATACTTAATAAGTAACAACGTCACCATGGCATTGCAATGCAGAAAGGAAACGTCTGAGTACTGGTTCAAATAACACGCTCAGACAATAAACATCATGACAGAAAATTCACCAAAAAAACGTGCCTACGCACAAAAAAACCTCAATTCCAGTGGTAAAAAACCTTTTTACGGCAAGAAATTTGATCCACGTAAATCAGGTCAAAGACAAGATTCTCACTTCGATGGTGTGGATGTCCATGTCGATCAAAATTTCCCACTCACAATCAAACGCTTAGGTATCAATGGCGAAGGTATTGGCTACTTTAAACGTAAAATTGTTTTCGTTCCTGGTGCTTTACCAGACGAGGTGGCTGTTGTTAGAGTTACTGAGGTCGAACCTAAATACATTGCGGCCCGTGTGTTAAAAATCCGTGAAAAATCACCAAATCGGGTTAAACCCATGGATGAATTTGCTGCTGAAGTCGGTGGCTTTGAACTCGAACACATGACTTATCCCGCACAGTTAGCCTTTAAAAAAGATGTCCTTGTACAATCACTAGAAAAATTCCAACCACGCGGTTGGTCTGATTACGATTTGCGTGACACAATTGGTATGGAAAATCCTTACGAATACCGTAACAAAGCACAATTTCCTGTTCGCAAAATTGGTAAAAAACTCAGTGTCGGTATGTACAAACGTAGCAGTCACGATCTTGTCGATCTACCAGTTGTCCATACCCAAGATCCTGTTACAATGAAAGTTATGCGAGCAATTCGCGAATTGCTCGATAAGCTTTCAGTTTCAATTTATAATGAAGATAAAAATCACGGCACTGTTAAAACTGTTGTTGTTCGTGTGTCACATACAACTGGTGAAGTACAACTTACCTTTGTTACCAATACTGATGGTTTCCCTGGCGACACTGCACTGATTACAGCCATCAATCAAGCACTCCCTGAAGTAACCGGTATTTTCCAAAACTTCAACCCTGGTCGTACCAGCCTAGTTTGGGGAGATGAAACAATCAAATTATGGGGTAAAGATTACATCGAAGAAACCGTTATGGGTAAAACATTCCAGTTGTCTCCACGTGCGTTCATGCAACTCAACCATACACAAATGGGAGTAGTCTATCAAGAAGCACTCACTGCGCTTAACTTGACACACGCTGATAAACTAGTCGATGCTTATGCTGGTGTCGGGACTATTGGTTTAAGTTTAGCTGATAAAGTTGGCGAAGTCCGCGGTATGGAAATCATTCCTGAAGCAGTTGATGATGCTAACATTAATGCCAAAATCAACCACATTGATAACGCCCACTATGAAATAGGAACAGCAGAAGACCTGTTTCCAAAATGGCAGTCAGAAGGTTGGTTAGCCGATGCACTGGTTGTTGATCCACCACGTACTGGATTAGATACTGCCTTGCGACGTGAAATTTTGCGTACAAAACCAGAAAAGTTCGTTTACATTTCATGTAACGCATCAACATTGGCCCGTGACTTAGTTGACTTAACAAAGGCCTATAAAGTCGATTATATTCAAAGTATTGATATGTTCCCACAAACAGCACGCTGGGAAGGTGTCGTGAAATTGACACGACGAGATTAATGATTAAAATAAGCAGTAGCTATGTTTTACACATAGCTACTGCTTATTTTTTAATTTTTTTCAGTGCAACAAAATTTAGTAAGTAAAATGTTAATAGTAACACTATTATTACGCCAGCTATTAAATATCGTCCTTTTTCCGTATGGAGCAACATCGCATTTAGTTTAGGCAATCGTGTCACAATGCCCATGACACCTGCACCAACCAAAAAAATAATAAATGGCCAAAGCAGTGTTTTATCCTTTGCACGTATGAAGAAGTATAGCCCGATTGTTAATGCTAACAAAATAATAACCATCCCCAATCCACCATCTAACCTCAAACGTAGTGGCGTTTTCAAAAACATGCTCATTAAGTAAATTGGTGCAATAGCAAGACAGATGACTATCCAAATGACAAAATATTGTAAATATTTATTTTTTAATATCGTATTGACTTGATAAACTGTTCGTCCAAGATATTTAAAACCAATCAAAACCACAATATATAGAAAAGCTCCTGAAATAACTAACATACCAATATCAATAGGCTTCTCTGCAACCATTAAAGATGGTAGAAAACAAACACCAATGTACGTTAATACGACATAAAAACCTACTTTGATAACTTCCAAAATATGACGCGGCATTTCAGACAATATATCATCAGCAATAACTTTAGGTTCTTTACCAAAATAATCTGCTGCTGAAACCCCTTCACCTTGTGCCTCCAAAATATCTTGTAGTATACTTAATAACTGCGTCTCTATTTTGTGTTCGTTACGTGCAAATCCTTCAATTCTGATGTACAATAATAAATTTTCATAAAACGCTTTATTTTCTGTATTCAAATTTTCACGTAACAAATTATTTGCTTCAATTATTTCTTTTGTTATCATTGTTTTCCCCTTCGTCAATCAATTGATTAACTGCTCCCGCCAAAAACTGCCATTCATTAATAAAATCTTTTTTAGCTTGTACACCTGCAACTGTTATGAAATAATATTTACGGTCGGGACCTTCTAGTGATGGTTTCATTTTTCCTTCAACTAAGCCACGCTTTTCCATTGTTGTTAATAAAGGATAGATTGTACCTTTCGGTATATCTGATAAACCATATCGATTAATTTGTTTGCTAATGCCATATCCATAGTCTGATTTTTTTTCTAAAATAATTAACATCACACCTTGTAGAATACCTTTAAGCATTTGACTAGAAATATTTTGTTTCATTTTTATACCTTCTCAGTAATATGTTTAGCATACTAGTATTATAAACCGCCTCTACTAGTTTGTAAAGCCTACTAGATTAATAAATAAAAAGTAGTGATACAATGTATCACTACTTTTATCTGATGCCGACTAGCGGATTCGAACCGTTGACCCCCTCATTACTAGTGAGATGCTCTACCAACTGAGCTAAGTCGGCAACTCCAAGTACTCAAGTATGCCTAAATCATACTAGATACCCCAGAGAATACTAATTCTCTTATACGGGTGACAGGAATCGAACCTGCACGCCTTGCGGCACTGGAACCTAAATCCAGCGCGTCTGCCAGTTCCGCCACACCCGCATTGTTGTTTACGCAACTATATTAGTTTACTTGAAAAATGCTCATACGTCAATACCCAATTGCATATTACCTTTTAATTGACGTACATAAATTAATCAAATCAACATCATATCTTATCACAACAACGCTTGTTACATTTTTTATTGGTAATTTTGCTATAGGAACACATATAAAATAACAATTAACTCTTTTGGCAACAGCTCGTTAAAATAACCAAATAAAAATCATTCTTCCCGTAGTATTTCTTTATTTTTGGTCAATGCAGCTAGTTCAAAAACAAAAGCAATAATTACTCTTAGAACTGCGTATACGGGTACAATAATGATCATTCCAACAATACCCCATAAATTCCCCGCTACCATTAATAGTAGCATGATTGTCAATGGGTGAATCGCTAATGATTTCCCAATAACATTAGGATAAATAAAATTACCATCAAGTTGTTGAACAATCGTCATCACGATCAAAACAAATAATACCTGTTTCCAAGATTGCGTACTGGCAACAATTAAAGATGGTATCACGCCAATCCAAGGACCAATATATGGCACAATATTTGTAATCCCAGCCACGACAGCGAGTAACCAAGCATAGGGCTGTCCAATAAGTAAATACCCAATAGCCATTGTAACGCCAACAAATAACATTTCAATGGCCTGCCCTGAAATATATTTTTCTATCGTGTTATCCATTTTTGTCGTTAGTTCAGATATTTTCTGTGCATGTCGATCTGGAAAAGCTTTTTTGATGGCAGGTACCAAACGATTGCCATCACTTAACATATAAAATAGCACAACTGGAATGGTAACCAAGTTAATCGTAACAGAGGTAACTGTAGACACAACCGTTCCCAAAGTTCCAGCCGTAACAGTTAAAAATGATGCGGCATATTTACCAACAGCGGATCTAATTTGATCGGCATTAACAGATAAATTAAGGTTTTTAAACCATCGACTGTTGATTGTTTCTGTTGTAAAGCTTTGCATATCTTTTGCAAAGCTTGGCATAACCGTAATCAAATTTGATATTTCACGAATCAAAGTTGGCACAAGAACAATTAACGCTATAGCAATAACAGACAAAAATAAGGCAAAAGTGATAATAACAGCAAATTGATGCGGTATTGGTTTACCAAAAAGTTTTATTTTTTTTACTAATGTTAAAATCGGTTTTAAGACATAATAAAGAAAACCAGCTACAAGTAATGGCACAAATACTGTTGAAATAAAAACTGTAATGGGTCGCATCAAAAAATCAAACCCAGAAACAATGAAAATTAATACAGCCACTGCCAATAACTCAAGTGTCCAAAAAAACAACTTTTTTAATTTCATATTAGGAAACATTATTTTAAATCCTCCAGCGCTTTAAGTAGTTTATGTTGTAACGTAGGTAAAGATAATGTTTGCCAGTCATTTGGTGATAGATATTTTTGGTTTGGCAGGCGTTCAACCGCTCGTTTCACCAACCATATTTCCCAACGCCGATGCGTGAACACATGAATAATTGGCTTAATATTGAGTTGTTGCCCTTCAATATCATCAATACTAGTAATCGGGATTAATGGAAACGTCCAAAAACCAGCTAATAAACCAGTATCTGGCCTTTGTTCAAATAATAATTGGCCATCTTTTTCGGAAATAATTGCCACATATTGTCGTTTGACTGGTTTTTGTTTTTTAGTTTTAACTGGGTAATTAGTTTCCACATCATCACGAAAGGCCCCATTAAAGGCCCGAACTGGTGAGTTTTGGCTGTCAGGATTTTTAGCAGTCATATAACTTGATCCAAGATCCATAATCGCTTGATTAAAATCTCCAGGACGTAACGGATCCACAATTGGTAAAATGGCATCGTAAAAAATATGACGTGCCTTTGTATTAGCAATATCAGCATCAATTTTAAGTAATCGACTAAATACGCGGTAAGCATTGCCATCAACAGCCGGTACAGCCTCACCAAAACTAATAGATGCAATAGCCGCTGACGTATAAGGCCCCACACCGGGTAACGCCTGCAAATCATCTGAACTTTCCGGCCAATGGCCATGTAACTCTGCCACAATAAACTTAGCTGCTTTTTGTAAATTACGCGCGCGCGAATAATAGCCAAGTCCCTCCCAGAGTTTCAATACTTGTGCTTCTGGTGCGTCTGCTAAATCCTCAACAGTTGGCAAATCCGACATAAATCGCTCATAGTATGGTAAAACCGTATCTACTTGTGTTTGTTGCAGCATAATTTCAGAAACAAGCACGCGATAAGGTTCATGATTCACACGCCAAGGTAAATTCGAACGTCCCTCTTTATCATACCAATCAAGTAACGTACGACGAAAATCTTTAATTGTTTGTTCAGACCATATTTCCATATATCTATTGTACCTTAATTTTATGATATTTTAGAAACACTTATTTTTTAAAAAGATTGATTTTTAAACTCATATAACGTATAATAAGTTCTTGTATGTAAAAACATTTGAAAAAGGAGTACCCATCATGGCATTAAAGAAGCCGCTTAATTCATTCGCCCGTGCTCGCAAGGTCGGACACAACTCAGCTAAGAAACAACGTCAAACTGCTATTGCAAAGTTGCAACAATGGGCAAAAGGTAAGTCAGAAGAATTACCTGTAACAAAGTAATTTAATTTGACCTGACAAAAACCAGTAAAAATACTGGTTTTTTGTTTACATATTTATCGATATATTATGATTAACCACATGTTATAATTATTTAAAAAGAAAGGTTGGATAGCGCTTGAATATATCAAAAAAACAAAAATCAATTCTCATCATTCTTGTCATAGGCACATTTCTTGGTTTTTTAAATCAAACACTGATGAATGTTGCCTTGCCTAATATTATGCATGAATTCAACATTGGTCCAGGACTAGGACAGTGGATGACAAATGGCTACATGCTAGTTAATGGGGTCATGGTCCCCCTCACTGCGTTTCTAATTCAAAGGTTAACGACACGTAGACTTTACCTTACCGCTGTTGGCTTATTCGCAATTGGCACGCTTATAGCAGGATTTGCGCCAAACTTTACCATTCTAATTACTGGTAGAATGATTCAAGCTATGGGCGCTGGTGTTTTTGGCCCACTAATGAACGTTATTGTGATGAATCTTTTTGCCCCCGATAAACGTGGTGGTGCAATGGGCTTAATTGGTTTAGCACTGAACTTTGCACCCACACTCGGCCCAACACTATCTGGTTTTATTGTTACCAATCTATCTTGGCGATTTTTATTTTTCATCGTAGCACCCCTAATTATTGCCGATTTCATACTTGCTTACTTTTTATTACAGAATATTGGTGAGCAAAAGATGCTCAAATTTGATTTTATTGGCGTTGTATTATCTAGCATTGGCCTAGGTTCATTACTTTATGGTTTCTCAAATGCTGGCGCAACACCATGGTCTGAATTCACCGTCTGGGGATTTGTTGTTATTGGCTTAATTGTCACTGCCTTGTTCATTTGGCGGCAATTTTCAACAAAAACACCATTACTTAACATGGCGGTTTTAAAAGAACGTGAATTTGTCATTGCCATGTTAATTAACATTGTCTTAATGATTGCTATGTATGGTGGCGCGCTCATGCTACCACTCTATATGCAAACTATTCGTGGCGCGTCAGCGTTTATATCCGGACTAGTACTGTTTCCTGGGGCCTTAGTCACTGCGTTTTTATCACCATGGAGTGGTCGCCTATATGACCAATATGGCGTCAAGTACCTCACTTTAATTGGTATCTTAATTACAGCCGTTGGCACAATTATCTTAGCCTCATTAACACTAACAACCCCACTATGGTTTGCTGTTGTTGGTCAATTTATCCGTCAACTTGGCTTAGTCTTAGTATTAATGCCTATTCAGACCGAAGCCTTTAACGCCTTACCTTTAGCACTAATGCCTGATGGATCAGCGATGTTCACAACCGTTCGTCAAATTGCTGCTTCATTTGGTACAGCAGCACTAGTTACTATTATGACAAGATCAGCTCTTAGCTATGGCAAAACACATGCCAGCACGCTAGATGTACTTATCCAATTGCATGGTATAAAAGTAACTTTCCTGACTGCTGCAGCGCTCATGCTTGTTGGTGCTGCACTCACACTACTCTTTAGAAACAAGGCGCCAAGAGATTTTATATAAGAATAAGAGCTTATTTTATACATTAAACTCGAAAAAGCGACTAGTTGTCCACTAGTCGCTTTTTTGTCTTCAGTTTAAATATCTGCTGCAGCCCAATGATTAATCGGCCCAAATTGATGGCCAACGGCAATTTCATTTTCAATAGCCGCTTTTGTCACATCATGCCCAATTTTAATAGCTGTTGCGACATCTGTACCTTTAGCTATTTCAGCAGCAATTGTAGCACTTAAAGTATCCCCTGTCCCATTAATATGCGTTGTATCAAAATAACTATGTCGCAACCAAAAATCATTACCATCGGCTAATAACACATAATCGGCAACTTCAGATTGATTTTCTTGATTATGCCATCCCTTAATGACGACGTTTTTCACACCTAATTTTTGAATATCACGTGCTGCTTCACGTTGATCAGTCTCTGAATTAATAGTCCGTCCGGTAAGGAGTTGTGCCTCAAAAAAGTTAGGTGTAGCCACTTCAGCCAACGGTAGTAACTCAGTTTTCAATGCCTGAAACGCACTTTCAGCTAAGAGCTGTGCGCCGTGTTTCGTTGTAATCACAGGATCAACAACCAATGGCCCAAAATTATATGTTTTATAAGCATTAACAACTGTAGCAATTAAATCAGCATCTGAAAGCATACCTGTTTTGCTTGCCCTCACTTGAAAATCATCAGCTAAAACTTCAAATTGTTTTTCAATAAAAGGTAGAGGTAATGTTTCAGCAGCATGAATGCCCAATGAATTGCCTGCTACTGCAGCAACTAACACACTCATACCATATGTTTTCCGAATAAAAAATGTATGTAAATCAGCTTGCATACCCGCCGATCCATCTGAATCAGACCCAGCAATCGTTAAAACTTGTGGAAATTCATTCATGTCAACACACCCCTTTATAAATAATTATGATTTACTATATTATATGTCAACCACCGTTTATTTGCTATAATATTCACGTTTTATTTTATCAAATTCACATAAAATTTTCATTTGTGATACGGTGAGCCTTGTTGAATCATAAAAGCACGATAAATTTGTTCGATCAAAACAAGCCGCATAAGTTGATGTGGCAGTGTTAGTAGGCCAAAACTCATTGTCATATTAGCACGTTTCTTAATTAGTGGATCAAGTCCTAATGATCCGCCAATAACAAACGTGATAGTCGAATAGCCTGAAACGGTGACCTCAGTCAGTTTTTTAGAAAATGCCTCAGAGGCTAATTGCTTACCTTCAATTGCTAATACAATAACAAAATCACGTGGCGCAATTTTTTCATCAATACGTACACCTTCTTTAGCCATAATTTGATTATTTTGCGCAATACTAGCCTTTTCAGGCGTTTTTTCATCAATTAATTCGATAATTTCTATTTTAGAAAAACGTGATAAGCGCTTGGTATATTCTGCAATACCATCTTTGAGATACTTTTCTTTCAATTTACCAACTGTGATCAATTTAATGTTCATATTATCCTCTATTTTTAAACTTTCTTAATATTCTGATCTATTGTGCAAACATTTGTATCTTATAGTTTTCCACAATTATCCACACGAACAAGCAAACTACAAAAGTATCATATTCCTATTATATCAACTGTTAAAATGTTCGCATGCTTTTTTATCCACAATTTTTGATTATATCAGCATAAATTGTGGATAACTTTTATGAGGCCGTTTGAGGCTATTTATGTCACTAATGTCTCCTAAATTATAACTTATCCACAGTTTTCCACTTTTTTATCCACAACTGTGGATAAGCACATATGTTCCCTTGACAATTCATATTCTTTTAAACACAAACGTTAGCATTTAAGGTAAATTAAATATTATTTATGCATTTTAGTGTCATTTTTATAACTAAATGCGTACAATACGATAACCATGGCTATTTAAATAGAAACATATCGATATTTTTAGCAAAATAGCATGATTTAATATTTTTTTATATTTTCACTCTGTTTTTCCACAATATAATATCATTTATCCACATTTTATTGACTTTTGTAAACTTTTATCAACATTTTCACACTAGTTTTCAACATTTCATGAAAACGCTTATTTTACTACTTTTGTCAACATAAGGTAAAGAAAAAGCTAACGCTAGGCGTTAGCTTTCTAATTTTTGCGTTAACTTTACTTTAACCGTTTTCTTATCTTGTTGGTGATAATACGTAATTGTCACAGTGTCATTTAAATTATGCTTATACAATTCTTCACGTAAATCTGCTTGGCCCGTGACTTTCTTGCCATCAATTGCAGTGATCACATCATATTTTTTCAAACCAGCTTTATCTGCTGGTCCATTTTGAGTTGTGCTCATCACAACAACGCCACCATTAATAGACGTTGGTATTTTTAATAGCTTTTTTTGATCATCCACCGTCACTGCGGAAAGTTCGACAAGGCCAATACCAATAGCAGGACGTGTTATTTTGCCATCTCTAACAAGTTTATTCACAACGTCAACAACTTGATCAGAAGGAATCGCAAAGCCCATGCCCTCAACGCTGGTACCAGATGCTGACGATGAAAGCTTCATCGAGTTAATACCGACTACTTGCCCTTGAAAGTTAACTAATGGCCCCCCTGAATTACCTGGATTAATTGCCGCATCAGTTTGAATAACTGTCGATCCACCATAGTTTTGACCATTCTCAGAAGTAGATGCTACTAATCGCTTTTTAGCAGAAATAATACCCTCAGTCACTGAGGAAGCGTACTCGGAGCCAAGTGGCGATCCAATTGCCAATACCTTTTGACCAACCTGTATTTGACTAGAATCGCCAAAATCAGCGGTTGTTGTCACAACACTTGGATCTATTTTTAATACAGCTAAATCGGTCATAGCATCTTTACCAACAAGTGTCGCCGTAACTTTTTTGCCATCATGAAGCATAACCTGAATTTGGGCTGCATCGTTAATAACATGATTATTTGTTACTACATAAGCAGCATCTCCAGCTTTTTTATAGATAACACCTGATCCTTCAGATGATTCTTGATAGCTATTAGCGCCTGACTTTGAAAAATTCAATACCGAAACAACCGCATCCGAAATCTTACCATACGCTGATGTTGCAGTGGCAGTATCAGATATGGACGTTGTTTTTGTGGCTTTTGTATTAACTTTTTGTGTCGTAGCTTGTAAGTTTTCAACACCACGTTGCCCATATAAAATTGCACCACCGCCAATAATACCAGCAATTGCACCTGTCAATATAATTTTTGTTACTGATTGTTGTGCCATTTTAGCCACCCATCACTTGAATTATGTTTATTGTACACGTTAAAAATTAATATTAGATTAAATCATTCCGATAAATTATCACCTGTAAAGGCATTAATTTTTAAAACATATTTTTCATTGCCACTATATGCTTCAAAAGCCCATACCGGCAAAAAAATATCGTACCCATTAACCGTGAGGGTCCTATCATAAGACAGATAGCCCTTAGATAACCGATCACCACTGTCAATTTCATTGTAACGATATAGTGCAATAATAGCATCTTCTTCTGTTATTGTCGCACGAGCATCACGAAGTCGTTCAACATTGACCAATTGTCGTTTCGTAAAGCCTACTGGTTTACCACTTTTATTGTACTGAAAAGTTATCATACCGCTCTCAGCAATGACTGGTAATCCTTCAACGCTTTGTGAATAAACACGATCGGTGTTAGTTTTGTCTGCTGTTAATACTGGATTAAATCGATAACCAGCGCTATATGTCGCTAGCACTGATTCATTTGAAGCCGTACTATTTTTTTTGAACACGTCTCGCTTAAATTTGGCAACGACATTGTTGGTATGATTGCTAGTCGAGATATCTAGACCAGCAGGTAATGACATTTCATCTCTATTCGCATATTGCGCAGCAATATAGCTACTGTAATGCAGAGAAGTGCCAAATCTAGGTAATTTAATTTTTTGTTTTTTCATTTCTGTAATGATATCTGTATTAGCATCTGTTACACGTTCTTGGGCTACCTCTCCAGAACGCCACCAATTGAGCAAAAATATATCCAACAAAAAAAACAAAATTAACATGAGTATTTTAATTCGTTTAAATTGCATATTTTTCTCCTTGATTTTATGATTAGTCCTAATTTAACGTGTTTTTAAAAAAGATGACACACTTTGCCAACCAGTGGTCGTTTCAATCATCCAGGTTGGCTGCATATTCACTGCCGCCTGACTATCTTTGTCAATCAACCACTCATATCCCGGAGTGATAAAATTGTAATCTTTCTCATGTACACCAGCATCAGATAGTTGCTTAACAATCTCTTCTGTTGACGGTAAAACCACATCAGGTTGATTATTGGGTACAGGTACGCCAATTTCATTAAGAGAATACGTACTTGTCAAATTTCCGTGTTTATCCATTGTCATGTGAATTGCACCACTTTCAGACTGAAAATAAACAGGGAAGCCTTCTACATAGGTACGAAAAGTAATTTTTTGACCATTTTGCTGACTTTCATAAAATCGCGTGTCTGTAAAATCAGACTGTAATAAATTAATCTGTGAGAGCCCAATATTTAAACGATTCAGATACGATTTAGGTAACTTATTTTTTGTGTTGTTATCTTCAAACGTCACTGTTTCCCAGTCTGGATCATAGACTATTTTTTGATTATTTAACTTGTTTGTATAAACTGTTTTATCACCATCTTGTGTGACATTAAGTTGATTAATCGTTCCTAGAAGTGCAGACACGTAGGTTTTAGGGTCACGATGATTAACTAAATAAGAATACACTGGTAATTTAATTTGCTTTGGATAATTTAGTACAACATGATTGTGATAAGCCTGAAAGTTAACAGTCATATCTTTAGGTAACTGTTGTGCTTGTTGCCAAATATCATGGCTATTTAATTCATTTACTTTTACAGTCATCACTTGATTTGTTTTACTATTAACAAAATAACCTTTATTTGAACGATCTAATGCTAAGACAAAGTAATCGAAATTAACATTTTTTCGAGTTGAAACACGCTGATCATAGCGTATATTAAAGTAAGAAATTGGTACAACATCAGGATAACGAAAAATTTGCGCTTTTTTGATCGTTAAAATTTTTTTTATTTGAGTAGCACTCACGGTTTTTATCTGAGCGTCTGTTAATTGTGCCTTTGTCAATGCATTACGGATTTTTTTTAATTTAGCATCAGTGGCATTCATAACCAACTGTTGTGAGCCGTTAGGTTGGTTGATAATATATTGCGTCGGACGAAATATTTCAAGCAATTGTTTTTCTGGTTGTTGTGCCGTCGACTGATCAGGTGCTTCGTTTTTACCAAATGAACTAAAAATAAAACCTGTTAAAACGACTGAGATAACTAGCGTTAGAACAAGTGCACTATTCAATAAGGCACTTTGCAGAAATTTTTGTTTATTCCGCATCCCAATCCCCCCCCTCAATGACATCATCATCTACATAGGCAAGTGAAATGTAAAAAGTTGATCCTCTATTTTCAACAGAATCGACCCAAATACGACCATTAAAACGCTCAACAACTTCTTTAGAAATTGCCAATCCTAAGCCAGTACCACCTTGTGCGCGCGAACGTGATTTATCAACACGGAAGAAACGATTAAATATACTATCCAAATCTTTACGCGGAATACCTAATCCTTGGTCCGAAATACTTAAAATAGCACGTGTTTTAGTTTTTATTAGACGTGCTGTAATTGTCCCACCATCAGGTGAATACTTGACAGCATTGTTCATAATGTTATCAAGTACTTGCGTAAATTTATCTGGGTCTACTTCAACCCAAACATCTTCATTTGTAAATTCACGTTGTATATTATAATTTTTATTTGGTGTATCAGTGTTTTTAGCATCACTTTCAATAATCATGTCAAATCGATTTAACACAAAATTAAACAAACTATTCAAATTAACAATTTCGAGCCTGACATCCATTGTCCCTTGATCTAGTCTTGATAAAGCTAACAAATCATTAATCATACGAATCATACGCTGTGTTTCATCCTGTACCACACCCAAAAAATTTTGCGCCATTTCAGGATCGTCAATTGCGCCATCTGCTAAAGCATCAACATACGATCGCACTGACGTTAACGGTGTTCTTAATTCATGTGAGACATTTGACACGAACATGCGTCGTTCAGAATCAATACGCTGCTGTTCAGTAATATTATGTAATACGACAACTAAACCAGAAATAAAACCTGACTGCCGCTTAATTAACGACACATAGGCTTGCAATAGTATATCATTACTATCGTCTGATAAATCGACTCGAAAGTCATCAAGATTTTCTAACATGTCACGTAATGTTCGTTTGCCTTGTAAATGTAACAAATCAATCACATTTTTGCCGATAGCTTCTTCACGATCAACGCCAACAAAATTTGCTGCTGCCTGATTAATAATGGTAATTTCACCACGACGATTAGCTGCTAAAACACCGTCTGCCATATGAGTCAAAACAGAATCCAATCGATTTCGTTCAGCATTGACTGTTTCTGTTGATTCTTCAACACGGGTTGATAATTCATTGACCGATTGTGCCAAGTGCCCTAATTCATCAGAACCATAGATATGATTAACCATTGAATAATCACCGCCGGCAATCTTAGTTGTTTGTTCATCAATTTGTGCAATTGGTCGTGTTAATGTACGTGCAAGAAATAATGCTAATGCGATACTAATAACCAACGCTGCCAAGCCAGCAATGACAAATAAGCGCATCACGCTGTTAACATTGCGATACACTGGTAACAAGCTAGCTTTAACAACAACGACGCCAGTTATATCTCGCACGCGCCCCGTCGTGACACCGAGAGTGGTCGTCATGAGCTCTTTGCGTTCACCGCTTTCACTAATTGTTCGTGAAGTTAAGAAAGATTGCTCTCCCGCAACAGCTCTTTGTGCGTTCAAATCAGTTGTTTTTTGACCAATTGTTTGTTGTCCAGAAACTGATAACGTCCCACGAATTGTACCTGTTTTATCAATTACCTGTGCTTCTTGAAGGTTAGTATTATTTAATCCAGTTAGCACATCTTGAATTTCATGGTTACCCGCATCAACATCCCTATTTCTTAACGCCGTTGTAATTTGATCTGTCACATATTTGGGTAAGGTCATTTGTTGTTGAAATGTCGCTAAATTTTGTTGTTCTATTTGACGTACAAAAAACGCACCCAACAGTTCGAGTGCGATAATCATTAACAACACAAAAACAAGTGTGATGCGAAAACGTATAGATTTAAAAAAGTTAGTCTTAATGTTCATAATTGCTGACGCCTAGCGTCTGTCTCCTTGGCGTATAACAGAGAAAATATCTTAGTTGTATTATTAAGTAACAATGTTTGCTTTACCGGCAATGAAGACATTTTTTCACTCTGCATCAGGACGCAAGTAGTATCCTACCCCGCGACGTGTTGCCAACCAATTAGGGTGACTTGGATTATCTTCAATTTTTTCACGCAAACGACGAACAGTAACATCTACCGTTCGCACATCCCCGAAGTAATCATAGCCCCAAACTTGTTGCAATAAATGCTCACGTGTCATCACTTGACTAATATGTTGTGCTAAATAATAAAGTAGTTCAAATTCTCGATGCGTTAATTCAATATCTTGTCCAGCTTTTGACACCATATATGCTTGCGGATGTATTGTCAAATCACCTAACTCAATATCATCAGTATTCACAACAGACTCATCAGTATGCTGCGCAACAGCTTTGCGGCTACGTAAATTAGCCTTAACACGTGCTACTAATTCACGATTTGAGAACGGTTTTGTGACATAATCATCGGCACCCATCTCTAAACCTAACACTTTATCAATTTCAGAATCTTTAGCTGTTACCATAATAACTGGTATTTCTGATTTTGAACGAATTTGACGTAGTACTTCAACACCATCAATTTCAGGCAACATTTGGTCAAGCAAAACAAGATCAGGCTTTTCTTCATTAAACACTGTCAATGCTTCCTGACCATCAGCTGCCGTTACGACTTCATATCCTTCTTTGGTTAAATTAAATTTAATGATATCTGAGATTGGCTTCTCATCATCCACAACCAAAATTTTACTCATGGACGTTCTCCTCATATATTTTCTATTAGTTTGTCTATCTCTAAGTATATCATTTTTTTACCATTCTGTAATATTTAACACAAAAAAACTGAATTTAATCAGTTTTCTATGACATCTTATTAACTTAGCTATATACTCATGGTTAATGTGATCGGCGATGAAAGCGATTTTTAAACAATGATGAAATAGCTTCGTTATTATTCACGCGACGAATCGCTTCACCAATTAATTCACCAACTGATACAATTTCCAATTTATCAAATTTTTTCTCATCTGGTAAATCGATAGAATCAGTTAAAATAACTTTTGTGAAAACAGAATTTTGTAAGCGTTCAATAGCTGGGCCAGAAAAGACAGCATGCGAAGCAACCACATAAACCTCTTTAGCACCATGTGCCATGATTAATTGTGCACCTTGCGTGATTGTACCAGCAGTGTCAATCATGTCATCAATCATAATTGCTGTTTTACCTTGTACATCACCAACAATACTACCTATTTCAGCTACGTTAGGCTTTGGACGACGCTTATCAATAACCGCAACTGGAGATTCCAACGCTAACATATTGTTCAGATTACGTGCGCGTGTCATACCACCATGATCTGGAGAAACAATGACAGCATTTTGTTTATCAGCAATACCTGATTCAATTAAGTAATCAGCTAATAGCGGTGCTGCCTGCAAATGATCCATTGGAATATCAAAGAACCCTTGTATTTGTGCCGCGTGTAAATCTAACGCTAGCACGCGCGTGGTTCCTGCACGTTCTAACATATTCGCTACGAGCTTTGCTGTAATTGGTTCGCGTGAACGCGCCTTACGATCCTGACGCGCATAACCATAGTAAGGTAAAACAACATTGATTTGATTAGCAGAAGCACGACGCAACGCGTCAATCATAATTAATAATTCCATTAAATTATCATTAACTGGCGCAGAAGTTGATTGAATAACGAAAACATTGTCACCACGAATGCTTTCTTCAATGTTAATCTGTACTTCACCGTCCGCAAACCGTTTCACAGATATCTCACTCAACGGTACGCCAACTGATTCAGCAATTTTTTTTGCAAGTGGCTCATTTGAGCTTAAAGAAAAAAGTTTCAATTTAGGTTCTGGCATTTTTAGCTCCAAGTGTTTTATGTTCATTCAAGTTCATTTTAAAAATAGTCATATTTTTTTGAAATTTTAATTAACCATTAAACACTTAAGCTGAGAGTGTTTTCAACGCTTTTAATGCGTCATCATAGTCTGGTTCCTCTGATACTTCTGGTACGATTTGTGCATAACGCACAACACCTTTCGCATCTACAATATACACTGCACGTGTATCAAATCCTTGGGCCGGTATATACAATTTAGTAGCATAACCAAATGACTCTTGTTCATCTGATAACATACGTAAGTTATGTACCCCCTCAGCTGCACACCAGTCACGTTGTTCTGCAACTGAATTTGTTGAAATTGTTAAAAATTGTACGTCTTGGAATTGATCAACTGCTTGATTAAAGTGACGTGTTTGCAAAGAACACGTATCTGTATTTAAATCAGGTACAACAGAAATTAAAGTCAACTTGCCAACTAAATCAGCCGTCTTAACTTTATCACCATTCTCATCTTCTAACTTAAAATGTGGCAATGTGTCGCCAATTTTTAGTGGTTCGCCAACTAATTCTGTCTCTTCTCCAGATAATAATACATTCATTTTGCGACCTCCGCATTTTTTATCGTAGTAGTGTTATTTATAATAGATAACCTATTTATTTACTTGTCTAAGACAAATTTTTCAATTGCTTTTGCAACACCTGATTCATTATTTGTTACCGTCTGCTCATCTGCAATAGCTTTTAATTCTGGGATTGCATTCCCCATTGCCACACCAATACCAGCTTGTTCTATCATTGAATAGTCATTGGCTTGATCGCCAATAGCCATTGTCTGTATGTGTTCAATGCCTAAAACATCCGCCAAGGCAAGCAAAGCATTGCCCTTAGATGCGTGGCGGTCAATAAATTCTAAGTTATTAGCCGTCGATCGAATCACGTTAACACGATTTGAAATTTCAGTTGGTATTGCGGCTTGCACTTTATCTAACTGACTACTTTCAGCATTGGCAATTGCCTTAATGAATTCAACCTTTTCCAAGTCGTTTTCTGTATCTAAAACAAACAATGGCAAATTAACTAGACTATTTTCAAAACTGGCCCAAGGATGAATTCTATGATTTGTCGTATACGCAGCATCTTGAGTTTCAACTTGTACGTAAGTATCTTGGGTTAGCATAAAATTGTTGACTGCTTGAAATTCCTTAACAGCTAACGGTTGTCGAAATAGTGTTTTTTTACCGTCTGCTGTCTGGACCAAACCACCATTATATGTAATCACGTATTGATCCTTACCCTGAATACCCAAATCAGCTAAAATATCACGAACACCTGGTAAAGGCCGACCTGTTGTAATAACAATTTTAACATCGTTTACCAAAGCTTGCTGAATGGCTCTTTTCACTTCTTGGGTAATTTCCCGCTGGTCATTAAGCAGTGTACCGTCGATATCAATTGCCACAATTTTAATTTTTGACATGATGTGTGTCGTCTTTGTAATCAGATTACAAGTCATGTTCAATTGTTTGTCCATGACTTGTACACAATTACTATTCCCCTTCATTAAAAATAAAAGCGCTAGTATCTATCATGAATCTTGCAATTTGTAAGTTCATAATTACATTATAGCAAAGAAAGTGACTACAATGCATTAAAACCCCATCACCAATTCAATATATTTAAGATACTATTTCGTTCTATTTTCACGTAGCATCACAACGGCCAAATAAGTAAACCACATGCTTACC
Organism: Leuconostoc inhae; assembly: GCF_019656015.1. Taxonomy (GTDB): domain Bacteria; phylum Bacillota; class Bacilli; order Lactobacillales; family Lactobacillaceae; genus Leuconostoc; species Leuconostoc inhae_A. The sequence goes on along the minus strand of NZ_BPKW01000005.1, from coordinate 129,395 downwards.
CCTGTTGCAACAAGTAACAAAATTGCTGCGCCAATGTGACCAATGAATATCGAAATACTCACAATTCCTGACGATAAAATATAGCCCAGTGGTCTAGTTGCTGCACTAAATCCACTATATACCCCAACTTTATTTTGATTCATCATTTCAGCTCGCAACGATTGATTAGCTGGCGTCACAATCATTTCGCCTATTGTTAGCACAATCGCTACAATGAACAGCGGCCAAAAATCATTAAGCAAAAACATTAAAGCAAAGCTACTGCCTTGTATCGCAATACCCACAAGGCTCGCCTTCAAATTTGACCAATTTGAAAATAATTTTGTCATGGTTCCCATTAATAACACAATCATGACAGTATTTACAATAGTAATAACTGACAACATGCGTTGCCCAAAAATTTGGATGCCTAGTACCGTGACACTATGAAACGTCTCCGCCAGATGAGCTGCTAAATAGTAATCTGGCGATGAAAAAATAACAACGGCACCAACGCCTGCTACCATGAACTTTAAGTAGCGTTGATCTGAAAATACAGTACGATAACTTTTTAATACATCCAAAACCGATTGTCCCGTGTTTTGACGTTTTTCTTTTTGAAATGTTTCCGTAACCCAAATCATAACAATAATCAGGCTTATAATGGCACCAATTGCTGTTCCAATTAATAATTCAAAGCGTGCTGTTTTAAAGAACCAACCACCCAATGCAGCACCAATCATAACAGAAAGATTAATGACCCAATACATCATCGCATATATGAATTTACGATTTTTTAAAGTTGAAACATCAATCATCATTGCTTCTTCTGCAGGTGAAGCAAAACTCATCCCAACTGTTGCCAGCAAAAATCCAAAAAAAGTAACATAAGGATTAATATACATGGGTGAATTCATCGTTGCTGCAATCGTATAACCAACAGCCATTGCACCAATACCACTTAACATGACGCGTTTACGGCCCCATACATCAGCCAGATGACCGCCATATAGGCCTGCAATAAATCCTGCTACTTGGACAAAAACCAACAATATTCCCGTGATCCCGGCACCAAAATAAGCAACATAATAGATTGTCATATTAGGTCCAACAGATGATCCGATAGCAATCGTAATAAACATGATAACCATACGTAATTGAATGTTACGATCTAATTTAAAAAATTCCGACATGAAAACACCCTCATCACATTGATTTAATTTTATAATTTAATCCCAATAAAAAGCGTCCATATCTTTATTTTAAAAGAAATGAATGCAACCACTATCATATCAAATTTCACAGTATTTTACAATATAAACAGCACTGCCATCGATTAAGAATATACTCTTAATGACTATTAAAATAACAATGTTTGTGCTTGTGTTAATAGCGTATTATCGTTTACGCCGTTTTGGTTGTTTATTTTTATTGCTTCTTGTAGGGATGCCCAGCGTATAGCCTCAATTTCTGAACTTTGGTAAACTAAGTTGGTTAACGATGCGTCAATACGCACTGCAAACCAGTCTTCAATCCAATCTGTATAATTAATCGAATTTATAAATTGTAGTCGATTTGACGTTACCCTTAAATGTAATTCTTCTGATAATTCACGAATTAGAGCCCGCCTACTATTTTCGCCAGCCAAGGCAGATCCACCAGTAGCCACTGTCCATATACCCGGATAACTTATTTTATTAAATGATCTCTTTTGCATTAATACCTGACCATCATCATTAAAAATCAAAGCGTTCACTACCAAGTGATACTCACCAATACCGAGTTCTTGACCTCTTAAATGTTTACTCCCCGTTAATTGCCTATTAACATCATAAATATCCCACACTTCACCTAGTTTGTCTGCAGGTTCATCTTTGTTTAACAAAATTCGCGTTCCTTTCCTAACTAAATTATAAAGACATAAAAAAGTGAACCAAACATATGCTTGGTTCACTTTATTTACTAATAACTTAAATTATACAATGATTAGTACGACTCTAAAGTTAAATTACTTCAAAGCTGACCAGTTCCAATCAGTAAATTCTGCAATATCGCGACCTTCGTTACGAGTAACTTCGAAGTGCTTTGCCAATGTTTCATCCATCTTAGCAATGAAAGTATCAGCAGCAGCTTGATCAATTGCGCCATTAGCTGACAAAATTTCTGCAGCTTCTTTTGCTTGATGGAAACGATCCAACTGTGAATATACACGCATGTCATAAGTCGTCGTGATATCACCATCTTCACGATAACCATGAACATAAACATCACCCTTGAACTTACGCTCGAAGAAGAATGATTCTACCAAGTTTTCATAAGCATGGAAGCCGAAAATAACTGGCTTATCAGCTTGGAAGTACTTGTTAAATTCTTCAGCAGATAATTCACGTTCATCGTTCATGTTAGGTTCTGACTTCTTTTGCAAACGGAGTAATTCAACAACGTTTACATAACGGAACTTAACTGCTGGGAAAGCTTGGTTAATCAACCACAAAGCTGCTAATGTTTCGATTGTTGGTTCTGTACCAGCAGATGCAAATGTAATATCAACATCACCAGAAGGTGCAGTAGAAGCCCAATCAATAATCTTCAAACCTTCGTTAGCCAATACATCGGCTTCATCAGCAGTAAACCATTGTTGACGTGGTTGCTTTGAAGCAATGATCAAGTTAACTTTATGACGTTCTGAGAATGCACGACTCTGAACAGCTAACAATGAGTTACCATCGGCTGGCAAGTACTCGCGAATGAAGTTAGACTTCTTTTCAGCCAAATGTGTTAACATACCTGGATCTTGGTGTGTGTAACCGTTGTGATCTTGTTGGAATGCAGTTGATGTTGCAATCAAGTTCAATGATGGGTAGTCATTACGCCATGATTGTTCTGAAGCATGACGCAACCACTTGAAGTGTTGTGTGATCATAGTATCCACAACACGCAAGAATGATTCGTACGATGCAAAGATACCAACACGACCAGTTAGCGTATAACCTTCTAGCCAACCTTCTGCTTGATGTTCTGACAATTGCGAATCAATAATACGGCCTTCAGGACCAACATATTGATCGTTTGGTTCCTTAACTTCTTCCATCCATTGACGGTTAGTTGTGTTAAAGAGGCTCCACAAACGGTTTGACATTGTTTCATCAGGACCAAATACACGGAACGAAGTTGGGTTCAACTTCATAACTTCTTCCAAATAATTTGAAAGTGTTGTCATATCCATGTTTTGAGTCACTGCTTCAAATTCATGTCCACGATTTTCGTTAGTAATATCGTTGGTGAATTGACGCCAGTCAGGCAAAGTCAAATCTTGTGCCTTAGCACCACGTGCACGGCCACCATTAGCAATAGGGTTAGCTGACATACGCTTGTCGCCCTTAGGTGCAATAGCTTTCAATTCATCTTTTAGTGAACCATCAGCATTGAACAATTCTTCAGGCTTATATGAATTCATCCAGTCTTCGAATTGCTTCAATGTTGACAAATCATTTTGTTCCAAATTCAATGGTACTTGATGTGCACGGAATGAATTTTCAATTGGGTTACCCTTTTGATCGTGCGTTGGTCCACCCCAACCCTTTGGCAAGCGTGCAATAATTACAGGCCATGCTGGGATTGTACCATCTTCATATTTACCATTTTCACGTGCATCCTTTTGGATAGCTTGAATGTCTTCAATAGCTTGGTCAAAGACATGAGCAGCCAATTCGTGATATGCTGTGTAATCATGAATGTCATCGTTTTCAATAAAGCGTGGTGAGTATCCCAAACCTTCAAAGAACTTTGTGATTTCTTCATGACTCATACGTGAAAAAATAGTAGGGTTTGAAATTTTAAATCCGTTCAAATCCAAAATTGGCAATACAGCACCATCATTCTTGGCTGACAAGAACTTTGTTGAGTGCCATGAAGTCATTGATGGGCCTGTTTCGGCTTCTCCATCACCAACAACAGCAAATGCGATTTGTTCTGGATTATCCAAAACTGCACCGAATGCGTGTGATAATGAGTAACCTAATTCGCCACCTTCATGCAATGAACCAGGTGTTTGAGCGGTCATGTGCGATCCGATTCCACCAGGGAATGAGAAACGTTTGAACAAACGACTCATACCTTCTAAATCTTGTGTGATTTCTGGGTAATCTTCAGTATATTCACCATCTAAATAGGCGTTAGTAACCATCACTTGACCACCGTGACCAGGACCACCAATATAGAACATGTTCAAATCATACTTATTGATCAAACGATTTGCATGAGCATACAAGAATGTTTGTCCTGAAATTGTTCCCCAGTGACCAATTGGCTTAACTTTAACGTCTTCTGCTTCAATTGGTGTGTTAGTAACTGAGAACAAAGGGTTGCTCTTCAAGAAGATCATCCCTGCTGACAAATAGTTGGTAGCACGCCACCACTTATCAACGAGTCCTAAGTACTCTTTTGAATTAAAATCTACCATGAGATTTAATACTCCTTATTTTTTGAGAGAATCGTAAACCGCGAACTTTTCTCCGTTATTTACTCTTACAGTATAACTGATTATCATTTTTTGTTCAAGTGAAAAGCTTGAATTGGTTACGGCTTGTTTAGGGTTTGGTTGGTTCTATATAAGTATTGGTACGACCCAATCACAAAATTAAATTACTATTACTCCAACAAAAAATAGCCACGTTTGATACGGTGACTATTTTCATTCAGCATCGAGGCTGACAAAGGCATTATATCGTAAATATTTGTAATGCAAACGCATAGTAGAAAATTCTAAAGGCGTACCGTCATCCATGAAAAAAATACCCTCCATGATTCCTACCGGTTCGTTTGCTTTAAGTTCCAATAATTTTTGATCTTCAGACGTTGATGGTTCAGCCATAATTGTCATAAAGGATTTTGTCACCGTGCGATGTTTAGTTTTTTCAATGTACTCATACACTGATCCAGAGACAATTTCTTTATTCAAACCTGGCACAACGGCAATTGGCACATACCCGCGTTCAATCATAAATGGTTCACCTGCTAATCGACGCAATCGCTTGATTTCATAAACAAAATCGCCATCATTTAAAAATAACGCTTGTTGTTGCTCTGGTGTCGCCGCCACAACTTGAAAGTCGAGTAATTCAATGCTTGGTGCTTGACCATCCACACGAAAAGAGTCTGATACCCCAAGGTTTGACCCTTCATGTTGAAAAATAGCATTATTCTTCAAATAAAGTGGATTGACAAATGTGCCACTCCCACGTTTTTTAAAAATAACCCCTTGTTGTACTAAAACATTAAGCGCACGCTTAATTGATGAGCGTGATACAGCATATTGTTCGGCTAATGAACGCTCATCTGGTAGTTTTAGATTTGGAAATTCACCTTGGTAAATTTTTTGTTTTAAATCCGCTTGTACGGTTACATAAATTGCTTCTGACATCATGTAAAATAGTATACCATATACTGGTCTGACCAGTAACTATATTGGTGGTGCCAATTTGTGGTAAAATAAAATCATTATGGCAAAGAAAAAAATAAAAAAAACACTTCCCGAACAAATAATGGATAAACATGGTCTGACTTATGAACCCTTGGTACTCAATATTTTGGATAAGTCTGAACAAGAACGCGATAAAATACTAAGCACTTATCATGTCGCACACAATGATATTTACAAAACTTTGGCCGCTTCAGGTGATAAGACTGGTCCATTAGTAGCAGTTTTGCCAATTACAAAACAGTTATCAATGAAAAAGCTTGCCGCAGCTTCTGGCAATAAAAAAGTAACCATGCTACCGCTTAAGGATCTACAAAAAACGACCGGTTATGTTCATGGCGCTAACAATCCAATAGGTATTTGGCAAAATAAGCACTTCCCTATATATATTGACGCCACAGCTAAGGATGCTGAGTTCTTTTTAGTTAGTGGCGGTGAGCTTGGCCGTTCAGATAAAACTAACCCAAATGACATTGCAGAATTAATCAACGCACCTTTTGTCGACTTACTAGAACATGATTGATTTTTTAACTTCTCATATTATTTGGTGGTTTATTGTTCCCATTATAAGTGCCTATATGATAAACCTAGTATCCCTATTCTTAACCAAATGGGTATTACGTCATACATCTTATAAGCTCGTTGCTGTACTTGGCTTTTTGGGAATCATTATCCATGAATTAAGTCACTTACTAGTCGCTCTGATTTTCCGTCATAAGATTACTAACTTTAAATTATGGCAAATAGGTGATGATGGGGTTTTAGGCTATGTCAATCACACCTACAATACTCACAGCTTTTATCAACGTTTAGGCAACGTTTTTATTGGTTTAGCACCTATGCTTGTTTTGAGCCTTATTTTTTTCTTTCTTACTAAATTGACTTATGACTCTTTATGGTCAATTTTAGGGACTATATTTTTTGTCCCAAGCTTTATTTTAGGTTTCAATCTTTCTAAAGCTGATTGGATTAACTTTTGGTATGGTGTACCTTTCTATCTTATGAGCATTATTATCGTTTCAGCAATTGAATTTACAATCAAAAATATAGCTATTATTTTGTAATATACGATTGATTACGATACAAAAAAAGTGAGAAAATATCTCACTTTTTTTATTACCAACCAGTACTACCATTAGGGCCAGCATTGGGATCATCGCGAAACAATGGTGCCATTGGGCTAAATTTAAATGTTGGCTTATTAAACATCAATGTTGCTGTACCACGTGCCCCCGCACGATTTTTTTCTAAAATAACTTCAATAGGTACGGCCTCTTCTTCATCTCGCGGATCATTGTTGCCTTCGTCTTCCCCACCCTCATTACGATAATAATCATCTCGATATAAAAAGGCAACAATATCAGCATCTTGTTCAATCGAACCAGACTCACGTAAATCAGATAACACTGGTCGTTTATCGTTTCGCTGTTCAACGCCACGACTCAACTGTGCCAATGCCAAAATAGGTGTATGTAATTCTTTTGCAAGCTTTTTGATCGATCTCGAAACTTCTGAAACAGCCTGTTGTCGGCTTTCTTTGTTATTTGATTCAATTAAACCAAGATAATCAATAATCACCATGCCTAATGGATGTGGATTATTAACACGTTGGTCTGCTGTCATATCATTAACAATATCTTTTTCTAGTTTACGTAATTTAGCGCTAATTTGATTAATTTTAATTCCTGGTGTATCGTCAAGATAAATTTGCATATTAGCTAACGATTGCATTGCCAACGTCAACGACTGCCAATCTTCTTGTGTCATTTGACCTGTTGTTAAATGATTTGAATCGATAGCACCTTCCGCAGCGACTAAACGTGTTACTAAATCAACAGCACCCATCTCTAGGCTAAATACAACGACCGGAACTTGTTCAGCTTTAGCAACATTTTTTGCAATATTCAAAACAAATGCTGTTTTACCAACAGCAGGCCGAGCGCCAAGCACAACCATCTGATCTTCTCTAAAACCATGTGTTAGTTTATCAAGTTCTGGATAACCAGTTGCTAAGCCAACGACATCATTGTCATTTTCAACGGCATTATCTAAATTAGATTGAAATTCTTGCAACACATCTTTAATTTTTTGAAAATCTTCATCCCCGCGATTTTCGGCTAGACCATCTAAATTACGATTAAGTGCCTCTAAAATATCTTCACTTGGTTCTGCCGCATCGTACGCTAATGACATACTTCTTGTTAATGTATCAATCATACGGCGCAAAATTGCTTTTTCACGCACAATATTAGCATAATGCTTGAGGTTAGCAGAAGATGCTGATGATTCAGATATTTCCGCTAAATAGGCCATACCACCAATATTATCGAGTTGCTGCATGCTATTTAGTTTGTCTTGCAATGTCAACATATCAATTGGCCGTTGCTCATCAATTAATTGTTGCATTGCTTTAAAAATAGTTTGATGCGCTTGCCTATAAAAATCATCTGCTTCTATAATAGCATTTGCTTCTACCATAGCATTATCTGATTTCACATCGAAGAAAATAGCACCGAGCACCGCACGTTCCGCATCAACATCTTGTGGCACTTGCCTATATTCGTATGAACCCGGATTGTCCATATTTAACCCTCACTAACATGAACACGCAAGTTTGCCGTCACTTCACGATGCAATTTCAGCGGCACATCTGTATAGCCTAGCGAATGAATAGGTTGGTTTAAGACTAACTTTCGCTTGTCTACTTTGAGCTGTTTTTGATCTGCCAATGCTATAACAATTTGTTTTGTTGATACTGCACCAAATAAGCGGCCATCAGTTCCTGACTTACCTGTTAATTCAACAACAAATTTTTCATCCTCAATTTTTGCTTTTAACGTTTGTGCCTCAGCTAGTGATTCTGCTGCAGCTTTATCTTCAGCTTTTTGACGGCCTTTTACAGCGCCTAAATTTTTCCCCGTAGCTGGTTCAGCTTTTTTGTTTTTAATCAAAAAATTATTCGCGTAACCATCAGGCACTTCTTTAATTTCGCCTTTTTTACCACGACCCTTAACATCTTCTAAAAATACAACTCTCATATACTTATCCTCCAAATTTATTGCAGTTAACAGCAGTACATTTGCAAACGTAACCTATTAAAATAAGTTATTGTTCCTCAACATTTTCTGTTAAAATGTGCTGCAACTGTTCTGTTACTTCTTCTGTGGTCATATCCGAAATTTGTGTCGCGGCATTTGACAGGTGTCCGCCGCCACCCATAGCTTCCATCACACGTTGTACATTATGTTGACCAGTTGAGCGTGCCGAAATACCTACGCGATTATCTGCACGTTTTGTAATGACATATGACGCTTCAACACCACTTATCTGCAAAAGTTCATCAGCAGCCTGCGCTGTAATCAAACCAGAATAAGTCGCATTATTTTCACCTGTTACAATGGCACTACCAGTATGAACCACTGCTAAATTAATTAAATGGGTTCTTGCCTTAAAGTCTGTAAACTTTTCCTTCATGAAGGACTGAATCAAATTACTATCTGCACCGTTTGCACGTAAGTAACTCGCAGCATCAAATGTTCTTGTCCCTGTTCGTAAAGTAAAGTTTTTTGTATCAATTTGAATACCACCAAGCATCGCAGTAGCCTCTAACTTAGTTATAGGGGCATGACTTTGATCTTGATATTGCAACATTTCAACAACTAACTCAGAAGTTGACGATGCATACGGCTCAACATAAGTTAACAAAGGTTTTTCAGCCAATCCTTTTTCGGCTAAACGATGGTGGTCAATAACGACAACACGATTAGCCATTTTTTCCAATAAATGTGGTGCACTTGTAATCGCTGCGCTTGCATGATCAACCAAAATTAATAACGTATTGTCCCTTACCAATTTTAAAGCACGCGCTTCGTCAACAATTGAATCATTAATGTTTGATCCTGGCGCCACAATATCAGGTGGATTCTTACGAATTTCTGCTAATAACGATGTAATGTCACTATAAACTGTTTTTTCATCGATAATTAAAAAAGCGGGTTTATTTTTGGTTTGTGCCATACGCCAAATTCCAAGGCCTGCGCCAATCGCATCCAAATCTGGTGTTGCATGTCCAACAATCATAACATTGTCAGATTGTTCCATGAGTTCAGCAACAGTTTGGGAAATCATCCTTGCCCGCACTCGTGTTCGCTTTTCCATTGGATTGGTTGCACCGCCATAAAAACGTGCAGCTGTTTGATTTGAATTAACAACCACTTGATCGCCACCACGTCCTAAGGCCAGATCCAAATTAGTTTGCGCCATTTTAGCTAGACTAATGATATCTTGCTCTCCATATGCAATTCCCATGGACAATGTTACTGGTGAATTTTGTTGCGCTGTTGCTTCACGGATAGCTTTTAAAATTGAAAATTTATCTTTTTCAGCAGCTGACAATGCTGTTTGATAACCAAACATCACATAATGAACTGTATTCAAACGTCGTAAATAGATATGATGTGTTACTGCCCAATCACCCAAAGCACCAGTTACATAGGTACGTAATGTCGACGTTTCCGATTCGCTCATACCTTCAGTAACTTCTTCATAATTATCCACTGAAATTAAACCACTAAACAATTGATGATCTTCATATTCAGTTTCAATGGCAGCATACTCACTAATATCCATCATGTAAATGACACGTAAATTCTGCTGCACATAAAGTGAAAACTGTTTATCTTGCCAGGTAATGGTATTCGTTTCTTTAGCATCCGAATAGTGTTTAACATCAGTAGCTAAACTTTTATCCAATTCAGCAAGTGTCAGCCCTAAGACATCACGTTTATCCAGATATGCTTGCATATAAGGATTAATCCAATCAATTTTTCCAGTATCATTTAATAAGATGATGCCTATCGGCATACGGATCAACGCTTCTTGTTCACTACGAGAAATACGATACCCTAGGCCAGAAAGATATTCTTGTGCGCTTTCATTAACTTCTTTTAATGCTTGCGTCGAATAAATCAAACCAACAACAACCACAATAATCCAGATTAAACCAAATACCCAATTAGTCATCACTGCAAAAATACCACTCATGACACTCACGAAAAGTAACAATAATGTCACCGTGCCTAATTTTGAATTTTGAAAAAAAATAGGTAGTGTTTTAAAATTAAATAGTTTTTTCACAAGTAACCTCAGTGTTTTTATATATCATTAACATTTTAGTGCGACCACTTAAAAATGTATTATACGTTCTATTTTACCACAATTGAAGTTTTTCTAAATAAACAAAAAACCCAGGTAGTTACCTGAGTTTTTGAAGACAATAATATTAATCTTCCGTAACGAATGGCAACAAAGCCATAATACGAGCACGCTTGATAGCGATCGTAACTTTACGTTGATTTTTTGCTGAAGTACCTGTTACACGACGTGGCAAAATTTTACCGCGTTCTGAGATAAAGCGTTCCAACAATTCTGTGTTTTTGTAGTCAATGTACTCAATATGGTTAGCTGCAATGAAGTCAACCTTACGACGACGACGTGGACCGCCTTGTGGGCGACGCGAGCGTTGTGGACGTTCTGAGTTTTGTGGACGAGAGTTTTGTTCTGGCATGATTAAAAGCTCCTTTCATATCGTTTTATTTATATTTTTAAAATGGTAGATCATCATCTGATATATCAATTTCTGTTTTGCCACTAGCCGCAAATGGGTTAGCCGCATCATTTGTTGCAGTTGATTGCGTGTTTGAATTTTGGTTCGCACTAGCAAAAGGATCAACGCCACTAAATGAGTTATCACTTGGCGCACTGAAGCCACCACCATTATTAGATGGTTCAGACGTACCATTTTGGGCACGTCGCTTATCACTTTCAGCACGTGATTCAAGTAATGAAAAATTATCAACAACAACTTCAGTAACGTAAACACGCTGTCCTTGGTTGTTTTCATAATTTCTTGTTTGCAAACGACCTTCAACGGCAACTAAGGCGCCTTTTCCAGTAAAGTTTGCAAAATTTTCAGCTGCTTTACGCCAAATAACGGCATTAATAAAATCAGCTTCACGTTCACCAGCTTGATTAGTAAACTGACGGTTAACCGCCAAACTAAACGTACCGACAGCTGTACCCGATTGGGTATAGCGTAATTCCACATCACGGGTCAATCGCCCAATCAATACTACTCGATTAATCATAATAAAAGCTCCTTCACCAGTGGAATTTCATAATTATTCTGCGTCGCGCTTAATAATCATGTGACGTAAGATATCTTGCGAAATCTTAGCCAAACGATCAAATTCGTTGATAGCAGCATCGTCTTCTGCAGTGAAATTGATGATGTGATACACGCCTTCACGGTATCCAGCAATTTCATATGCAAAACGACGAGTTGCCCAGTCAGCTGACTTTGTAATCGTTGCGCCATTATCAGTCAAAATGCCGTCAAAACGCTCAACGAGCGCTTTCTTTGCATCTGATTCTAAGTCAGGACGAACGATATAAGTCATTTCGTATGATGTAGCCATGTTTTATTTCCTCCTTTTGGTCTCCGGCAGCCTTGGCTGCAAGGAGTGGATATACTTTTTGTATACTCACAATTATTAATGATACTACAAAACAACCTAACATTTCAAGTGTTTCGCAGAATTTTCCATCTGGTCAACAAATGATACGTGAAAAAACTGCTTAACACTTACGATTCATTGTTGAATTCAACTTCTTCTAACATATCCGTAATTGTATCAATGAAGTCAGAATCGTCTAATTGCTTTAAAATAGCTTCATCTTTTTTACCTTGCATACTGACAAGCAAATTGGATACAATAGCTTCCCACATGGCGTCGGCGTTGCGTTCTAATTTAACGGTACCGTATTGTGCCCGCTCTTTACGTGCGTTATTTTTTGTTTCTTGAAAAGCATAAGCCTTCATCAAAACATTATCAACAATTTGTGTTGGTAATGCTTGTTCTAACACTTGTCTAAATTCTGGTAATTGCATGTGCTTCTCCATATTGAAAATCGCGTTTATCTAGACTTTATTTTACGAACATTTGTTCGTTTTGTCAAGTACTACTTTGCTAACTCATATAAAGCTTGTGCAAATATGGCTTGCGCTCTTGGAATATTATCTAGCAACACATATTCATCAGGTTGGTGGCTCATCACCTCAACATCTGGAAATTGTCCGCCAAATGCAACGCCACGTTTCAATAGTCGCGCATAGGAACCACCATTTGATATTTTATAGGTTTTTTTCGTGTGTGTGTGTTGTGCATAAACTGATTCTAGCGTTTCCACAATTGGATCACTAAGACTAACCATATGTGGTTGATTGCCAAACTGCGTTTCCTTGAAAATTTTAGCGTGGAGATCACCAACATGTCGCTGAACTTGTGTTAAAATTGCTGTTTCGGTTATGCCAATTGGAAAACGAAATTGAATCCGTATTTGACTGGGCTGGGCTTGTCGATAGATCATTTTACCAATATTCATTGTAAGATCACCCATAATAGCATCATGAAATACAAGACCTACTTTTTCGCCAAACACATTCTGATGGTTATCATCACCTAAAAATTCTAAGAAAGCATGTGCTTGTCCCTCAAATTCAAACTGATTCAAAAAATGCGCTAGATACGTCCCTGCATTTAAACCATCCTCTGGATAGGCGCCATGTACTGCTTTACCATACAGTGTCAATAAAATGTACCCATCGTCGTACTGACCAATACCAGTGATTAAAGGCGTTCTTGTTAGGTATTGTTCATATGTGCCCAAAAATTGATTAATATCATAGTTATCTGGCAACCTAATAATTGCTTTTGCGACACCGGGTACAACATTATCTCGTTCACCAGCGTCAAACTTAAGCAACTGCCAATTAGAATCAACTCGTGGTTCCCCTTGAAATTTAATCGTAATTGTTTGCACGCCTTTTTCACCTGGTACTACTGGAAATGCCCCATCTGGCGAGAATCCCAACGTTGGTTCTCCAACCTGTGCCAAATACGTTTTCATATCACGCCAATCAGACTCTTCATCACTACCAAATATCAACCGAATATTACGTTTTGGTAAAAAACCATTATTTTTTAATTGTAATAACGCATAATAACTGGCCATTAGATCAGCTTTCATATCATGTGTACCCCGGCCATAAAGACGGTTACCAACAATTTTAGGGCTAAACGGTAAGGTCATTCGCCAAGTAGACGCGTTGCCTGGGACAACATCCACATGTGACAAAACACCAACCGTCTCAGACGCATTTTTTGGGCCATAATCAACGACAACAACCATATTATCCGCTACACGAGTTACTGTGAAACCATCACGAGTCGCTAAATCAAATAAAAATTGCAATGCTGTCTCGATACCAGTTCCAAAAGGTTGCTGAAATGTCGCTGTTTTAGCATCTAAAACTGATGGAATCGCCAAAAACTGCAACAAATCTTGTTGCAGTGCTAGTTGGTAATTTTTCGCCTCTTCTTGCCATTCAAGTGCTGTTTTTTCCATATTATTAACCACTCTTACCTATCAAACTTTTTACTGAAATGGATTGTATAAACGACCACCATTAACGATTAAAAGTCCCACGCCAATAACAATAACGCCAATTGAACCAACAAAAACTAGTATATCGCGTTTTGAAAAGGCTTGTTCTTGATACCAAGATCGCTTTTTCTCTCTACCAAAACGCCGCAGTTCCATCGCCTGGCTAATTGTTTCAATACGGTCTAAGCTGGTAAATACCAAAGGTAAGATAATTTGTACAGCACCCTTTGATCTTGCTAATAGTGACGCTTTTTTAGATATTTCATACCCGCGTGCTTGTTGCGCCAAACTAATTGTGTGATAGTCACTTTGGACATCAGGAATATAGCGCAAAGTAATAGCAAAAGAATAGGCTATTTTATAAGGTACACCAATTTTATTCAAACCAGCAGCAAACTCGCTTGGATTAGTGGTGAAAAGCAATATAATTGCCAAGGGTAATGAAAATAGATACTTTAACAACAAGTTAAATTCATAAAATACTTGTTCTTGTGTGATTGTCCAATAACCACTACCAAACAAAGCATGATGCGTACCATATAACTGTGTACCATATTGTGGCGCAAGCACAGTTACCATGACTAAATTGATCACTGCAAACACAAGTACTAACTTCAACATAAGCGCATATTCATGATATTTAATTTGTGCCATTTTCATTAAAGCAATCGCTAAAACACCCAGTGCTAAAAGAAATCGTGTATCATAGGAAATCATGCCCATCGTACTTATCGCCAAAAAACCAACTAGTTTTGCTGTACCAGTTGTGTGATTAAGCCAAGTATCCCGTTCTTTGTATCCAAATAAATTATTCATAGTCATTATGCCAAATATATCACTTTTGTGTCGGTAAATTCACCACACACTAGTCAGCACTTTCCCCTTCCAAAATGTTTAAACTAAACTTGACCATGGACAATTGCCGCATTTAACTCTTCAGGATTTGAAATACCCAATCGATTTGCTAATTGATAAATACTCGTCGTTCGCAAGCTAGCTGCTGTCACTAGTTTTTCATCTGCTAATAATTCAGCAGGTGTTGTATCTGCCAACAACTGGCCATCAACAACTACTAATGCACGCTCGACAAAGTTAGCAAGTAAATGCATATCATGTGTGATAATGATAATCGTTGTATTTTCTTGCTTATTGATCGTTGCTAGAAAATCTAATAATTCCCCCGTATGTGTCGCGTCCTGTCCGGCAGTTGGTTCATCTAAAATTAAAATTTGAGGCGATAACACTAACACAGCAGCAATCGTCAGACGCTTTTTTTGACCAAAACTCAGCGCAGAAATCGGCCAATGCCGCATACTATCGAGATCAATTAATTTTAGAACAGCACGTGTCCGTGCCTCTACCTCATCAGTTGGCACATGACGTAAGATTAATCCGCTCGCTACTTCCTCAAAAACGGTCGCTTTGGTTATCATATGGTTTGGATTCTGGAGTACATAGCCAATATTATCTGCACGTTCTTTAATTGACTGTTGTAAGACAGATTTGCCGTCCAACAAAATATCACCTGAATCAGGCATCAAAAAGCCTGTCAATAAATGTGATAATGTTGTTTTCCCTGAGCCATTTTTACCAACAATACCTAAAACTTCACCTTGATGAATAACCGTGCTAAATTGTTTAAACAGACGTTGCTTTTTATCGTAGCTAAAATCGACATTTTCAATGACTAACTTTTTTGTGTGATGTAATCCTTTTTTTACCGGTATTTTCAGTTGCTCAATCGCTGCCTTGTTCTCATCTACAACAACCTGTTTGACGTCGGCCACGTTTGCTAATGACGCGATATCAACATGTGCACGACGTAGTAATTTAACATATAAAGGCTCATCTAACCCATTCTCTGGCAAGATACCCGATTGGATCATTTCTGTTGGCGTGCCATTAGCTACAATTCGACCATCTGCCATAACAATAACACGATCAACATGTGCACTAAGTACTTCTTCAATGCGATGTTCAATGATAACCACTGTCAAATCACGTTCCGTTTGTAATTTGTCTATCATTTCCATCGCAACCACACCAGCAGCTGGATCTAAACTAGCCAAAGGTTCATCAAATAACAATAATTTACCATCATCTACCAAAACACCAGCCATCGCTGTGCGTTGCTTTTGACCACCGGAAAGGGCTTGTGGTGCCAAATTTAACCGTTCTCCCAAACCAAATCGGTTAGCCCACTTACTGACCTCTGCTTTAATATGAGATACTGATTGATTATCATTTTCAAGTGCAAACGCAATATCTTCTGCCACTGTCAATCCGACAAACTGAGCATCAGAATCTTGCAATACTGTCCCAGCCTGCAAAGATAAATCAAAGAGCGTTTGTTCAACAATATTTTTACCGTTTAACGTTAATTTACCCGTAATATCCCCAGCATACGCTTGTGGAATGAGCCCATTAAGTAAACGCAAAAGTGTTGTTTTACCAGAACCAGACGCGCCAGCAATAAGTACTTTTTCACCTGGATAAATCTGAAAGCTGACATCGTGGAGTGTTGGTTCAGCCTGTGCATGGTATTTAAATGTAACATGTTGAAAATCAATTATTGGCGCTGGCATAATATTCCCTTGTATTTATTTATGTACGCAAGCATCTCTACTTGCTTAGCAATTATTATTCGTTGCGTAAACTATTTTTCTTTGGACGTGACTTAACATAAGCCACTAATAGTAATGATCCGATAATGGCCACAGATACTGTATTCACTACTGCTGTAACGGCGCCTTGTAGAAAGACTTTTTGTGCTGCCTCTTTGTAAATTAAAATATCACCAATTGGTGCAATAATAAACCAAACAATAACATTCGAAATTGCTTGCCAAATATTAAATTGTATTAATTTTTTAGTTGATAAATTACCATACTCTAGGGCTAAATACTTTTTTCCAAGACCCAATAATAACCCAAAAATACCATCAGCAATTACCCAAGACCACCATGGTGAACCATACGTAACAGCATCATTTAATGTATGGCCAATAAAACCAACTAATAAACCAACCACTGGGCCAAACAAACCGGCAATTAAGGCGAGCCAACCCTCTGCCAAGTTAATCGTGGTATTTGGTATACCTGTTGGGATAGCAATAAACTTCATTAGCACAAAGAAGACTGCTGCACCAATACCTGTTGCCACAACGGAACGGACTGAAAAGCCCTGAGATTTTTTCTTAGTATTCATTTATTGTACTCCTTTTTTTTAAGCTAAATTCAGCTTTCTTTGACTACTAGCACTGTCCAATCTTGTCCAGCACCAACGTGATAGGTTTGTTCAAAACTACCTGTGTGCACACCAAAAGCCACTGTGTAGACCGAATCAATATAAATCAAAGGTTCTCCTGGTTCAACATCTGTAAATGTATGCACATATGGTAATACTTGATCAAACAAAATACTATCAAGATGTTTAATTTGAACACGCAACGTATCCCCATATTTTAATTGCATTTTTTCAAATTCACTCACAGGAATATCTGACCAAAGTGATCCAAAATTAACATCTGTGATATCAATGTTTCCTACCAAAGTTGATTGACCGCCACTTGTCACTTGATATTTACCTGGTTCAATAGACAAATTAACTAGGTCTGTTAATGGTATTTCTTGCACATAGTCTTCATAATGTACTTGACCACTAGCAAGTTGTGCCCCATTGAAAGCATAGATATCCCGGCCATGAAAAGTTGACGATTTTTCAGATCCTGGTAAGCGTTGCGTGTTTTCATCAATCGCGCGTGCACTTTCAATTAAACCATGTGCCAACAAATGTGATAGTGTACCATTATCTGGTGTTACAACATAATGTCCAGCTGTTGTTTTAGCAATGATTGATAATCTTTTTGAACCCACACCTGGATCCACAACTGAAACAAACACCGTTCCTTCTTGCCAATAACTAAATGTTTGAAATAGTCGAAATGAGCCCTCAAAAATGTTGAACGGCGTAATGCCATGTGTTAAATCACTCACCACAATGTCATTTGCAACGCCGTATGCGACGCCTCTCATAGAGCTCACTGCACCATCTTGCAACCCAAAATCAGTTTGTAAAACGAGATGTTTATTTGTCATAATGCTTGGTTTTGCCAACATGTTTTCACATAATCGTTGACATAGTCCTTTCAAATTTCCAATTAATAAAAAAATCCCAGTTAATCACAATGATTAACTGGGACGCAATAAACGTGGTACCACCCAAATTCAATTATTAACCACTTAAAAAGCGTTCAATAATCCTGATAGTGATAACGGTTCTAACCGGACAAATAGCTAACACCATTTATCATCTCCACGCTCATATTCAATATCTTATGACATATCGGCTCTCACTATTCCGACTCGCTTTTTTGACATGCAATATTTACTCTTCGCTTCATTGATTTATTAATATATGATAATTTTAAGGCAATCCTTAATTTTTGTCAATTCATTTATTATTTTTATCAATCTGGTAAGATAATTTGCGTTGAAGGGCCTTGTTGTTCTTGAATTTCTTGTTGTTCTTGAACAAGATAACTGGGGAAAAGCGTCAACGTTTTTTCTTCAAAACCAACCACTGAGGATCCTAAGATGCGTGTGACTAATTCTAACAAACGTTCTTCAAAAGTGTCTTTATCAATCTGTTCAATTGCCTGTTTCAAAGGTTGTTGATACATATTAATGTGCACATGAGGCATCAAAGCATAATCACGACCAATTAATGCTGACCACGCTTCAAAGACTTCATCAGGCACTTCTTCTTGATCATTTTGAGTCAAAGGCATGAAATTAATACTAAACGTATTGTTAGCTTCACCCTCTTCATCAAAAGCTTCCTGTGTAATATTGCCGTCAGTTAATTCTAGGGCATAATCAAAATCAAACACACGTCGCTCATCAAAAATATGAATGAATCCAGCCGTTTCCTGTCCTTCGTTAGCTTCGTCAACGACACGTAAAATACGATCGCGTTGTCCATTAAAAAGTTGTTGTGTAAAATATGGCATGATTCATCAGTGTATACCTGCTGTTAACTAATTTGTTAACAATCTATTATACATTTCCTCCAATACATCTGTTACCCAATTCTAACACAAGCAAGTCTTAACTGCTATAATCACAACTATGTTTATCCTTGTTTATCTAACAAAAAACGTTCAGAAGAATTGCCACTCTGAACGTTCACTCATATTATAATCCTGTTAAATCGAATACTTTACGGCCTGTAATACTTCCAGCCTTCATCTCATCAATGACTTCATTCATATCGTTAAAGTTAACTTTTTCAACAATTGGCTTAACTTTACCTTCGGCCCCAAATTGGAAGGCTTCCTTCAAATCAGCACGTGTACCAACTAATGAGCCACGCACTTCAATACCATCTAATACAGTTTTTGCAATGTTCAAGGCCATATCACCTTGTGGTAAGGCAACCGCAACGAGCTTACCCATTGGACGTAATGAGCTCACAGCTTGATTAAATGCAGCCGCGTTGACAGCAGTCACTTGCGCATTGTGCACACCACCAGTTGCTTTTTGCACTTCAGCAGCAACATCAGCAACTTTTTTACGGTTAATCAAAACTTCAGCGCCATTTGCCTTGGCTGCAGCAAGCTTATCGTCATTACCATCAATAACAGCAACATGTGCGCCAAAAACGTTATGAGCGTATTGCACAGCCAAGTTACCTAAACCACCAGCACCATGAACTGAAACCCATTGTCCAGGCTTCGTCTCACCAACTTTAAGTGACTTATACATCGTCACACCTGCACAAGTAATTGATGTGGCTTCAAGTGGATCTAAGCCTTCTGGTACTTTAACCGCATACTTGGCATTGACAACAGTTTGTTGTGACATAGCCCCATCAACTGTATAACCTGAATTACGAACTTTACGACAAAATGTTTCATTTCCTGAAACACAATAATCACATACGCCACAGGCATCATAGAACCAAGCAACTGACACGCGATCACCAATTTTCAAGTAATCGCCAGCGCCTTCCGCAAGCTTTGATACACGACCAACACCTTCATGGCCAATAACACGACGGAATTGACCATTACGTTGACCAATTTCATTTGGATTGCCAAAATCAGCACCAGCAACATGCAAATCTGTGTGGCACAAACCAACATACTCCATATCCACTAAAGCTTCACCAAATGTTAATGGCTTTGGTGTCCAGTCATCAATTAAATCAACGTAACCATCTGGTGTTTGACGTACAACTGCTGCTTTCATAATAATACCCCTTTTTTATGTTCTCATGTGAACTAATTTACAATTTAATTGTACGCGCTTTTTTATTGTTTGTAAAGATTTTGGTCCCTTTTATCACTTATTTTGTTAATAAAAGTGAATCAAATCACTTTCACTTACAAAATAAAAGTACATGCTATGACATGTACTTTTAAAAACTATTCAAACGTTAAAACTAACTTACCAACAATATGTTTTAACATCTGAAATTTTTTCAAATTTTCAACATTAAATGGTTTAATATCTGAAATAACTACCTTAACTTTATTCTCTGATACCAACTGAAGTAGTTGTTCTAACTGTTCACCATTTGATTTTAGATAGCTATGCGTGACACGCACATCATCGTCATCCCCAACCAGTGACACCAGACGGCCTGTTGGTTTTAATACAGATAATGCTTGTTTAAGCGAATCATGACCTAGTGTATCCAAAATGACGTCAACACCATCAGGTATCATATTAGCCACTTGTTCTGTATGTGTATCAATCACATGAAAATTTGAATCAAAGTGTTTCAGAAAGTTCACGCCTTCACCAACAGCTGTCGTATAAATGTCACCTGCCCCACGTAATTTAGCTACTTGTATTGCAGTCAAGCCAACTGAGCCAGCACCGCCTAATATTAATACGGATTCCCCTGCTTGGCTATTTAAATTTTCTGTGATTGCTTGATAACCTGTTTGTGCGCCTAACGCCAAAGCTGCTGCCTGTGCATAACTCACGTTATCTGGTATTTTAGCCACAGTTTTACGGCCTAAAGCAACAAATTCAGCATAACTATTCAAATGTGGTGACGCAGCCACCCGATCACCGATGGCAAAACCATCAACCTCTGTGCCAAGTGCAACTATTTCACCCGCTACAGATGAACCTAGAATTAAAGGTACTGCTTTTTCTTGACCCATTAATCCCTGTCTGAATTTCATATCATAAGGATCAATTGCCGCTGCATGCTGTTTAACTAAAATTTGTGTTGGTTTAATTGTTGGTTGCACAGCTGTATTTGTGGCAACCAAGACATCAACATCCCCATAATCAATCATTTCAATGGCATACATTTTTATCACGCTTTCTACGTTACTTTTAGGTTTATAGCTTTATTATATTGCAAACTATCAACCGTGTCGTGAACTTTGCTTAACATAAAAAGCACCATCTCATTTAAATTCATGAGATAGCACTTCACAGTGTTACTAATTAATTCAAATACATTGCTTTAACAGCAGCCATTGTGCTTAAAATTGTTTGCTTATTCATAACAACTAACATTTCTGGCAAGTTAGGTCCTTGAATTTGATGCGTTGTCGCAATACGAATTGGGTTCCATAAATTACGACCCTTGATTTCAAGTGTGTTTTGAATCGAACGAATGGTAGTCATATAATCTTCTGCAGTTGCTGATTCTGGCAACGCTGTATAAGCTGACTCCCAAGCAGAAAACACTTTGCGTCCATCGTCTGACGTTAAGTAATCAACCATCTCATCAGTCATATCTCCTAATTCAAAGAATGGTTGACGCACCAATTCAACAACTTCACGTGTATAAGAAATACCTTCCACACCAGCTACCTTGATGACTTCAGCAAGCCACTCTTTTTTAGTTTCTGCATCAGCCGCGGAAACTAAATCAGCGTTGACTAATTCTTGAATCAATTGTGGCATGACATGGTCTAAATCACGACGCATCCATTGGTTGTTAATCCATTCCAACTTCTTTTGATCAAATTTAGCATTAGCCTTTGATAGACGCTTTTCGTCAAACATGTCTTTGAACGCTTCAAGTGAGAAAATTTCATCTTCACCCTTTGGTGACCAACCAAGCAAACCAATAAAGTTCACCATGGCTTGTGGTTGATAACCTAATTCATGATATTGCTCTACGAATTGCAAGAGATTTTCATCACGTTTTGATAACTTTTTACCTGTTTCACCATTAATAATTAACGCCATGTGACCAAACTTTGGCACATGCCACCCTAGTGCCTCAAAGATCATGATTTGCTTTGGTGTGTTTGATACATGATCATCACCACGTAGTACATGAGAGATTTTCATCAAATGGTCATCGATAACAACTGCAAAGTTATAGGTTGGCATGCCATCTGCTTTTTGAATAACCCAATCACCGCCCACTTCTTTAGCACCAATTTCAATATGCCCTTTAACAATATCATCCCAGGCATAAACTTTTTCTTCAGGCACACGGAAACGAACAACTGGCTTCAAACCTTGCGCTTCAAACTCAGCATACTTGGCTTCGCGTTGGTCGTTAGTTAAGCCTTCATACTCATAAACATAGTGCGGTGCTTGCTTTGCTGCTTGTTGCGCTTCGCGCTCAGCGGCGATTGTTTCTGTTGTTTTATATGACTTGTAAGCCAACCCCTTAGCCAATAATTCGTCAATAAATGGTTGGTATATGCCTTGTTCATTACGTTCTGACTGACGATATGGACCATATTCACCAGGGTTTGCTGGTGATTCATCCCAATCTAAGCCAAGCCAAGCTAGATTATCTAGTTGTGATTTTTCACCGTCAGCAATGTTACGCGCTGTATCGGTATCTTCAATACGGATAATGAATTTGCCGTTATAATGGCGCGCAAAAAGCCAGTTAAAGATTGCTGTACGCGCATTACCAATATGTAAATGGCCCGTTGGTGATGGTGCATAACGGACACGAATTTCTTCAGTCATGTTGTGTGACGTGCCTACTCAATCAAAATTAAGCACGTTTCCTCCTAATTACGCGGTTTTACCGCAGTTATTTGTCTATTCTATTGTACATTATTATGACTGTTCATTTCAAATCATTGCGATCTTGTCAACCATTTTATTTCTAATGATTTTATAATTATATCAGCATTTTACTATTTACTTTTTAATTATTTTATTGTAAAGTAACCTCAGAAACTAAAAATCGGTTTACAAAAAGGAGATTTTATGAGAATTACAAAAATTGTTTCACTCTCAATAGCTGCAACAGAATACGCAACCTTAACAACATATATTTACACGGTATATTAACTATGAGCTTATCTCTAGAAAATTTAGTATTATCCTATGATACTAAATATCCAATAATCAATGATCTATCAATGACATTAGAAAGTGGTCATATCGTTGGGCTGGTGGCGCCTAATGGAACAGGTAAAACCACATTAATGAGAGGAATAAACAAAGACATTTTAATTACTTCTGGCCAAATCGTTCTGTCAAATAACGAGACGGTTTTTTTTATGGAAAATCAAGACGCACTATTCCCGATGTTAACTGTCAATGAAATGTTTAAATATATCGCTCAAAGCTGGAAATCTAAAGTATCGAGCGATTCAGTCATTAATTTATTAAAAATATCAAATTACACAAACAAAAAAATAGCTAGCCTTTCACTAGGAATGCGCCAAATGGTAATGATTGGTGTTTACTTGATTGTTGATGCTGAAGTTATGTTATTTGATGAACCTATAAACGGATTAGATCAAGTAAATATGTCTATTATTTCGAATGTCATGCTCGATTTAAAACAGAAAAATAAAATTGTTATTGTAAGTTCACATTTACTTGATAATTTAAGCCAGTTTGTTGATGAGTTTTGGTATTTAAAAGGTGGGATCGTTGTTAATAGCCTTCCAAATACAAACAATATTATAAAAGTCAAAGCAGATTATGAGAATATCTATGGGGATTTGAATGAAAACGCAAATCATATTTGAGTACAAACGAATAATACGATCTAAGCTTATATGGTTAATATTATGTGGATTAATCATTTTAACCACATTACCTTATTTCAGCTTGCCTAGTAGTGATAAAGGGCAATTACTATATGAATACAGGCTTGAGAAAATGACTGCTCAGCAAAGTTATGATTCTTTAAAGAATATTCCAAAAGCGCATAAAACAATGAAAACTATGGAAAAAATAAATAATGATGCTGAGCGTGTTGTGACTGCGTTGAAGAACAATCAAAACTATGAGAAAAAAGCATTAACATATTGGCAATCGGTACAGACGGCTACAGAAAGTGGCCAATTACAAGGTGAACAACCAGTTACAATCCAAATGAAGATAGACCGACTTTCATGGGCAGTCAATCATAAAAAACGAGCTACTGTTCCAAATAAGCACATGTCAGCAGTAGCATATTTAGTGTACGTTTTGTGGGAAAATATTTCCACAATAGTCTGGTTAGTCGCATTTTCTTTGATAATTATAAATCTATATATTCCTGAAAAC
Organism: Leuconostoc inhae; assembly: GCF_019656015.1. Taxonomy (GTDB): domain Bacteria; phylum Bacillota; class Bacilli; order Lactobacillales; family Lactobacillaceae; genus Leuconostoc; species Leuconostoc inhae_A. Next base: position 104,924 of record NZ_BPKW01000005.1, on the reverse strand, counting down.
GGTGAACCTGGGCGTAAATTGATTAATCAATTACCTTTAACAAAATGGAAAAAAATACTAGCTAAGTCGATAGTTGCATTAACTTCTTTCATGGTTATAGCCATTGTGAGTTTTACACCTATACTTATTTTTTTGATAATCAAAAATAAGTTTGGTAGTTTAGATCAACTGTTGATCTCTACAGCTAATGGACAAACCATTATCGCTCAAAGTAGCTACACTTATTTAAGTAATATCATTCTGTTATCCCTACTATTGATGATAATTATTTTATTTTTCCAGCTAATTGTTGTTCACTTTGTGAAGCAGTCGTTGACACAAATTGGCATAATAATTGGTATTTTAATTGCTTCACAAAATACGAGTATTTTTTCAAAGGGTATTATAGCTAATTGGTTCCCTTTGAATTATCTAGACTTAAACCGTATCATCATTGGCAAATCTGACATTACAAATTTATTTACAAATAATGGCGATGTCAGTACTGAAAAACTAACTATTATTTTAGTTGTTTGGTCGCTAGGATTGATCGCCCTCGGTACTGGATTGAGTTATAGAAGAAAAACACTGTAATATATAGGTCAACATAATGATCAACAAAAAAGTAGTTTACATTATGGACTACTTTTTTGTTGCACTTTAGACATAACTAGTGATCTCTAATTCACAAACTACTTTATAATTGATTGAAACTGTGCCATTTATATGCAATATAAACACCAAATTTTTGCAAAAAAGCGAATTTTTTTATTATAAAAAGCCCTCAACTGACTTCAAGCGCTTTCTGCCATACTTATAAATAACATTTTCATTGGTTAATGCCCTAAACAATCAATCATTTCCTCTGTATTTTTTTAATCAAAATAACACTAGTTATTCCAATTACAAAATACAAAATGGTCCACAACCACATTAATTTTGGTAGTTTGTCGAATAATAAACGGAGTGGATACATTAACACGAAAATCGGTATAAGAACTTGCAACAATTCTTTTTTCATAAAATCATCACCTCAATCAATTAGTTTTATAATAGTTTGGCACATTTCTATTATTGATCGTCCGCTGATAAATGACAATCCAACCATAAAACTTAGCAACTGTTGGTGTCATAATCCCAGTTACAACTGCTACGCTAGCTAATACTGTCATTCCTTTATTCATGTACTTCCCCTTGAAATTATATTTAATATGCTTCTTAAATATAATTAAATCATGAATGATCTACGTTTGTCAATAACTTTGTGAAAATATTTACTTTTTAACTATTGAGATTATCGTATGATATTTCAATAGGCAAGCTGCTCTTAACACGTAACCATTTTAATATCACTGCAAACTCTTAGCAAAAAAGCGAATTTGTTTATTATAAAATTCATTTGGTGTCACTAAAAGTTTAGGATTGCTAAACCGAATGCCGGATATAAAGTAGCCAAAATTTAACCAGACAAAATTCATCGTAGCAGCTTCCGTATCAATTGTAGCTGCTATTTTTTGTTGACGCTTCATCTCATCGAAGTAGGCCAATAAAATTTTTTTAAATTGAATTGGTATATCTTCAACAGCTTTCGCAATGTCCGGTCTTTTGAATGATTCCTGAAAACCCACCACGACGATTTCTTGGTGTCTCAATTGAAATTCTTGATATATTTTAGACATCGTTACCAAGTCATTTTCGATATTTCCCGTGACTGAAAAATCATCGAATATTGTTGATAAATCTTGCAAGTGCCTATCAATCACAACATCTAAAAGGCCTTCTTTATCTTTGAATTTTCTAAAGACTGTGCTCGGATTAACATGAGCAGCCTCAGCTATTTTATTAATTGTTGTCGCCTGATACCCCACCTGAATGAGTAAGGACACAAAGGCATTTAAAATCAATTCATAGTTCTTATCGTCAATTTCTTTAGACATAGCAACACCTCTTTGTAGTTATATTAACATAATATTTTACCAATAACAGTTGCTCTTCAACATTTTAATAAATGCATGCAAGTACTTGCATGCATTTATTAAAAGTGTTAAGCTTTTGTCAGAAAAATAAAAGGAGAAATAGCATGTCTTTTAAAAAATTTTTACAAAGCAAAGGTGTCATCGGATCTTTGATTATTATATTGTTTTATGGTCTACTCATGGTGGGTGTTTACTTTTCTGGCTATCAAGCAATTCCCAGTAAAGTGGATCAACTTCCCGTTGCTATTGTTAATCAAGATTCTGATAGTCGTCCATTGACAACTCAAATGAAGGATAAGTTACCATTCAAACATATCAAAACAAATTTAACGCTAAGTGAAGCAAAGGCGCAATTAAAAGATCGCAAAATTTATCTCATTATTAATGTGCCTGAACATTTCAACAATAACATTAAAGATGTCACGCACAATAGTACCGCTAGTCTCAAATTTTATATTAACTACTCTAATCCAACAACTGTGACAACAACTATGGAAACTGCCTCAAAAGCACTGGGTAGTCAAATTCAAAAAAGTGTTTTGTTAAAGCAGGGTCAAGGTATTTTAACTGCAGCTGAACTCAATCAACTACAAAAAGAAGTCACAGAAGCTGTTACAGCTAATCCTGAACAACAAGAAAAAATATTAAAACAAGCAAACGCAACAAAAGCTGAGACTGTTAATCAGATTAACAGTACTTATGGCAAGATTGCTAACTCATATAACGACAATATTATTAAAATCAATCCTGTTCCCTTAGGCATGCATCACAGCATGGCGCCATTCTTTCTAACCTTATCGTTCTACATTGGTTCTATGATCGCTGCGATGTTGATTGTCACAAGTTATAAGTCATTTGCACCATTAATTGGTCGCTGGCGTGCCTATCTATACACTGAAATAACAATTGGCCTCTTATCACTTCTCGCACCATTAATCATCGTAGGCTTGGGTAAATACATGTTGAACTTTAATACCAGTACCTATTGGCATCTATGGTTAACACATAGTATTGAATTATTTAGCGCATTAAACGTTAACCTCATTTTTTCCTTAATTTTAGGACAACTTGGTATCATGGTTAACATGCCATTTATGCTTATACAGGTTATTTCAGGCGCTGGTATGATACCACAACGTATATTGCCAGATTTCTTTAAGCTAATGAGCTACATCTCGCCTAGTTTCTACGCGATTCAATCTGATTTTAATATTTTATATGGTGGTAACGGCACACAAACCTTATGGCTACAACTCCTGATGATTGGAATCGTTGCAATCGCACTTCATTTGGTGATTGTCGCTTTTCAAAAGAACAATTCTGGCATCGTCAAACCGAGTTAACTTACAACAGACCAACATAAGAAACTGACTGCGTCATGAATCGCGCAAAAAAGCCAATTCCCTGATATGGTAATTGGCTTTTTCGTTTGATCATTGCTTTTGTTGCAATACACATATATGATAACAATTCTTAAATTCATAAATTACACAGCATACCAGTTAAATGATATGATTTCTCACTGCTAATGCAATCGCTTCGACTCCACTGGATACATTCATTTTATCATAAACTACCGTCAAGTGATTTTTTAAGATATCGTTATCCGCACGCAATTCAACCATATCATGTTGCATGGCCAGTATATCTTTTGGTGATAGGTTTTGTATGGTGTCGGCTTTATCTGCGGCCAGCCAGTTTGAGATGGTTCACCTTAATCTTCTGAAATTGAAGGATGGTGTGATGATCTGATTAAGCCGGCTTAGCAACCAATCGACCTGATTCATCTTTTTGTTGCGTTAATTGATATAATAAGCGCCACCAACGATATAAAATTATTGTAATACCTACCATACTAGCCAATAATATTCCGACTAGCAATAACTTCCCCCACAACACTAGATCATCGTTTATAAGTGTTAAACCAATTAACCAAGCTAACCCAACATCTAAAGCAACTAGTAACACTGATGCAAGTAAACCAAGCCACCAACGCTTACTATACGCTACGCCACGTAAAACATATTGATAAAGCCAATAATAGCCCATAATCAACGTCCAAACACTTTCACCCATGAATTTCACCCCTATTAATTTAATCCAAAGCCAATTTTAAAGCTTCACTTAACGTTGTCACACCAACAACTTGTATCCCCTCCGGAAATTCAATACCATTTAAATTGTTCTTAGGCACAATAGCACGCTTAAATCCGAGTTTACGCGCTTCCTTCAATCGTCCTTCAATATCAGCAACACTACGTACTTCGCCCGTTAAACCAATTTCACCGACAAAAACATCACTCGGACGTGATTCTTTATCATGATATGAACTAGCTATGGCAACCGCAATAGCTAAATCAATCGCTGGTTCATCTAATTTAACGCCACCCGCTGCTTTTAAATAGGCATCTTGATTTTGTAACAATAAATTCGCGCGCTTTTCCAGTACCGCCATAATCAACGAGACACGATTACGATCTAATCCTGAAGCCGTTCGTTGTGCATTACCAAACACGGTTGGTGTCACCAAAGCTTGTAATTCCACCAAAATCGGTCGTGAGCCTTCAAGTGCGACAACAATTGCCGAACCAGTTGCCCCAGCCAACCGCTCTTCTAAGAAAATTTCAGAGGGATTCGCTACTTCAATTAAACCACCATCGCGCATTTCAAAAATACCCAATTCGTTGGTTGCGCCAAATCTATTTTTTACCGCACGCAAGATACGATATTTATAATTACTATCACCCTCAAAATAAAGTACCGTATCAACCATGTGTTCCAAAATTTTAGGTCCTGCAATCGCGCCATCTTTGGTCACATGGCCGACAATGAAGATAGATATATTGTTTGTTTTGGCAATTTGTAAGAGATCTGCCGTCACTTCTCGAATTTGTGATACTGATCCAATGGCAGATGTGACATCTGGTTCTTGCATCGTTTGCACGGAATCAATCACGACAAAATCGGGTTGTAATTCATCAATCTGTTTTTTAATGGCCGTCATATCAGTTTCTGGATACAAGTAAAATTCATCGTTTCCGACACCTAAACGGTCAGCTCGCAACTTGACTTGTGTGGCTGATTCTTCACCGGTAACATACAACACACGGCCCTCATGTGCCAATTGCCCTGAAACTTGTAGCAAAAGTGTTGATTTTCCAATACCAGGATCACCACCAATTAACACCATGGATCCAGGAACAACGCCACCACCTAAAACACGATTAAGTTCTTTCAGATTCGTTGCCACGCGTGGTGTCTCTTCAGAAGTAATCTCGTTAATTTTCTCAACTTTTGCCGTGCGGCCATCAAGGCTCACACGACTCTTACGATCATTAACTTCAGGGGCAATTTTTTCTTCAACAAATGTCCCCCATTCACCACAGTTTGAACACCGGCCTAGATAACGTGCTGATGTGAAGCCACAGTTCGAACAAATAAATTGTGTTTTAACTTTAGCGATGGTTATTCTCCTTTGTTACTATTGCTTAAATATCTTTTTGATTAATTTTGACCAGTTGAGCCAAAGCCACCATTTCGTTGCGCTTTGACAACACTTTCATCCCCATCAGCCAACAAATATGGCAAGAATATCCCTTGTCCAATGCGCTCGCCTTTTTTAATATGCACATCCTTCATACCAAAATTAATGAATTGGAAGAAAATTTCGCCTTCATTTGAAGGATTATTATAATAATCAGCATCCACAATTCCAACTGCGTTAGGCATCATAATTCGTTTTTTAATTGGTCCACTAGAACGTGACACCAATTGCAAATACTCGCCTTCCGCCATATAAGCTTTGATTCCTGTTGGAATCAATACTGGCTTAAGCATATTTTGGAGATCTGCATTATCACGTACGCCTTTTAATTTACCTAATGACAAAACGCTAAGTCCTTTAAAAAAAAAATTACTTGTGGCACTTGGAATGACTATATCTTCTGAAGCTTCAAAATCATACCCTGCTGCTGCTTGCGTACTACGTTTTGGTACATTAAGACCATCATTGACCTTAGCTGAAACAATTTCAAATCCGCGCATATTTTTTTAGCGTACAACTGACACACAAAGCACGAGTTGTACGTTTCCTCCATTTATAGTTAATCTTTCTTTACTATTATACGGTAAAAGCAGGCTGTTTTTAAAAGAGATTTCATGACAACTTTAAATTGTCTCCTAAATACCATGGTTCAATCGCTAAGCACTAGATTATGCGGTACAATTAAGGTATCAATAAATGTCATTAAACAGGTTGAAATTTGGTAACAGAATGGAGAAAAATTATGGACTTCCAACATGAACCAGGACGCTATTTTTTACAAGACAACGACAAAACATTAGCTGAAATTATTTATACAACCATTAATAATGGTCAAACATATTCAGTTAACGCAACACGTGTTGATCCTTCTCTACGTGGTCAAGGCATTGCTGCACAATTACTTGATGCAGTCATTAACGAGGCACAGACTAATCATATGACGATCAAGGCAGTTTGCCCTTACGTGAAAAAGGCATTTGCCCAAAAACCCGCTAAATATCAGGAGATTGAGTACAAACCATGAGTCAAGAGTTACAAAAAATTATCGCTGGCCGACGCGCCGCTGAATTTGTTCAAAATGATATGGTTGTCGGTATTGGTTCAGGATCAACAATTGCTCATGTCATTGAGGCGCTTGGGGAGCGCGTAGTCAAGGAAAATTTAAAAATTGTTGGCGTCGCAACTTCTGAAAAAACACGTCGTAACGCTGCGCAACTTGGTATCCCAATGTATAATGTTGACGATGTTGACAAAATTGATTTAACGATTGATGGTGCCGATCAAATTGCTGATGATTTTTCAGCCATTAAAGGCGGTGGTGCGGCCTTACTTTGGGAGAAAATTGTTGCGTTTAACTCACGTGAGAATATTTGGGTTGTTGATGCAACAAAACGGGTATCAAAGCTTAATCAATATCTACCTGTAGAAGTCATTCCCTATGGTTCAGACCAGCTTTTTAAGCGCTTTCAGGCTGATGGCTTTCATCCAACATGGCGCTTAGATCAAAATGGTAACCCTGTGCGTACAGATTCCGCAAATTTTTTGATTGATTTGCATTTACCACTAATTGAAAATCCCCGTGAACTTGGGGATGAATTAATTAAAATGGTCGGCGTTGTCGAACATGGTTTATTTACGGATGTCGTCAATCGCGTCGTGATCGGTGAAAATGATCACACCGCTAAAATATTAGAAGTAAAATAAAAAGAAAACAGCATACAAATGTTGTTTTCTTTTTGGTTTAGCCAGATAAATAAGTAAATAGCACTAGAAATCTCACTATTTACAAAGAATATCGCATGTCAAGATAGGTAACATGTTTAATTGGTATAGCTGCAATAAGGGATAAAATAGTCCTATAGGAATTTACTAAGGAGATCCTCATGCGCACTGAATCTGATTCACTCGGCCAACTCAACATCCCACAAACAGCTTATTATGGTATTCACACACAACGTGCCTTACAAAATTTTCCCATCTCTTCACAACCAACACACCCTGAATTGATTCGTGCCTTTTTAGAAATAAAACAAGCAGCCGCAAAAACCAACGCTACTTCAGGTAATCTTGACCGGTCTGTAGCCAAACATATTGTCAGTGCAACTAAAACACTGCTTAATACGCCAATTGATTTATCTATGTTCCCCATTAGTGATATTCAAGGCGGCGCTGGTACATCCGCCAACATGAATGTGAATGAAGTCATTGCTAATGTTGCCTTAGAACAAACGGGTCGTTCGCGCGGTGATTATACCTACATCAATCCAAATGATCATGTTAACATGGCCCAAAGTACTAATGATACTTATCCTAGTGCTGGAAAAATAGCCTTATTACGTTTGCTAGATCCACTGCTTTTAGAACTACAAAATTTAATTGATGCTTTAGGTAATAAAGCTGATGAATTTTCAACAACTTATAAAATGGGTCGTACGCAATTGCAAGATGCCGTGCCAACGACCTTAGGTAACAGCTTTCACGCCTGGTTAAAACCTTTACTGCGAGATACTTTACGTATTCAACGTGCACGCGAGCCACTTTATATGCTGAACTTGGGTGGTTCAGCAATCGGTTCAGGTATTAATGTGAGCTACCATTATCAAGTACATATTGTGCCAAATCTTGCCGGTATCACCAAGTTGCCATTAACACAGGCTCATGATCTGTTTGATGCCACACAAAATCTTGATGGCTTGGTCGCTTTATCAGGCACTTTGAAAACACTCGCCATGAGTCTCTCTAAAATTGCCAATGATTTACGTTTAATGAGTTCTGGCCCACGATCTGGGCTACTTGAAATCAATCTACCGGCAAAACAGGCCGGTTCATCAATTATGCCCGGAAAAGTTAATCCAGTGATTCCAGAAGTTGTGAACCAAGTCGCTTTTGAAATGTTTGGCTTTGATGCAACAATTACCGCAGCTGCAGAGGCTGGACAATTAGAACTCAACGCTTTTGAACCGATTATATTTCGTTCATTATTTGCTGGCATTGAACATCTTACAGCAGCAATGACTACCTTACGACTTAACGCGATTGATGGCATCACAAGTAACAAATCACGACTGGCGCAAGATATTGATTTATCAGTTAGTTTTGCTACCGCCATGACACCAATTATCGGTTATCAAGAAGCCGCCAAACTTGCCAAAGAATCTATACGAACGGGTAAATCATTGCGCCAACTGGCTGAGAAAAAATCATACTTTACACCTGATCAATTGACTCATATATTTAAGATTGAAGATATCGTCATTAACGCACGAACACCTGAACATGGGCTAGTTTTGCATGCCCCAGCACAGTAACGAAAACATCACAAACTATAGATCTATATTTAAACAATTGTTATGAAAAAGCCAACATATCTTCTATGAACTGAAGATATGTTGGCTTTTAAGCATTTTTTGCACATGACATGGTAAAAATGTCTCAAGCATTTTTAATTTTAAACTTTTTACCTTGTCCGTAATAAGCATTAGCCCCATGCTTACGATAGTAATGTTTATCTAATAAATACTGTGGCACGTGGATGTCTTGTGCTGGATTCAATTGCATCGTATGATAATCCATGTCGGCTACAACATCTAAAACAATCGCATTGTGGACGGCATCCATCGCATCTTTTCCCCATGTAAACGGCCCATGATCATTGGTCAACACACCTGGAATTGCCATTGGATCAAGCCCTTCTCGTTCAAACACACGAACGATTGATTTGCCAGTATTTAATTCGTAATTTTCAGCTACTTCTACTTGTGTTAATCTATCAGCCAACGGCACATCACCATAAAATGTGTCAGCATGTGTTGTTCCCGCTGCTGGTACTGGTATCCCTGCTTGAGCAAATGCAACGGCCCATTTTGAATGGGTATGCACGATACCGCCTAAATCAGGCCAATGTCGATACAAAAAAGCGTGTGTTGGTGTATCACTCGATGGGTTCATATCACCTTCAACCACATGCCCCTCTAAATCAACAACAACCATATCTTCAGGTCGAAGTGTCGCATAATCGACACCACTGGGTTTAATAACAAATAACCCTTTTTCACGATCAATTTGCGAGACATTACCCCAAGTAAGCGTCACCAAATTATTAGCTGGCAAGGCCATATTAGCTTCATAAACAATTTGCTTCAAATTTTCTAACATCAGTGTTCATTCCTTTCTTTTTTGTGATGGTAACGCTTTAATAGCCGCTAATTCAATGTCCAACCCAGCAACGTATCTTGCCATAAATTTCTCAAATCCAGTAACATCGCTTGGATCTGGTGATAACGTTTCAGACTTTTCATTAGCGAAAACAACATGACTTAAAAATTCAGATAATGTTTCATTGGTACTTTTATTAGCAGCATATAGAGACAAAATTGCCATCCCCCACGGGCCGCCTTCACCAGCCGTTTTCATTACAGTAACATTGGTATTTAAGGCTGCTGCTAACAATTTTTGAGCAACAATTGGTGTTTTGAATACACCACCTTGCGCCACAATATTATCGGTCAATACCTGCTCATCCTCTAATATACGCATGCCAATTTTAATCGCACCGAAAGCCGTAAACAAATGGAAACGCATCAAATTACCAATTGTAAAATCTGTGTCAGGTTGCCTCACAAGTAGTGGCCTTCCCTCAGGAATTCCCGTAATATTTTCTCCAGAATAGTACCCATAACCAGAAAGGCCACCTGCATCAGGTTCAGCATCATTTAGCGCAGCGTTAAACAATGTCTGATAAAGCTCACTTGTTGCAATATCATAATCAATTAACTGTGCAAATTGCGCAAAGAGCTTCGACCAAGCGTTTAAATCTGAGGCAGAATTATTAGCGTGTACCATCGCTACTGGTAATCCAGTGGGCGTTGTGACAATATCAATGTTACTGTAAACATGTTGAAGATTTTTTTCTAACACTATCATTGAAAAAATTGACGTACCGACCGAAATATTTCCTGTTCTCTTTTTAACACTATTAGTGGCTACCATACCAGTTCCGGCATCTCCTTCAGGCGGCGCAATAATTGCGCCAGCTGTTAGGTGACCCGTAGGATCTAATAAATTTGCCCCTTTTTCTGTCAAATAGCCAGCGTTTTCCCCAGCTTTTAATGGCTTAGGTAAAATATTTTCTAGTTGCCAATTATATTGTTGAACTGATTTCAATGACCTGAATTTTTCCAACATTATTTGGTTATAAGTACCAGTTTTTTCGTCAATTGGAAACATACCCGAGGCATCACCAATACCAATTACCTTGTCACCTGTTAACTGCCAATGTACATAACCAGCTAATGTTGTGATAAAATCAACACTCTTAACGTGGGTTTCTTGATTTAAAATAGCTTGATAAAGGTGTGCAATGCTCCACCGCTGCGGAATGTTGAAGTTAAATAATTGGGTTAATTCTGAGGCAGCTTGACCCGTGATAGCGTTGCGCCACGTTCTAAAGGGAACCAATAACTCATTATTCTTATCAAATGCCAAATAACCATGCATCATCGCTGAAAATCCCATCGTTTTAATACTGGTTATTTCTACACCATAATCATCGTGAATTTGTTTTTGTAACTTAGTATAGGCAGTCTGCAATCCTAGCCAAATATCAGAAATGGCATATGTCCAAAGACCATCTTTAAAATTATTTTCCCACTCGTAACTACCTGAAGCGACTGTTTTAAAATCTTCTGTTGTTAACACAGCTTTAACGGTAGTTGAACCAAATTCTACGCCCAAAGCAATGTTACCTGCTTTAATCGCCTGCATTGTTTCTTTATGTGTCATCATAAATATTCTCCTAAGTGAAAAATGCTAATCAATGTGTGTTCATCTGACTAGCATTTTTGTTTTGATTCAGATAAAACATTTAAATCTTTTCGTATTTTAATGACTTGTTCCTTGTGCCTCAATCTCTTCAAGTGTTTTACCATAAGTTTCTGGTACGGCAAACCTTATAAAGAGAACGGCAACGATTGAAATAACACCAAAAATTGCAAATACTGATGTTTGTGGCATTGCTGCAGTCATAATCGGAAATAAGAGACCTACAGCAAAAGATCCAAGCCAGTTAAACGATGATGCTAAGCCGCTCGCACGTCCGCGAATTGCTAAAGGAAATACTTCTCCTACCAATACCCAAGTAAGTGGTGCCCACGTAAATGAGTAAAACGCAACAAATATAGATAAGAATACAACAATCAACATAGGTGGGAATTTATCCGCCCCAAGGAGTGCATTTAATGCAGCAGGCATCAAGAAGGACAATGCCATAACTGTACCTCCAAGCGTCAGCAAGGTACGACGCTTGAACCTATCCGCAATGGCCATGTATAGTAGTGCACCAAGCACAAGAATAACACCTTGAATAATAGGCCACAATAACGCGCTAGAAGCAGATTGCCCGCTGGCCTTTTCAACAATCAAAGGAATATAGTAGAAAATAGCGTTTGCTCCCATAAATTGTTGAAAAGCTGCCACACCAATACCAGCTGTCACAAGATAACGGTACTTGCTTGAAAATAAAGTTCCCAATGTAATATTTTTTTGGGCACCTGCTTCAAGTGCTACCGTTTTTTGAATCTCCTCTAATTCTGGTTCAACTTCTGTATCAGTACGAATATAGGTTAAGACTTGACGAGCAACAGCTAATTTATTCGTCTTGACCAAGAATCGAGGTGATTCAGGTAACCGTAAAACACCGAAAAAAAGTATGATAGCAGGCACTGCTGCTAGGCCTAACATTAAACGCCACGCAATTGTGTGGGGTAACCCTTGTAATAAATAATCGACAATATAAGATAAAAGCATACCAGAAACAATCATCAGTTGATTTAATCCTGATAAGCGACCACGTGATTTTGCAGGAGCCATTTCAGACATATAAGATGGCACTAAGGCCGAAGCCGCACCTACTGCCAATCCGAGAAGTACTCGTGCAAACAACAACCAAACGACACCATCATTTGGTGAAAACCCAGCCATGATAGCACCAATGGCAAACACAAACGAAGATGCAAGAATCATTCGCCGTCGTCCTAACTTATCAGACAGTTGACCAGCCAATGCGCCACCGACAATTGCTCCTAACATCAGTGTTGATGTTATCCAACCAATTGTACCAGCATCCGTTAAGTGCCAATCCTTTTGTAAAAACGGCAAAGCACCAGTCATAACACCAATATCATAACCAAATAAAATGCCACCAAAAGCACCAAAAAAGTAAATGAAGGCGCTTCCTATTTTTTTTGTAGATCTATTTTCCATGTTTACACCATTACTTAATATTTACAAACGTCAGACCAAACAACTTCGCTAAATCAGTTAGTTGTTCAGTATCGACAGCAAAACTCAATGTTGTATGATGTCCACCACCAGCTGTTAGCCAGCCTTCTGCACCAGATTTAAGCCCTGTTTTAGGTGTCCAAAGCTGCTTTGCAACTGGTAAAAATGGTGTTTCCGCTTCAGGCTTGTTCCCTGTGACTTCATAACTAATCAATTTGAATTCATCACCAAAATCAGCTAACGTAACATCAACTGCATCACCGGTACGCCCAGTGAAGACCAAACGTGCTGGATCCTCTTTACCGCCAATGTCTAATGGATGAACCTCAACGCGCGGTTTATTTGAGGCAATTGTGGGATCAACCTCTAGCATGTGTGACCCTAAAATTGCTTCGTGTCCTTTCCGCAAATCTAAAGTGTAATCTTCCATAAAGGCTGTTGCCTGATTATGAGAAATGATTTTTAGTAAACGCGTTAGTGCCGCTGTTTTCCAGTCTCCTTCCCCAGCAAATCCATAGCCATCAGCCATCAAAAGTTGAACTGCTAAACCAGGCAATTGTTCCAAACCAACTAAGTCTTCAAAATTAGTCGTAAATCCTGAATAACCTTTGTCAGTCATAAATTTCTTAATGGCAATATACTCGCGTATTTGATATTTGACATTATGTTCAAATTTTTCCGGTGTATTTTCACCTGCAATAAAATCATATTTTTCTTGTAAGTCTTCATAGAGTTGATCAATATCAGCATCATTGACTGCATTAACGTAAGCAACTAAGTCACCCACGCCCCAATAGTCTACTGTCCAACCTAGCTTAATTTGAGCTTCAACTTTGTCGCCATCTGTTACCGCAACATCGCGCATTTTGTCCGCAAAAGTTACAATTTTAATTTTGAAACTTTCATTGTAGCCAACCGCAACAGCCATCCATTTAGCAATTTGCGTTTGAATATCATCATCGGCCCAGTGACCAAAAATAATTTTGTTATTCAAACGTAAGCGCGCATTAATGAATGCATATTCGCGATCACCATGAGCAGATTGATTTAAATTCATATAATCAAAGTCAATTGTGTCATAAGGTATGGTATTTAACATTTGTGTTGCTAAATGCATGAGCGGCTTATTTAATAATTGCGTGCCACGAATCCAATTTTTTGCTGGTGAAAATGTGTGTGCCCAAGTAATAACACCAGCTACAGAATCATCATAGTTTGCTTCTTTCATAGCCTGTGTAATGTTTTCAGCAGTAATACCCACTGTCTTGAACTCAATTGGATAAGGTAATTTACCAGATTCGTTTAATTTGTTAATCAACTTTTTAGAATCTTCTTCAACCTGAGTCAATACTTCCGTTCCATACAGGGATTGAGATCCTGTCACAAACCAAAACTTGTAATCTTTTATAATAGCCATCTTTTCCATTCTTTCTTATACATGATTTATAAGTAATATAATACAAAAACCTGTTTATCTAGAATTTAACAACTTTTTGTAACCGCTTACAACAACACTATAAAACATTTGTCCGTATATGTCAATTAATATATTTTTTATAGAATAAATAAAAATGTTATCTTTTTTAAAATTGGTATACCTTGTTTTTTAAATCATTTAGTTGTATAATTTTTGATATGCTCAATTTATTGTAACCGCTTTCATCATTTGTTTATGATTACGTTTTAAAATTGTAGCATTTTTAAATTAAGCAACATCATAAAAAATACAGAGCAAAATATTATTGGCAGTTAATTAGTATCATATTGATCTCTGTTTTTCAAAAAAGGATGGTATTCAAAAATGACAATCGTTTCAGGATCACAAATGATACAACATGCTCGTAGTAACGGCTATGCTGTTGGTGCTTTTAATACAAACAATCTTGAGTGGACCAAAGCAATTTTACGTGTTGCTGAAAATAAACAGGCCCCCACAATTATTGCGGCTTCAATGGGTGCCATTAAGTATATGGGCGGATTTAAAACTGTTGCCAATCTAATTCGTGATTTAGATGATGACATGAAAATTTCAGTCCCAATTGCGATTCATCTTGATCATGGTGACTACCAAGCAGCCAAAGATGCTATTGCCGCTAACTTTACTTCTGTTATGTTCGATGGCTCACATTTACCGTTAAAGGACAATTTAGCTCAAACGCGCGAAATCGTTGAATTAGCCCATGCAAAAGGCATATCAGTAGAAGCTGAAGTTGGTAGCATTGGCGGTGAAGAAGACGGTATTATCGGTAATGGTGAGATTGCACCAATTGCCGATGCTGTAGCTATGGTTAATACCAATATTGATTTTTTGGCAGCTGGTATAGGTAATATTCATGGTACCTATCCAGAGGAATGGCAAGGGTTACAGCTTAACCATTTACATAAATTAACCGATGCAATCAATGATGCTATTGGTTATAATTTTCCAGTCGTTTTACATGGTGGCTCAGGTGTACCGGATAACCAAATTCGTGAAGCTATTACTATGGGTATTGCCAAAGTAAATGTCAATACTGAAGCACAATTGGCATTCCATCAAGCATTACGTAAATTTATATTGTCAGATCAAGATCTACAAGGTAAAAATTATGATCCTCGTAAGCTCTTAGCTTCCGGTGTTACAGCCATTGAAAACGCACTATCTGATCGTATAGACGTTTTTGGCAGTCATCAATAATACAAAGGTATACATAAAAAAGCTAACTAGAAAATAAATTTCTAATTAGCTTTTTTTACGTAAATCTTTCACAGAATCACGTTCTATTAATTTAGAATCATACACAATATCAGTCACTTTATGGTGTTTAATTTTTTGTAGCAATAGTTTAGCTGCATCTTTTCCCATATTTTGCTTAGCATGTGTCATTGTCGTCAATCTCGGAGATAAATATTGAGATAACTGAAAATCATCAAATCCTATAACCGATATATCTTCTGGTACTTTTAAACCTATATCATGTATTAAATCAATGATTCTGATTGCTAATTGATCGTTATACGTAATAATTGCTGTGGGCCTTTTGTTTGGTTCTTTTAGTAAAAGTTCGTTGGTACTTTGTAATGCATCACTCACTTCATCAGACTTATACATAATAGGCATACAATTTGGTAAAATATTTGGATGATCTTGATAGGCTTTTAAATAACCCTCTAAACGATGTACACCTTGGCTATCAGAAACTTGAAAGATGCCAACAATTTTTTGATGTCCTCGGTCAATTAAATAATTAGTGGCACGATAAAAAGCTGCCGTGTCGTCACTCATCAATGTCGTACCTTCAAAATTATTATAACCCGCGTTAATAAATACCATAGGGACATTCATCTGATCTAGTTGTTGATATAAATCAACATTAGGTGTATCTATTGCACTTTGAGTCGGTTCAATAATTAACCCACCTAGATTTTGACTCATGAGATTTATAAGTGCTGTCCGTTCTCGAACCGGATCATTATGTGTATTGGCTAAAATCAGTGAAAATCCATTTTCAGATAATACTTGGTCTGCACCATCAATAATGGCCGGAAAAATATATGACGCCACATGAGTCGATAAAATGCCAATAACTTTAGGAACTTCTTCAAATTTTTTTGTATCCGACCAATCAGCGACGAAAGAGCCACCACCTTGTACGCGATAGATAAACTTTTCATTTTCTAAATCAGAAATAGCGCGACGTACTGTATATCGGCTAACAGAGAAGGTAGACATCATATCGCTTTCAGTAGGCAGCTGTTGATCTTTTTGATACGTGCCACGTAGTATTTTATCTAGAATACTTTTTTTAACAATTTCATATTTATTTGCCATAGTAACATTACTCGTGCAGAACATTTATTCCTAACAATTATCTGCGCAAAACCTATCATTTATTTTGTGTCATTTCAAGATACTTTCATCTTAACATATTCTCATGTATTCATACAAAATATAGTCTGCTACAGCAAATCATTTATTAACGCTTTTATTTTCAGTTATTAAACCTACTTCCTCTTTATCTGCTAATTTAAAGATATGCCAAAAAGTGATAGCAATTATCCAAGTGACTACAAATAACATCACCAAAATTAACCCCATTTTATTAAAGTCTAAAGCCGCTACCCAACGTGTTAAGGCATTGTGCCAATCAAACATGGCGCTAAACGACTGCACTAAATCAACAAATCCAATAAATCCAGCTGCTAATATCGAAATTCCAGTAAGTGTTAAATTATAATAAACTTTACGATAAGGGGATGAAAATACCCAATTATACGTCGTGCTCATAAAAAATCCATCTACTGTGTCCATTAAACACATACCAGCGGTAAATAACAGCGGAAAAGCCATGGTTGCATACCAAGGTACACCTGCATTGGCTGCAGTAGCTGATGTTGCCAATACTGCAATTTGTGTTGCCGTATCAAATCCTAAACCAAATAAAAATCCCACAACAGCTACTTGCCAATTATGTTTAATCATTCCTAATAATCTTAGAAATAAACGATAGATTTTCGATGTCACTACTTGTTTATCTACGCCAGTCGATTGATCACGCTGATGACTCATTTTCTTAAATTTCAACCAAATGTCATGTAAAATGAAGCTATTAACACTAGCTAATATAAGTAACATAATACCTGCAATCAATGTGCCAATAGCCCCACCAATTTGTTCAAAAATCGGCATCGTGTGCTTAGCCCATTCAACAAATAAAACTGTTAACAATGCCATCAGCACCACAACCATTGAATGGCCAAATGAAAAACTAAAACCAACACCTCTTGTATTTTTACCATCATTAAGCATTTTACGTGTCATGTTATCGATAGCTGCAATATGATCAACGTCAAATGCATGATGTAGCCCCATTGTAAACGACAAATAAGCCATCGCGATCATTTCAGGATACTGCGCCGCACGAGTCAGCAATAAAATTATGCCAGCTATTAAAAAAATCAAAATAACGCTACCATAGCGTAAAGCATCGGACTGGATTGTTGCCTGTTTTTTGGTCATTAACATCATAAATTTTCTCCTCGTGTTGTCTAATAGTAGATTATCATGTTTGTGACTTGATAAACATTGTTTGAACAAAACATGTCCTTAACGTACAAAAAATGTCCTTTTGCACCGTTATTAGATGACAAAATATCGTCACAAAAATATTTCAAGTTTGACTACTTGGGCTGTTTTGTTATTTAAAATGCCAGCCTGTCAATTTAATTTTAATTTTTGAATTAATAATAGAATCCATGTCGATAGTCCCACGATGGGAAAATATTACTCATAATTTCCATAATTTTAGTAACATCTAGTCCCTTTCGAATTAGTACTGGTGCGGGTTGCACACCAACAATACCGTTTTGTTGTGGAATTAACTGACCTGCATCATCAACCATCGACACCATCACACCTTGTTCATAACGTGTATTTAAAGTTTTATCAGGTTGAATTGATGCCACATAATCATCTGCTTCAATAATGATGTCAGCAGCATTTTCAATTTAGGCACCGATTCCAGCAACTAAACCGCGATTTCCCTGACCAGAAGGATTGGCTGAACTTGCAAATGAGAATTTACCGTATTTTTCCCACATTTCTTTGGCAATATTTTCACTTGGTGTGCCAAATTTGATAACAAAACAACTGGTTTCGTGTTTATCCATCATCAAATCTTTTGTCCCATCGTGTGGTATTTTACTTTTAGCTTCTTCCTGCCAGGGCAAAATACAACCTAACAAAATGTCTTTATCCCAATGTTGCTGATACATCTGCTCGATTTCAGGTGTCATTTGTGCTAGTTCTTTGACTTGTTCTACTGAACCACATAAGACAACACCTGGCTTATTGCGTTTACGATTTTTAGCTGAAAATTTACGTTCCAAACCTTTATCATCTGAGGTCATAATAATATAGCCCACTTTTGTTGGGCTAACAATCATGCCGCCTTCATCTTTCAAAATACTAATGGCTTCGCTTTGAACACCACCGTTCCAGTGAATCTTTGTCGTTGTTAACTCTGTCATTATAAAATACCATCCTTTTAATATATTGCTTTTTGTTTTGTTTCCGGTCCATAAATGGCTACCACAATCGCTGCGATTATTGCTACTGCTGCGATAAAATAAAAAATCAAATTAGCGCTAAATTGTGTCATCGCCCATGCTGCAAAATAGGGTGTTAAAACTGTTAATATTTTGGCAACACCATTAGCATAACCTGTACCACGGAACCTAAAGTAAGTGGGGAATAATTCCGACATATAAACGCCGACAACCGAAGCCATTAAAATATACATCATGGTCACCACTAAAAATCCAATGGTTAAAATTCCTGCTGTTGTATGTTGCTGTGAATAAATTAATCCAAATACTGCTGTCATTATGAATGCAGTTACAATCACTTTCTTACGTCCAATAAAATCAACTAACAAGGCGCCTATCAGGGCACCTATGGGTGCCCCAGCCATCATGATTGCAGAAAAAGTTAGTGAATGCGCGACTTCGATTCCCTGTTTAATTAATAATGTTGGCATCCATGATGTAAATGTATACTGCATTAAGTTAACTGCACTCACTGAAACTGTCGCTACTAGCAATCCCATGCCGATTTTTGTTTTTACTGACGGTTGATATGTTAATGTGTCATTAACACGATATGAGCCATTAGCTTCTAACTTTTCAATAATTTTTTCTGCTTGATCATAATCACCACGTGAAATTAACCACCGAGGCGATTCCGGAAAATGTCGACGCACAAGCCACAATATTAGTGCCAGCACACCAACAATAATAAACATTGCACGCCATGTATAACGCGGAATAACACTTGCTGCCAAAAGTAATGTCAATGGTGCAGCTAGGTTAGCAATAACCGAAGTAATGCCACTCCAGCGACCACGATTTTTAACTGGTGCAAACTCATTAATTAATGCATATCCAGTCACAATTTCTGCGCCTAACCCAATCGCTGCGAAAAATCTTAATCCAATTAGCACCCATACATTAGTCGCAAATGCTGCACATAAGGTTAACACACCAAAAATTAATAAATTGGTTGAATAGGCTTTTCTTCTACCAAAAAAGTCACCAATAAAGCCAGCAAAAATGGATCCGAAGAAAAGCCCTAAAAATCCTGAAGATAAAAATATAGAGCCTTGCGCCAGTGTCGCAAAATGTGTACTAACTATGGCACTATTGACCGCACTTGCAAGATAAACATCTGCACCATCTAAAATCATGCCAGCTGCAATCATCGCAAAAACACGGTAAAATGTTGATGTTTCTTTAGTCGTATCCATACGTTGTTGCAAAATCATTGCTTGTTCCATAAACTACCTCCTATCCAAAATTTGGACGTTGCCTTTCAAAGACAGTGATTAATTTTTCATATTTCATCGTATTATCAATGTCATCTTCGCCATTGATAAATTTTTCTTTCCATTGTGAATTAATGTCAAAGTGAAAAGTATCATTTTTATAAGTCACAGTTTGTTTAGGTAAATCAATTCGAATCTTTTCATCTGCTTGAATATTGCGTAATATTTTCCGATTTCTTTCAGGCAATACAATTGGTAGCAAGCCATTTTTGGTTGCGTTCATATAAAAAATATCTGAAAATCCGCCACCAATGACTGCCCTAAATCCATAATCTGTTAACGCCCATACCGCGTGTTCTCGTGATGATCCTGATCCAAAATCATCCCCTGTAATTAAAATTGAAGCGTTTTTATGCTCTGGTTTATTCAACTCAAATGTTTCAATCAATGAACCGTCAGCATTGTAACGCCAATCATAAAATAAATCTTTGCCAAATCCCGTTTTTAAAATATTTTTCAAAAATTGTTTGGGTAAGATAATATCAGTATTAATGTTGTCATTTGGAATAACAACTGCTGTGCCTATTTCTCTTACAAAAGCTTCCATACTATTCCCCTATTTAAATTCATCTGCTGTTATATCAACGAAGTGGCCAGCGATTCCTGCGGCAGCAACCATAGCTGGAGAAGCCAAATGCGTTCTCGATCCTGCGCCTTGGCGGCCAATGAAATTTCTATTTGATGTTGACGCAACATGTTTTCCTGCCGGAATTTTGTCGGGATTCATAGCTAAACATGCCGAACAACCTGGTTCACGCCATTCACAACCAGCGTCCTCAAATATTTTAGCAATGCCCGATTTAATTGCACGATTTCGAATGGCCCGACTACCTGGCACGATCCACGCAATGATATTAGGTGCTAAATGACGTCCTTTCATCATATTCGCAGCAATTTCAAGATCTTCGTAACGGCTGTTTGTGCAAGAACCAATGAAAATATAATCTAACTTAATATCAACTGGTTTCATATGAGGGTGTAAACCAATATAGTCATAAGCATTTGCATCATTATCATTTTTAATTTCTGGTAGATTTTGATCAACAGGTGTGGCCATGCCTGGATTTGTTCCCCATGTCACCATCGGTTTCAAATTTGACACATCAAAGGTCAACGTCTCATCAAAATCACTTTCATCATCTGTATAAAATTGTGACCAATAATTTTTAGCAGATTCAAAATCGTTTGGTGCCTGTTCACGGCCCTCGATATAATCGAATGTCGTCTGATCTGGTTGCACCATACCCGTTTTTGAACCAGCTTCAATTGACATATTACACATAGTCATGCGAGCTTCCATTGAAAGTTTCGCAATTGTTTCACCATAAAATTCAATGGCGTAACCAACCCCAAATGACACGCCATATTGAGCAATGATGCCCATAATAATGTCTTTCGCATAAGTATTCTTAGGTAATTTTCCGGTGACTTTGATTCCCATTGTTTTTGGCTTAACCTGCCAAATCGTTTGAGTTGCTAAGACGTGTTCCACTTCAGAAGTACCAATACCAAAGGCAATTGCACCAAAAGCACCATGCGTTGCTGTGTGTGAATCTCCACAGACGATTACTTTGGCAGGTTGTGTGAGACCACGTTCAGGTCCCACAACATGCACAATGCCTTGCTTGTCATCACCAATTGATGCTAATGGGATGTCAAATTCTTTCGTGTTTTTGACTAATGTGTCCATCTGCAATCGAGACATTTGATCTTGTACATTAAATATATCTTTTGTTGGCACATTATGATCCATGGTTGCAAAAGTTAAATCGGGCCGTCTAACACGCCGATTTGTATTTCTTAATCCGTCAAAAGGTTGAGGCGAGGTCACCTCATGTACTAAATGCAAATCCACATAAATCAGTTGTGCTTCACCAATTTCCCCAGTAATGACGTGTTTTTCCCATATTTTATCAAATAGTGTTTTGCTCATTTTATATCCGCCGATTCATAATTTTTGATGTAATCAACCATCTTTTGTGTGACTTCATCGGTCGTCATCGTGCCACCCATGTCTGGTGTCACATAGTGGTTTTCAATAATGTAGTCTACTGCTTGTGTCATTTTATTGGCAATCCTTTTTTCATCAAAGCTTTCCGTTAACATCATAGCTACCGTATTCACCATAGAAATGGGATTAGCAATGCCTTGACCAGCAATATCAGGTGCTGAACCGTGAATTGGTTCATACAAATTTGGACCGCTTTCACCAACTGACATTGAAGGAATTTGACCGATTGAGCCTGTAATTTGTGCTGCTTCATCACTTAAAATGTCCCCAAACAAATTAGGTATAATCACAACATCAAATGTTGCAGGTTTTGACATAATAGCCATTGTCATCGCATCCACATAGTAATAGTCAACTGTCACATCCGGATAACTTTTGCTAACTTCATTAGCAATCTGTCGCCAAAACTTTGATGTCGCTAAGACATTTGACTTATCAACAATGGTGACATGCCTATTGCGTTTTAAAGCCATCTTGAAGCCTTGATGCATAATACGAGTCACTTCTTTTTCACTGTAATACATCGTATCAATGGCTTGATGCGCTTCGAGTTTACGTGGCCTGCCAAAATACGCACCTGATGTTAGCTCCCGAACGATGACAAAATCCGTATTTTCAACATACTCTGGTTTCAGTGGTGAACGGTCAATTTGTGCTCGCGTCACTTTTGTTGGCCGTATGTTAGCAAATAACTTAAGTTCAGATCTAATTTCTAGTAATCCTTGCTCTGGACGGCGTGGCGCATTATCCCATTTTGGGCCACCAATTGCACTTAGTAGGACTGCGTCAGCTTGTTTTGACACATCAATAGTTGCTTGTGGTAGTGGGTCTCCGGCACGGTCGATACCATCACCGCCAAACGGTACATCTATTAGTTCATAAGAAAATGTTGTATCTTTTGTCGCAGCGTCCAATACTGCTAACCCCGCTGTCATGATTTCCGGACCGATATAGTCACCTTTCAACACGACTATTTTTTTAACTACAGTCATGATTGATTTCCCACCATTTCTTTTTCTTCAACAACTTGCATAATAACCTTTAATTGATCATCCGTAATCAAGTCAGATTCTTCAGAAACTGATTTAAAAATAGGGAAAATTGCTTTCATATCATCACGTGTCACATGATATCCTAAGTGGTTTAGTGCTGACATCACTGCATGTGATCCTGACAATTTACCTAAAGGTAATGTCGCTGTAGCACCAACCATTTCCGGCTTCAATATTTCATACGTCTCTGGATTTTTTAAGTAGCCATCTTGATGAATACCTGATTCATGAGCAAATGCATTGCGTCCCATAATTGGTTTATTACTAGCCACAGGCATGCGTGTCGCGCGTGAAACAATGTCAGAAATCGCCTTTGACTGTGATAAAACAATATCTGTTGCTGCTTTGAATTTTTCACGACGTACATAAATCGCTGCTGCCGCTTCAATCATGTCAACGTTGCCAGCACGTTCACCAATACCGTTAATTGTGCCCTGAATTTCCGTCGCACCATGTTCAATGCCTGCCAAAGCATTAGCCGTTGCCATGCCCAAATCGTTATGTGTATGTGTTGACCAACCAACGGTGTCAAAACCGACAATATTTTGACGCAAGTTTTCAAAAACTTCACCATATTCCTCTGGCGTATCATAACCAACTGTGTCTGGTATGTTAATCATTGTTGCGCCAGCATCAATAGCCGTTTGCACGCTGGCTACCAGAAACTCAGGTTCCGTTCGTGTGGCATCTTCAGGTGAAAATACAATATCTTGAATATATTGCTTCGTGAAAGTCACATCTGATTTAATTTTTTCTAAAATTTCTTTTTTAGTCATGTGCAATTTGAATTCGCGATGAATGGGTGACGTGGCAATAAACACATGAATCATTGGATATTTTGCAGACTTCGTGGCCTCAATAACTGCATTGATATCATGCCGTACCATCCGTGCTAAACCGACAACTTTTGCTTTGTCCACAACTTCTGAAATACGCGTCACTTCGTTAAAATCTTTCTGGGAAGCTGCAGGAAAACCTGCTTCAATTGCTGATACGCCATAATCATCCAAACCCTTGGCGATAGCAATTTTTTCTTCAACAGAAAAATTAACCCCAATCGTTTGCTCACCATCACGCAATGTTGTATCGTAAAAAGTTACTTTATTTGTCATAATATTCTCCTCAAATTAAAAATCCCGGACTAGTCAAATTGACTAGTCCGGGATTTTGCATTCACATCCTTTAATTCACTAGCCATTAGATAAATACCTAACAACCAGCTTAAAAGCTCAACTTGCTAGGGTAGTCTGAGCAAGTTGAGGAGAAGGGCTGTGTTTATTTTATTTATTTGTGCTGTAACCTGATTTCTCATGTGAAAAACTTCCTTTTTATTTAATAATTCAATCATAACTACTGACAAGTTAAGCGTCAAATAAAAGTTTGTTTTTATTCCTATTTTATATAATTAAGCTATTTTATAATCCTAATGCCATTTTAGCGTATCGAGACATACGATCAATTTTCCAAGCTGGTTCCCACGTCAGTACAACTTTGGTTGTTTTCACTTCTGGTAAAATGATTAATGCTGCATCAATCATTTCTTCTAGCACACTACTTAACGGACAACCCATTGTAGTCAATGTCATATTGATGATCACATCACCAGCATCATTAATATCAACCTCATTAATTAAGCCTAAGTTAACAATGTCAATTCTTAATTCTGGATCAATTACGGTCTCTAAAACAGCCATGATATCATGCTTTATTTTTTCTGACATATTTATCCCACCGATCCAACCATTTCGAATTTCATTAAACGATTTAATTCCACAGCATATTCCATTGGTAATTCTTTTGTGAAAGGCTCAATAAATCCCATGATGATCATTTCGGTGGCCTTTTCTGCAGAAATGCCACGTGTCATTAAGTAATATAATTGTTCTTCAGACACACGTGAAACCTTTGCTTCATGTTCCATCGATACATTACCGTTTAAAATCGTATTATACGGAATTGTGTCTGCTGATGATCGATCATCAACTAAAATCGTGTCACACTCAACGTGAGCAAACGATCCATCAGACTCACGACCAAACTTAACTGTGCCACGATAATCTGTTTTCCCGCCATCGTGTGCAATTGACTTTGAAATAATAGATGATGATGTATTTTTAGCATTATGAATCATTTGTGCCCCAGAATCTAAATTAACGCCTTCACCAGCCACTGCAATTGACAACATCGTGCCCTTAGCACCCTCACCATTTAAATAAACTGATGGATATTTCATCGTTGTTTTCGATCCAAAATTACCGTCAACCCATTCCATGGTGGCATTTTCATAAGCAGCTGCACGCTTTGTTTCCAATGAATACACATTATTTGACCAATTTTGAATCGTTGTATACCGACAGTAACCATCTTTTTTGACGATAACTTCAACGACAGCAGCATGTAGTGCGTCTCCAGAATACATTGGTGCTGAGCAGCCTTCAACATAATCAACATGTGCCCCCTCATCAACAATAATAAGCGTGCGTTCAAATTGACCTTCGTTTTCTGTATTTATTCGAAAATATGATTGAATCGGCGTATTGACATGAACACCTTTGGGCACATAAATAAAGGTACCACCAGACCAAACCGCAGCATTTAAAGCGGCTAATTTGTTATTAGTTGGTTTTACCAAAGAACCAAAATATTCTTTTATCAGTTCTGGATACTCTTGTATTGCCGTATCAGTGTCAGTAAAAATAATACCTGTTTTAGCAAACTCATCTTTCATACGATGATACACCACTTCTGATTCATACTGTGCAGAAGATCCAGCTAACCATTTTCTTTCTGCTTCAGGAACGCCTAATCGTTCAAACGTTTCTTTTAATTCAGATGGCACATCGTCCCAATCACGATACTTATCGTTGGTTGGTTTATTATAATAATAAATATCTTCAAACTGAATATGGCTTAGATCTGGCCCCCAGCTATGCATGTCCATACTAAGGTACGTTTGATAAGCTTGTAACCGATAATCTAGCATCCATTGTGGCTCATTTTTCTTAGCAGATATTTGACGAATAATAGCCTCATTTAGTCCTTTTCCTGTCGAAAATACTGCCTTATAATCGTCTTGAAAACCCAACTCGTCAGCTTTGTCAATTGCAATCGCTGCACGCGTTTTATCAATTGCCTCTTGTCTATCTATTTCCATCATCGCACCTCCTGTCATTTTTTTATTGCTAATAATTCATCTAAAGCATGCCATCCTAATGTGGCACATTTGATACGCGTGGGAAATTTTATGACACCAGATAAAATTTGCGATTCACCAAGAGACTTAATATCTGATGTTTCACCACGCATCATTTTAGAAAATTCTGTCACTAAAACTGTCGCTTGTGCACGCGTTTTTCCAGATATTAAATCACCCATCATAGATGCTGATGCTTTTGATATCACACAACCATCACCATAGAAATGAATATCAGTCACTTGATCATCAACGATATCAAATGCCAAATCGATGATATCGCCACAAGTTGGATTATACTTTTGTATATGATAAGTTTCTTGTGCTAACATTGGTCGGAAATGATGTGGGTATTGGCCATATGACATGATTGTTTGACGATATAAATTATCTAAATTGTGTAGACTCACGGTTAAAATACTCCTTAATTTTTTTAAG
The DNA here is from genome assembly GCF_019656015.1 of Leuconostoc inhae. Lineage (GTDB taxonomy): Bacteria > Bacillota > Bacilli > Lactobacillales > Lactobacillaceae > Leuconostoc > Leuconostoc inhae_A. The sequence continues at coordinate 78,092 of NZ_BPKW01000005.1, read as the reverse complement.
CGTAGCAATTAATTGATCAATTTCTTCACGAGTATTGTAGAGGTAGAAACTTACACGTACTGTTGCTGCAATGCCTAAATAGGTCATCAGCGGTTGCGCACAATGATGCCCTGCCCGCACTTCGATGCCTTCTTGATCCAGCGCTGTCGCTAAATCATGAGGGTGCACACCAGCCATATTAAATGCAATCACACCGGTATGATGCGCACTATCTTGTGGCCCATAAATCGTAATTTCCGGAATACTTGTTAATTGTGATATGGCGTAAGTTACTAATTCGTGTTCATATTTTGTCACGTTGGCCATACCAACACGCGTAAGATAATCAATAGCCGCACCCAACCCAATGGCACCAGCAATATTTGGTGTCCCCGCTTCAAAACGCCAAGGAATTGGTTGAAATGTCGCTTCATGCAAGCTGACGCGTTCAATCATTTCACCACCATATTGTGCTGGCGTCATTTTTTCCAATAGTTCGCTTCTACCGTATAATACACCAATGCCTGTTGGCCCCAACATCTTGTGTCCCGAAAAAGCAAAAAAATCAACAGCCATATCTTGTACATCGACTGCCATATGAGGCACCGATTGCGCGCCATCTGCAATCATAATAGCGCCATGTTCATGAGCCATTTTGGCGAGTAATTTAATGGGATTAACAACCCCTAAAACATTCGAAACATGTGTCACCGCAACTATCTTCGTTTTATTAGTCATTTTTTGTTCAGCATCAGCTAAATTTAACGTCCCGTCATCATTAAGATCAATGTATTTCAAATTTGCCCCAACACGTTTTGCCAATTGTTGCCATGGTACGATATTTGAATGATGTTCCATATACGATAAAAGAATGTCATCACCTGGTTTAATTTCATCAGCACCATATGTGCTTGCTAACCAGTTTAATGATTCAGTTGTGCCACGCGTAAATAAAATTTCTGTCCGTTTTTTGGCATGAATAAAGACTTGTACTTTGTCGCGTGCCTGTTCATATTGTTCAGTGGCCCGTTGTGACAGGTCATAAATACCACGATGAACATTCGCATTATCGTTTTGATAGTACTGAACCAAAGCATCAATCATAACTTGCGGTTTTTGTGAGGTCGCTGCACTATCTAAATAAATCATTTGTTGCCCATTAATTTTTTGATTTAAAATTGGAAAATCGGATCTAATCGTCTTCATATTGTAACTTTCTTTCTATTTCTGCCATGACTTTTTGTTGGGCTGCCTGAGTTGGCATTTTTGCTAAAACCTCTCCCATAAAGCCACGAATAACTAACTTGCGAGCCATGCGTTCACTGATACCACGGCTCATTAAATAATACATTTGATTGTCATCTACACGGCCAACAGAAGCAGCATGGCCTGCTGTCACATCATTTTCATCAATTAACAATAACGGATTAGCATCCCCTCTCGCTCGACGTGATAACATCAATACGCGTGATTCTTGTTGCGCGTCTGATCCTTTGGCACCTTTAATTATTTTACCAATGCCATTAAATACTAAGGTTGAGCGATTTAAAATCACACCACGTTGAAAAATACGCCCGACAGTATGACGCCCTTTATTTAGAACAGTTGTGACCAGACCTTGTGTTTGCTTTTTTATCGTTAAACCAATGACATTAGCATGCGATGTCGCCCCTTCGCCGTTTAATTGACTAGCTACTCGTATCACAATATTGCCATCATTAAATTCAGCATTTTGCCAATCAACAGTCGCATGATCGCTAACGATGGCTTCTCGATTAATAAATGCTGTTGTCTGTTCCCCAAAAGAATCAATATTAGCGTAAGTCACCTGCGCACCAATATTGGCTAAGACCTCAATGACCACAGAAGCTTTTGTTTTTTCAGAACCAATCGTATGCATTTCTTGCAAAATGGTAACCTTTGAATGTGCACCAATATAAACAAAAACCCGAGCCACGAAATCTTGACCTGACATGGCCAAATGATTCAATATCAGATGCAAAACATCATCAACTTGTACATGTTCTGGAATATATACAAATATACCCGTGTTAAATTGTTCATAGTTTTGAGCAGATAAACGATCAGCCTGTTTTGAAATAACACGCCCAATAAGTTTTTTAACTAAATCACCATGTGCCATTTGTGCTTGTTTCATACCCATTACAATGACACCTTGTGATATCATCTCTTCCGACACATGCCGATACGTAGTAGATTGTCCACTCACTTCAATACCACTAGTAGGGTTCTGCATAAAATAAGTTGTTTCCGTATTTTCCGTAGCTGGTGTCAAATCATCAAGTTGCCACGAATGATATCTGACTTTAGCAAATTCTGGTAATGGTAACGGCGCTCTTGCAATATTATTAGCCATATTAGACCTCCGCGTTTATTTCTTCATCTGTTAGATGTACATCCAAACCTAGTTCGTCTCGCAAACCTGCATATCCTTCGGCTTCTAATTTTTTCGCTAAACTGGCATCACCTGTTTTAACAATTTTGCCACCCATCATCACATGAACAAAATCAGGCACAATGTAGTCAAGCAACCGTTGATAATGTGTAATCATCAGTGTCCCAAATTCATCAGAACGCATACTATTAACACCGCGTGAAACAACTTTTAAGGCATCAATATCTAATCCAGAATCAATTTCATCTAAAATAGCAATTTGAGGTTCAATCATCATCATCTGCAAAATTTCATTTCGCTTTTTCTCGCCACCAGAAAATCCCTCATTGAGGTAACGTTCGGCCATTTCTTCGGTCATAGCCAAAAATTCACGTTTTTCATCTAGTTTTTCAATAAACGACATCACATTAATTTGATCATTTTCAGGACGTCGTGCATTGATTGCCGCGCGCATAAATTCAGCATTGGTAACACCTTGAATTTCTGAGGGATACTGCATCGCCAAAAACAATCCTGCACGGGCACGCTCATCAACTGACAGGTCAGCTAAATTTTGACCATCCATGTAAATATTACCTTGTGTAACTTGATATGCTGGATGTCCCATAATCGTTTGCGACAATGTTGATTTTCCCGTACCATTTGGTCCCATAATGGCATGTATTTCACCTGTATTAACAATCAAATCGACACCTTTTAAAATTTCTTTACCGGCTACTGAAACATGTAAATTTTCTACTTTTAATGTTGTCATATTATCTATCCTTTTTTCGCTGACTAATCTTATTCAGCATGCTTTCATTTTTATGGAATTTTGCAATCATGCGGGCATTATCAATCATTTCATTGACAATAAAATTTTGATTATGCCATATGTCACTAGCTTCTACCAACAACCAAAACAAATTTTCTAAGAAATAAGTGCCGTCGCTACCATTTATTAAATCGATTCCATAAGTTGCCAACATCATAGCATATTTATAATTTTTAAGCGACATTTGATATTGTGCTAATAAGTAAATTATTGCTGCTTGGAAACCTGATTGATCTGCTACCGTCATTTTTTGTTGGTGTCGCCAAACATCATCAAATATTTTTTTCGCTTCAGAAAAAAAACCTTGTTGGTAATAATAATGAATAGTTATCGCATAAAATAATAATTGTTGTAACTGATCAAATTGGGAAACCGCCATTTTTTTAATTAGTTTTGTTGATCGTACACTATTCTGTTCAAAAAAAACTAATGAAAAATATTGCAGTAATTGGTAAGTATGTTGCTCTAAATCTAATATGTTATCTCTGTCAACTTGTTTCATCAACTGATTATATTTAACTAAATCTTGATAAAACAAAGCTTTCATAGCAAGTACGAGAATTTGCTCATTAGGTGTTGTTTTTAATTTCACATTAATTGGAAAAATATCGTTTAATGTTAATCCTAAACGTTCGCAAAGGGACATCATAATATCAAATGCCGGTACTTGTTGATGATTTTCAAATTTAGATAAAGTAGCTTGTGTGCAAATATTGGTGCAAAGCGTCATTTGTGACATTTTCAAACGTTTTCGTGTATGAATAAATTTTTCTACGTTAACCATTTTGGCCCTCTTACTAACTGGTGGTGCATCATTCAAATCGTTTTGGTTCCTCAACAACGAATAAGAATATGTCATAATGACTACCTTATTGTATATAAAAAGGCATCCCAAACTGCTTTCACAGTTGGCACGCCTTAATCAACATTAGCCCGCAACTGTCTACTAAATTGAAACATTTTAGTAGACAGCCACAAAAATTAGCCTACTAAACGTTACCTGAGAAGTAGGTTAATAATGATGGAATAATTTGAATTTTCTATGTTTTTTTGCATTTATATTATTTTTCTCTTTTTTGTTTATAATACATGTACTGATTCTAATATTAAAGTATGCCTATGTCAAGCCTTTTAATATTTTGAATTCAGTCATTTATAACTTGCCACTAATTTTTAGCAACTATTTGCCATCGTTCAATATAATTATTATTTAACCGCTTGATACATAATAAATGGCGATTTCGTTCTTTCATTTGTCCAATGGTTATAATGGTACGTTTTTTCAATTTCTTTTAATTGTCCAATCGTAAAATCGCTTAACACGGGGTAACTGACTTGTACGTTTAAAAAACCAGCTTTTTTTAAATTGCCTTCATACATGCGATTGGGCCAATTGAAATCATGCAAAATAAGATCTTCATCCTCGGAGACATGCAATGTTTCTACTCTTGGTTCACCATAACCGTAATGTTTTCCCGTTTCGCCATTTTGAAATGTTGAAAACGGAATACCTGTTGTATTTGGATTTGTATCCAATACCATAAAGCGACTGCCAGGTTTTAGCACACGATATATTTCTGCCATAATATGTTGAATACGTTTTTCAGAATGATTATTTATAAACACGTAACAAGCAATAGCGCCACCAATTGTATTATCTTGTACACCCTTTAAATGATCATTTTCAACAACATCATAAGTAACATTTTTATGTGCTCTTTCTGTTTTAGCCAAATTGATCATTTTTGGAGACTCATCCACTGCTAAAATATGCGCAGTAGTTTGTTGTGCTAATCTGAGGGATACTTTACCAGGTCCACAACCATAATCTAAAATTGTATCAAGTGACTTTCCTGAAAAATACGAAAATATTTTATCATATCCTAACACTTGTTCTAACACATCATTATACTGATTAAATTGATTCGCAATTTTATTATCTTTGAATATGTTTTCTATCATAATTTTCCCACCTTTATTTTATCCGGCCATTTATTATGTAAAAAATAACAATATATTGGTAATAAATGTGCGACTACATCGTCATCAATTACTTTATGGTAATGAATCATTTGATAAATACTAAATAAGGCAAGGACTTGTTGCCAATATATTGATAAACCAGTTTGCTCAATATCTTGCCAGTTTATCGTTACTTGATTTTGACGTAATTGCCTTTCATAGATCATCAACTTTTGAATCATTGACCAGTTATTTTCCTTAGGCATACTCGGGAAAACAAATTGCTCATATTGCTTTTCTTCTAACACATGAGTTACCCATTGATTATCTGGTTCATAAATATGCATGGTTCCCACACTATGATAATAATGACCGACCGCCAGATTAAGTTCAGTTGCCATGACTTCTTGTATCACAGTGAACGAAAACACATCACTTACCAAACCTCTAAATGCGTCATTTGCTCGCATATAGCTAACCATATGCAATTCATTGTCACGAATTAAAAATTGTAAGCCAAGTGTACATGAAACATCCAAATTGTCTACAACTGCCAATTCATTAGCGTCAAAAATTTGCACCACAGCACGTTTGGAATCTGGATCTTCACGTAAAATTTTTTTAACATTTTCCCATTGATTCAACTGTGCTTGTCCAAAATGAAAAATTTTAGCCCCATATGCTGTACCGGTTAAGGTTTTTTTATCCATTGAATAATCAGGCATACGTTGATTGTAATAACTAATATCACTCAGTTTATTACTACCAGATAAATACCATAGGGCCTCTGCAAAATTAAAAATAATATTACTTTTTCGTTTTGGGTTATATATACCACGTTGAACTGGATTTTCAAGCGCAAAATTAAACGCTAATTTTTCACGGCTTTTGAAACCACGTGGTGCATTATAAAAATCTGCATGATAATATAGATCATCTAATACAGACATATAAGCACTGTCTAATGTTTTATAAGTTGTCATACCAATTCCCTTAATTATCTATAATCGCTATTTTTAATACTGATTCAAAAAATGTTGTATTTGTAATAAACAATCAGCAGTATCTTCATAATACAGGTATTTAACATTACCAATTGCACCTAAGCCACTGACTAAATAAGCATAAGTTGTCTCTTTTTGTAAAAGCAAAACAATTGGTTTTTCAAATGCTGATGCCCATCCAATCTCTATATGTGTTCCTGGTGAAGCGGGTGTGCCTGGAAATGCCATAAATAACTGACAGTTTTTAATCGCTTGAAAATCCGCCTGCGTACACTGGTTTGGTGTCATCATATTTTTTCCCCAGTCTTCGCGTTTATGCGCATTATCAACCACAAAATGATGACTTTCCAGTAGATCAATCATTCGATTAATCAGGTTCTTGTTTTCTGAGTCAATCACTTGTTCTGCCGTCATCAGCTGTTTAAATGGTGCAGCCAAAAAAATACGTTTGTTCAAAAATCTTCCTCCTAAATTTAACTGTATAGAAAAAGCGTTTGTAATAACTGCTGTCATCATTACAAACGCTCCAGATAGATATCGTATGGTTTTCCACATGGTTCCACGAACAACCATCGTATGTATCATACTTTCCTACGCTGCTTGCAACAGATCAGGTTCAAAGGGTTCAAAGTTTGTCACTTCTCTCTCAGCTTTTTTAAAAGCACCCCTAGCATGTTAATTATTAATCGATTAATAACAAAGTGATTCTACCATACATCATAAAAATGATGCAAGCCTAACTATTTAATAAAATAACTTTTTCATCTCATAAACGCCTACCGTGAGCGATATCTTCTCTAAAAGAAAATACCAATACTTAAATTGGTTCGGTCCAATTTAAATATTGGTATTGACTTTTTATCCAACAGCCATTACGATGAGTATGTAAAAAAATAGTTGATGTCTAACAAATTTAGTTTTAGATTTTTCATAATACTTTGCAAAGTAATGATCAAACGTCGCTGTAATTTTTACATGATTATCTCATACACATTGTTATATATACCATCATAACTTGGAGGAATAAACATGAATATTGATTCAAAAGATTATCTTCAGCATTTAGATGCTTACTGGCGGGCAGCTAATTATTTATCAGTTGGCCAGCTCTACTTGTTAGATAATCCACTACTCAAAGAAAAACTTACCGCAGATCAAGTAAAAATTCATCCTATCGGCCATTGGGGAACCATTCCTAGCCAAAACTTCATTTATGCACATTTAAACCGCGCAATTAACAAATTTGATTTAGATATGTTTTATGTTGAAGGCCCAGGGCACGGTGGCCAAGTCATGATTTCTAATGCTTACTTAGATGGCAGCTATACTGAAGCTTTCCCAGAAATTACGCAAGATTTGACTGGTATGCAAAAAATGTTCAAACGTTTTTCATTTCCAGGTGGTGTTGCTTCACATGTTGATCCAAAAGTACCTGGTTCTATTCATGAAGGTGGTGCATTAGGATATTCGATTTTACATGGTGCAGGTGCTGTGTTAGACAATCCAAATCTTATCGCTGCTGTAGTGGTGGGCGATGGTGAAGCAGAAACCGCACCTCTTGCGACATCATGGCATGTTAATAAGTTTTTAAATCCAAAAAATGATGGTACTGTATTACCTATTTTGAATTTAAACGGTTTCAAAATTGCTAATCCAACAGTTTTGTCACGAGAATCTGATGATACTTTAACCGAATATTTCCATAGTCTGGGTTGGCATCCTTATTTCGTTAGTTCGTTTGATAAGCCTATCATGCAAGTTCATGAAGAAATGGCTAAAACAATGGACACTGTGTTTGAAGAAATCAAACAGATTCGTGAAACTGCAGCGCAACAAACAAGTGACAACGTTACTCGCCCAATTTGGCCAATGATTGTCTTACGTTCACCCAAGGGCTGGACTGGTCCCAAGACTTGGGATGGTCAACCTATTGAAAACTCGTTTCGTGCTCACCAAATTCCAATCCCTGCTGATCAAAACCATCCTGAATATATACCAGATCTCGTTGATTGGCTAAAATCATATAAACCAGAAGAATTATTTGATAATAATGGTCATTTATCAGAAGCTATTCAAGAAGTATTGCCTAAAAAAGATTTGCGTATGGCAAGTAATCCTGTTACCAACGCAGGTATCATTAAGCCGTTATCACTTCCTGATCTTGATAATTATCTGGTTAAGGACGCTAAACCAGGAAACCGTTTGGCACAAGATGCAATTTTGTTAGGTGAGTATATCAGAGACATTATTAAACTTAATCCCACTAATTTCCGTGGCTTTGGGCCAGATGAAACAGCCTCTAACCGCTTCCAAGATGTTTTTGAAACAACTAATCGTCAATGGTTGCTACCAATTAAAGAACCAAATGACCAATTTATGGCACCTGAAGGTCGTATTATTGACTCGATGCTTTCTGAACACTACGACGAAGGTATGTTAGAGGCCTACACTTTGACAGGTCGACATGGATTCTTTGCAAGTTATGAAGTCTTCATTCGTGAAGTTGATGATATGATTGTACAACACTTCAAGTGGTTGAATCATTCACACGAGGTATCATGGCGTAAAGATGTGCCAGCTATCAATATTATTGCTGACTCAACAGTATTCCAACAAGATCATAATGGTTATTCACACCAAGATCCTGGTGTCACAACCATGTTATATGAAAAGCAACCTAATTTTGTTCGTGAATTTTTCCCAGCAGATGCCAATAGTTTAGTCGCAACTTTCCAACATGCTGTACAGGCTAAGCAACAAATCAACTATATTGTTGCCAGCAAACATCCTCGTTTGCAATGGTTTTCTCCTGATGAAGCACAACAACTGGTGAAAAATGGCTTGCGCGTGATTGACTGGGCAAGCACTGATCATGGCGAAAAGCCTGATATTATTATTGCCTCTGCTGGTTCTGAACCAACTACTGAAAGTTTAGCAGCTATACAAATTCTCAATCAACATATGCCAACGTTGAAAATTCGTTATATCAACGTCTTAGACTTGTTTAAATTACGCGCAGACGCAACTTATGGTTTGAGTGATGATGAATTCGATAGTTACTTTACAACAGATACACCTGTTTTGTTTGCCTTCCACGGTTATGAACCTATGATTGAGTCCATCTTCTTCAAACGTCATAATCATAATCTCACAGTTCATGGTTATCGCGAATCTGGTGATATTACAACACCATTTGATATGCGTGTACTTAATCAAATTGATAGATTTAACCTTGTCAAGTCTGTTATTAATGTCTTACCAGATGATGTCGCTATCAAACATACTGATCTTATTCAAGAAATGACAGATATGCTTGATAAACACGTTACCTATACAAGAACAAAAGGCACTGACTTGCCAGAAGTAGAAAATTGGCAATGGCAACCATTGAAATAACCGTTTTACATTAATCACATTTTATTTGAAGCTCAAGTGTTATTCACTTGAGCTTTTTTTGATATAATAAACATAAAATAATGCTGGGAGGATACTCGCTCATGGTCAATCCAATAATCATCACGCGAATAAAGCATTTTCAGGATTTTGGATCTAGTTTACCGCATGCCAAAGTATATTTTCGTGAAGATTGGCACACAATTTATTTTGACATTTCCGGAAAAATGTTTGGCTTGATGTCTCCTACTGCATCTGAAACCTCAATTATTACATTAAAGGGTGATCCAGATGCTAATATCGAACTGCGTGAGATTTACCCTGATATTACTGCAGGATATTATGCAAATAAAAAACATTGGAATTCGATTAAACTCACAACATCAGCATTATCAGATCAAGAAATTGAAAACATGATTATACATTCCTATAAACTTGTGTATGCAAATTTACCGCTTGCTGTTCGCAAAGCGTTTACGGCATCGGATTAATTTTACCGGCAATATACTTTTTACATCTGAATTATATCAGAATAGTAGATAACTAAAAAAGAGCTTTTCAGCTCTTTTTTAGTTAATTGTATTGCCCCTGCTGGATTCGAACCAGCGCATAGCGGTACCAAAAACCACTGCCTTACCACTTGGCGAAGGGGCAATAGTTAATCTTTTTAGCCGTTAACTATTAAATCGGCTATGGGAGCGGTAGGATTCGAACCTACGAACCCGAAGGAACGGAGTTACAGTCCGTCGCGTTTAGCCAGACTTCGCTACACTCCCATATCTCAAACAACTATATAATAATACCAAATTTTGAAACATTTAGCAAGGTTTTTTAATAGACTATCTTCCAATTACTTTTAAAAAAATTTCATAACAAACAAAACACCTTCCAAAGTGACACAATAATAATTAGTTTCTGCACTAAATGAATAGTTATATTTATTATAATATCGGCTCCAAATACAACAACTATAATTTACTTAACGCTACTTTCAATTTAGTAATGATAATGAACAATAAAGCTTCTACTACAAAGATGGCGCGTATGGTATTTAATGTACCTGGCATTAACCGATTATCTTCAATATACAATACTCTATCAAAATTTATAACTCATTTCTTGCATTTTATCGTAAAAAAATATTAAGGTACCCTTTGGCAAGGTAACCTTAATACTAAAAGTGACATTTATTGACGTTTTGTCCAATATGGAAAAATCATAATTATTATGATACTAAATAAACTAATCGCTACACTCATAACGAATAACTTATTCATCCTTGTTTGTATCATGATACGATGTTGTCCACGATTTACTTCAATCGATAATGTACCACGTTTTGATGAATGTAAGTTGGTTTGTTTCCCATCAACACTCACTACATAGTTAATGCCATTGTATTTCAAAAATGGTAAGTCTACTCTTTGTTGTTTCGGATTATTAACAACGTAGCTGATGTTGGATTTGCCTTGAATTGTCTTAGAAAATATTTGCTTTCCATCATCATTTAATACTTTGTGCGCCAATATTGTTGGTTTATTTTTCAAAGCTAATGCTGTCCAATAATCAAATGCACCATACGTATTAAAGTAATTATTGTATTGTTTATCAAATGTACTTGCTGTCACACGATATGTAGCAAAAGGCGTATAGTTCAAATATCCTTTACTAGTTGTCTCTATGCGATACGTGTGATTGATATCTTTTTTATATGCATGAATACTAATCAAAGTTGTCCCTATAGTAATTAAAATCAATACAACAGCCAATACTTTCTTAGTATATTGAGAACCATTATTGTTAGCAATATCCTTAATAGCTAAAACGCTAGCAATTGTTAAGAAAAATATAGCAAATGGCAATATACGATAAGGAAATTGTAATGTCGCAACGGCTGTATTTTCCCACATAAACCATGGAAAATCAGAAGAAGCAATAAAGGTTAATCCTAGGCCAATCCAAAAATACATACGTGTTTGTTTAGAAAGTATCTTCCACATCACAAATATCCCAGCCAAAGTGATCAGAAACACAAAGCCTAGTGTTCGTGTTGATACCAAATGAATACTCGATACATAATAACCAGCAAAACTTTTTGCCCATTGATAATGAAGAACTGCATCAGGCGAAACAATGTTATTATGTTTTGTTAGCATCAAAAATGGTACTAAAAATGCCAAAAAGCTTAATGAAAAACTTATTATTGCTTTAACATAACTACCTAACTCACTGATTACTTTCTGATAGTTCAGAACTAATCTAACAAGTGTGACCATACTTAAGATGATAACTGTCAAAACTAAACTCAGTAAGTGCGTATATCCCATTAAAGTGACTGCGATAAAAAGCGTTCGCCATTCCTCTTTTTTCACTATGCGATAATAACCTAAAAAGATCAATGGTATCCATGCAATAGCAATGAATTCTCCAAAGGCAGATACACCTATGATTGAAAAAACACGATACGCAGATAATGAAAATATAACACTACTACAAATTGATAACCATTTATCTTTTAATAATTTATCAAACGAATATTGTGCAATTACAAAGCTAATTATCCCATAGACACCTAACGTTATATAATATGCTGTCACACTGTTTTTAATCAATAAAAACACGAGTATTGCTGGTGCTAACGTTAATGACGGATAAAAATATTGCACGCCACTACCAACACTATTAAATGACGCATAAGAAATAAAATTAACATTCCCCGAACGAACTTGTGTCACTAATTCATGAATACGATTAATGTGAAATTGTAAATCAGCTCCAGAATACACTGTTTTGGTATGCCACAACTCAATAATCGGAACAAGCGCAACTAACAAAGCTACTATCGCTATAACTACTCCATTTTTTTTACTCATAATCTCCATTTACTATCCCTTTTTATGGTGTAACTATAAGTATACCAAAATATCAAATAGCATTGAGTGGAAATTGACACATTACGTAGAGCTCAAATAAAACATTAATAACATTCTTTATTTTTCAAACAAGATAATTATGCTGATATCTATGACTTGTGACCATTAATATAAATTACCTTACCAAATTTGCACACGTTCGCCTGCCGCTAACCACATGTCATCATCAGGTTTCACGTCAAATGCATCAAAGAATTCATCAAAATTTTTAACTTGTACATTAACGCGCAGGGCTGCTGGTCCATGAGGATCAGACGCAGCTAATAAGCGCATATATTCTGGACGTGCTTTCATACGCCAAATTGTTGCCCAACTCTCAAAAAATGCGACTGCAGAGAAGTCTGAATCTAGTTTAGCGGCTGCTAATGCGGCTGCTAAACCACCCAAATCTGCCACGTTTTCAGATACAGTCAACTTGCCATTCACTTTAGCACCATATGAGTCAAGTCCATCAAATTGTTTGACAACTTTATCTGTACGCAACTTAAATGCCGCAAAATCTGCATCTGTCCACCAATTATTTAAGCTACCATACTCATCAAATGAAGCCCCATTCGTATCAAATGCATGAGAAATTTCATGGGCAATAACCGCACCAATGCCACCATAATTAGCTGATGACGATTGCTGCAAGCTATAAAATGGGGCTTGTAAAATAGCAGCTGGAAAGACAATTTGATTTTGTTGTGGATCATAATACGCATTAACTAAATGTGCCGGCATATGCCACTCGCTACGATCCACAGGCTGATGCCACTGTGACCATGCATGCGCAATTTCAATTTGTCTAAATTGCGTTGCTGTGTCAAATAATGTCATTTCTGGTTGTACTATTTTTTTGTACAAGCGGTCGGGTAATTTTTCCGGATAACCAATGTGAGGTACGATTGTATTAAGCTTAATAATGGCTTTTTGACGCGTTGTTTCATTAAGCCATTGATTAGCTTGCAAACGTTGTTTGAAAATAGCAATCATTGTTGTTACTTTATTTTCAACATCTGCTTTGGCCTCGGGCGAAAATTTTTGTTGCGCATAATAAACGCCAATTGCCTGATTAAATGGCTGTGCAGCCAAATAGACAGCCGCTTTTTCAGCACCCATGGCTTCTGGTAATCCAGTCAATTCCCGTTGATATTGACCACCCAAAACACGAATTTTGTCAGATAAATAACTTGTAAATTGATTAGCTACCGTTACTATGAGATAAGCTTTTAATAATGGCCAAGCTTTCTCTGAATAAAATTGATCAGCTGCAGCCCAAAAACGTTCTTCTGGCACAATAACTTTATCTGGTTTTTGGCCAATTAATGCAGTTAAAATATCGTTGAGTGGTAATTCTGGCGCCAAATTTGTAAATGTCTGCCAATCATAAGGATGATATAACTTAGCATACTCATGATTTTCTTCTTGACTCAAAACTACTTTAGCAGCACGTGCATCAAGCGTTAGATATTGATCAATTAGTTCAGTCGTTTCAGATTTTGAAAAACCAAAATGTGGTAACAGACTTTCTTGTTCTTCGCGAAACTTAGCTAACAATATTTCGCCTTGTGCATGCCCTTTTTCATAGTAGGTTGTGTCTGGTAAAAGAATACTCAAAGCACCCGCCCATAAAACATTTGTTTGCGCATCTTTGAAATCTGGTTCAACGCCTAACGGCAAAGCATTAGGAAAACCTGATTTTTCTAGTTCAACAATATGACTTGCAAAATCCGCAAACGACGTGTAGCTTTGATATTTTTCAATTAGTGGCTGCACAGGGGATGTTCCAAGTGCATCTCGTGTTTTTGTGTCAGCTGCCAAACGATGATACGCAACAAAGTTTTTTAAAATAGCTGTTTCAGGTACATCGTCCCCGTTTTGCCAATTTTTGGTTGTTGTTACCAACCATTGTTCAATTTCGTCAGACAAATCACTGAACCCACCTGTACGTGGCTTATCATTAGGAATGACTGCTGTCTGCTCCCAATCACCGTTAATTGCTTCAAAAAAATTATCTTGTAATCGTACCATATTATCCTACTTTCTCATTAATAACTCATGTTAATTATACACATTTTTCATTTTAATTTCATGATAATGTGCAATATAAAAGCTGTCATAACTTCATGACAGCTTTTAATAGTTTATAGACTTTGTTGTGATTTATATAACGCGGCTTCTTCATCTGTTGCCAAAACAAAATGGCCTGGATTTGCTTCAATCATATGCCGCTCTTTACCGTCTGTCTCGACCGTTGTATCGTACGCAACGTGTTTTCTCAAACTTTCAACTTCTGGATCTGGCACTGGAATAGCAGATAACAAACTCTTAGTATATGGATGTAGCGGGTGGTTATATACTGCGTCAGCTGAGCCAATCTCAAGTAACTTACCCCAATGCATCACACCAATACGATCAGAAATATACTTCACCATCGACAAATCATGGGCAATGAATAGATAAGTTAGTGAATGTCTCTTTTGCAACTCTTTCATTAAATTAACAACTTGCGCTTGGATAGAAACGTCCAAAGCTGAAATAGGTTCGTCAGCTATGATGAATTTAGGATCAACGGCTAATGCCCGTGCAATCCCGATACGTTGCCTTTGACCGCCTGAAAATTCATGTGGATAACGTGAGGCATGGTCCTCATTTAAACCAACTAATTTTAATAATTGCTGAACCTTCTCATCACGTTCCGACTTATTTTTAGCCAGCTTATTGATATCAATACCTTCAGCAATGATATCACGTACTTTCATACGACCATTTAAACTTGCTTGCGGATCTTGGAAAATCATTTGGGCACTTTTACGAAATTCCAATAATGCCTTGCCTTTCAAGTGCGTGACATCTTCACCATTAAACAATATTTCGCCTGCAGTCGGCTCATGTAATTTCAAAATTGCACGACCAATTGTTGTCTTACCAGAACCTGATTCGCCAACTAAGCCAAATATTTCACCCTCGTAAATATCAAAAGTCACATGGTCAATAGCACGAACTTCATTAGCCTTACCTTTATTAAAATAAAGTTGCAAGTCTTTAAGCTCAACTAACTTCTTCGGTGTTTCTTCAGTCATGATTGAGCCCCCTGTCCTTGAATTTCTAGCCATCGTGTCCAACGTTTTTGAATTTGTACCGGTGGTGTCACTTTAGGTGCACGTTCATCAAGCAACCAAGTCGCTGCATAATGTGTATCACTTACTCG
This sequence comes from Leuconostoc inhae, assembly GCF_019656015.1. Lineage (GTDB taxonomy): Bacteria > Bacillota > Bacilli > Lactobacillales > Lactobacillaceae > Leuconostoc > Leuconostoc inhae_A. The sequence continues at coordinate 62,398 of NZ_BPKW01000005.1, read as the reverse complement.
AAAGAACGGTGGCTCTTCCTTTAAATCAATAGCTAAAGCGTATTCGTTACGTGAGGCAAAGGCATCACCAGTTGGTGGATCTAATAAATCTGGTGGCGTGCCAGGAATAGCAACCAAAGAGCCAACTTTGGTATCAGTTGTTGGCATGGAGTTTAACAATCCCCAAGTGTAGGGGTGCTGTGGATTAAAGAATATTTCATCAACTGTGCCATATTCAACAATTTTACCAGCATACATTACTGCCACACGATTAGCCATACCAGCAACAACACCCAAATCATGGGTAATAAAAATAATTGAGCTACCCGTATCTTTTTGTAATTCTTTCATTAAATTTAAGATTTGTGCCTGAATGGTTACATCCAGTGCAGTCGTTGGCTCATCAGCAATCAAAATTTCAGGATCAACTGCCAACGCAATAGCAATAACCGCACGTTGTCGCATACCACCAGACCATTGATGTGGATAATCATTGATATGTTCTTCAGCATTGGGGATACCAACACCTTTCATCAACTCTAATGCACGTGCCAACGCTGCCTCTTTTTTCATTTTACGATGTTTCATCAGCGGTTCAGCAATTTGCATGCCGATTCTCATCGTTGGATCAAGGCTAGTCATAGGATCTTGGAAAATCATAGCAATTTCATTGCCACGGACAGATTGCCATTCTTCTTCCGTCAAATCAAGTAAGTTACGATCTTTAAACATTAATCGTGAATTATCTGGAATCAAAGCATTTTTTGCATTCAATCCCATTAATGTTTTTGTCGTCACTGACTTGCCAGATCCAGATTCACCAACAATGGCCAAAGTCTCGCCTTGGTTTAGATCAAACGATACGTCACGAATTGCTTGCACTGTTCCTGCGTAAGTATTGAAGTTTACGTGCAAATTTTCAACTTTTAAAATTGGATTACTCATAATCTGCACACCTCTTAGTCTTCACTCGCACGTGGATCAAAAGCATCACGTAAGCCATCACCTAACAGAATGAAAGCTAATGATACTAAGACCAGCACTGCTGATGGAATTAATATTTGATAAGGATAGAATTGCAACATAGCTTGTGCATCAGAAATCAATGAACCCAAAGACGCAGTTGGTGGTTTAACACCCAAGTTAATTGCCGATAATACGGCTTCAAACATAATGGCACTAGGTACTGTCATCATAATTTGAACAATAATCGTACCAGCCATATTTGGTATTAAATGTTTGATTGCAATCTTAAATGAGCTTTCACCCAACGACTTTGCTGCCAAAACATAATCACGTTCTTTCAGTGTTAGCGTCATATTACGCACCTGACGTGCCATACCAAGCCAGCCCGTCATAGCAATCGCTAATATAATTGATAACACACCGCCACCGAGCAACAGACCAAGCATAGTAACAATAATCAAGTTTGGAATAGAAGACAAGATTTCAATAATACGTTGCATCACATTATCAATCCATCCGCCTTTCCAACCTGAAAAGACACCATAGGCAACACCAACAAACAAATCAATCAAAGTCGCAACAATAGCAACTAACAAGGAAATACGCAAACCGACTGTTACACGCTTGGCGACTGAACGACCGATATTGTCTGTTCCTAAAATAAACTTTTTGTTTTCAGGTACACCTTGCGACTCGTAAACGTTAGTCGCTGTTGTATCACCAGGTGCTTTGATTTTACCATTCCACCCAGGAATTGGTAAGCCAGAATTTGGTGGTAAATTCTTATATACTCCGACTTTATCAGAGTTAAATGCGTTAGCATTTTTTTGTGGCACAAATATATTTGACAAGACCGCAAAAGCCAAAATAAATATTAAGAACCACAGTGAGATAACCGCAAGCTTATTAAGCTTGAGGCGACGCCAAGCATCTTGCCAAAACGACAAGGCCGGCTTTGAGATATGTTCGTTGGCTTCAGAATTTTGTGCGCCAACGATGACAAAATCTTCAGTATTTGCTGCCATCATAAGCCTCCTTATTGCAAACGAACACGCGGATCAATAATTGCTGTCAAGATATCCGTAATCAAAATCATAACCATCAACATGGCTGAATAAACGATTGTGGTTCCCATAATAACTGGAAAATCCTTGGACGGAATTGACAAAACGAATTGCTGACCAATACCAGGTATTGAGAAAATCTGCTCAATCAACGTTGATCCTGTCAACAAACCTGCAGCCATTGGCCCAATGAGTGTCAGAACTGGAATCATAGAATTACGATAAGCATGCTGATTAACAACTTCTTTAGCACTCAATCCTTTAGCTTTAGCCAACTGCACATAATCTGAACTTAATGATTCAATCATTTCTGAACGAACAAAACGTGTCGTAATAGCTGCTGGGCTCATAGCCAAAGCAAGGGTTGGTAAAATGGTTTGTGAAAATGAATCACCCCAACCTGAAACTGGGAAAAGTGGCCACTTAAATCCAAACAAATAAACCAAAATAATGCCTAAGATGAAACTTGGTATTGAGATACCAAGTGTTGAGATAATACCTAAAGTACCATCAATTTTATTATTTTTATTACGTGCTGATGCAGCACCCATAAATAGTCCTGCAATAACGCCCACCACCAATGCTTGCGCACCCAATTGTGCAGATATCGGCAAGCGCTGACCAATTAACATACTAACTGGTTGATTTTGATATTGAAACGATATGCCAAAATCACCATGAGCGGCACCAATTAAGTAATTCAAATATTGTTGCCAAAGCGGTAGATCTAACCCATACGTTGATTTCAATTGTGCTATTGCTTCCGGCGTCAATTTAGGGTTAGTAAACGGCGTTCCAGGCATGATTTGCATCAAGAAGAATGTCGCAGTAACCACTAAGAAAAGCGTAAAGATAAGTAATAGCAGTCGTTTTAAAATATATTTCCACATAATATCATCTTCCTATACAAATAAGAACTAACCTGTGCTAATTCTTATTTGAAATTAAATATTTTTTACGATCTATCATTACTTACGATATGCATACTTGAAGTCTTGAATCAGACCTGTTGTATTTGTTACAACGCCCTTGACATCAGGATTTTGTAAAGCATAATGTGCCCTGAACATCAATGGGCTATAATTAGCATTTTTAAACAAAGATTCTTCTGCATTTTTGTAATCCGTATCACGATTTGCTTGGTTTAATGCATCTGTTGTTTCAGCTTTATTAACGGCATCAGTATATGTGTTATTGATAAATTTACCATCATTATAAGCACCATTATTTTTAAATAAATCATAGAAGGTTGAGCCTTCTGGATAATCACCACCCCACGCCGTTAGCAAGATTTCAAAATTTTGATTCTGAGCATCTTGCAATCTTTGCTTAAATGGTACAAATTTTTGATTGATTGTCAGCCCTGGCAAAGCTTTCTGCCAAGAACCCTGCAAATAATCAACAACGACTTTGTTGGCTGGCTGATCTGAAGCTGCTTCAATCGTCAAAGTGGCTTTTGTTTCGCCAAGTTCTTTCAATCCTTCAGCAAACAATTTAGCTGCCTGATTTTTATCATAAGTATATCCAGGTGCAACATATTTAGCCAAATCGGTACCATTTGCTGTTTTAGCTAACCCTGTTGGTACTAAGGCTGTTCCAGCTGTAGACACACCACCTGTTACTTCTTTAACGAGTTCATCACGGTTTGTAGCTAAATTCAAAGCCTGTCGGATTTTAGTGTTGGCTAAGAACTTGTTAGTGCCCGTTTGATTATACTCAATATAATCCGTCCGTACCTCTGGTACCTTAACACTGTTCTTACTACTCTTATTTGCGCTATAAAGCTCTGTTGTGGTTAATGGTGCTTCATCCAATTTACCCTGTTTGTACAACTGAACAGCCGTTTCAGGCTTCTTGACAACTTGGTATGTCAATGTTTGCGTTTTGACATTTTTAGCATCCCAATAATTTTTGTTCTTCACAAGTTCAAAGGTGCCATTAGTCCCATTCCAACCCTTAAAAGTGTAAGGCCTGAATATAACTGTTTTTCAGATGTTGTACCATAAGATTTACCTTGCTTAGTAACAAATGATTCCTTTTGCGGCATAAAGTTTGAAAAAGTTAGTAAGTATTCAAAATGTGGCATTGGGTGTTCTAAATTAAAGGTAACTGTATTACCTTTAGAGGTAACACCTAATTCATCTACTTTTTCTTTACCAGCAACAATTTTATCTGCGTTTTTAACGCCTGACGCCAGATAAGCATATTGCGAAGCAGTCTTGGGATCGACAATTCTTTGCCATGAATAAACAAAATCTTGTGCTGTTAACTTTGATCCGTCAGACCACTTTAACCCGCTACGTAATGTAGCAGTGTACGTAAGACCATCGCTTGATACCTTAATAGATTTAGCTAGATCAGGAATAGCCTTGCCTTTAGCATCAACTCGCAGCAAGTTAGAGCCAGAATTGCCAATAATCTGATTAGAATATTGATCTGTATTTTTTGAAATATCTAACGTTTGAATATCTGTTGGTAGTGAATAATTTAATGTCCCTTTTGCGGCAGCTTTTTGACCACCCCAGAGACCTGCTGCACGTGTACCACCAACAACAACCACAACAGCTGCTGCGCCGATAGCTACTTTTTTCCATGTATCCATACTAATATCCTCCCAAGATATGTCAGTCTTTTTTAAATACACATTAGTAAATAATACTATATCATTTAATATTCTCATATACAACTAATATTTAATTGTTATATTTCATGAGCTTATTTTTAAACTGAATCACTTGACTATATATTGCAATGTCGGATCGTCTCTTAAATAAAATAAGAATCAACTCACGTCAATTCTTAATCTACTCATTCACATTGTTTACTTTTTAACAGCTAACTTCCAGTCTTGATTCAATCCAGTTGTATTAAGAATAATACCTGTCACCTTAGGATTTTGTAATGAATAACCTGAACGGAAATACAATGGGTTAAAATTGCTATCCTTCAACAATGCTGCTTCAGCCACCTTGTAATCGTTATCACGGGCAGACTCTTTTAATGCATCGGTTGATTCAGCCTTATTAACTGCAGCGTCATAGGCTGCATTTTTGAATTGACCATTATTATTTGAAGCATCTGTCTTAAAGATATCGTAATATGTCGATCCTTCTGGATAATCGCCACCCCATAATGATACGACAATATCAAAGTTTTGTGTTTGTGAATCTTTAATACGTTGTGAAAATGGCACGAATTTTTGATTGATCTTCAAACCTGGCAAAGCCTTTTCCCATGATCCTTGCAAGTAGTCTAATGTTGATTTAGCTGCTGGTGAATCTGCATCTGAAGTAACAGTAAATGTTGCTTTAGTTTCACCAACTTCTTTCAATCCTTCTTGGAACAAAGTGGCAGCTTTTTTAGGATCAAACTTATAACCAGGTGCAACAAACTTTGCTAAGTCTTCGCCAGAATCTGTCTTAGCAAGGCCTTGTGGTGCCAAACCAGTCGCTGGCGTTGAAATACCTGCAGTCACTTGATCCGTTAATTCTTTACGATTAGTGGCTAAGTTCAAAGCTTCACGAATCTTAGCATTGGCTAAGAATTTGTTCTTACCTGTTTGATTATATTGTAAGTATGCTGTAGTTGCTTCGAGTGCTTTTGTCACATCTTTATTATTTTTGTTAGCTTTGTATAACTCAGGTGTATTAGCAATAGATACACGATCAATCTTACCCTGTTTATACAATTGTACAGCTGTTTCTGGTTTTTGAACAACCTGTACATCAATTTGCTTTGTCTTGATATTTTTGGCATCCCAATAATTATCATTCTTAATTAACTTAAAGGTGTTGTTAGTTCCATTCCAACCCTCAACCTTATAAGGACCTGAATAAAGTGACGTTGCTGCGGTTGTGGCATATTTTTTACCTTCTTTAGTCACAAAACTTTCTTTTTGTGGCATAAAGTTAGAAAATGTTAAGAGATATTCAAATTGTGGTAATGGTCGTTCCAAGTCAAAAGTAATTGTGTTTCCCTTAGCTGTCACACCCAATGTATCAACATCAGCTTTTCCTGCAGCAATTTTGTCAGCATTCTTCACTCCTGATGCGAGATAGGCGTATTGAGAAGCTGTTTTAGGATCAACTATGCGTTGCCATGAGTAAACAAAATCTTGTGCTGTCAACTTTGATCCGTCAGACCACTTCAAACCATTTTTCAAGACAACTGTATATTTCAAACCATCATCAGAGACTTTCACAGACTTAGCTAATTCTAATTTAGCTTTCCCTTTAGCGTCAACACGCATTAGGTTTGAACCAGAGTTACCAATGATTGTTCCAGAATAAGTATCCGTATTCTTAGAAATATCTAACGTTTGAATAGGCGTTGGCAGCTGAAATGACAAATTCTTATTACTTCCTGATGAGCTGCCGCCCCAGAGACCTGCTGCACGTGTACCACCGCCAACAACCACAACAGCTGCTGCGCCGATAGCCACTTTTTTCCATGTATCCATACTAATATCCTCCCGAGATATGTCAGTTATTTTAAAATATTACATTGTAAAAACAAGTATATCACTTATTTTTCTCATATACAACTAATATTTAATCGTTATATTTTGTAAAATTATTTTAAAATACCTTAATTACATAGTTAACAGAAACAGATAATCAATTTTGATAGATCGCTTGTAGCTAAGCTAATTTATGATCAGCCCATTTTGCTAATAGAGACAAGCCATAATTGAGTAAGAAATAAACCAGCGTAATAGCAATTAATACAGGCACAATATATGTTGAATTTTGTGCATAAACAATCTGACCACGATAAGTCATTTCAGATAACACAATTCCTAATGCCAAACTTGTATCTTTCACTAATGAAATCAACTGAGAAATAATTGGTGGAATCATTTTTTTGTAGGCTTGCGGCAAAACGATATAAATCATAGTTTGCATATTGCTCAACCCGTTCGCACGGGCACCTTCAAATTGACCATTATCAACTGATTCTAATCCACCACGCACAATTTCTGCTAACATGGCTGATTCAAAGGTGCTCATTGCAATAACTGTAGCCCAAAAAATGGGTAAATGAATGCCTATTTTTGGTAGCGCAAAATATACAAAAAAGATAATTAATAACAAAGGTAAATTACGAATAATGTTGTTAATTGTCCCAACAAATTTAGAAAAGTAAGGCAACCGTTCAAATTGAATAATGCCAACAATCGAACCAAAGATTAAACTTAAAATAACTGATATAACTGATACACCCACGGTAATACCCAAACCGCCCAACAGATAAAGGACGTTTTGTGGTGTGAAGGCGCTAAATATTCCTAATGTAACCATAATTCCTCCTTACAATGCGCGCTTAAGCTTGTGCTCAAGGTGTTGTATATAGTAGCTTAACGGTAATGTGAGAATTAGATAGAAGATTGCCACAATAATATATGTGCTAAAGGTATCAAATGTATTTGCTGCAACCATATTCCCTTGATACATCAAGTCCAATCCACCAACGAATGCTAAGATAGATGAATTTTTTACCAAATTAATGAATTGATTTCCCAATGAAGGTAAAGCAATTCGAAAGGCTTGAGGTAAGATAATATGCTGCATAGCTTGTGCAAACGACAAGCCATTGGCACGTGCACCTTCCATTTGTCCACCATCAACTGATAAAATACCCGCTCTAACTGTTTCAGCAATAAATGCTGACGTATACAACATTAACGCAACCGTTCCAGATGTAAAGCCACTCATCTTAACATACTTTGAAACGACTAGAAAAAAGAAAAAGGTAATAATCAATAAGGGGATATTTCGAAAAACTTGTACATAAACATTGCCAATTACTTGCGCCCATTTTTGTGGCAGAATTTGCATAATTGCAAAACCAGTGCCAAGAATCATTGATCCAATCAATGCAATGATACTAGAAAGTAATGTATAACCAAATCCTTGCAAGAATGTTGGGAAATTATTTTGTAATAATGCCATTATTTCGCCTCCAAACTGCGCCAATCAAGACCCGGAACGTTGCTAAACCACTTCTTAATGAGCTGGTTATAAATACCATTTTCTTTAATGGTAGCCAACGCCGCATTCGTTTCCTTAATCATTGGCTTTTGATTATTATCAAAGGCAATACCATAAGGACCATGTGTGAATGTACCACCAGCAATATGATAATCAGGGTTTTCCGTGGCAAAGCCATACAAAATAGCATTATCTGTTGACATTGCTTGACCTTGACCACTCTTTAGCGCCTGCATACCTGTTGCATAATCCTGAACAGCTAACAGTTTTGCCTTTGGTGCAAATTTTGCTGTTTCAGTAGCCGCTGTTGTACCAACAACTACAATAACTGTATATTTAGAACTATTCATATCTTTTATTGAGTTAATACCAGAATCTTTTTTAACTAAGATTGACTGTCCTGCATCAAAATATTGATTAGTAAAGTCAATAATTTTTTCACGTTCTGGCGTAATTGTCATTGTTGATACAGAACCATCAATATTTGTGTTTTTCAATAGTTGCATTTTTGATGCTGTTGAAACTGGTACAAATTCAGCAGACATGGGTACACCAGTTTGTTTTGAAATTTGAACTGTCAGAGCCTTAGCGATGTCAATATCAAATCCTTTTGGTACGCCAGTTTTTGTATCCATTAGGCCAAATAATCGTGTATCAGCTTTCACACCCCACACAATTCGGCCTAGTTTTTCAACACGAGCGAGTGTATCTTGATGTTCTGCATTTTTATTAGCTGTTGCTGTTGCCCACATTAAACCGAGAACAATAGCGGCAGCCAAGACAATTGTAGCTATAATACCAAATTGTCGCTTTTTAGCTTTTTCCATAATATATATACGTCGCGCATCTAGCCTATGACTTAATTGTATACCAATCAAATCATAGGTTTCAGCAAGCGCAATTCCTCCCTATTTTAGTGATGTTCAACTTGACTCAAAAACTTTTGTGCACGAACTTCCTTTGGCTTTTCAAAGAATTCTTTCGTTGTGCTATCTTCTAAAATTTGTCCCTCAGCCATGAAAATAACACGATCTGCCACGGCCTTGGCAAAACTCATTTCGTGTGTGACAACAAGCATTGTCATTGCAGAATCTTTAGCAATATCACGCATGACATCTAGCACATCCCCAATCATTTCAGGATCTAAAGCCGAAGTTGGTTCATCAAACAATAATGCTTTTGGTTGCATAGCTAAAGAACGCGCAATTGCCGCACGTTGTTTTTGCCCACCAGATAATTCTGATGGCATGTTAGCTGCTTTATCAGCCAAGCCAACTTTTTCCAATAATTCCATCGCTAATTTCTTATTTTCAGCTTCATCACGTTTCAAAACCAAACGTGGTGCTAACATGACATTTTCTAATGTTGTTTTATTATCATATAGATTGAAATGCTGAAACACCATACCGACATTTTTACGAATACGATTCATATCGGTTTTAGGATCGTGTAAATCAAATCCGTTAACTAGTAACTGTCCTTCTTCGATTTCTTCCAAACCATTAACAGTACGAATCAATGTTGACTTTCCTGACCCAGAAGGGCCAATCAAAACAACTGTTTCACCTTCATCAATCTTTAAATTAACATTTTTTAGTGCGTGGAAGTCACCGTAATACTTCTCTACATTTTTAAACTCGATCATTGACATACGTAAATCTCTCCTTATTCATGCGTATTAACCCTAGCGCATACATCTATTAACTGTAAAAAGGTAGCACTTAAAGTACTTTTTCGTATTTTAAGTCTGCTCACCTAATTATGTTCTGCTTCCATTGTACCTGTTTTAAGTCATTGTCGCCATATTCATGACAGCAAACATAACATATAAATGTGAATTATTTAACAGTTTCCATATATTACTTACTTTTTAGTCATTATCCTTATCTATGCCTTGTAGCCGATATAAGTCATAATATTGCCCCTGCAATTGCAGTAATTCCTCATGTGTCCCCTGTTCAATAATGCTTCCTTTATCTAATACTAAAATTAAATCAGCATCCTTAATTGTTGACAACCGATGTGCGATAGCGATTGTCGTACGATTTTGGCGCATTTTTAGTAATGATTTTTGAATCAAAGCCTCTGTTTCGGTATCCACATTTGCCGTTGCTTCGTCCAGTATTAAAATTTTTGGATCTTTAACAATTGCCCGTGCAAAACTAATCAATTGCTTTTCCCCAGCGGAAAATCCTGACCCGCCTTCTTGCACTTTGGCATGATAGTTACCTGGCAGCGCAGATATAAACTTATCAGCTCCAACAAATTCAGCTGCTGCTTTGACTTGGTCATCTGTAATCGTGTCATCATACATACGAATATTAGATGCAATATCACCAAAAAACATGAAAGGATCCTGCAAAACTAATCCCATTTTTTGACGCATATTTTTTAAATCAATATCTCGAATATCATGATCATCAATTAAAATATTTCCAGACTGAAAGTCATAGAATCGCATCAGTGTATTGATTGTTGAAGACTTGCCGGATCCAGTATGACCAACAAGTGCAACGGTATCCCCTGGATTAGCCGTAAAACTCAGATCTTTTAAGATTTGATGCTGCCCGTCATAACTAAAATCAACGTGTTGAAACGCAATTTTTCCTGCTATAATATCCTGCTCAGCATCACTATTTTGTGCTGGTGCGTAAGTAGTATCAGCTAAAATACCTAATATACGATAACCTGACACCAGCCCTTCTTGAAACGGACTAAATAAATTCATAACACTTTCTAATGGACTAAATATGTTATTTAAATACGTTGTAAAAGCATAAATGACACCCGCAGAAACAACTGTTGACATCGACATCACACCAAAGTACCAAAATACTAATACCATAGCTGCACCTAATAACATATCGACCATTGGTTCCAGCAGTAATGCATCTGCTTTTACCATACGAAAACGTGCATTAAAGTATTCACCATTGACTTTAGCAAACGATTTTTTAAATCTATCTTCTTGATAAAACTCCTGAATGACATCAATACCTGTAATACTTTCTGCGATTTTAGCATTTAAATGTGATAGCCGTTCACGCATATGCCGAAACAAGCTGGATGAAAAACGTTGATATAAAATCACTGACCCAACAATAAAAGGGACAACAATAAGCATCAGCAACGTTGCTTTGACACTTACCGTCAGCATACCAATATAAGCGCCAATCATGCTCATGACAACAAATGTTAATTGCATGAAAAATCGCCAAAAATCAGCAAGTGAGGCTGTGTCATTGTTAACACGAGTGACTAAGGAACCAGCTGGTACTTGGTCGAAAAATCTCATACCTAAGGTGTGTAGCTTACGAAATACTTGAATTCTTATATCTTCCAGTGCATACTCAGCAGCTACTGTAAAGTAGTAGGCATTTAATGCATCTGCCACAGCTTGACTTATCCTAATAACTGCTACTAAAACTGCGAAACTAATCATGACTTGCATAGTAACATTATCACGTTGTTGTAAATACGTGGTCATATAATAAGCAATAATACGCGGTGCTGCTGCTTGTAATAACGCAAAAGCAGCACCAATGGCCAATGCGCCAAAAAACATTTTTCGAAAAGGTTTAGCCATTCTAATCAATGTCACAATAACGTTTACTTGTTCTTTAATCGGGATACTTTTTGCCCATACAGAACTATTTTTTTCAGACATTGTTAACCGCCTTGCCACTTAGTTTATCTTCAAGTTTCGTTGCTAGTTGCTGTTGTTGATACATTTGAGCATACCAGCCATTTTGTGCAATTAACGACGCGTGCGTGCCTCGCTCTCTAATTTCACCATGATCAAATACAACAATCTCATCGGCATTCATCACTGAACTAATGCGATGTGCTGCAATAATAGTTGTTTTTTTACGACGCTCAGACTTTAAGGTTCCCAAAATATGTTTTTCCGTCAATGCATCGACAGCCGAAAGTGCATCATCTAGAATCAATATTTCTGGATTAGTAATCAATGCGCGCGCAATAGCTAAGCGTTGTTTTTGACCGCCAGATAAACTAACTCCCTGCTCGCCGACCTCAGTATCATATCCTTCTGGAAATGACAAAACATCGTCATTGAAATCAGCTTTTTGAGCAGCTAACATCACATCATGTTGACTTTTATTGATATCAGAAAAGCGAATATTATCTCGAATCGTTGTTGAAAACAAAAAATTCTCTTGTGCCACATACCCAATTGATTTCAAATAGGCCCCTAATGTATACGCCTTAATATTCACATCACCAATTCGCATATCACCTGTATAACCATCAAATTGACGTAATAACAGTTTAATTAAGGTTGTTTTCCCAGCACCAACACGACCAACAATGCCAAGTGTTTCACCTGCCTTAATCGTAATATGAACATTTTGTAATGCAGGCTTTATATGCTCGCTGTCTGGATAAATAAACTGGTCAATATTAATAGTTAAATCACCTTTAGCCTGCTCAGCCACACCATTTTCATCTTCAATAATGGCTGATTGTTCTGACAAAATATTTTGTACACGTATATACGATGCATTACCACGTTCAAGTACATTAAACAGTTGCCCTAATCCAAACATTGGCCAAACAAGTAAACCCAAATAGGTCGAAAATGAGACTAATTGACCAATTGTGATTTGATCATTAAGCACAAGTGATCCACCATACGTCATCATAATAACGAAACTAATTGTCATAATAACGGTAGCCATTGGTCCAAACAATGAATCAATTAATGCCACCTTTTTATTGACTTGAATCGTATCTTTGACTTGCGATTCAAAAGCAGCAACATCAGCCGTTTCTTGTCCTAAAGTTTTAATAGCTTTAATGCCAGCAATTGATTCTTGAGACTTGTTTGATAAACGTGAAAAAGCTTCCTGGGCTGAGGTAAATGCCTGACGCATTTTTGGTGACAAATATCGTACACCTAAAACTAAAAGTGGTAAGGGTAAAACGCCAACCAAGGTAAGCCGCCAATCGACAACAATAATCATGGAAATGACAGTAAAAATAATCACAACAACTGAGTCAACTAACATTAAAATACCACCAGAGGCAACACGTTGTATCGCTGATAAATCATTTGTCGCATGTGCCATCAAATCACCCGTGCGATGGCGTTGATAAAAAGTGGTATCCATAGTCATATAATGATCAAACAATTGCTGACGCAATGTTTTTTCAAGTAAAGCAGATCCCTGAAAGATATGCGTAATCCATGCATATCTAAAAATATACATTAATATCGCAAATAAAAAAATGCCACCAGCATAAAATACTAAGTTTTCTACTGTTAGCGTCCGTGATACAACTTGATCTGTAAAACGGCCAATCAAGGCGGGTGACACCATTTGAGAAATTTCCGTCAAAAATAAAAAAAACAGTCCTAAAACATAAAGGCGTTTATTTTGACGGAAAAACCACATTAATTTTCCAAAAACAGTCATACACATCTCCAATTTTATATTCAAGATTACTATATTCGCTAAAAATAAGATAAAAAAAATTATAACATACAACTAGTATGTAATAATCTTATTGACTACAAATGCAATCATACCCCAAACTATTGCCCATAATATTTGACGCCTTATATTCATGCTCATCACACCAGCAAATTCTCTAAAAAAAGCCGGTATACGATAAACTAACGGTACAAAGCCGCCACGCCCTTGCGCAATAATATTTTGTTGCTTAGCTAGCAAAACACCTCTAAAAACATGATAACCACTCGTATAAAATGTGAATGGTTGCTGAGAAAGCAATTGAGATGAATATTGTAAATTCTGATAGGTATTTCGTGAACGATTTTCTAGTTGTGTTTTTTCAAGTGGCACACCATAATGTGCGACAGACCAGTCACGCATCGCTTCAGCTTCACTAATTAACTGATCATCCCCCTGCCCACCAGAAAAAACAATCATTGGATATTCTGACATTTTATTAGCATCCGTCACTGCTGCTTGAATGCGCTGATCGACTATGTTCCCAACTTTATAACCTTCTGCCAAACCACCACCAAGCACGACCAAAGGTCCGTGAGTTGGTGCTTTACTTTGATAACCATAAATGACACTGCTCACAATAAAGCGACAAAATTGCCATACAAAATATAACATCAACCATGGCGCACTCAACCACCATAATGGCCACTGGCTAAGCACGACCAAACTCGTCAGGTAAATACCAACTAATAAAGGTAGTCCCAGTTGATGCGATTTTTTCCAACTATGTCGTACCATACTCAATAACAACAAAATACCAAAAATAACAGCTATACTGTAGCCAATTTGATGCATTAATTTTAAATTTTTTGATGTGATATTAAAAAAATCACACATAAAAATAACGATACCAATAACAATAAAAATCCCAAGCGTACCAATTTTCATTGTCGCGGGATTTTGTTGCACTTGGTAGTATAAAGATAATCCTAATACGATTATCGTTAAAAATAAAAATATTTCCATAGGCTTATTGTAACATGCTATTAGACTTCAAATTTACCTGCAGCATCCGCTGGCACACGAACTAAGTCTAAATCAACCAGTCGTTCAGCAATTTGAACTGTGTTCCATGCTGCACCTTTCAACAAGTTGTCAGATACAACCCACATATGGAAAGAATCGTCATTTTCCAAATCTGGACGAACACGTCCGACAAAAGTTTCACGTTTTCCTTCAGCATTTAAAGGCTGAGGATAGATTTGTTCTTTAGGATTATCTTCTAAGATGACACCAGGTGCTTGACTTAATGCTTGTTGAATGCCAGCAGCTGTAGCACCAGTATTTGGCTCTGTTTCAAAATAAACAGTCTCACCATGACCTACTGGTACAGGTACACGGACAGCTGTGCCTGTTACTTTAACTGCCTTAGAGTTTTTGTCTCCGAACATGATTTTTTTAGTTTCATGAATCATTTTCCATTCTTCATGTGTATAACCGTCATCTTCAAACACATCAATTTGTGGTAATAAATTATAAGCTAATGGGTAATGTTTATCAGCCCCCTTGACAGGCAAAATATTTGCAACCATTTCTTCACCAGCATTATGAGCTTCTGTTTGGGCTACTAACTCTTCCCAAGCGGACTGTCCAGCGCCAGATGCTGCTTGATAAGTAGACACAATGACACGACGCAAACCAAACGCGCGGCGTACCGGTTCAAGTGCCACTACCATTTGAGTTGTTGAACAATTTGGGTTGGCAATAATACCGTTATGCGCTTGTAAATCAGCTTCGTTAACTTCCGGTACAACAAGTGGCACATTATCATTCATGCGCCAAAAACTTGAATTATCTACTACAACCGCACCACGTTTAACTGCTTCTGGCGCAAAGCGTCGTGAGACAGAACCACCGCCCGAAGCCAATACCAAATCAATGCCAATAAAACTGTCTGCTGTCGCCTCTTCAACAGTTATTTCTTGCCCCTTAAAGATGAGCTTTTTACCAGCCGACCGTACTGAAGCAAGTAATTTCAAACTGTTAACTGGTATCGTTGAGTCTTCTAATTGCTCAATCAAACGTGTGCCAACTGCGCCGGTTGCACCAAGTATAGCAATATTATATGTCCGTTCTGTCATGTTTATTTTTTCTCCTCAATTTTAAACATTTCCCTTGAATTAGCTAATGATATTAATCAACAAGCACACGGTGTAATCGATCTTGCAAGCCTGTCATAATCTCCCAGGGTGCTAAATCAGCGTATTGTGCAACATCTTCAAGCGTATTTTCAAGTCCGCCATCCTTGCCAATGAATGTCACTTTTGTCCCAACAGGATACTCATGTGGCAACTTGATCATTAATTGATCCATTGCAACTTGACCAACTATTGGTGCGTATTGTCCGTCAACAATGACGTTAAATCCAGACATTTTACGTAACCAACCATCACCATACCCAATTGGTACAGTGCCTATCCACTCGTCACCGCTTGTCGTGTATTTATGTGAATAACTAATGCCTTCACCAGCTGGTAATTGCTTGACAAAATTCATTTCACTACGCAGTGCCATCACCGGTTGTAAGTTTTTGCCATCTGCTAACTCACCACGAGAAGGCTCAACACCATATAACACAGTCCCAACACGAATCACCTCATGGGGTACTTCATCAGCGTGATACATTGCTGCACCTGAATTTGCCACATGATAAAATTCAGGCTCTGGTAAACCATCTGTTATATCGTGCCACCGCTTAAGTTGCATATAAAAGTAATCCGTCTCAGCAGAATCTGATTCAGCAAAATGTGTTGATAAGCCAACATAATCAAAAATATCGTCATGTGCTTGCAGATAGGCGATTGCTTCTGCTAAAGACTCTCGAGAACGAAAGCCGATGCGACCCATCCCTGTATCCACACCCAACGTAATATGCAACCGTTGTTCACCAGTTAAATATTGTGTTGCTTCTTTTAACCATGATAACGATACAACAGTTACCATAATATGTTCCACGGCCATTAATTCAGAATATTTTGCTGGTGAAATTCCTAAAATAAGAATTGGTTCAGTAATACGTTCATGTCGTAGTGCCAGCGCCTCATCAATGACAGCCACAGCCAAACCATAGACCCCACCTGCAACAGCCGCCTGAGATGTTGGTACCAAACCTAATCCGTAGGCGTTTGATTTGACTGCCAAAAATATTTTATCGGCACCAGATACTTGCTTAACAACAGCAACATTATGCTTTAAAGCCTTTTTAGAAATTTCTATTTGCGTTGGTCGCGTAATTGCTTCTACCATTTTTGTACTCTTTTCATCTAAAATAAAAATCCGTGATTGCCAAGTATGGCAGTCACGGATCGCAATAAAACAATCGTTTCTGTCATAGCACCCCGCAAACGCGACAGTCCATTAGTTATTAACTAATGACCCAGCTTACTGATATGATAGTATCAGCGCTTCGGCCACAGCCCCTTTTGCCCGTTTCACAGTATCTATCAATACTCCACGAGTGACTTTTGGTTATGGCAACCTCTATGATTTTCTTATTGTTTTTATTTTATTCTAATTTTTTTATTTTGTCAAACTTTGTTTCATCGTATGATTATTACTTTTTTATTATAATTTTTTAATAGCCGATATACCTCATTACGATCATTTTTAAGCCAATTGTTTTGCCATTTAAAAAATAACCGTAAGTGCCGATATTGTTTAGGACCGCCATGTAAACGATTGCTGAGCCATCTTTTCAAGATATAATATAAATTTTTGTAGTAAGGCGGATCCGACACATAAATGACATCAGCCCAAGCAAAACAGTCCTGACCTTCACGGAACTGAGCGCCTTCAATTATCCAGTCATTTTGCTCGATAATCACTTGTAGTAAAACTTGTATTTCTGATGACGTACGATGCCTATCTCCCGTTGCATGTCGTTCCCAGTTTAAGTCATCTAGTGATGTCACTGGATAATGCTCAGTACTTGCTATTTTATGTGCCAAGGTTGTTTTTCCACTACCAACTGGGCCAATAATTCTAATTTTCATCTAAAACAATCGTAGTGAAAACAGCTGAATCATTGTTCTCTAATATATGTTCAATCGCTACTTCTGTGACTGTCGCTGTTAAGTCATACGTTTCTTTTTGCAGTGCTGTCATCAGATGTTCAGCTTGCAGAAACGATAATCCCTGTGCAACAGTGACATGCGGTTGATAAGGCAGATCTTCTCGGTAATAAGAATTAAGAATTGGTTCAGCATATAAGGCATCATGTAACTCAGTTAATATTTTTGATCCTTGATCAACCACTAACCAAACATAGCCATGCTCAGGATCTCCCGAAATGGCAGTCAGTCGTATATTAAATTGTTGCTGTCTCTTAATGACATCAGTCACAACTTGAACAATTTTTTCGTCCGCCAAGTCATTGTCAAAAGGAAAAACAAGTGAGATATGTGGTGCAATGTGTTGATACAAATTATCATAACAGCGACGAATCTTGTTAACATCTGTCATCTGACTCAAATTAGGAAAAATTAAAACGGAACGCAACATAGTTCAACCTCACTTTTGCTAATGAGTATACCACAAAACTTAAACTATTTTTTTAAAACGCTAGCGATGTTCGTGTTTGTACTTTTCTGACTGCCAACGCAACGATCACAACGATCGTAATTTTAAAAGCACTCGATAGCACAAACGGTGTCATTCCAGCTGCAATACCTGCTGCAATGGACATATGCATATTCATAATTAACCAAATCGTACCTATTGTTAAGTTAACCACTGAAGCTAAAATATTTGTCACAATTAATCCCCACACATTGTCCCATTTTTTAAAAGATAGACCGATAATTGGTGCGAACAGCAGAAATGACCATAAATAACCAGCTGTTGGTCCGACTAAGAAAACAAAACCACCTTTGAAACCAGCAAATACTGGCAATCCAAAAGCACCCAATAATAAATACAAGCCAATAGCTGTTAAACTCACACGCGTTGACGACACCGAGGCTACTAAGGCAATAATGAGTGTTTGTAAAGTCATTGGAATTGGTCCAATATTAATCGCTAATGGTCCGACAGCAAGTAATAGTGCTGTTAGTACCGCAGTAATAGCAATGCGTTGTGTATTTGAATTCATTTTTTCTCCAATTTTTTCTAGTCTGTTGATAATTAACCACGATAGCTATTATTTGGCAATTGTACTTTCAATACTTCCCCAGAATTAATCGTTCTGATATCATCACCTGTATCTACAAGCAATTGTCCTTGATCATCAATTTCTTTTACTATACCTGTTACGATTTCTTTACCATATTTCAGTGTTACAGTTTGATTTATGACAATATTACGTTGACGATATGCTGTTAAAAATGAGCCATCAGTGTATTCCGCATACAATTTAACAAATTCATCGAGTAATGCAGCGACAATCACATTACGTGATACAGTCAAGTGTTCAACCATGCCACCAACTTTATTTTCTAATGTGGCATCTAAATTATACGGTTGTCGTAAATTCAACCCAATACCTACAATAATTGCTGATACTTGCTGACTTTCAAAATCCATCACTGCTTCAGTTAAAATACCACCAACTTTGCGATTTTCAAATAACAAATCATTAACCCATTTAAAGTCTAATTCAATGCCAATCGTTTGCTTAATAGCCCGTGAAACCGCAACAGCAGTACCAGTTGTCAATAATCCAGGTACTACCGATGTTCCCAATGGTAGTGGTAAAGCAAACGATATGTACAAACCTGTGTCTGAGGGTGATACAAAAGTACGACCTAAACGCCCACGACCACCAATTTGCTGATTAGCAACAATCATAGTAGGTACCGTCACATCACCACGAGTCAACGCCTCTTTTGCATAGGTATTTGTTGAATCAATGGAATCAAACAGCTTTATTTGCCAGTCGCTATGCGCCAATTGTCTAATCATCGGTATACTCAAAACGTTACCACTTTGGTAACGATAGCCAACATGGTGCTGACTATCAATCGTATGTCCTTGCTCTGTCAATTTTTTAATAACTTTCCATACGGCTGCGCGGCTAATATCTAAATTTTTAGCTAAAGTCTCGCCACTTAAATATTCTCCTTCATGTTCGGCAAAAAATTGTAGAATACGCTCATCTGTTTTCATATTTTTTCCTCATTTGTATCATACTTTAAAGTAAACTTATTATATAATTATGGTTTACTATGTTTCAAATGTCAACCTAAACATACAAAAAAAACGCTCAAAAGCGTTTTTGATAATTCCTATTCTGATTCTTTTTTAAATGATAAAGCAGCAACGTTTAACTCACGGTCTCCAAGACCCTTAGTAAAACTGACCTCATGGGAAACAATAATGACATTCCCTGGAAATTTATCGATTGCTGAACGAAGTGCGTTTTTTGTAACTTCATCCAAATGGTTGGTTGGTTCATCTAAAATCAAGAAATTACTTGGCTTCATTTCCATAATGGCCAACTTAACCTTAGTCTGTTCACCACCGGAAAGTAATTGCATTTGTTTCTGTGCATTCTCTGCGTTGATACCAGCAGCTGCTAAACGTGTCCGTAATGCCTTTGGCTCTAGCTTAGGGAACCGATCTTGCATCTCTCTTAGTGGTGTCTTGGTATCGTCATCCCATTCTAAGTCTTGATCAAAATAATTGACAATGGCCGATGGTGAGAATTCAGCTTCCCCATGTAGTGATGGAATAAGACCTAAAATCGACTTAATCAGTGTTGACTTACCAGCCCCATTAAATCCTTTGAAGACAAGCTTTTGTCCTGTCGTAATTGAAAATGTGACTGGTTCCAAAACTGGTGTAACATAACCCACTGATAAATCATTGACGGCCAAAGCATTAGCAGACTGTGAATTCACATAAGGGAAGTTAAACTTAGCTTGCAGTGCTTCAGACGGTGGATCAACCTTATCCATACGCGCCAACATCTTTTCACGTGACTTGGCTTGTTTAGATGTTGAGGCACGTGCTTTGTTTTTGGCAATAAACTTTTGTGCTTTTTCAATCTCGCCTTGTTGCTTTTCATATTGGCGTAATTGTTGCTCTGAACGTTCCTCTTTTTGACGCATCGCTTTTTTAAACGAACCACGGAACTTGGTGATTTTCCCGAATGACAAATCAATGATAGCATTAGTTACTTTGTCTAAAAAGTCAAAATCATGAGAAATGATCATGGCTGAGCCTTCGTAACTCTGCAAAAAATCTTCTAACCATTCAATATGAGCTACATCTAAATAGTTCGTTGGTTCATCTAAAATAATCACATCATCATTTTCAAGCAACAATTTTGCCAGAATAACTTTAGCACGTTGGCCACCAGACATTTGATCCAACTCGCGATCACGTCCAATTGCCTCTAAACCAAGTCCAGAAATGACACGTTCAATCTTTGTGTCGACATCATAAAATCCAGCCGCATCAAGTTCTTCTTGCATACGTCCAGCGCGTTCCAACAATTTATCGTTCATTGATTCCGCGTATTCATTATAAAGGTCTGTTATGCGATCTTGTTTATCATAAAGGTCTTGATAAGCAGTATGCAAAAAAGCAATCAAATCCATACCATCTGGAATCTCTGCATATTGATCCAAATAGCCAATTTTGAGGCCTTTTTGCCATTCGATTTTACCAGACAAAGGTAATTCTTGACCCGTAACGATTTTGATAAGCGTTGACTTACCAGCACCGTTTTGGCCGACAATTCCCATGTGCTCGCCTTGTTGCAACTCGAATGCTGCGTCTTCATATAAAGTTTTTTCTGCGTAGGCCATTGAAAGCCCACTGATTTCTAATAATGCCATAGCTTTGAGTATAACATATTTTCAGTTGATATGTCGCTAGAAATCTTATTATCAATAAATATCTTGAAAACTAATTCAATTCAGCTATACTTATAGATATTATGAAACCACGTAAACTTAACATTAAAACAATTCCAGCAACTGATATCAATCGCGCCTATCGTTTTTGGCGTGATGTTTTCGATTTACCTCAATCAGGTCATGAAAGTGGTAGACATTTGATGCTAGACGGTAACGACATTACTTTTGTTACTGGCAAACCGACTGATACACTTGAACTATTAGTTAGAGATCGTCAAGAAGATCTACTTAAGCATCTACGTAATAACTTCATCCCTATTATCGGCAACCCTGAGGAACGCTTTGGTAATAAAATTGCTTTTAAAATCAAAGATTCCGAGGGCAATGTGATTACTTTAGAAGCAAATAAATAAGTTTAAAAAGGATCAAACAAAAAATGTTTGATCCTTTTTGGTGTTTAAACTATCTAAAAGCTTCAACGATCGCCGGTACAAACCAACTCAAGAATGCCCCAACAGGAAAAATCAGCCACCAATAACCGGCTAAAAATTCCCAAAAGTTCATATTCTTATGGCGGCGCACATATTCCCCGTGACGTGGGTCAAAAGTAAATTCATTACTGTCGATTTCAGGCTCACTAGAATTGGCCTTATTTTCTTCGATTCCTAGCACCAAACTGTCAAGGGAACACTTAAATATCTCAGTTAATTTAATCAGGTTCGTTAAGTCTGGTGTTGCATCTCCAGATTCCCAGCGTGATACAGCTTGTCGCGAAACAAATAACTTATCGGCGACATCCTCTTGTGACATGTTTAAATCAGAGCGATACTTTTTGAGCTGCTGCGGTAATAAATTAGCCATCACATCAATCCTCATTTCTAGTTATTTAACTCAACCTAATTATGCTGTATTAGGCAAGAAAAGTATAGCAATTAAGCCACTAAAAACCGCAATTAGCAACCTTTAATTGCGCACGGATAGATTGCTAATAGCTGATTATCATCTACTAAAAGGCTGATACATCAACTTTAATCGGATTGCACTATGAGGTAACCTGATTAAAGTTGATACGATACGTAATCTACTTAGCCAATATTTTTTTCGATACAGCAGTTGCTATTAAAATACCCACTCCCATTGGTAGTAAGGCCGACGAATCCAAATGACAAATTTCAATTAGCATGAACATAGCCATAAACGGTGCTTGTTGGGACGCAGCTAGTAGTGTCCCAGCGCCTATTATCGCACATTGCCAAATGGACACCGCCGGTAGCCACGGCATGAGCATTAACCCTATAATTGCACCAATAGCTGCACCAATGGCTATTGCTGGTGTTAATGTACCACCTGAAGTGCCAGCACGAATCGTTAGTACCGTGACAATTACCTTTAGCATACTGCCAATTAATAAAATCATCATCATTTTTTGACTGCTGCTACTAATTGCTAATTGTGCTAATGACCGCCCATTTCCCATGATTTCAGGAAATATTAAAGCAATTAAACCAGTTATCAACCCCATAGCCGGCAACTGCCACAATATTTGCTTATTTTTTGTTTGATTTCCTTCAGCCCACTGACATAATTTTCTAAATAGTGCACCAGCTACACCGGCAATTGGCGCTAAAATAAAAATAAGCGCAAAACTAATGACCGAAAATTTGGCATCCCCTACGAGATAGTAAGGATGAAATCCTTTCACTAAAGACCCTACAAACATCGCAATCGTTGACATAGTCAAACTGACAGCCACTGTACGTAAGGTCAATTTTTTAAATAATACTTCAACAGAAAAGAGCATGCCAGTAAACGGCGCAATATATATACCAGCAAATCCTGCACCTGCCGCTGCCGTCATTAATAATCGCCGATCTGACTGTGATAGTGCTGGTACATGCAACTTCTGCAATAAGTTATCCCATTTTTGAGCCAATAAGGCGCCTGCTTCTCGAGGTGCGAGTTCTCGACCAACAGAACCACCCGTACCCACAAAAAATATTTGTGTGGTAACATGTAAGACTGTTTGCCAAAATGGCATTTGTTCGCCATTGAGCGCTTTTTTTATACTCACTGGCGCTTTTGTTTTAGTTCGTAAAAACCACCAAATCACTGCAACAACGACGGCACCAATGACTACTGAAAATAACCGATCAATAGGCATTGTCCCCACTGGTGCTGGTATTTTTGCAGTTTCTTCATAACGCAAGAATAAATGCTCTATTAAATCCAGAAACAACCCCAATAACATAGAACTCAAACCAACTATCAAGCCAAGTACGATAGTTGAAATGGCTAAAATAATATTATTTTTATATCGATCAAACACCATATTTAAACACCTATTTTTTTAAATTTACCAACCCTTATATTCTACCGCAAGGATGGTTTTAATTCGATCTTTTTTACTTAGGCAGATGACAATTTAGTTGTTACCGTTGACTATAAAAATAGTGGATAACACGCAACTAAAGGCATTGTTATCCACTATCAATTAAATTTTATTGCGTCATCTATATTGCGCTCATTTTAAAGCAGCCTTTGGCTTTGAATTTTATACAAAACAAAGCCAATAACAAAGCCAACTATCGTTGTGATGACCCACTCTAGGCCAACATCAGCTAATGGTATATGATTTGTATACCACGATACTAAAGGTTCGATAGTCGCACTCCCAGAAATATGAGCTGGCAAGTTTTTTATACCATCTAAAATAGCCGGAATAAATGTTAATATCATTGTGGGTAAGTACACAATACGCGCATTATTAAACAGTGGTGATAGTACGCCCAATAATATTAAGGTAATTGCAATTGGATATAAAAACATTAACACTGGTAATGCCCAACTAATAATTGTATCCAAACCAAAATTTGACGCGATAAATGACAAAAATATTGTGACAAATAACCATTTTTTATAGGATAATTTTGGAAAAATACGATGAAAATCCTGTGCGAACGATGCTGTTAATCCAATAGCAGTGGTTAAAACAGCCAGAATACCCATAACAGCTAAGAATGCACCACCTAAATCACCTAAGTAATACGTTGTGATTTGCATAAGCGCTATCGTGCCATTCTCAGATAAATTAAAACGTGATAATGATGTTGCTCCAAGTAAAATTAAACCAATATACATCACTGCAATACCACCAATAGCAATAATACCGGTTTTGGCTGTGATTTTAGCAATCGTTCCGCTGTCTAAAAAGCCAAGTCCTTGAATTGCTCTAACAATACTGATGCCAAATGTTAGAGCAGCTATCGCATCAAGTGTATTATAACCTTCCAAAAAAGCGGATGAAAAGGCACTGGTTTGATACGCTGATGTTGGTGTATGTGCTAATCCGCCCATAGGATGAATCACCGCAATTAAAAATATGATGCCAATTAAAATGACAAAAATCGGATTTAAATACTTACCAATATATTTGGTCACGTTTTTTTCACGAGAGCCCAACCAAAATACTGTCATAAAAAATATGGCTGAAAAAATAAACAAGCCTATTTGCTGCATACCTTGAGGTAACCAATTACCAAAACTCAACGAGTAAGCTACTGTCGCAGTACGTGGCGTTGCAATCATTGGCCCAAGCGACACGTGTGCTGCTATCAAGAAAAAAATTGCAAAGCCGCTGCCTAATGGTTTTGCTAAATCATAGACGCCCGCCGACCTCGTTTGTGATAACGCAATTAAGGCTAACAGTGGGATAACTGTCGCACTTAACAAAAAGGCAATTGTGGCAGTTAGCCAATGTCCTCCAGCTAATTGTCCCAAGTGTACTGGGAAAATTAAATTTCCTGCCCCAAAAAACATACCAAATATTAAGGAAGACAACAACATCGTTTGTTTAAAATCTAGTTTTTTCATTCTTATTCCCTCTTCTCTCACAACGTATCAATTAGCCCATATTAATTCAATTAAAAAAGCCCGTTATTTGTATTAAATCAATACAAATAACGGGCGAATTCTCGCGGTACCACCGTTTAGTAATCAGCGTTCTATAGCACGCTGATCGTCTCTTAACTACGGAAACTTTTGTGAAAACACATTAGTTTCGATAGCCATACGCTCTAACGGTCGTTACCGATCAGCACTTTGTCTTTTTTATAAAACATCGTACCAATATTCTCCAGAACTACTTTCAAATACACACCAGATACCTTTTCACTACACGGTATTCACTAAGCTAGCTAGTGTATTCTACTCTTTCTTTCATCGAAATATTAAACTATTTTATTATTTTCACATATAATTCTTACAAAGTCAATGCTTTATTTCAAGTACAGAGCAATTAAGGCAATCATTGCTGGTAACCCTTGTATCAGAATGATTTTACGTGTTGCCGTTAAGCCGCCATAGATTGCAGCAATAATGATGAATGCCATCTCCATTTCTAGCATTAAAATCTGTTGTGGCCCGTCTAGCAAGAACATTGTGCCAAATATCAACACGCCAAGTAAGCCATTATAAATCCCTTGATTACCGAGTAATGATTTAGTAGCCGGTATTTTGACAAAAGATTCATCTAAATCAAATGCTTTCGCTTGTTGTTTTGGTGAACCAAATATTTCAATAAACATGATACCAATGGCCTCTACTGCCACTAATCCAGTAATAAAGTATGCTAACATTTAACTATCCTCTTTTTCTTAAAAATACATATCATAAGTCTACCATGAAACATCTATTTATATGCTGATTTATATTAAAAACAGAATCAGTCATTGTCTTAATAAAGCTTACTAGTTCCAGTAAACAGTTCAATCTTAACGTAATAAAAAAGCGACCTGATGGTCGCTTTTTTATTCAGCAGTAATATGAGCTTGTCGCCAATCAATTTTTCCAAACGCATCAACATTAATATGTCCTAAAAGTTTAGCAATTGTATAGTTTTGTAATCTATTTTTAAAATCCTGCTCCGCTTCATTGAACACCGTCAATACATCGTTTGTAGCAACTTCTAAGGCTTGCTGGACATCTTCTATACGCTTGTTAGATTTTTGGTTTAAAAAAATTCGGTCCGCGAGTTGTGTTGAGTGAATAAAGCTTCCCATGCCTTCAATCGCTTGATAAACATCCAATAATGTAATCTGAGAAATTGGACGTGCCAATTTGAAGCCACCTTCTTTGCTAGCAATTGCCTCGACAATACCAGCCACAACTAGCTTTCGCATCGTCTTTTTCAAATATGATTCAGAAACTTCTAGTCGATCACTCAATAAATAACTTTTAACCGGTAAGTCATCTTTTTGCAAAGCCAGCATCACGAGGACGACTAAACTTTGTTCTACTGCATGTGACATTTTCATAATTTTCTCCAAACGTTGCCAATCTAGTTGCTTTAGGCTGCCCAAAGCATTTGATTATGTCGCAACTTCCAATGATAAACACCCCAAGTCAAGACCATTGATACAATTCCAACTGATAATAGTACCGTCAAATCCGTAGCGACACTGCCACCAATAGAAATCGCTTCACGGAACGCATGTACAGAATAGGTCATCGGCATCCATGGATGGATTGCTCTAAAGAATTCATTTGATAATTCGATTGGATATGATCCTGCACTAGCACTCAATTGCAGTACCATCAGAACTAACATAATACCTGAACCCAGTTTCCCAAACAAGACATTGAAAAACAGAACTAATTGGTTAAATGAGAACGCTGCTACCAAAGCGACAACAAACACCATAACAGGTCGTGCTGAATTAAGTCCGTCTATCAGTACTAACAACGTCGTCATCACCAGCGCTTGACCAATCCATACAGGGAAGTTAACTGTTTGTTTATCTGCCCACCACGCAAAACCGCTCCGTGGCTTCTTAGCGACAGTCATAAAGTCATAAATTGTACTTAATGTAATCATTCCCACAAACAAACCAACTGACATCATATAAGGTGCCATTCCTGTACCGTTATTTTGTACAGTTGATAAATTCGTTTGTGCGCTTTTAACAGGACTTGTTAACGCATTAACATTATTTTTAGTACCGTGTACTGCTTCAAGTTTCACAGCGCCATCAGCTAATTTAGCTGCTAGCGTTTTCGTCCCAGTTTGTGCTTGACCTAATGCAGATGCAGCTTGTGCTGTTCCTGCCGTTAATTGTTGTGCCCCTTGAGTTAATTGACCGGCGCCACTGTTTAAAGCACCACCCTTACTAGCTAGCTGTCCCAAGCCACTATTTAATTGACTGGCACCAGTTGCCAGTTGTGAATTACCGTTGGCTAATTGACTAGCACCACTGCTGAGTTGTGATGAGGCAGCAGTGACTTGTTTTTGACCTGCATTTAATGTGGCTGCGCCAGTGGCGAGCTGATTAGCAGCTGGTACAAATTGTTGTGATAGCACCTGACTAATCTTCGTCAAACTATCATTCAATTTATTCATCGCAACACCATTGTTAGTCGCTGCTGTTGAACTATCATTTTCTAAATTCTGCATATATGTTTTCAAATCATTCTGTAAATCTTTCAAACTATTTAATTCCGTTTTTACTTGATTTAATTGTGTGTCCAATGTACCTGCTGCATCCGAACTGCTGCTCAAATTTGATTGTAAATCGTTGAACTCATTTTTCAAATCCTTATGTTCTGGCTCTGCCAAAAATGTTTTAAATTCAGGGTCATTAGCCATCTTTGCCACATCACCGCCAGCACCAACCAAGCCATTTTTCAAATTTTCACCAGTACTGGTCATTGCTGCATTTGAATCATCTACGTTAATATTTGGTATTTTATTTAATAATTCTCCTATTTCAGTCATATCGTTTGTCAATGCTGTTTCTGATGCTTTCAGCTGTGCGACAGTTTCTTTATTATTCTGTCCATCTGTGATTCCTTGACTCACTTCTTGCAACTTTTTTGCTAGTTCTTGTGCCCCCGCAGCTAATTGTTGGCTACCGGCTTCTAATTGTGGTGTGCTTTGTGCTAATTGTGATGTCCCTGAAGCTAGTTGGTTTGCACCGGTGGCAGCAGAATTAGCACCCGTGGTGAGTTGTGATGAGCCATTATTGACTTGCGACACACCATTCGTGTACTGGTTCAAACCACTGGCTAAAGTAGATGTGCCTGATGTTAATGATTGCGCACCATCATTAAGTTTTTTAGTGCCATCAGATAGTTGCCCTAAACCATTATTCAGTTGACCTGCACCATCAGCACCTGCTTGCAAGCCTTTTTGTGATGATTTAGTCGCTGATAAAATTGTTTCATTATAAACTGTTTGTAAGGATTTCGTGACACTCGCTTGAATTTTATCGGCTGCTGAACTCGTCATTTTTTCAGCGATAAAACCTTGTCCTGTATTATGTGCAATGGCAATTTTAGACGCATTTGGTTTGCCACTTAGCAGTGTACCAGCATTACTTGTAAAATCACTTGGAATAGTGATTGTCATGTAATATTTACCTTGCTTTAAACCAGCTTGCGCTTTTTTAGATGATACGTCACTTATTTTTAAAGGTTGATCCTTCACTAATTTATCTGATAAATCAGATCCTAGATGCTCGGTTTTTCCATTAATTTTAGCTGCTTTATCTTGATTGACCACAGCTACTGGTAAATTATTTACATTGCCATAAGCATCCCATATTGATGACAAAAAAATGACTGCATAGATACTAGGAATAAAAGTAATCCCAATTAATAGTAATTTTAAACCACGTAATTTACCAATACGTTGCCACTCTGCGCTTTTCCAAAACTTCATGTATTCAACCTTCTTTTTCGTGTACTTCAAATGTCTATGGATATATTATATACACGGTTAGAGAATTTTGCAAATAAAAAAACATCAAATTTTGATGTTTTTCATCGTTTATTAAAGTTGATCTCTCAACAATTGTTTGATTTCTTCTAGACTAGGTTGGCGAGGATTTCCAGGTGTGCACTGATCGTTGTAGACTAGGTCTGTCAACTGATCAATGTTATTTTCTAGATCTGCCTTTTTAACACCATTACCTGTCAAAGTTTGGTCAACTTCAACTGACTTAGCTAGCGTTTTTACAGCTGCAATCAAAGCATCAACCAATTCGGCATCTGTGTTACCCTTTAAGCCAAGGTAACGTGCGATATCAGCATAATCTTTTTGCGCTGTGTATGTCTCATAACGTGGATAAGGCGTACGCTTAACGTTACCTGTCACGGCATTAAACTTAATGACATGAGGCATCGCAATGGCAATAGCCAAGCCATGAGGCAAACCGAACTCACCACCAGTTTTGTGGGCTAGCGAATGGTTAATTCCCAAGAATGCATTGGCAAATGACATACCAGCTAATGTTGAAGCATAGTGCATCTTTGAACGGGCGTTTTGACCTTCTTTTGTTGGATTCTTTGGGTCATATTTGTATGACGTTGTCAAATTTTCAAAAACCAACTTGATCGCTTGCAAAGCCCAAGGACGTGTAAATTCTGACGCCATAACTGAAACATACGACTCAAACGCATGTGACAAAGCATCCAATCCTGAGAATGCTACTGTGCGCTTTGGCACAGTCATGACAAACTCTGGATCAATAATCGCTACTTCAGGTGTCAATTCATAATCAGCCAATGGGTACTTAACATGCGTTTGGTCATCAGTAATAACCGCGAATGGGGTTACTTCTGAACCAGTACCAGATGTTGTTGGAATGGCAACCATTTGTGTCAAACGGGCATGATAGAATTTCACGATACGCTTACGAATATCCATGAACTTTTGTTGCAATTCCATGAACAACTCTTTGATACCGTCTTCATCTTCTAAAATACCTTCGTTACGTGTTGAATATTCATACAAGAAACGCGCAATCTTTCCGGCATCAAGTGCTGAACCACCACCGAGCAAAATAACAGTATCTGGTTTGAATGAAGCCATTTGACGAGCAATATCAACCGCTTGTGACAAAGTTGGATCAGGCTTAACTGAACCATAGATATTTGTTTCAACTTGTTCTTGACGTAACTCAAGTTGGCTCAATACTTTGCCAACAAATCCAAACTGCACCATACCAGGATCAGCAACAATAAAGGCACGCTTAACTGATGGCAAATCTTGTAGGTAAGTAATTGCATTGGCTTCGTAATAAACTTCCTTAGGTAAACGAACCCATTGTGGGCGATTACGACGACGGGCAACTGTCTTAATATTGAGTAAGTCGTATGTTGATAAGTTGTGAGACAATGAATTTTTCCCCCATGATCCGGTACCAAGCGTCAAAGAAGGACGCATAGCATCTGAATACAAATCTCCAAGGCCACCCATAGAGTCGGGTTGATTAACTAAAATACGTGAGGCACCAATGGCATCCGCATATTCTTTAATAAATGGGTCATCTTGTGAGCCAATTTGAATAGCGGCGTTATGACCTGCACCTTGATAATTTAACAATGATTGTACTGTTTTGATAGCTTCTTCACGTTTTTCAACTTTGTAAATTGATAGCAAAGGTGATAACTTTTCTGATGATAAGGCTTCACCAATGTTTTTTTGATCCAGCTCGAACAACAAAACATCTTTGCCTTCAGGAATATTAACGCCCGCTTGTTCAGCAATCCAACGACCTGACATACCTGCTACTGGTCCAGCTACCCCAAATCCTTCAGCATTTGGCTTGAACACGTAATCAGCAATTTTCTTGTAATCTTTTTTAGGAACTAAATATGCCCCTTGTTCTTGCATCTTTTGTAGCACTTCATCATAAATCGGTGCTTGGATGACTGCTGAGTTTTCAGTTGCGCAAATCATACCGTTATCAAAGCGTTTTGACAAAAGTAAGTCAGATACAGCACGATCAGTATCAACAGTTGCATCAAGATAAATCGCACCGTTTCCAGCACCAACACCCATTGAAGGGTTTCCTGACTTCAAGGCTGCGTTAACCATTGCTGGTCCACCAGTTGCCAAGATTGAGGCAATACCTTTGTTTTGAATAAGTGCACTTGTGCCATAAAGTGATGGCTTTTCAATCCATTGGACAAAGTTTTCAGGTGCACCAGCCTTAACAGCGGCATCATAAACTATTTTTGCGGCAAGCGCTGATGATTTTTGTGCCTGTGGGTGGAATGCAAAGATAATTGTATTACGTGTTTTAGCCGTCAACATGGCCTTGAAAAGTGTTGTTGATGTTGGGTTGGTTGTTGGTACAATACCAGCAAGCACACCAAGTGGTGCAGCTAATTCAACCTTACCCTGAATTTTATCTTCACTAATTACGCCAACTGTTTTATCAAATTTAATAGCGTTGTATACAGATTCAGAAGCAAAACGGTTCTTTGTGTCTTTATCTTCAACCACACCACGACCAGTTTCGTCATGAGCGGCATGGGCAAGTATAAGTGAATTTTCTGAACCAGCTAACGCCATTGCTGCTACAATTTTATCAACTTGTGCTTGTGTAAATGTTGAAAATTCTACTAAAGCTTTTTCTGATTTTTCAACTAATTTTGCTACCATATTTTCTGCTTGTGTTTGTAGCTCTGCTTTTTCTTCAGGTGTTAAAACCTTCTTTGCAGGCTTCTTTGTAATTGTTTCTACCATAATCAATGTGCTCCTTTTTTGTTTGCTCATTTATTAACAATATAAGTATATAACACCTTTTTATAAAAAGCAAGTATTTTTATAAAAGTTTTTTAAACGCTATTTTAAAAGGTTTTGTAAGCGTTTTCTATAAAAATTATTGATTGTGTATTATTTTACAATAAACCTATAAAATAGCTATTATTCGTTAAACTCATAGTACACCTTTACAAAAAAAGAAGCTATAAATAGCTTCTCTGTCTGATATATTTATAGCTTATTTCATAAATGATACTAAAATGCCTGCAATAACCAAAACGAGTGCACCACCAATTCGATTGCCCATCTGTGCAAAAGCGATCAAATGCATACGATTTGATGCAGCTAAAACTGCAACGTTTCCAGTGCCCCCCATGCTATTGTTAGCCAATCCAGCTGTAATAACTGATTCGACTGGATAAAGTCCGAAAATTTTACCTAAGAAAGCACTTGCTAATGATATGATAATAATACTGGTGACACATAAAACAACAAACTGCCATGACAATGCACTCAATAGTAATTTAATATTCAACAATGATAATCCGACACCAGCCAGTAAAGCATGTGTCATATTTTTTACGACCAATTGCCCAAACATAATCACTGATTCTTCATAATAAGTGGGTAACAAGCCGAGTGCCTTAATCAATACGATTGTTAAAATAATAAAGGCATAGGCATTAATACTTGGGAAAATGGCACTCAACATTGTACCAAATACAAAGAATGACACTGAAATCACAAGGCCAACACCCATTTGAATATAGTCCGGCTTCAACTCTTTTGCGGCTTTTTCACTGCTATTTTTACTATGTAACAACTCGCCGTGCCCATTGTACTTACTCGTCATAAATAGTTTAGAAACTAAACCTGCACTAATAATAGCTAATAAGTTACCAAAAATAACTGCTGGAAATAATTGGGATAATATAGCTGCAGCTGGATGTCCAAATGCATGCGCATAGATACCTGATAAAGGAACAATACCTGCGCCGACGCCACCTGCCATAATTGGCAAACTGACGTACAACACCGAATGATCAAATCCTTCACCAATCAACATGCCCATTAAGCCAACACCAAAGAATGTGATTGCCATTGAAATAAACGCAACGGGTAAGAATCTAATGGCAGCACCTAACAAAATTTTACGATTCATTTTAAAAATTGATGAACCAATCAGTGATACAATATACAATCCTAGAAAATCCATACCGTTAATAAAACCTGAAGCAGTATGAACAACTGATTGAGGAATAATACCTGTCGTGGCTAAAATAGCTGTTGCAAAAATAGTAAATACTGATCCGCCACCCAAGTAAGACTTAAAGATAGGTAGATGTGCGCCTAAGTAATAAAAAATATGCCCCATCAAAACTAAAGCTAGAATAGCACCAATCATTGTATTCGGTAAAGTATGTGTCTCTATCGCTACGATTAGCAAAATAGCCATTAAAATATAAGCAACCATACCAATACCACTGATTTGAATTGCATCTAATTGGGCAAGTCGGCTGCGCCAGTTATGCCTCGTAATTTTGCTGTCATTATTGTCTAACATCGTTTAAATTCTCCATTATTCATTAGTTATAAAATTCACAAAAGGTTGAAAAAATCGCCAGACTCATCGCTTTATAGCAATCACCTTCTTAGTTATATTTTTATTTATTTACGCTTTTAAAAAGTTAAAAATGGCTTTATTAAAGGACTTATAGTCTTCTACTTGCGGCATATGGCCAACATTATCAATGGTTATTAATTTCGAATATTTATTGTTTATTTTTTCACAATAAATAGAATAATCATCACCCCATATTTTTGTACAGGCGCCTTTTACAAATAACTGTGGTACTTTAATATCTCTAATTGCCTGACGCCAATCTTGCAATAAATGGTCAATCAGCAATTCATGACCTAAATCAACATCAAAAGGGGTTTCTTTTTTAACACGATTCAATATTTCCCGTAACTCATCAGATATTGGCTGTTTGTTCATTTTTAAGAAGGGAATTTGTTCAGAAATCAGCCAAAAGTTGTCCCATTTTAAGTTAGCTAAACCACCTGACCATCTCTCATCATTTAACAATTTAGGCGACTCGTCTATTGTTACCATGCGATCAATGATTTGATCACCAAAAAGTACTGTATACGCCCATATCACACTGGCGCCCATGGAGTGTCCTATTAATTCGACACTTGTTAACTTTAAATTTTCAATTAATTCATGTAAGTCTGCGGCTAATCGCATAATTTTTAAGTTTTTTGTGGTACGCGTTGAGGCACCATGGCTACGCCAATCTAAGGTAATTACCCGAAAACCACATTTGAGTAAATATATCGATTGGTAATACCATTCTTCTTTGACGCCAGCGTAGCCATTTAACAAAATAACCGCCTGACCCTTGCCCTGATCTGTATAAGATAGCTTGATTTTGTCACTTGTTACAAAACTTGTCATATGCCACCAACCAATCTTGCAAGGAAAATCGTTGAAATCAAGTTATCCGCTGTGCCACCTATGCTTAAATGCCGTTGCACAAACTCAGTATCTAATTTTTCTAAATAAGTTATCCCAGCAGCAGTTTGGCTACCACCCAACGAAAAGTACATCGTCGACCATTGATTGAGTTCTTTTAAGATATCAGGACTGCCTGCGCGCTTAATTAAGTTAGTATCAACAATAGATCCAGCAATTTTCATCAGTGTATCAAGTAAACGTTGGCTCGTTGTCCCTACTGATTTTAATAAAAACGGCAACGCCGTATCCATCACCATCGGAAAGCCAGCTGCAGCTTCGCCACGAATACCAGGTAACTGGTATTGTTGATATTGTCTTTCACCAGCAGTTAATTTTTGTTTTTTCTCATATAATTTTTTAAAATCACGCTGTACTAAACCAGCTGTCATTTTTGTGATAATTTTCTGTAAATCATCTACAGTGACACCACTAACTCTCGTACCATAAGCAATCGCTGAAATTAAAATACCCAACGAAAATATTGCCCCTTTATGTGTATTAACATCATGTGTTGCCTCAAACATTTCGGCTTCAGCATGTACACCCAACTGCCTTAATGTTTCAAACATGACTGTTAAATCATCCCCTGAAAAATCATGTGCTAGGGCGTAAGCTTGATTAAAATACTGTTGTAACGCCAGACTGCTATCTATAAATGTGAAAACCGTCATATCACTGTGTGCGCCGTTACTAACAGGATCCACTAACCCCGGTTTTGGATTCAATGATACTTCATACAGTAATCCTGTCATAGCAGCTTGCACAAGCTGATTTTGTGACTGTTTTGGAATCGTTATTTGTTTTTTCATATATATTGTACAAATTTTATTAATTGCGTCATAACCTGATTCAAGTGTATGCGCCCCTTGTTTAATACATATTTTTGCGTCTTTATCGCAAATAAGGCAAGTCCGTGCAGGATACCCTAAACGACGTCGCGACAATTGCTGATCATCTTTTTCAGTCATAATGTCTATATCAAACAAGCGCCCAATAATACTTTTTTCCTCAAATGAGATTGTCGCTAATTTAACCGCTTTCAAATCTCCTAAAACCACCAAAAATCCTTCAGGACCAGTTATCCTTTCAATAAATAGTTGTTCATGAACGGTTTCAAATTGCTTTAAATCATGTTTAATATCACGCAAACCACGATGATAACTATCTTTGAGTAGGGGACTACTTTTAATGGGTCCGGGTATATTTAATTTGATACTGATAATGATTGCCGTTGGATACTGTATTTTTAAGCTTTCTTGATAGTGACTGCGCCATTCCTTATTATTTAATACAGTCATCAGGTCAACTGATTGACCATTTGCAAAGACGTTCATGTTACTGCCTCTTCTCATTTTTAAATCTATGTACGCGAACCTTAAGGTTCGTTGTTTAAAATCATTCTTTTACTTGTTTAATAACATCAATTAATGTGCCATCGCGATATTCAGCAACTGCAACAACACGATCTGTAAACTGTAATGGTTTTGGTGTCCCAACAATTTTTGCCGCTTGTTCTTGTAGTGCTTCAATTGTGTAAAGAGGTAACCCTGGCACATCTTTTAATTGATCTATTAGGTCTTGACGTTTTGGATTAATCGCAATACCAACCTCTGTGACAATCACATCAATTGAGTCACCTGGTGTAATAACTGTAGTAACTTCAGGTACAATTGTTGCAATGCGTCCGCGAACAAGTGGCGCTGAAATAATGGTTAATTTAGCCGTTGCTGCGTCTTGATGTCCACCAATAGCACCACGAATGATGCCATCCGAGCCGGACATCACGTTAACATTAAACTGTGTGTCAATTTCCAAAGCAGATAAAATGGCCACATCTAATTTGTCAACCATAGCGCCTTTATTGGCTGGATCAGCATACCAAGAAGCATCAATTTCTTGTTGGTATTGATTATCTTTCATTGATTCAGCTGCACCTTTATCAAAATCTTGAACATCCATCACCTTGGCAACGAGACCCTCATTTAACAAGTCAACCGTTGGTTTAGTGATACCCCCTAATGCAAAAGCTGCTTTAATGCCTTGTTCAATCATCGCTGTACGTAAAAACCTTGTTACTGCTAACGCCGCACCGCCTGAACCTGTTTGAAATGAAAAACCATTTTTAAAGTACTTTGAATTAACAATGACGTCGTTAACCGTTTTAGCAATTTTGAGTTCTTTGGGATCTTTAGTAAATCTCGTTGCACCTGAGCCGATTTTATCTGGATTACCCACTTCATCTACTTGCACAATGTAATCAACCTGCGTCTGCTTAATAGATGCCGGTGTGTTAGGATAAGGCTTAATGTTATCCGTAATTAGTACTAATGTATTCGCATATTGAGCATCAATTAAGGCATATCCTAATGAACCAAAGGCCGCTACACCATCCCTACCATTAGCGTTACCCATATCATCAGTGTTTGGTACACCCAGAAAGGCAACGTCAATTTTGATTTCCCCGTTTTCTATAGCACGGGCACGATTACCATGAGATCTAAATACAACAGGCTTTTGCAAAATACCATGTGACACAGCATCGCCCAAACTACCACGCATGCCAGACGAAGTAATCTCAGTTACGACACCCTTTTGAATGGCTTCAACGACAATATCATTCATCACATTTGTCAAAGACGATGGTGCTAACGTGATATTTTGATAGCCATGATCGATAATACTGCGCATGACTTTATTGAAGACATAATCACCTTCACGAAAATGATGATGAAATGATATTGTCATACCATCTTTGATAGTTTGCGTCACAACGTCATCTATTGAATCTAAAATTTTATTTTGACCGGTTGTTGCTTTGACTTTAGGCGCCACACGTTGAATCGTTGGTTGACCATAGTCAACACCTTTAAATATTTGACGTTTTGATTGTTTTAAAATGTCGTCAGGTATGTCACGTTCCACTTTATTTTTCAATGTAATTTCCCTCCTCATCAACTAAATTATTAGCTTTAGCCAAGCGCATGACACGTTCAGCACGTAATACAACTGGTCTGTCAACCATCTGTCCATTCATAGAAATCACACCTGACCCTTTTTGTTTGGCATCCTCAATAGCTGCAATGACATTTTGAGCCGTTATAATTTCTTTTTTCAATGGTTGATATACCTGATTAACTAGGTCAATTTGTCGTGGATTAATTAATGATTTACCATCAAAGCCAAGTTGATGAATCAACTCAGTTTCACGTTTGAATCCTGCTTCATCATTCAAATTAGTAAATACAGTATCAAAGGCAGCAATGCCAGCAGCTCTAGCTGCATGTAAAATCACATTTCGTGCATACAATAACTCTTGTCCATCGGGATATCGATGTGTTTTCATATCTGTTGTATAATCTTCAGCTGACAGCGCAATGCCAATCATTCGTTTGGAAGCTTGTGCAATTTCATTTGCATTAACAACGCCACGAGCAGACTCGATCGCAGCCATCAGATGAGTTGTGCCAACTTCACGGCCAAATTCTATCTCAGCTTCAACGACTAGTTTTTCAAGATTTCGTATCATATCTGCCGTTTCAACTTTAGGCAAACGAATCACATCAATTCCGGCTTTGACCATCGCTTTAATATCATTATGATAAAAAGGTGTGTCCAATCCATTGATACGAACAACGAGTTCAGAGCGACCATAATCAACTGTTTTCAAGGCTTCATATACTAAATATCGCGCAGCATCTTTTTCCGAAAGCGATACGGCATCTTCCAGATCAAACATAATAGAATCAGCCCCAAATATACCCGCGTCCTTAACCATTGCTGGATTATTTCCTGGCACAAACATCATGGTACGACGTAACTTTTCTTCTATAGCCATTACAGCACCTCCCACTTAGGTTCACCTACAGTATCGAGAGCCCGTTGTACTACTGCAACAGTCCGCGCTTTAATGACCATATCCAAGGCGCCCTTATCTACCACTTTGACAATGACATTTTGAATGCCATATTCTGACAGGACTTGATTAATTGTTTGCTTAATTGCATCATCAAATTGTTTAGCAACATCTGATACTAAATCAAATACAATGCCATCCGTTCCCTGAGTTAACATAATTTGAACATCAGACGATTCCAATGTTCCCGCTATTGCGGTTTTCTTAATTTCCATTAATCTTTTGTCCCTTTCTAATGCGCATTTGCAATTCAGCTAAATGTTGGTTAATAAATTTTTTTGTGGTCTCAGGCACTATCTCAGACCACGCTTCAAAGTCATTTTCAGCAATCGCCTGCCGTACTTTACGCGCTGATACTATTTCTGTTTGATTGTCTTGCGCTATTCTGGGTACGATTATCAACTTTATTTCTGGTTCTAATTCACGTACCAATGTTTGATTGTATAAATTAGTTGTATGAGAAAGTGGTTCACTACCGACATAGCGCCTCTGAATAGCCAATGCTGGCGCAATAATATTCTTAAAAATACGCGCATCGATTGTCGTTTGGTAATTGATAACCTGCTGTGTGTTGGTTATAAAATACGACGGAAAAGTTAAATAGCTAATGATATAGTCGCCACCGGCAACAACGATAACATTTTTAAAATTTTTAACCCCCTGCTTAACGAGATCAAAACGTTCCGCCGTTCGAAATAATGAAACATCTTGGTTAACCACAAATACATAGACTAAGTCATTTTCATTAGCTGCTTTCTCAATTAAGTATTGATGCCCTATCGTAAATGGATTTGCATTGACAACAACGCTCCCTATTGTTTGAACCCCTTGTAGCGCTTTTGGAATCGCATTTAAAAAGTTTTGGACATCGGGTGATCCTTTCTCAAGAAGAACACCTGCACTTGAATCAGCTAACAACTTAAAGCCAACATGTTCAAAACTTTGCACATATAGTGGTTTCGTATAAACAAATTGATGAAATCGTTCTAACAAAGCCATACGATTTTCTAAAGCCGTCATCAGTTGGTTAAATCTCGCACCCTTTGATGTTTCACCAATAGCACAAACTCCGACATATTTTATAATGTTTCCTGCAATCGATCCCGTTGCGACTAGTTGCTCATCATCGTAAATACCAATTGTTTGCTCAATCGCATCTAACTCTTGATCATTAAATTTAGTAATGCCAAGTTTACTCAAAAATGCTTGCCAATTCTTTTTTTGAGTGACATTTGACATATGAATATCTTGCACTGTATTTGTCATGACCTTAATTACCACTTATTGTTTGGCATACTCTAAAACTGACTGTTCCACTGCATGCACAATTCCTTTACCAAAAACACCAGGAACAACATGTGTGGCATCGGGATTTTTAATCATATCAGCCAATGCGTGTGCCACACGTATCTGTAATGGCATATCAACATGTTTCAGACCACTTGATAACAACCCTTTAAATAAGCCAGGAAATACCAAAACATTATTCACTTGGTTCGGCCATTGTGAAGATCCGGTTGCCACAACCGCTGCACCAGCATCAATAGCAACTTCTGGTGCTATTTCTGGCACGGGATTAGCTAATGCAAAGACAATTGGCTTCTTGGCCATACGTTTCACTTGACTACCAGTTAGCACATTTGCATCCGACAAACCAATAAACACGTCTTGATTTAAAATAACGTCATCAAGCTTTTTACCATCACTTTGATTTACTTGCGTCGCTAATTCACGTTGATAACTATTGTATTTTTGATTAGCTGACCGTACCACACCATCAATGTCCACT
Organism: Leuconostoc inhae; assembly: GCF_019656015.1. Taxonomy (GTDB): domain Bacteria; phylum Bacillota; class Bacilli; order Lactobacillales; family Lactobacillaceae; genus Leuconostoc; species Leuconostoc inhae_A. Next base: position 22,336 of record NZ_BPKW01000005.1, on the reverse strand, counting down.
AATGTGATGTTTTTTAAGCCTGCTGCCAATAAAATTTTAGTTGTGGCAACACCTGCCGCACCAATACCATTGACCACCACTTTTAATTGTTGTAAATCTTTTCCAACAACTTTTGCGGCATTAATAAGACCCGCAAGAACAACAATGGCTGTGCCTGTTTGATCATCATGGTATACGGGAATATCAAGCTCCTCACTCAAGCGTCGTTCAATTTCAAATACACGTGGCGCACCAATATCTTCTAAATGAATGCCTGCAAATGATGGTGCCATAGCTTTAACTGCCTTGACAAATTCATCAACACTGACCTGATTCAATGCCATCGGCAAAGCATTCACATTAGCAAAGTTTTTATAAATAAGCGCCTTACCTTCAACGATAGGCAACCCAGCCGCAGGGCCAATGTTCCCCAATCCTAGTACAGCTGAGCCATCAGTAATCACTGGAATTAATTTGCCACTCATGGTATAAATATTTTTTTGCGATTCATCTTTAGCAATTAATTTCGCTAAACCGGCAACTCCTGGCGTATAAGCCTCACTCAATGCTGATGGTGTTGTAATATCAAATTGTGACTCTATATCTAAAACCCCGGTATGTGCCTCATGAATTGACAGCACTTCTTTCATATCTACCAAAATCTTCCTCTTTTCTAATTTAAGTTTTACTTGCATGTACTCATGTACAGTTGTTAACAAGTCTCATTCTAGTAATTACCTGAAATCAAGTCAATGATTTTTATTACTAATTTTAAAATAAAAGCCATAAAATATTAATTTTTTTAAATATTTAAAATCACTTAATTTTTTTAAATTAAAATTTTTAAAATTTGTTCAATTAATTAAACGATTGTTTAATTAGTAAAATACTAGTAAACTATATTTATACGGAGGATTTCATGGTCGATCGTGCATTACTTTCTCAAATTTCTCAAGATTATTACCTCAACAAGTTACCATTCGGGGATATCTCAAAAAAATATAATATTAGTCGTTATTTAGTCAATAAATATTTCAACGAAGCTGTTAAAAGTGGGATTGTTAAGATTGAAATTACCGAAAACTCTCATCGTAATTCACAATTAGAACACATCCTACAAGATAAGTTTCCTAATGTTAATTTTTATGTCGTACAAGATGACATTAACAACATCACGACATCAACTCATTTATCCAATTTTGCTGCTGAGTTTGTTGGTGAATTATTACAAACGAATAATAAAGTTGTCGGCTTAACTTGGGGCGAAACAATCTACAGTATGATAGACAGCTTAAAAAGCACACCCCTAGATCGTGTTAAATTTACACAATTTTTAGGTGAAAACATGAAATATAATTCCACCGCTGGATCAATGCGAATGGTTGAACGTGCTGCAAAAAAAGTTTCTGGTGAATTTTTAACATTACCAGCGCCACTTTACATTCTTAATGACATTGTGCGTGGTGGCTTATATTCTGAGCCCTCGCTGCAAAACACTTTAGCGCTGGCAAATCACATGGATTTTCTGATTACAGGTGTCGGAACAATTCGCTCACTAGACTCAATTCCAATTTGGCATAATAATTTAAATGGCATTTTTCCTTCAGTGAACGTTAAAAGTGTGGTAGGTATGATTTTTGGTCGACCGTATGATATTAATGGCCGATTTTTAAATCAAGGCGATGATAAAATTGTCGGATTACCAGTTGCAGAAATACTACAAGTGCCAAAACGCATTTGTTTAGTTCGGGGTAAATCAAAATATCAAGCTGTTATTGGCGCACTGCGTGGTCAATTAATTACTGACATCATTCTCAGTGAAGCCATGGCCTACAGAATTTTGAATGAACATATATTAAAATAACGTCAAAAAATCACCCAATAAGTGAGGTAAAGTCTCACTTATTGGGTGATTTTTTAATATTATGATAACTGATAATGTTGGGATTACTTTGCTATTTTTTAATTGAAAGCAGACAATTAATCAAAAATCATAAATTTAGAGATGAAATAATTAACAACAACCGCAATTATCTGTATTAAGATAACTGCAATCACCGCATTGAGTGAGACACTATCATGAATCCAGCCATGTAACCACGACCAAGATAATCCAAAAGGAAATGTTTGGAAATTAATGATATCCAGTCGCAACAAGTGAATGAAAAACCTACTATACCGTTCAATCATGATATAAGTTAACAAAAAATCAATTCCCGCCACAAACAATCTGCCAGCTATAAATCTCAACAACTGCGCTAAAACATGCCGACTTTGATTATCTGCAAACACAAAAAACTTATTGACCACAAATGCAAACAAAACCGTCACAATTTGTGCAATTAATACAGGCAACATAGCCTGATGTAATAGTGCCATAGCTACAAATCGTACCACAAAATAGACCAACGTTGTGACGATGCCCCAAAATAAATATTTGATTTTTTCAGATTTTAAATAATGTTTTAACATATTTTCCTTAAATGCTTTATCAATGACAAAAATCGGAATAAACATTAATGTTTATTCCGATTATAATGCTAATTAAAATAACTTTCTTTATTACAACACAAATATTGCATGTTAGTCAAGTGATCAACGGAAAACCATGCCACCATCCACAATGATTGTTTGACCTGTCACATAATTTGAATCATCACTAGCTAAAAATCCAACAACACTAGCAATTTCTTCAGGCTCACTCAAACGACCTAGAGAGATGCCATCTGAGAATTGTGCCATACCCCATTCATCATCTTTACCAGCATTTTGACCGACCTCATGGGCAATATCCCACATCATTGGTGTTTTGACAATTCCTGGTGCAAAGGCATTAACTGTGATGCCAAATTGGGCTAATTCTTTAGCTGTTGTTTGTGTGATACCACGAATAGCAAACTTTGTTGAACCGTAAACAGTTAAATTAGGGTTCCCTTCAACACCAGCTTGTGATGTCGCGTTAATGATTTTACCACCATGTCCCAATTCTTTGAATACTTCTGTAGCAGCCTGCGTTCCCCATACAACACCGTTAACATTAATACCCCAAGTCCAATTCATGTCGTCTTCTGTGACGTCCATGATTGGTGTCGTTGGTGCCACACCGGCGTTGTTAACAATGACATTCAAATCACCAAACTCTGATTTTGTCGCTGCCACTGCCGCAAAAACTTCATCACGTTTCGCAACATCTGCTTTAATGGCAATAGCGTCACCACCTTGCGCCTTAATGTCATTTGCTACGCGTTGCACTTTTTCCAAATGTCGACCAACCAAGGCTACCTGAAAGCCATCTTTCACTAGACGATGGGCAATTGCCTCACCAATGCCTTGACCGGCGCCTGTTACTAATGCTACTTTACTCATAATTAAGTTCCTTTCTTAGTCATACGACTTTACAAGTAATAATATACGCCTAGTTTGTGAATAAGTAAACTAATTAATTTAATCACTTTTCTAAAAAAATGGTTATTACGTGCTGGTATTGTTATAATGAAAATATTATGGTTCTTGGGAGAATGGCATGTACTACATCGATGGTCAATTTTATCAACTTGGTTTAAAACAAAAAATTAGTTTTTTCGTTATTTCGCTCATTGTTAATTCATTTGGCAATGGATTAAGCGTTGCCTCTACCATGGGTTCAGCACCTTGGACTGCTAGTGCTGCCAATTTATCCAATGCAAGTGGTTTACCAATTGGTATTTTTTTAGCATTAGTCGCTATTTCAATTGCCTTTTTAAACATGTTTCTTGCCATGAACTTCAATTGGCCCCGTCTAATTGGCAATATTATTTTTGGTTTATCATTTAGTTTTTTAGTCAGCTTTTTTGCTAATTATTTTGTTAGCATTGGTATTCACTCACTTGCTTGGTGGGTACGTATACCCATTGATTTTTTTGCTATCTGGACCATCGGGGTCGCGATTTCTATCTATCAACGTGTCAACTGGATTTTGCATCCCCTAGATGACCTCACAAATATTTTACGTTTCGATTATTTTCACGGCAACGCCTCTAAAGCACAAATGAGTAACTTTGCTGCTGCAATTGGTCTATCAATTGTCGCTTTTATTTTTAGCCATCAATTTGTCGCACTGGGAATTGGTACAGTCTTATCTTTTTTCTTCCAAGGTCGCAACATTGCCTGGTCAGATAAATATATTTTCAAGCATCTTGTCCATGGTGACGTTAGAGGCAATTAAAAAGTGTTGATCAGCTAACATATTAGCTGATCAACACTTTTTAATTGTACTTAGTATTTAACTTTGATGGTCCAAACGATAGCCAGAGCGTAAAGCATAAGCTACTAATCGTTTGAATCCCATAAAGTATATCTTCATTGATGCCTGGATTTATAACAGCGACTAATATTGTCGCCGCATTGACAATAATTATTATAAGTTGCCACCAACCTGAATAACCCATATCATGTAGCCGTCTGGCATATAACGCTAAATTAGGAATAATAATTATTATTGATAACACCACAGAAATCGCAACCACTAAAATAATTGTGCCTAACAGCGGTGTCGTATCAGTCATCGTATCACCACGCTTACCAAAAAAAGCACCCAAACCAGCGACACATACGATTAATATAGCGATGATCCAATAAATAATACCCCAGAACCAAGTCATCCAATTAAACGCACTTCTCGAACTTGTACCAATAAATCGTTTATATTGTTTAAAAAAATCTATTAATGCACCCCAAGCTGTCATAAAGATATCCCCTATACCATTTTTTCAAGTTTACCATTATCTCCTTTTATTGGCAATAAAAAACAGCCGAAGCTGTCTGATTTTTATTGTTTAAAAATTTTTTTAGTGGCTTGTTTAACTGCAGGATTATTCAAAAAAACATACGTCACAATAACTTGTATTGGATACATCATAATCGATTTAATTAAACGTGGCATAAGGAATGTAACAAATGAATCCCATGTATGCACCTGAGAGTACATAATGAAGAGCCACAATGTATTCATACCAGCATTAACAATGAACGTTACTAAGCCAACTGCTATCAGAATTCTAACCCAACTGACATGTAACTGATTGTAATAAAACAAAGCGTAGATCAGCCCACCTGTAATTGCTGATAAGGTAAATCCTGGAAAAAATGCACCGCTTGGATTAATAATTGTTGCACCAACTACATCTAAGATAGTTGCAATCATCATGGTCCATATTGGACCATACCATTTAGCAATTAACGACATTGCCACAAACACAAAACTAATTTTGAGAACGTTTGTACCAACAGTTAATTTACCTAAGACTATATGAAGCCCGATAAGTAAAGCAAGTACCACAAATTGACTCACGTCTAATTTGGGTAGTGACCAAGTGCCTTTAACAGGCGTTGTGTTTTGAACTGCCATAGTTCTGAACCTCCGAGTGGAGCGCTCACCGCAAAACATATATTGGTGAATGTGATATCTGCATCGCACAAAAAATTACAACATGGTTTTACCACATAGCATTTTTTATTTCGTTGAAGGATCACATTCCGTCTCCCTCACACTTAACGCGCAGATATCTACCCCTTTTTTTATTTGTCATATTGACTTCCCCATTGTAGCACCTTTCTATCCGAACAATACCAAAATGTCACTTATTCGCCTGATATGTTTAATTGATACCACATATTGTCATGTTAACTGAATTAGCAACTAACTGACATCGTTCAAATTTTTTTAGCAATTTTTTCTAAAGTCACAATAAAATCCTGAATCTCAGGGCGATTATTATGTTGGTGATTAATTAAATAAAAATCACGATTAAAACTATCTGGTAGCTTTTTAAATGGCACATTTTTTGGTAATGTTTGACTACTGACAATAGATTTACCAATATTTTCTGACAGCATTTTGACAATGATATCATTATTCGTAATCGTTAAAAAGTGTTCTGGTACAATATTTTGTTGTTTGAAATATTGTTGCATGTAATGGTAAACGCCTGATCCTTTTTCTCTCACGAGCCACGTGTCAGAATCAAGATTTCCTGCTAATACCAGTTGATCTTTAGCCAATGTACGGCGTAAAATAAAATCATTTGTGATAGGCTTTTCAATAAAACCTAAATCAAATTGCTTATTCAATACCCCAGCCAAGATTTCTTCCGAATTATGCATTTCAACTTTTAAATTTATGCTGTTAAGCGCTGATTTTGATAATTGTGCTATAATTTTGGGCAATAAAACAGTCGCCGTCGTTTGTGAGGCGCCAATACTAATACTTGTACGCGTATTTCCTGTTGTTAAATCTAAACTAGATGTGGCTTCTTGCCAATCATCGAGTAATTGTGTCGCATGTTGATAAAACCGACGCGCATTTAATGTCGGTGATAAAAACATACGCCCGTTACGGTCAAATAATTTGACATGCAATTGTTCTTCTAACTGCTTAATATGAACGCTAACTGTTGGTTGCGAGATAAAAAGTTGATCTGCTGCTTTGGAAAAGGATCTTGTTTCATACACAGCAATAAATGTTTTTATTAGTTTAAGCATTGACCTATCCATTATGTTTATTAATTGAATATATTATAAACATTTATTTTACAAATAGCAAATAAACGCGTAGCATAAGAATTAACGAAAAAATATTGGGTAATTTAGGAGAATAGTTGTGAGAATAAAAGCTAACATGTTAAACGGTATTATTGCTACCGTTATTTTATCAATCGTCGCTAAAATTTTAGCGATATGGTTACCGTTTTTAGGTGCCGAAGCCATTGCCATGTTACTTGGTATATTACTTGGGAATACTGTTTTAACAGGTGCGACATGGGCACCAGGTATGAAATGGGCTGAAAAATTCCCAATTGAAATTGGTATTGCCTTAATGGGTCTAACAGTAACATTACGTACAATAGAAAAATTAGGTATTAATGGTCTATTATTCATCTTAATTCAAATGGCTCTGACAATTGTTATTGTCCTTTGGTTAGGTGGCCGTATATTTAAGGTATCAAAACAGTCCGCCATGTTAATGGGTGCTGGTAACGCTGTTTGTGGGTCAAGTGCTATTGCATCAGTGTCACCTGCAATTGGCGCAACTGATGATCAACGTCGAACGACTGTAGCAACAGTTAGCTTAACTGGTGTCGTACTACTTCTTGTGCTACCTGTTATTGGCCCTTACTTAGTTGGTAACAACAATTTACTGCTTGGTGCATTAGTTGGTGGCGTCGTACAGTCAGTTGGCCAAGTTGTTGGTACTGCTGCTTTGATTAACCCAACCGTCGTCACTTATGCTACCCTATTTAAAATGTTACGCATTATTTTACTCACTGTCGTTGTCTTAATATTTGCAAAGATGGCGCAAAAAGACGATACTAATAATCAAATTGCGGCGCCTAGTAAGGGCATTAAAATTCCTTGGTTCATTATTGCCTTTGTGATCTTACTCTGTGTGAACAGTTTCATTTCATTACCAAACCTCGTTAATAGTGGTGCCAAAACCATTTCTAGTTTTACTGGTGTCGTTAACTTAGCAGGAATTGGTTTAAATCTTAAAGTTGCCACAATTAAAAAATCTGGTGGCAAATTCTTAACCTATGGACTAGTGACCGGTGCTGTACAGGTCATCCTAGCAGTCATCTTAATTCATCTTTTATCTAATTAATCGTTTTGATATCAAAAAAGCATATCATGGGGACAAAAATAATTTCGCCCATGATATGCTTTTTTAATTAAATTGTAAAGTGACAAGCTAACCGCAAGCATTAGAGACCAATCAGTCTGCTTTACTACTGACCTACTGGCAACTAAATTAAATAAGGTGAGTCCCTTTATCAACGTATATGGTATCACCAACGATGCCGCTAGCAATCGAGCTTAACAAGAATGCCGCTGTATTGCCAACTTCTTCAATCGTTACGCCAACACCATCAACAGTACGTTCATCTGAGATTCTAATTAAATCATTATGACTTTTAACACCAGTAACGGCTAATGTTTTAACAGCACCCGCTGAGATAGCGTTAACGCGAATATTTTTGTCAGCTAAATCACGCGCCAAGTAGCGAACTGCTGATTCAAGACCTGCTTTAGCAATGCCCATAACATTGTAGTTAGGTATAGCTCTTTCAGATCCCATATAAGTGAGGGTTACGATTGAACTATTGTCATTCATAATTTCACGACCATACTTAGCAGCTGCGATTAATGAATAGACACTGATATTTTGAGCTAGTGAAAAGCTGGCAAGTGTGCCATCAGTAACTTTATTATCTAAATCACTCTTTTCAGCATAGGCAATCGCATGGACAATACCATCAACTTTGCCAACTTTTTGAACAATAGTTGTAAAGGCAGCTTCTATATTTTCCGGCTTAGAGACATCACATTCAACTTTTAAAACTGAATCATCAACGAATCGGTCTAAACTGCGCTTCATACGATCATTTTGATAAGTTAAAATAACTTGGCCACCTTGATTGATAACTGCTTGCATACAACCAAAAGCTAAACTACTTTTATTTGCTACCCCCATAATGATAATTTTTTTATTATCTAAAAAGCCCATGGTCAAAACACCTCTTAATTTTAAATTTTATTATATAAAGTATGACCTAATTTAATAAAATTGTCAACGGCGTAAACTATCATGCTTTTATCATTAAACTGACGCATCAAACAATAGAGTAAAACCCCTAACCAATAAACTCGCTAATGAATTGGTTGGTTAGAGGCTAGCACAGCGTCTACTGCTTTAATTTAATTTATCGCCACTGTTAGCGTCAAACTGATGTACACTACCATCCTTAAAGGTAACTGAATATCCTTTAACCTGTGTCCCATCTGGATTAAAGTAATACGTATGACCGTCAATAATCTGTTGTCCAGTTAATGGTAGACCCTTATTGCCTAAGTACTGCCACTCACCATTTGGCATCTTCATAAAACGCTTTTTTATTGGACTTTTAGCCTGACTAGTTGTGGCACCAAAAGGGTACAAAACAGCAGAAAAATCTTTTTCCGATGGCATTTGATTAACAGCATCAGTCAATGCGATTGATCTTTGCTGATTAAATAAGTTACCTACAAAACTACCAGAACCGACGCGTTGTAAACTTGATGGTAGCGCCACATCTTTTATTTGATTGTCTAAAAAGGTCCCATCCCCCATTGATTGCAAGGTATTGGGTAAATCAATACCACTTAACTGATTACTAGCAAAAATGAAATCATTTAACGCCGTCATATTGTTATTTGGCAAGTTAATTTTTGAAATATTATTCGAGGCAAAAGCATACCAGCCAATACCTGATATGTCAGGATTCAAACGATTAGGAAGTGTTAACGTATTTGAAATTTGATTATCATAGAACGCAAAATTGCCGATTTGTTTCAGCTTTGCTGCTTTAGAAAAATCAACTGCCACGATTCCTAATGATTTAAACGCATTGTCAGCTATTTTCGTTACGTTAGCTGGTATAACAATCGTTTTACCAAGCGTTGTCACCCCGGACTTGACGCCTGTAATCACAGAAGGATTCTGAGTATCATAGGTAAAACTGTTAGCCGCATTGATATTTCCTGGTGTGCCCGTGCCATATGCTTGGTGTTTTAGCGCATATTGATTGGCTATCTTGTTGGCTTGGCCAGTATTTTGGCCAAACGCTTCATAACCATACCAACGAATTGGTTGCTTGCCACTGCTGTTTAAGCGCTTGTTTGGTAGAACAGCAACACGTGATGCTTGATTACCATAGAATGCTCCTGAGCCAACATTTAAATCATTAGTATCTTTAATCGTTGTTAAATCAATGTTACTTAAACGATCCCCAGAAAAAGCCCAATCGCCTATCGCTGTGATAGTTGAAGGTAAACTAATTGCTGTAAGGTTCACATTTTTGGCAAATGCCCCATCATTAATGTGCGTTACCCCATTGGCAAATGTCACTGAATTAATAGCATTATCATAAAATATATACCATCCCAAATTATTATCATCAAGATTAGGATAATTAACAGTGCTCAAATGGTTTTTAGCAAAGGCGAAATCGCCAATAGATTTTAATTTAGTCGCCGTGCTAAAATCAACACGTCCAATACCTTGATTATAAAAGGCTGTATTAGCAATACTCGTCACATTACTCGGAATAACTACTGTCGCCCCAATATGTTGCGGTTTCCCATCTGAAAAACCATATAATACGCCATTTTCAACTTTTAAAGGTGACTGTGATATCGTGTCAGCATGTGCTGTCATATGATTAAAATTAATCATAATTATTGCTACAAATAGGACTAATATTGTCTTTAAAAAAGCCTTGTTTGTTTGGATTTTACCCCCAAAAATGCCAACAGATATCGTCCTGTTATTAAATGTCATAATCAATTTCCCCCAGTTATTTCTGACGTGCTTTAAACACGTCTCCTCATGATGCCCTCTTGTTTATAGTGTTAGATAATTAATATCCGATGTCATATGTGAACAAGGTAGCAATAATATCTTTTAGTTTATCATATTTTTGTTATTTCACCCAATTGCTATTATATCTATACTAAAAAAGTCCACTTGTGACGTGAACTTTCTAACCCGTACATCAATTACAATAGGCTAAATCATATAACGATCTCTGTAACACACGCTGACCTGCTAAAAGGTCTGACTCAGCCGTATTTTCTTGTGGCACATGACTAACCCCATCTTGACTTGGCACAAAAATCATCACACTGGGCACCTTACCATTTGCTATGACTTGTGCATCGTGACCTGCGCCTGAAAACAATCTTTCCCCCACTAATTTTTCTTGTTTCATACTACGAATTACTTGTTGTTGTAACTGATAATCCATAGGCGTTGCTACAACATTTGTTGTTAAACGATAAGTTGCCCCAACAGCATTAATGATCTGGGTCACCTTCTCAAAAGCGTGATCCAACAAATTCTGATCTATGTGCCTGATGTCTAATGCTATATCAACTTTTTCTGGTATAACATTCGCTACATTTGGGAAAGCAATGATTTTTCCGATTGTAAATCGTAACCCTTTCATCAGCCCCAAAGATGAATAGATTTGAGTCATCAATTTAACGGCTTTTTGCATGGCATCAACGCGTCCTAACATTTGAGTTGTTCCTGCGTGATTGCTGATACCTTTTGTTGTTATCAGTAGTCGTTTTTGCCCAACAATGTCTGTCACAACGGCAATGTTAGCCGGCGATTGTTCTAATGTATTACCTTGCTCAATATGCAATTCAATATATGACCTAATTTTAAAATTAGGTCTCCCTACCGGCACCACTTGTCTTAATTCAGTCACGCGATTTTCCCGCTCTTGGTTAAACGTTGTACCCATGTGATCTTTTAAGTTAAAAACAGCATCATCCAATTGATGTGTCAGATAACGTGAGCCTGTAAAGGTGGCATCAAACCGTGAGCCCTCTTCTTCAGAAAAAGAAACAGCACACAACGGTATTTTCGGTGTCCCAAATTGCTGAAACAATTGTCCAACAGCTAAAACACTAGACACAACACCGTAAATGCCATCTAACCAACCCCCGTTTACCACCGTATCTATGTGAGATCCCGTCAAAATAACTGGTTTATGACTAATATGATCACTTGTTGCGGCATAAATAGTCCCCATTTTGTCACAAAAACAATACAAGCCGTAATCGTTAGCCACTGCAACATATTTTTTTTGCGCTAATGACCAATTATCATCATAAACACATCGGGTGACCCCGCCCATCGGCGTAGCCCCCAATTGTTTAAATTCATGCAATAGTGTCATTAATTTTTCATTATCCATACGCTATACACTTCTTTTTTCAGAAATTGTTAAACTAAACATAACTACGCCAACAAGTAGTAATATTGCTGATAAATAAAATCCCATCACCATACTACCCGTCCAATCCATCAAAAATCCCATGATGGTTGGTGCTAAAATTGAGGCTATCATACCAAAAAAATTATAGACACCAAATGTTGTCGCTAATTGATGATCGGGGGCGTTTTTTTTCACTGTATACAATAAAATAGGATCAATTGTCATTTTCCCAGTTACACCATAGACAATAAGCGATACAACTAACACAATATGACTATTACTTACCATTCCCATCACAAGTGACAAACTCGAAATAGGGACAAGAATCAAAAGTAAATGTCTGGCGTTAGTGATTCTATCGTTTAATCTTGCAAAAATTAACGCACTTGGTACAGCAATAAAAGGCACAATTGAAGCAATCCAACCAACATTAGATCCACTAACATGTCGATAAGTCGTTAAAAATAAAGGTAACCAAGTCAGCATTGTGATTTGACCATAAATTGATGCAAATAGCATAACATAGGTGACTATTAACTGCTTTGTAAATAAGGCACGAGTAGTATGTATTTTGTGATGAATCGTCTTTGATTGTGACCTATCTATTCGATTTTTTAACGAATAATGGGTATGTTTAACCACAGTTAAATACATAATACCCACAATTATCGTTGGTATGCCAACAATAATAAATGGTAAAGACCAGTGCATATGATACTGTAACACAACGTAACTTGATATTATTGTCCCAGTAATTTGCCCAATTGCTTGACCTGAATTAATAATTGCCAAACCCATTGTCAAATATTTGTTAGGTATATTTTGTGACGATAAACCAAAAGAAGCGCCATAAAACGTCCCTTCACCAAGGCCAACTAACGCACGTAAGACTAAAAACAAACCAAAACTGGTGACTAATCCTGAAACAACCGTCATTACTCCAAAAAAAACACAGCCTAGACCAATAAGCCACTTTTGATTACCGCGGTCGGCTAATTTAGCAAAAGGTATTTGCGAGACTGTATAGGTTAAAAAAAACACGGAAGAAATCATGCCTAACGCGACATTATTCAAGCCAAAGATCTTTTGAATTTCTGGCATAATCGGATTCAATACTGTACGATCAGCATAAATAAATACCCATCCAAAAAAATTTAGTGCTACAATTTTGAGCCAATAAGTATCAACAGCTACTTTTTTAGTCGTTGTCATTCTTTTGTACGACTAATACCTGATGTTGGAGAAGATGCCTCTGCTTTGCCATTAATCACACGTCCTGGCTTGGCCAAATAGGCTTTCCGTCCTGCTTCGATCGCTAATTTGAAGGCTTCAGACATTAACGGTATATTACCCGCTGTGGCCATGGCTGTATTTGCCATAATCGCATCAGCGCCCATTTCCATTGCTTCGGCTGCTTGGCTTGGCTTGGCTTACCAATACCTGCATCAATAATCACTGGTACATCGATTTCATCAATCAATATTTGTATTAAATCTTTATTGGCCAAACCTTTATTCGTCCCAATTGGTGCACCTAGTGGCATAACAGTCGCTGCACCAGCATCCACTAATTGCTTTGCAATCGTCAAATCCGGTAACATGTAGGGCATCACAATAAATCCCTCATTTGCCAACACTTCAGTCGCTTTTAAAGTTTGATAATCATCCGGTAGCAAATACTTTGTATCCGGAATGACTTCGAGTTTAATAAAGTCACTACCACTAAGTTCGCGCGCGATTCGTGCCATTCGGATTGTTTCTTCAGCATTACGACACCCCGAAGTGTTTGGTAGAATTGTCACATTATCTGGAATATAATCCAAAATATTTTCTGCTGCAGCATTCGAACGGCGCAACGCCATCGTAATAATCTGAGCACCAGCATACTTGATAGCAGAATCAATCAAGTCGTACGAATATTTTCCTGATCCTAGTATAAATCTAGAACTAAACTTGTGTCCTGCTATGATTAAATCATCATTCTGTCCCATTATTATTTTCCCTTTTAAATTAGATTTCGATTTTATTGACGAGTAGCTGTAAAATCATATTTGCTTGATGTCCCGCACAAATAATCACACGTGGCGCCATCAGGCCTTCAACCCCAGCCGTTGTTTGATCGCCACAAATATAGACATTTTCTCGCATTTTGCGGGTAACAATGTTATTAGCACTGTGTATACCTGCCAAGCCATTTCCCATCACAATCGGCTTTTCTGAAAAGAATTCACGTGCCGATTGCAAAATCACCGCTTTACTTGTTGGGTCATCAAATGCCTCACAGATAACATCGCTCGTCTCAAATAGTTCTTCAACGTTTTCATAAGTAACTCGCGTCTGCACCGTCGTAATATCTATAAACGGGTTAAATTCTAAAATATTTTGCTTTAAAGCAATCACTTTAGGCACACCAACTTGACTCAATTTAAACTGTTGTCGGTTCAAATTACTATAATCAACAACATCAAAGTCAATTAATGTTAAATGGCCAACGCCTGAACGTGCCAATGCAATCGCAATGTTAGAACCCAAACCGCCTGATCCTGCAATCGTAACATGAGCTTGTGCCAGTTTTTCCTGTGTGCCTGCCACATTCCGCGTCTTCATTTGTTTGTAAATGTCATCGACTGATACACCATCTATACTTATTTCTGCCATGTTATTTATCCTCATCATTTTTCTCAACCACCACCGACAAAAGAAATCACTTCAATGTCATCTTGATCCTCGAGTAATAAACTGTCATATACTTCTCGCTTGATAATCAGTCCATTGCGCTCAACGACAACGCGCGCTGTTTGCATCTCGAGGCGTTTCAACAACTCCGATATGCTTTGCCCAGCATGTGCTGCCGTGTCGATCTTGCCGTTCACTGTAATCATAATCACGCTACCTTTTCTTTATTTATTGAACAGCTACTGTTACCTCAGTTGTTCAACATTTTTTAAACAATTGGTCACTTTCGTACGCACATCTTCTGCCTGCATGAGTTCGCTGACCATGCAAACTCCTGAAATGCCTGTATTTTTAAAACTGAAAATATTATTTTCTTTAATCCCACCAATAGCGTTGACTGGTATGGCAACGTTATCAACAATGTCTTTTAATGTTGCTATCGTTGTATGTTTTGTAATGACCTTTGTTTTCGTTGGATAAATCGCACCAACACCGAAATAATCGGCACCCTGTGCCTCAGCTTCTTTAGCATGTTGAACATCTTTGACTGATACACCTAAAATTTTATCTTTGCCAATCAGCTGACGTACGATCTTAATCGGCAATTCATTATCTCCGATATGTACGCCAGCTGCATTGACAGCCAAACAAATATCGACACGATCGTCGATAATTAACGGTATGTTGAATTTATCCGTGATCTTTTTTACTGCAACTGCTAAATCAAAATATCGTTTCGTCGTAACGTCCTTTTCTCTTAGTTGAACAAGTGTCACACCACTATCACAAGCTTCAAAGACAATGTTCAAAAATTGTTCATCTGAATAATCATATCGATTTGTAACTAAGTACAATGAGTAGTCAATATTTTTATTAACCAAATCTATCTATCCTCTTTTCGTCATTTCAATTTCCAAACATAAAAAAACTGCTCCTCACGTTAAAACACGCAAAAAACAGTTCGACAAATAATATTATCAATCATATCTTCCTACGCAGATTCTAATCTGATCAGGTTATATGGGTATTTCTCAGCCAGTAAAACAGTTGGCACCCCAGATATCTTTATTTAATTATACGTTCATAGTACACCACGTCATTGTATGTGTCAATATTAAACAACTATCACTAGACAAACCAGTCAAAAACCATTATCATTACTTATAAATAGTAAGTAAAGAGGAAAAAACATGCTACATATCAATTATAACATCGAACAGCTGACACTAATGGCCGACAATGACATGAAAATGCGCAGTTTTTATCGTGATATTTTGGGCCTCATTGAAATACAAACCAGCAGTCATAGCTATTCGTATGCTTTTACAAGCTCAGATACACCATTTTTAACGCTGAATTTTGATGGGCATACAACCGGCAAACCACAGGCAGGGCTTTATCATTTTGCATTGCTTTTCCCAGATACTGCTTCCCTAGCCAGTCTTATTGAACGGCTGATTCTCATTGACTACCCTTTAGGGGCCGGAGATCATGATGTTAGTGAAGCGTTTTACTTAAACGATCCCAATGGCAATGGTATTGAATTGTATCATGACCGCCCTGAAACACTTTGGGAATGGGATAATAATTTTATTAAAATGGGCACGAAAGATGTCGATGTTCAAACATTACTACAAACAAAAAAAAGTGATTGGTCGGGATTTCCTAAGGGTATGACAATTGGCCATATTCACTTTGTTGGCAATGATCTCACACAAGGTGATGATTTTTTCATTAATACCCTAAAAATGGCATTAACAGCAACGATTGGTAATAGCGCCCATTTTTATTCACACAACCGCTATCATCACCATCACGCTTATAACACCTGGCTAGGACGCAATATTACTCAGCGTGGTGAGCAAGATAATGGCTTACTAAATTGGACTGTATCGGTCGATAGTCCCTACTTTAAGTTATTGCAGTCAAACTTAAGCAACAGAAACACATCTACAATAACAGGGCAGATCTGGTTAACTGATCCTTTTGGTAGCCAATTAATCATGATTGAAAAAAATTAAACGGCCACCATCATTGGTGATAGAGCTAAGCCTGTTATGGGATTATGATATAATATATAGGCAATCAAGTTAGGGCGTTGGTGAGTCTGATAGCTGGAGGTGGTGCTAATGAGCAATACTTTTAGCTATATGAAAGGATAACACCCAACATGGTCTTCTGGACCACGGTAATTGTTTTGGTTACAGCATTGGTTGGTTTGGCTACGAAAGTAGTTGAACTAGTCGTAGCCGTGATTGACAAGGCTAAAAAATAGCCAAACAAAAACCCCTTAACTTTGGTAGGTACTAGGGGTTTGCGTTAAATATTTTTATTTTAAGTAAATTACCACCAACGCCTAAGCGGGTTTGTGATTTGAAAGGTACGTGTATCTAGCACGTGCTTTTTTCTTATGTCTCAATTATATCATAATTATAAGAAAAACGAACAATTGTTAGTTAATTTGAAATTAGCAAGTAAAGTCTGGACCAATTCAGGTTAACATGCTCCTATACTGAAATTCCGGACTACTTTCTTTCTGGGGCGTAATCCGAGATAATATAGATCGGAGCACACGTCCCATTAACTCACCCAATTCATAGTATAATAGCATTATTACTACTTAATATTAAGGAAAAATTATGGCAGAGCATACTATCTACGAAATTGAAGCACAACTCAATGACTTCAAACCCACAATAAGACGGCGCTTTATCATTAATGGTGAACGCTCTTTAGCCTATCTAGGCTACACGCTCATGGCCATGTTTGAAATGTCTGGTAGCCATTTATTCGAATTCAACGATACAGTTACTATCCTAAAGGACTATTCAAAAAAAATAACGTTTGCTATACCCACACCTAATGATTCGGGTCCACTTGCGTCAGAAATATATAATGTATTCACAAATAAAATAAAGACATCTCTTCGAGACAAAGATGACACCTTGAACTTTGTATATGATTATGGCGATGCTTGGGAAATTTCACTCACCGTGGTCAACGTCGAAAAGAAAGACATTTCATTACAAAAAATCCCCTTCGTTTCAAACGGTGACGGCTTTGGTATTATTGAAAATATTGGTGGTACTCATGGGCTTGAAGACTACGCCCAAGCTATGAAAGCTGGAAAAGGTGAAGCATTTGACATGTACCATAACTGGCTAGGTGATAACTTGCCTGATATGGATCACTTTGATTTGGACGAGTTAAATTCTTACTTAAAAAATGAAGTAGGCTTTTTAAAACAGCAATATGAAAATGCGAATTGGGCATAATAAGTGCCTATACTTTATTATTTCGGATTCAGCCCTAGAAAAATAGTTTGGCAGTTCAATATGAGAGCACCAACTTGTGGAGAGGTTTGTGCTTTTTGGTCTATAACATAAGAACACAAGGTCAACCTGGAAAACTTATGCAACACATTTATTATGTACTAGAATAGCCTAGTCCTAGTTCGATTATCCTATTTTATCGTAAAAATAAAAAATGATGCAAACGACATCTTTAAACGTTTTGTTAGCACTAAAAAGTCAGCCACCAGTAACCTACTGATGGCTGACAACGTAAAACTATATCGCTAGATTAACGAATCGGCCAATTAATCGACTGATCCGGCAAAACTAGGCATCCATCCAGAATACAATGTTTGTACACGAACGACATCTCCTGGTTGTGGTGCGGCAATAAATTGATTATTTCCTAGATAAATACCGACATGGTAGGTTTCGCCATGACCACCCCAAAATAGTAAATCACCAGCTTGTGCTGCTGATACTGATTTTTGTTGTACCAACGCTTCTTGATAAACCGTATAGCTTGGGAAATTTGATGTCCGACCAGAATGGTTTAATACATAGGCAACAAATCCTGAACAATCAAATCCAGCAGGTGTTGTGCCACCCCAAACATACGGTGTGCCAACCAAACTCATAGCCAAATCACGCCAATTAGATGTGTTGTTATTGTTGTTATTGTTGTTATTACCAGATGCTGATAACTTCAACACTTGACCAACCGCAATATAATTCACATTTTGTATGTTATTAATATTAGCTAAGTCAGTCACTGACATGTTATGTGCTGCTGCAATACGATACAAGTTATCCCCTGCTTTAACTGTATATGTGTCCGTATTATCAGCAGGGTTTGGCACTGGTGTATTATTGTTACTTGAAGAATCAGGTGTTGTTAATTGTTGCCCAATAAAAATTAAATTCGTATTTTGAATATTATTGGTTTTAGCTAACTCAGCAACGCTTGTGCCATGTGCTGTAGCAATTGAATTAAGTGTGTCACCTGCTTTAACTGTCACTGTGTCAGCTGATACAGAAGCAATGCCGGCAATAGCAACTGTACCGGCAGCCGCAACGACAGACCTAATGATGGTAGATGGTTTCATGATGATTAACTCCTTTAGTTAACGTGTTAAATTCGTATGCAGTTTAAATTCTAATAAGATCAACGATAATGCGTCTATATTGAAAATTTAAATCATTTTCAATATAGACGCATTTTTTTTTAACAGTTTCAAAACATTTGGATAGTTACAGTGAATAAAATTTAACCAGCCAGTCTTAAAAATGCATTCGATTGATTAAATACCCACTGCTTGTTAAAGCAAGTCATTTAACCAATAATTTGTTCACTTACTTAGTCATTTCATTTCTTTTCCTACTAAGATAAATTAATGCACCAACTAATCCTACAAATAACATCGCATATACACCACACCATACAGCTGAATTAGCCGATGTGTGTGGTAATACACTTTGGTTCAATGGTATTACTGGCTTCACCGGTATTATTGGTTTGACAGGTGTCTCTGGTCTCAATGGATCATCTGGAATGATTGGATTAACAGGTGTCTCTGGTACATGCTTATTAGTGATGATAATATTTCCTGGGTTATCATCACTCACCGTTGCCTCATAACCATCTATTTTACCAACTTCTTTGACTGTATAAACAATTGCTTTGCCATCTACCTTCTTTGGCAAATTGTTCCAGATGTTTGTCCATTTATTGCCATCATTCAAAGTCACTGCACTACCAATTGCTTTGCTGTCTGCGTACAATTGAACTTTGATTGCTTCTGGCCGGACACCATCTTGGTTATTCTTATCATCCCAACGCTTTGTCACTGTCACACTTGTTTTACCAGGTGTGTAGTGATTTGTTAAGTTATACCCGTTTGTTTCTGTATTATAGCTTGGGACGACATTCTCAGTAATTGTATAAACGATTTCTTTTTCATTCTCATCGAACTTTGGTAAACCTGTGAATGAATACTTCCAATTATCCTTTGCCGTTACTGTCTTCTTCGTTACTTCTTTACCATTAGCCAACAAATGAACCGTTATCGAATCTGGGCGTATCCCATCTTGATTATTTTGATCGTCCCATGTCTTGGTACCATCAACAGATGTTTTGGTCTTGCCATCACCACCGCCACCATTATTTGGTGAATAAACATCAACCGTTTGTTTTTCAATATTGTCCCCTGTTAATGTTCCTGAATTTTCATACTTGCCAGCATTACCTTCATCCATAATTTTTGTTTCGTAATCAACAACCACTGTGTCACTTATATCATGTAAATTTATATGAAACTCAGTTGATCCATCCTCATAAACATCAGATTGTGGGAC
The DNA here is from genome assembly GCF_019656015.1 of Leuconostoc inhae. Taxonomy (GTDB): domain Bacteria; phylum Bacillota; class Bacilli; order Lactobacillales; family Lactobacillaceae; genus Leuconostoc; species Leuconostoc inhae_A. The sequence continues at coordinate 2,236 of NZ_BPKW01000005.1, read as the reverse complement.
GTGGCTTGCTATTGTAAAATTAGCTCCTTCGGAATCATAAACAACATGGTATGCTTGAATTGAACTAGAAATTAAAGTTTGGTTTTCACCTATAAAATCAGTATAAACTGTATTCTTAACATCCGATTTAGCATAGTTCAAACGAACCCGCCAGTGAATGGTTGTTGGATCATTTTCATCATACCAACCCCATTTATAAAGTTTCTCATCTGGAGGAACTGGATCATTCCCAGGATCTATATCAATATCGGTTTTCCCATTTGTCCCCCAATCAACAGGAACTATTGTATCTTGATCAACTTGCGTCATATCCCAATGCACCCAGATATTCATACTTCCTGCAATGCCATTTTTAGCAGCTGTCTCTGCATAATCAGTAAGCGTAACTGTTACCTTACCTGTTTTATGATCAGCTTTAGCGTGGCCTATCACATTGCCATTAACATCTTTAATATCAAAAAGTACATCATTAGCTAATGTGAATACGCCTGGAACATTTACAGTCATTGTATCGCCTGATACAACATTTGTACCAGCAGGAATATCGAATTCCCAATGTGCTTGCATATCATCATAAAGGCCAAAATGCGTTTGAGGATTTCCATCCTTATCTTCTAATTCAGATTTAGTTATAAATTGTTCCCCCCAGTCCTTATTTGATTTAAAAGACGGTGCGCGAGGTTTTGCCTCGCTTATCTTAACCTCACTTTTATTTGATTGGCTATCAATCGTTGATTGCCTTTGTTTTGACTCTGAAGTACTTTTTTCACGTGTAATTTGTTCTTCTTTTGTTGTGCTTGATGTTTCAACTGATGAATTACTTTCTCCAGTCGTCGGTGCGACCTTTGACATAGTTTCTGAATTTGTACTTTCAGCCATAACTGTTATCGGTGTAGCTAAAAATGTACTTATTATGACTACAAGACTAAAATAAGTTGTTATTTTCTTAAGCATGTTTTCTCCTTTATTTTGTTGACAATACTTTATATTATTGCACTTGCATAACCCTTGTATCTATCCTCTTTTTTTAATTTTTTACAATTCTATGCGAATAAGTTATAACTCATTAAAAATTGACTATAGTCCAGTATCAACAAATTAGACGATGTCTCGTCGAAAAATAATACGCGTTTTTTGGTTGACTTATATACTGAACTCGATTATCATTAGCGTTGTCTTCGCAGTTCTAAAATTTTTGGAGGTTCCATGTTAATTAACTTTCTATCAAAAAAAAAGCAACGTCAGCTAGCTATTTTACAGTCACTTTTTACCAACACAAACAATGGGTTGCCTTATTTAGTGAAAGAATTTAATATAACAGAAGTTCAACTTACACATGATATTGAAGATATTAACAAAACTGTTTGGATGATTGCACACCAAGAATTAGTTAATACCGCTAATAAGCATAACTATACAGTTAATATCGATGATATGCATTTATATCAACAACTTGAATTTTATTTTCTTAATGACTCATTAGTTTTTCAAATTTGTGCTGAAATTATTACTCACCGACATCTAGCCTTTAACAACTTATGTGATAAATTTACTATCAGTACCTCTCATTGCTATCGTGTATTAAAACAACTTAATAGCATCTTAGATCAGTTCAATATTAATATTACAATTGATTCAAATACAATTCCTGTTTTTGTTGGCAATGAAATCAACATTAGAGTTTTTATGTTTTCATTCGTTAAGTACTGTTTTTCACGTAAAAGCTGGCCCTTCCCAACAATTTCTCAAGCTGAAACAATTTCCAATTTCAACTTGTTAAGTCCTAATAATAAACTTGCAGCACCACTCACAACAGAAATCACTTTATTACTTGCTATACTAAAACTCCGACTATCTAAAGGTTATTTTTTAAAACCAATTTCGGAATATGATCAAGCGTTGCTACAAACATTCGTCGTATCCGATTATGATATTTTTAAAAAGTTGTTTTTTTCAAAAAAAGTGATAGATAACAGCATTATCAAAGTAGAATTTTTTTACTTAAATTTTTTTACTCATTTACTATTACCAAACCTCATTGAAGAGAATCATGCAATTTCTTTAGGCACAATTATTTCGCATTCACATTTAACTGCCGATATTTTTGTCAACACATTAACAGCTGAATGGCAAAAATCATTCAATTTAAAACTCAACTCTGGATCTACGTCAATAAATCGGACACGCATTCTACTTTGATTTGCTATTTTTGTTCAAAGGCCACTGGGGTTAAATA
>NZ_BPKW01000004.1 GCF_019656015.1 Leuconostoc inhae | reverse complement strand
TTGTGCATCGCGACAAGCAAGTCGCTTAACCGAACAGCCCTAGATAAAAAAGAGTCCGAACTATTGACTTAGGAGCAGTACTTATTTTTGAATACTATCAAAAATTTAGCCAGTTTTTTTTTCGATATTTTCGTAGCGTTCAATGACTCGCGTGACATTTTTTTTACCAGTATAGATTGCATATCCAACAGTCAATATAACTAGTATACCAATTATAAATAGTCCTATACCCGTACCTAAAAACCAAATATTTTTGTTTTTAAAAAAATAAATTAATAATACACCAATACCTGTCAAAAGTGAAAAAATTGATTGCCAATGCTGTAAATTACGAATCATGCGTTCCTGAAATAGTATTTCTGTTTTATAAGCTTTTTCTATTTTGTCAGTATTTATTGTCATTTCCCGCCCCTCAACACTAATTAATATGTTAAACCTGGATTAAAGAAACCAACTAGTACACCAACGAGTGCAACGACTACCAAAAGTAACATAACCTTAATAGGAGAAATATTTTTTTTAGCCATTAACCACCAGCAGAGAACTATGAATAAGGCTGTCAACAATCCTGGATAGACAGAGTCAAGTTGGTCTTGTAGCACCAAATATGCCTTTCCAGAACCATTTGTGAGCCTAAACGATGTTTTTACAGTCACCCAAGTTGCAGCGACACCACCAACAACCATACCGCCAATGGTTGCAATCGCTTTTCTAACCGCTTTTCCCTGCGCACCGATTAAAATGCCAACAGCTTTATCACCTAATTCGTATCCCTTGAAATAAGCAAATCGCATACCAAAGTAGCCAAGTAAGTTCCACACAATAATATAAAATATCGCACCTAATGGTGAACCACCTGATGACATGCCAAGAGCAATACCTAAAATAACCGGAATTAATGTACCAACAACAAGTGAATCACCAATACCGGCAATTGGACCCATAAGACCTGCACGTAGGCCATTGATTGTCGTGTCATCCACCTCGCCAACGTCAATTCCTTGGCTAGCTCGTGCTTCTTCCAAACTAGCAGTAATACCAACAATGACAGTTCCAAGTTGCGGTTCCGTATTGAAGAAGGCCGTATAAGTCTTCATTGCCTTTTCTTGATCTTCTTTGTTGTCATACAATTCCTCAACAATGGGTAACATCGAAGTTAGGTAACCAAACGTCTGCATATGTTCTTGAGAAAATACCGTCAAATGTCCATAAAACCAGTGATGAAAAGATTTATTTAAAGTTTTACGAGAAAGTGTCTTTTTTTCTGTATTTGCCATTTTAAATATCCTCCTCTTCCTCATCATCATCTATTATGCCATTTGGACCATTCGGTACTGGCTGTCGATTAGTACTAATTGCCATGTCCAACTTGTAAAAGATCATTGCAAAAATAAGTGATATAACAGTAACTGAAACTAAGTTTAATTTTAGTGAGGCCGCAAATGTAAATCCCACAAAGAATGGTATAAAATCAATCGGGCCTTCAACTATTTGCTTTAACAAAATAGCAATACCAACACAAGGTAGCAATGCCCCAACAGTAAACAACGTTTTCATTGGAATGCCATCCATAGGCAACGCTGTTCTAAGTGCATGAACAGCACTCGAACCAAAATGTGTCATTAATACTGTTGGAATGAAAGAGAAAAACAAATGTGAAATCCAAGGATAACCCCAATCAACCGCGTATAATTTTTTAAATTCGCCTTTTTCAACCGCACGCCAACCAATATGTTGCCAAACTAAGTTCATTGTTGCAGTGCCGTAAAATAATACTGTACCAACAGTACCAACCAACGTGCCCATTGACTTAGCTAAATCTGCAGCATTAGCAGATGTTGCTGCTAAACCTTGTGAATGGATGGCCACCATAGCAAGTGGTATCCCAATATATGATACTGCTCGCAAATCTGCAGAAACGGTACCGCCAGGTGTTACTAATGCAATATAAACTAACTGCATAGCCACACCAGCTGCAATACCTGTTTTTAAGTCTCCTAGAACAAGTCCACAGACTAAGCCACCAACTAATGGACGTCCTAATGTATAATTACCAATTGTAGAGCCTGCCATTCCTGGCATAGACGATAAACTAGCAAAGATACCTAGAATACTTGCTTGTATCCAACTAATTGTCATATTCCTCACCTTTTCTATATCAAGTTATAAATTAAATTTTCCTTTGAAATCATTCCAATAGCCAATTGAAACGTCCGGCAATAATTGAAATTTAACCTGATAGTCTTGCGCTTGAATGGCTTCAAATGCCACAGCCTCTTCAGGAAGAATAGATTGATTATTACCTAGTTTGATGGCATGAGGTCGATCATTGGCTGGTCCAACAATGACTTTTTTAACGTCTCCTGGTACAAACCCAAAGTCAACAAGAATTGTTTTCATGTCTTGTGGTGTTTTTGTGATAAGAAAATATTGACGTTTAGAGGCCAATACTTGTGCTTGTTTTTCCTTAAAGTGTGCCAATGTCCAAACAAACGTCTTTTTTTCAGAAGCACTGATGAATGCTTCCTTTAGAACTGGATTTGATGCCGCAGCATCGTTTACCGCTATTAGCCCATCACATGGGTATTCTTTTGCCCAACGTGTGACTGTTTGTCCATGGATAATTCTGTCATCAATACGTACAAATGAAATGCTCATAATCTATTCTTCCTTTCAAATATCGTCATCATTTTCATCCGATTTTTCAATTAATGAAAATTGTTTCACGGCTGACACTGCTTCTTTCATAATAGCTGTTACTAATTCCTGTTGACTGAGAGTATCTTTTAAAATCGCAGCATTTAGCGCCATTGGAAAATTCATGCCACCCAAGATAATGGATTTTTCTAGCTTTCCTTCCTGGTTCAACACATTAGTTATTGTAGTTAATGGGCTCCCTCCCATGATATCTCCCAAGACAACGAGTTCCGCATTGGCATCTAATTGAGAAACAAGCTTTTTAAAGCGTGTAGCCAATATTTGTGTGTCTTCCCCTGGCTGCAACCCTATTGCTTGTATTGAATCCATGTTATCACCAACAAACATTCCAAGAGCATCTCTCAAGCCTTCTGAAAACTTACCATGACTGACCAAAATAAGATATTTCATTTTTTCCTCCCACTTTTAGATAAATGACTTTTATATGTAAGCGCTTACATATCTTAATTAATATTTTACGCTTTTTTTTAGAAAAAAACAATGACGTTCCTCAAATAATTAAAAAAGCTTGTTTTGACCTGAAAATTTTTTCAAACAGTTAGATAAATCCTAACAAATTTGGTGAATTTTCCTCAAAACTAAGCTTTTTGACATTTATTTATGTGTTAAAATCGTATACAATACTACGCTATTATTATGCTTTTGGTACTTCATCTTCATGCGCTTTTGGTGTCGTGCCATCCGGCAAAGTTTTTTCTGTTGGTTTATCCCAAGATACAAATTCACAATCTGGGTAACGAGAGCAACCATAAAATGTACGTTGTCGCTTCGTTTTACGCTCAACGATTTGACCTTTATGACATTTTGGACATAGTAAGCCAATCTCTTTAATAATTGTTTGTGTGTTACGACAATCTGGAAATCTTGCACAAGCATGAAACTTACCATAACGGCCCATTTTAACAATCATTGGTGCACCGCAAATCTCACAATTCATCCCGGCAAGCTCGTCATGCATAATGACTTTTTCTAAAGTAGCTGCTGCTTGTTCAACTTCCTTTGAAAACGGTTTATAAAAAGAATCAATCACTGGTACCCAGTGTTTATCACCTATTTCTACCTCGTCTAATTCATGCTCTATGCTAGCTGTAAAATGTGTATCTGTGATATCTGGGAAACTCTCTTCGACAATTGTTTGTACAATTTCACCTAATTCAGTAGGCAAAAATTTACGTGCATCAATTCTAACGTAGTTTCGTCGTTGAATTGTATCTAATGTTGGTGCATAAGTTGATGGTCGGCCAACACCATTTTCTTCCAAAGCTTTAATTAACGCAGCTTCAGAATAGCGTGCTGGTGGTAATGTGAAGTGTTGTTCTGGATTTGTACGCGCTAATTTAACTTTGTCTCCAACTGATAAATTGGGCAAAGTGTTATCTTTTTCTTTAGCTGCCGGATATGCTTTAGTAAATCCTTGAAATTTTGTTTTAGAACCGTTTGCACGGAAAATAACATCATTTTGTTCAATGGTCACAGCCATAGTATCTAATATTTCTGGGGTCATTTGGCTTGCAACAAAGCGCGACCATATTAATGAGTATAGTTTAAATTGATCCGGCGTTAATTTATCTTTTATGCTTTCAGGTGTTCTTGTCACATCAGTGGGACGAACAGCTTCGTGTGCATCTTGAGCGCCTTCAGGCAACTTACCCTGAATTGGTTTGTGTTGAGAGTATTCTTCCCCCCAAGTATCATGAATATATAAAGCAGCCGCATTACGAGCCAGAGAAGAAATACGTGTTGAATCAGTACGCATATAAGTAATCAATCCAGTTTGACCAATACCTCGTCCTAAATTAACACCTTCATATAATTGTTGCGCCGCCATCATTGTTTTACGTGTTCTAAAATTTAACTGTGTATTAGCAGTTTGTTGCATTGTCGATGTTGTAAAAGGCTGCTGTGGATTACGTTTGCGTTCTTTAGCTTCTACCTTAACAATATTAAAATCAGCCGATTGGTCAATACGTTTTAAGACATGTTGAACACTCTCGTTATCCGGTAAGGGTTGTTTTTTGCCGTCAAACCCATAGAAAGAGGACTTGAACTTTGAACGAGATTTTTTAAATTCTGAATCTAACGTCCAGTATTCCTCTGGCTCGAATGCTTGAATTTGACGTTCACGTGTGATAATCAGCCCCAATGCAACTGATTGAACACGTCCTGCAGATAAACCGCGTTTGACTGTTTTCCACAAAATTGGCGAAATTGAATAGCCTACTAAACGATCTAGAATACGGCGTGCTTGTTGTGCATCAACAAGATCTTGATTTATTTTACGCGGTGTCTTAAAGGCATTTTTAATCGTATCTTTCGTAATCTCATTGAACACCACACGGTTAGGCTCTTGGGAATCTAAATTTAAAATATGTTGTAAGTGCCAGGCAATAGCTTCGCCTTCACGATCCGGATCGCTTGCCAGATAAACTTTTTTAGCTGCTTTTGCTTCCTTACGTAATCCCTTAATAACATCCCCTTTACCGCGGATGTTAATATATTTTGGATCGTAATCATTTTCAACGTCAACGCCAAGCGTTGATTTTGGTAAATCACGAATATGTCCTAAACTCGCAACAACTTTATATGAGCTCCCAAGATATTTCTCAATTGTTTTTGCCTTTGATGGGCTTTCAACAATAACAAGATTCTTCTTAACTTTAGCGCGTTTACGTTTTGTTGTTTTCTTTGTAACTGATTTTATTGTTTTCTTTTTTGTCTCTACCATTAGAATATGCCTTATAATTTACTTCTTATTATATAGCATATCAGATTATGTCAAGCATTTGGACACTTTCTATAATATCTTGAGGTTTTGTGACTAGCTTGGCACCCAAACTGAGTAATTCATTGGTACCTTGTGATTCTTCTGAAAAAATCGATCCAGGAATTGATAAGACTTCACGATTATTTTGTAAAGCAACGTTAGCAGTAATTAAACTACCTGATTTTATTTTTGCTTCAACAACTAAGGTAGCTGAGGACAATCCAGCAATAATACGATTTCTTGCCGGAAAATGAGAGCGATGTGGTCCGACGCCAGGCCCATACTCACTGATCACTAATCCTTGTTGCGTAATCTGTTTTTGCAATAGCGCGTTGCGTCTCGGATAAGCAACGTCCGTACCAGTACCAATAACAGCAATTGGAACGCCATTGTTGGCAAAAGTCATTTGATGAGCCATCACATCTATTCCTTGCGCCAAACCAGACACAATTGCTATGCTAGATTGAATAACTGGTGGTAACAAGTGACGCAAACTATTTAGACCATAAGCTGTTGCCGAGCGTGTTCCTACGACAGATAAGCTGGGTAATCTTAAAGCAGCCAATTGGCCTTCATAAAACAATACAAGTGGTGGTTCAAATATTTCTCGCAAACGTTGTGGGTAGCCATCATCAGCGTAAGTCAGATAGTTGCCCTTAAAATTATTTGCATGTTGTAATGCAATCGAGTAAGTTGCTCGAATTCTATCATGATAAGCACGATGCGTTATTTGTAGTAATACATCTAGTGACCAGGGATAAGTCTTGGGTAACAAGTCAGAATTCATAGCTTCAATAAGGCGCGCCTCAGTTGCCATACCAATTCCTTGTGTTACATGAATTGCTAATAATTGTTGGTTTAAGTTCATATCGTTTTCCTCAGAAAATAATACGTTATTTCATGGTCATTGTCACAAACAAATATGGTATAACACAAATCATAAATTAAACAATTAAACTACAAATCTAGTCACCTACAATGTCACCCAGATATTCCCATCGCGACATTTTCTCATCAAGTTCTGCTTCTAGTTTATCGGATTCTTTTTGCAAATCACCTAGTTTAACATAATCAGTCCCATTTTTTGCCATATCGTCTGGTATCGTACTTAATCTATTTTCTAATTTTGCAATTTCATCTTCAATTGTTGCCCATTCTTTTTTCTCATTATAGGTTAATTTTTTCTTTTGTACCGTAACTGATTGCGTCTTTTCAACAATTAATTTTTCCGCTGCTTTTGGTTGATCATCCGCATGTTGTATCAAATATTGGCTAAATAACCCATCGTAACGTTCAACAATGCCATTCCCTTGGAACATATATAATTGATTGGCTACCTTATCTAAAAAGTAACGATCATGAGAAACAGTAATAACAGCCCCAGAAAATCCTGACAAAAAATCCTCTAACACGGTTAACGTGCCAATATCTAAATCATTTGTTGGTTCATCCAATAATAAAACATTTGGTTGTTGTAATAGCAATTTCAAAAGATACAATCGTCTTTTTTCACCACCGGATAACTTACGTATCAGTGTACCGTGCATAAAAGGTGGGAACAAAAATTGTTCTAGCAGTTCTGAAACACTCACTTGATTACCATTTTTATCTGTCACCGATTCAGCAACGTCTGACAAATAGGCAATGACTCTTTTATCATCTGGTATTTCTTCTGTCGTTTGCGTATAATAGGCCATTTTGACCGTTTCGCCTAATTCAATTACACCGCTAGTTACAGGTAAGCGACCTGCAATTGCATTCAAAAAGGTTGATTTACCGGCACCATTTTCACCGGTAATACCAATACGATCACCTGCTGCTATACGTAAATTAAAATTTTTCAATATGATTTTATCATTGAATTGAATACTGGCATCCTCAATAACAATCACTTTTTTACCCAAACGTTGCTGTCCTAAATTCACAGCAACATCATCGTCTAGCTTCAGATTACCCATTTGTGATTCTAATTCAGAAAAAGCATTTTCACGAGCCGTTTGTTTCGTTGTTCGTGCGCGTGCTGATTTACGCATCCAAGCAAGTTCTTGTTTATAAAGCTGTTGCTGTTTATGATCAGCCACCTTACTTTGTTCAACACGTTGAGATTTACCGATCATATAGGCTTGATAGTTACCTTTATATTCATACAGGTCACCAAACGATAATTCAAAAATACGTGTTGTCACTGCATCCAAAAAATAACGGTCGTGAGTTACTGCTATAACAGCACCTTTATAATTGGCAAGGTATTTTTCTAACCATGCAATTGAATCAAAATCTAGATGGTTTGTTGGTTCATCTAAAATTAACAAATCGGGCGCTTCAATTAATATTTGTGCTAAACCGACACGTTTACGCTGTCCGCCCGATAATTCACTAATTTGCCTTTGCAAGTCAGGCATGTGTAATTGCGTTAAAATGGATTTAACTTGCGCCTCAGTGGTCCAAGCCTCATCGCGATCCATAGCATTTTGTGCATCTTCAAACTTTTGTGCGACTTTAATATTAGTCGGCTGTTCACCAAATTGTTGCAATGCATATTGGTATTGTCTAATCGTTTTGAAAACTGGTTGATCACCGGAAAAAATCGCATCCATTACTAAAGCATTATCATCTAACGCTGGATTTTGCGTTAAATAACCAATAGTATAATCATTTTGTTTGAATATTTTACCTGAATCGGCCAGATTAACACCCGAAATAGCATTAAGCAGGGACGTTTTACCAGACCCATTAACACCAATTAGACCAATACGGTCACCTTCTGTGATTAAAAATGAGATATTGTTAAATAACACTTTCTCACCGTACGTACTTTTTAAATTGTCTACTCTAAATTGTTTCATATTATTATTATACCCAACATTCATCCTTTTTATCGTGTTATTTTTTTGTTATACTTAGATAAACATTTCACGAGAATATCATATTAGTCAGAGGAGACCAATCATGCAACTCACAGCCACTATTCAAAACTACCATTTTAATCATATTCTACTTAACGCTGCTGGTGTCATGTGCCAAACAAGTCAGGAATTAGATGCTGTCCTAGCATCTGAATATACCGGATCCGTTGTCACTAAATCAGCCACGTCCTTAGTACGTCCTGGTAATCCCTCACCACGTTATTATGAATTAAACAATGGTTTAGGAACGATTAATTCAATGGGATTGCCTAATGAAGGATTTGACTATTACATGGACTATGTTTCCGCTAAAGAAACTGATAAGCCAATTTTCTTTTCAATTGCTGGTTTATCAAAACAAGAAAATATTGATATGTTACATCAATTACAAGACGCTGATTTTGATGGTCTCATTGAATTAAATCTGTCCTGCCCAAATGTCCCCGGCAAACCTCAAACTGGTTATGATTTTGAAGCTACAGAACAAATACTAACTGAAGCCTTTGCCTTTTTTAAAAAGCCTTTAGGCGTTAAATTACCACCCTATTTTGACATTGTTCATTTTGATGATATTGCTGCTGTCTTGAATAAATTCCCCTTAGCTTTTGTTAACACCATTAATTCTATTGGTAATGGCTTAGTCATTGATGAAAACACTGATACGGTCGTTATTAAACCTAAAGCCGGTTTTGGTGGCATTGGTGGCACATTAGTCAAAGCAACGGCATTAGCCAATGTTCGTGCATTGCGCGACAGATTAAATAAAAATATTAAAATTATTGGTACAGGCGGTGTTACAACTGGTCGTGATGTCTATGACCATCTATTGTGTGGTGCTGACTTAGTTGAAGTCGGTTCGCAACTTGCTATTGAAGGTATCACAGTATTTGAAAGATTAGAGAAAGAATTAACCGAGATACTCACATCAAAGGGCTATCATTCTTTAGATGATGTACGTGGCAAATTAAAAGTCATATCATAAACTATAAAAAGATTGATATTTTAAAATATCAATCTTTTTTATTGCGCTTAACAACAAATTAAAAAGCAAGCTTATTATAGACGGCTTGCTTTTAAAGTACAATAATTAAATTTTTAACGTAGTGATTCTACATCACGTGCAATCATTAATTCTTCATTAGTTGGAATCAATAATCCAGTAACAGTTGAGTCTTCAGTCGTCAAAATGGCTTCTTTTCCACGAACATTATTAGCATCATTGTCTATTTTAACGCCAGCAAATGCCAACGCTTCTAAAACTTTTGCACGTGTTACAGCATCATTTTCACCAATACCAGCAGTAAAGATAACCGCATCAACACGTCCCAATTCAGCAAAGTATTGTCCAGCGTAACGAATAACACGATCATAGAACATATCAAGTGCTAATTTAGCATGCGTGTTAGTTTCTTGAACTTCTTCTAAATCACGCATATCGCTTGAAATCGTTGAAATGCCAAGTAAACCAGATTTTTTGTTTAATACTGATAACATTTCTTCATTCGACAGACCTTCACGTTCTTGAATATAGTAAACTAATGATGGATCAACATCCCCAGAACGTGTTGCCATCGTCAAACCTGCTAACGGTGTGAATCCCATTGATGTATCATATGATTTACCATTCTTAATAGCTGTAATTGAAGCACCTGCGCCTAAATGAAATGAAATTGCATTAAATTCATCAAGTGGGATACCTAATTTTTTGGCAGCACGTTCAGTTACATAGCGATGTGATGTGCCGTGCGCACCGTATTTACGCGCGCCATAACGTGCATAATATTCATAAGGAATGCTATAAAGATAATTTTTTTCAGGCATTGTTTGATGAAAAGAAGTGTCAAATACTGCGACAGACAATGCATCTGGCAACAATTTTTGAAAAGCACGAATACCCATCGCATTGGCCGGATTGTGTAACGGTGCGTAATCTGCCAAACGATCAATTTTTGTCAAAACTTCTTCAGTGACAACAACCGAATGATTGAACCATTCACCACCAGCAACAACACGGTGACCCACACCTGTGATTTCATTGAAATCTTTGACAATACCAAGATCTGTCATTTTCTGTAACAAAATATCAATCGCTTGATCATGATCCTTAATTGCCATTTCATGCTCAAATTTTTGACCACCATTTTTTGTCAAGGTGATATGACCTTCTTCAGTACCAATCAAACGCTTTGGTTCAATGTTTTGACCATATTTAATAGAGATTTCAGCATTTTCCTGCCCAATGCGTTCAATAATTCCTTGCATTAATACCTCTTCTTCAGGCATTTCTAGCAATTGAAATTTAAGTGATGAACTCCCGGCGTTGACCGCCATTACTTTTGACATAATGTTTTCCTTTTACCTTTAAGTTTAAGTATTCCTTCATAACATGCGGGGCTTGCTATGTCATAGAATTATTGTAACATTTTTTGAAAGTAAAGGACACGTTGATATGTGTTACAATATTGATACATATAAATTGATTCGCGTAGGTATAAAATGATTAAAAAATGGCTCTTAAGTAATTTAATTGGCATTGTAATAACTGCCCTTGTATTAATAACAACATTTGGTCTGATTCTCTCTCTTGTTAATAAAGACAAAACAACAACACAACCAAATAACGTACAATTTCGTACTGGCCCTGGCCGAACCTACAAATCTACGGCATCTCTGAAACACGGTACAGATCTCATCATCCTAAAAAAGACACGTGGTTGGTACAAAGTACGACGTACTGACAACGAAAAAATTGGCTGGGTCGCTGGCTGGGTCGCTGAATCAAAAACGTTACGGACCGCAACACCAATTAGCGAAGCAACAATTATTTTAGACCCTGGTCACGGTGGCAATCCAGGTAAAAAATATGAAGGCTTGTCCGGTGACAATGGTTCAGCATCAGTCAACGGTAAATTTTTTGAAAAGACATATACCTTACGAACAGCGCGACAAATGCGCACAGCGTTACAAAAAACTGGCGCACGTGTCTTTATGACACGTGACAAAGACGTTCTTGTACCACTGCTCCACATTCCCCGTCTAGCCGAAAAATATCAAGCAGATGCGCAAATCTCAGTTCACTTTGATCACGCTGGTAATGAAGATGGTGCAACAGCTGCAAGTGGTGTTTCTCAATTCTACTATCATCAAAACAGTTACGCGTTAGTTACTACGCTCAAAAATGCACTGGATGGTCTCCCTATTAACAATCGCGGTATTGATAGAACGCAGTACCTTGTGCTAGATCGGGTCACTCGGCCCGCTGCCCTGCTCGAACTCGGTTACATCAATAACCCCCAAAATTTTAAAAAAATTCGTACAGAAAAATATCAAAAACAGGTCGCAACTTTAGTTACCCAAGGATTAACTACTTACTTTAAACAAAACACGGAGATAAAATAATGGCATTATTTAAAAAAGCAAAACAAGTGTTTGAAGACAACATTGCCACTCAAACAACAGAGCAAGTAGAAGAACATTTAGATGGTATGATTGTTCAACCATTTGCCTATAAAAAATTATTAATCATCTATCGTATCGAAGAATATCCAAGTACGAGTAATCATATTGATAATAAAATTCTAACTTTTGACAAAAAAGAACCACTATCAGAACATCGCTACAATGAAATTATCTCACGTTTAAAAAATGATGATAGTGACCGAATTTCTATTGTTAATATTTTGCCATTAGTTGATTAAAAATAAAAGACGACATAGTCCTTTTTAAAGGAGACTATGTCGTCTTTTGCCATTATACTTTAATATCGTTGTTCAAAAATGAAAAATTTTTACGTAGATAAGGTGTCACCCAATGGTCTAAACCAATTTTGCCAGAGTTATAACCACCAATCAACAGCATCGCACCAATAACTATAAACGTTGGATTAACGGAGACAACACCAGCACCAAGATAAGAAAAATTCATGATTAGTCCAAAAAAGGCTGCAGCTAGTGTTAGCGTTCCAAAAATCAAGCCTAATCCCACTAATAATTCACCCCAAGACACAAGGAATGAAAAAATAGCCGTATTTTTGCCATGACTTGTCGTAACATTTAAAAACCAATCATACCATGGGAATGCCTTTGTTTTATCTGGTGTTAAAACAGGATTCTTGATTGCACCTATAATTAAACCTGAAGCATCAAAGCCACCTTTAGCTGTTATTTTTGCCCAACCATCCAATGTCCATTGATAGCCAAGATACACGCGTAAAATTGTTAAAATCCACATTGCAACTGGTGAGTTGCGAAGCCATGTTATCATGATACATCCTCCTTATACTTTGCGCAATTTCGTCTTAATTCCTATTACAAATAGTAAGTATATAGCGCAATTTGTGAAAAGTCAAACAATTTGATTTGACTGCTAATAGGCTATTGTAACTTCTCTGACATATGCACTGAAAAGGACCTGTTATTGACTTTGAATCAAAATATGACTAACTTTTTGATCGTGTACAGCCAATGGTAGAGATGTCACAAGTTGTACATTCAGAACCAACGATACCGTATCACCGCTAAAAACTGATAAAAACCGATCGTAATAACCAGCACCAAAACCTAATCGCTCACCGCGTATGGTAAATGCCAAACCCGGAACAATTACTAAATCAATCAAATTAATATTGAAAATAGTACTATCGATTGGTTCCTTAATGTTCATTTGGCCTAAACTAAAGCTAGATCTAGAAGTTATTTCAACAAATACCATTTGTCTATTAATGATTTTTGGCACAACCGTTCGTTTGTTCTCAGACCATGCACGCTCAATAATTGGTTGTGTATTTATTTCTATGGCTGTGCTCAAAACAACAGCAATGATTTGAGCTTTTTGCCACTGATTGCTGCTAAATAATAATTCTCGTAACGCCATTTCTTCTTGTGTACGCTGATAGCCAACATAATTAGCCAATCGTTGTTTCTGCACAGTACGCATAACTTTCTTATCCAACATATTTCCTCCTAATAGAAAAAGCCGACCTGAGTCGACTTCATCTTTATTCAAACAAATGCGTCATAGCCAAAATTTCAGCATCTTTTTTAACTTCTTTTAGTACTATTGGATCATCATAATTGTGAATCGCTGTTACAATTAACTCGGCAACCTGTCGTGCATCGGCCTCGTTAAAGCCACGCGTTGTCATCGCAGGTGTGCCAATTCGAATACCAGACGTTACAAACGGACTCAAAGTTTCATTTGGTAGCGATTCTTTGTTTGTAGTAATCGAAACAGTATCTAACAATTCCTGTGTTTGTTTACCGTTTAAGCCAGTTTTTGTTAAATCCAAATTAAACAAATGATTATCTGTCCCACCAGCAACAACACGAATGTCTTCAGTATGATTAAAAACATCAGCCATAGCTTGGGCATTTTTAATAACTTGGGCAGCATATATTTTGAATTCAGGTTGTAAGGCTTCACCAAATGCAATTGCTTTACCAGCTATCACATGTTCCAAGGGGCCTCCTTGTGAACCAGGGAAAATAGCGGAATTAAGTTTCTTAGCATATTTTTCTTGTGACAAAATAACACCGCCACGAGGTCCACGTAAAGTTTTATGTGTTGTTGATGTGACTACATCTGCAATACCGACTGGATTAGGATGCAGTCCCGCAGCTACAAGACCAGCAATATGTGCCATGTCAACCATCAAAAAAGCACCAACTTCATCAGCAATTTCACGGAACTTTGTGAAATCAATGATACGTGAGTAGGCAGAGGCACCAGCAACTATTAATTGTGGTTTTACTTCTCTTGCCTGCTTTGCAATGGCTTCATAATCGAGTTGTTCTGTCTCAGAATCCAATCCATAGCTATAAGAATCATACATCTTACCTGAAAATGATACCTTGGCCCCATGTGTTAGGTGTCCACCTGCATCCAAATTCATACCCAAAATTTTATCGCCCGGTTTCAAAAATGCCATATATGCTGCAGCATTAGCCTGTGATCCTGAATGTGGTTGCACATTGGCATATTCTGCACCAAAAAGCTTTTTTAAGCGATCAATGGCCAGTTGTTCAACGACATCAACATATTCTGTTCCACCATAGTAACGTTTGTATGGATATCCTTCAGCATACTTATTAGTTAACACAGAGCCTTGAGCTGCACGCACACTTTTTGAAGCAAAGTTCTCTGAAGCGATTAATTCAATCGTACGGTTTTGACGCGCACCTTCTTGTTGAATGGCACTCCAAACCTCAGGATCGCGTTCTTTAAATGACATGTTATTCTCCTAATTAATTTTAATAATTTAATTATAACGTATTTTACATTATTTTTAAGTTTAATGATCCGGATAAATACGAATTATTTGAAATAATAAATAAAATAGTTCGTATTTAAAAAATTGCGTGTCTGAGAGTAGACGACATTTGATTTGGACTTATCAACTGTTTATGTCGTACTGGCTTATTAAATAACGTCGCAATTTGAATTGGAATTTCCGTTTCTGTCGCTTTTGACAACTGATCAAGTGCAGCTTGTCCTGATTCTGGTGTCATGTCAAGTGCCTGTAATACAGTTTCTGCAAACTTGTATGGGCTTGCTGTTGCAGCAATTAATGTTGGCCCTGTTACACCAATTTGCTCGTAAACATAACGACCAACAGCTGTATGAGGATCAATGGTATAGTTTGTCGTGTTAGCAATTTTGCTAATTGTATCGGCAACTTGATCTTGTGTCGCAAATGCAGCAATAAATTGAGTTAAGTTAGCACGTGTATCAGGCTTAATAGTATACTCACCATTTTCAACCAATGCTCTCATATAGGCCTGAATTTCATCACTATTTTGACCACTAGCAAAGTATAATAAACGTTCTAAATTGCTAGATACAAGAATATCCATTGCTGGGGCGTTTGTCACTTTAAACTGACGTTTACGATCATATTTACCTGTTGTGAAAAAATCAGTTAACACATTGTTTTCGTTTGAGGCAACAACAAATTGCTTCACTGGTAATCCAATTTGACTCGCATAATAAGCTGCCAAAACATTGCCAAAGTTCCCTGTTGGCACAACAATATTAATTTCATCTCCAGCTTGAATTTTTTCGTCTTTAATTAGTTGGGCATAAGCATATATATAATAAACAATTTGTGGCACCAGACGGCCAATATTAATTGAATTTGCGGATGAAAATTGTAACCCTGCTGCCTTTAAGTCTTTTGCTAATGCCTCATCAGCGAGTAAAGACTTCACTGCTTTTTGAGCGTCATCGAAATTACCAGTAATGGCAATAACATGCGCATTGTCAGCTGCTTCTGTTTGCATTTGTTGCCTTTGAATCTCACTGACACCTTCTTCTGGATAAAAAACAACTATTTCCGTTTGAGAAACATCCCCAAAACCACTCATAGCAGCTGTACCGGTGTCTCCTGATGTGGCAGTGAGAATAACAATTTTATCATTAATAGCTTGTTTTTTTGCAGCAGTAGTCATTAAATGTGGTAACGCCTGTAAAGCAACATCTTTAAATGCAAGTGTTGGACCATGAAACAACTCAACATATGTTAGCTTGTTTTCTTCGTGGAAAGATACCACATTATCAGTTTCCCATTGCTTGCCATAGGCTTTTTTAATAATATAATCAATTTCAGAAACACTAAAATCGTCAAAAAAGGCATCAAATATTAATGTTGCCAAATCGGCATAAGTTTGTGTTTTTAAGACCGACCAATCGAGTACTAGTTCAGGCCATTTTTCTGGCACGTATAAACCGCCATCCGGTGCAATACCATTTAAAATCGCTTGACTTGCTGTTACTGCTGGTGCTTGACCACGTGTGGAAACATATTTCATCATGCGCAACTTCCTTTTATCTAATTTATTAAATTATAACAAATAACTACATAATTATGAATAAAAATGATAGAATTATAAGAATGACAAATAAAGGGATGGATTATGGATATTGGAATTGGCCTTTTTGGCTTAGGAACAGTTGGCCGTGGCGTTGTTAAAATTTTACAAGAAAATGCAGAACAGATTACGAAGCGTACAGGCTCTCGATTGATTGTTAAACATGCAGTCGTTCATAATTTGACAAAAGAGCGAACCGGTTTTGTTAAAAACTTCCCTATTACAAATCAAGCAACAGATATTTTAGACAACCCAGATATTCAAATTGTGGTTGAAGTTATGGGAACCTTAGATCAAGCTTATGACATTATCAAGCGATCATTGAATGCCAAAAAACACGTTGTAACAGCAAACAAAGATTTAATTGCCAGTCGCGGACAAGAGTTGGTGGCAATTGCTGAAGCAAACGGTGTTGATTTATTTTTTGAGGCTGCAGTTGCAGGTGGCGTACCTATCCTGCGTACACTATCAACGAGTTTCACTGCCGATGAAATTTCGCGCGTAGCAGGCATCATTAATGGCACAAGTAACTTTATTTTAACTCAAATGGCAAGTAATAACTTATCTTATGCCGATGCATTGAAATTAGCCCAAGATAAAGGTTTTGCAGAATCAGACCCAACAAATGATGTTGAAGGATTTGATGCTGCTTACAAATTAATTATTTTGTCAAACTTTGCATTTGGCGTACAACCTGTCTTAGGTAATCTATCAATTACTGGTATTGCCAACGTTACTGATGCTGACATAACTGATGCCAATGCTTTCGGCTATGTTATTAAATTGCTCGGTGTGGCACAGTTAGTTGGTCATACAAAGGAAGCTATCAGCATCGAAGTTTCCCCACAGCTCGTGCCCTTCACACACCCACTTGCAACAGTTCACAACGAGAATAATGCCGTACTCGTCAATGGCGAATCTGTCGGTGAAGTCATGCTATATGGTCCTGGTGCTGGAGAAATGCCCACAGCTAATTCTGTTTTAAGTGACTTGACAAACGTTGCGACAGATTTAGCTTTAAATACACCTGGACATCCTTTCAACTCCTTCAACCAAAATCTAGATTTAGCCAAACCGTCACAGCGCGTGGCACGTCGCTTTATCGTGGTTGAAGTCGATGATACCCCTGGAGCGATGTATTCTGTTACTGGCATGTTTGCTGCAGCCAAAATAAGTTTCACCGATTTGAAACAAACACCAGCAGCCAATGGCACCGCACGTTTAGTTGCCTTAACACATCCGGCAAGTGATGCCCAACTAAACGTTATTCGCACCACGCTGCGTAATGCAGATGGTATTAACTTAGCTGCGGAGTATAAAATATTCTCATGATAACAATAAAAGTACCCGCAACAAGTGCAAATATCGGCCCCGGTTTTGACTCACTTGGTGTCGCCTTAAAACTATACTTAACCGTAGAAATTCACGAAGAAACGCCCACTTGGATTGTTGATCATGATTTTTCAGATACTATGCCACACGATGAAAAACACTTTATCGTACAAACGGCATTATCTTTATCTGCTAATCTCAAGCCACACCATATCATTGTTAGATCTGACATTCCGCTAGCCCGTGGTTTAGGTTCATCATCGTCGGCACTCATAGCTGGATTATCAATGGCTAACGTTTTGTCTGAGTTAAATTTATCAAATGATGCGCTGTTGCACAGTGCTACAATGCTAGAAGGTCATCCTGATAATGTTGCACCTGCGCTATTAGGCGGTGGTGTAGCTGCTTATTATGACGGTTCACATGTTTTCCATGCACCAATAAAAATACCCAAAAATGTTGACTTTGTAATATTTATTCCTAATTATGAATTACTAACATCTGCAGCCCGGTCAGCTTTACCTGACAGCTTATCATTTCAAGAAAGCGTGGCCGCAAGTGCCATCAGTAATACACTAGTCGCTGCTTTAAACGCTAATGACTTTGCCACCGCTCGTGAATTGATTGAGCAAGATAATTTTCACGAAGATGCTCGTGCCACACTAGTCCCTCATCTGGCCATCATTCGTCAGATTGCACACCAGATAAATATTGTTGGCACATACTTATCTGGTGCTGGACCAACAATCCTAACAATAGTCACGAAAGACCGAACCGATGATTTACTGGCAGCATTACTGGCAGCAAATCTACCAGGTCAAGTCAAAATTCTCAAACAAGACCTTATGGGTTTAACAATCACGAAAGAAGAAAATTAGCATGAAAGTTTCAAAATTTGGCGGTTCTTCCCTAGCTGATGGTCGTCAATTACAACGTGTTTTTGATATCATCCAATCAGATGAAAATCGTAAAGTTATCGTTGTATCAGCGCCAGGAAAACGCTTTAAAGATGACATAAAAGTCACTGACTTGTTACTTTCATACGCAAAAGCGACCGTCGATGATACTGATGCAGCAGATATTATCGAAACAATTAAAAATCGTTATCATGCTATTGGTAATCATTTTCAGTTGCCAGCGTATGAACTAGCAGACATCGATGAACAAATTGATCATCTGTCAACAAAACACTACCGTTCATTTGATTATCTTTACGCTGCTTTCGCGGCACATGGTGAATATTTAAATGCGCAACTCGTTGCTAAAGTCTTTAGTCATCTCGGTGTTCCCGCGCGATTTGTTGACCCACAAGAAATTGGACTGCAAGTGGATGATAATGCACGTTCTGCAACGTTCGATGTTAAATCATATCAATCAATTGCTAAACTTGACTTAAATACCAGTGAGCGCCTCATTATACCTGGCTTTTTTGGTTATACAAAAAATGGTGATATGGCTACCTTTTCACGAGGTGGCTCTGACATCACTGGCGCTATTATGGCTCGCGGGTTAAGTGCTGATTTGTATGAAAACTTTACAGATGTGAGCGCTATCTATGCTGTTAATCCAACAATTATCAATCACCCTGCGGCCATTGAGCAAATGACTTATGATGAAATGCGTGAACTGTCTTATGCTGGTTTTGCTGTTTTCCATGATGAAGCTATTATTCCAGCCATTCAAGGTGGTATTCGCATCAATATCAAAAATACTAATGAACCAGATGCCCCTGGCACATTTATTGTGCCACCCACCGAAGTACAGCAAACGCGTCCTGTGACAGGTATCGCAAATTCAAATCGCTTTGCGGCTTTATATTTACACCGCTACCTTCTAAACAAAGAAGTCGGTTTTACCTTACGTATTCTAGAAATATTAAAACGGCATAATATTTCCTATGAACATATGCCTTCAGGAATCGATGATTTAACAATTATTTTTGATAAAACAAGCCTATCACAAGAGCAAGTTGACAACATGTTAGCAGACATAGCTTCTGATATTAAGCCAGATACACTAAAATGGCTCCCTAGCTATGGCATTATCATGATTGTTGGCGAGGGCATGCGCAATCGTATTGGTGCATTAACGGAAATTGTCACCCCCTTGAAAGAACACGGTATAAGTTTACAGATGGTCAATCAAGGTGCTAGTGAAATTTCCATTATGCTTGGTATTCAACCCGACTTAGCTGATCGTGCCGTAAAAGCGATTTATGACAATATTTTCAAATCCTAAAAAAAGCAGCCAATACTAGATAAATCCTAGTAAGGTTGCTTTTTAAATGTTTTACATACTTAACAAGCTAACTTTTTCGTCTAAAACACATGATAATTCAGATGTTTTTTAATTAACTAACATTTTTTTGAATGACAGCAATCTTTGTGACTCGAATTGAGCAACATAAACTTCAGGCATATTCATTTTTTTCCAATCCTCAAAAGTAAATTGGCCGTCAGTTAAAGTATAAAATAACATAGCTAATGCTGTACCATGACTCGAAATAATAAAATCACCAGTTTCTGTAGATAAAATCATGTTAAAAGCAGCTGAAACACGATCTAAAACTGACTTTAAGCTTTCTTCCCCGTTACGTGATGAGTTAAAGTCAGTCCATAACAGTTTTAAATGATTTTCCCAATTTTGGCAAGGCACAGTGCGTCGTTCGCGAAAATCATCAACTTTTATAATAGGTAATTTAAGTAACGAGGCTATGGGTTGAATTGTTTGAAGCGCACGATTATATGGAGATAAATAGATCGCAGTTATCTGTAATTCTTTAAATAAAACAGTCAATCCATCCGCCAATACATGTCCCTCATTTGTTAACGGTGCTTCTCTATCATTTTGAATAGTCGTATCTCGGATACTATGCCTTATAAAATAAACGTTTGTTTTCATTATCATAATTGATGTAAATAATCATGCAATTCATGAGTATTTAGTTGATTATCTAAGCCAATTAATAGTTTTAAACGTGCTTTCTGTCCATTAATGCTTGTCGCAAAAATGACACCTTCTCTTTCTAATTGCACCCCACCACCTAAATAATCATACACTGGTTCAGCAACACCATTAAAACTTCTTGACACAATAACAACGGGAATGTTTCGTGATAAAAGATATCCTACACCTGTTGCTGCTTCTTTAGATAAGTTACCAGCACCTAACGCCTCAATAACCATACCATCAATATTTGAAGCTGCCAATAATTCTAATAATTGACCATCCATTCCGGCGTAAGCTTTCAAAACTGGAATACTTTTTTGTACATGAGCTACTGGCAATACCCGACGTTTTGGTAAATCATAAAAAAAGATAATTTGACGTTTTGTTAAAAGACCCATTGTGCCACTGATCGGCGAGCCAAATGTTGCAACATTTGTTGTATGAGTCTTGGTCACAAAACGTGCTGCATGTATTTCATCATTCATAACCACTAAGACACCGCGATTGCGTGAAGCCTCATTAGCAGCAACACGTAACGCAGAATGGTAATTATATAAGCCATCCGATCCTAGTTCATTTGAAGAACGCATTGCCCCTGTCATAACAATTGGAAAGTCTACAGACAACGTACTATCTAAGAAAAAAGATGTTTCTTCTAATGTGTCAGTACCATGGGTAATAACAACCCCATCGAATGCATTATCTGCTGCCAAAATACGACGTTGTAGTTGCAGCATATGCTCCGGACCAATATGTTCGCTTGGCAAATTAAAAATGCTTTCAACTGTTAAATCAACATTTGGTATTGCCATTTTTACATCAATTAAGGGATTATTTAAGCCAGTCTCAACATCACCGTCTTGATCTTCATGCATTGAAATTGTGCCACCTGTGTGGAGCACCAAAATTTTTTTTATTGTCATGATGTACCTTCTTTTTTTTGTCTGAAATTTTTCAACGTGTTTTGCCACGCATGCATTTGTTCGATAAATTTTTTAGCACGTGGTTTTAGACCAATTTGATTTTCATAAATATAGTCAATGACACGTTGTAATCCACGTTTGGTCGTCATCGATATTTTAATTTGATGAATTTGTCTTAAATCTATGACACTAAATTGTCTCAAATAAAATATTGTTTTTTGATCTATCATTAACCGATGTTCATCTAGTTCATAATGATTCTCAGAAATAATACCATTGTATTTTTCAGAATAATCAAAACGTCCCGTCGTTTGCCCACTAATCGGATCAGCTTGCCAGTTTGGTGCCACCCCTAAGGGTACTAACAACTGAATTTCAAAAATATTCGCAATAATTTGTGGATCCAATCCTTCATCCAGCTTCAAAAGTGCCAATAGTAATTGATTATACCATCGCGTAATGACTTCGCCTTCTTCAAATGTTTCATCAATCAGACTCGCAATCAAAGCAGCATAGGCATTTGCTTCAATATCATCAACGAGTCGCCTATGATATGTAGCTTGTTGAATACTATTAATATAACCTAAACCGACACTTTTTTTTGGAAAAGCACCTTCAAATGTAACGACCGTATACGGCTGCATAGCTGCACCCAAATGAGATTTTTGTTTTTTTGCACCACGCGCCAAAAAAGTTCGTACCCCACGTGTTTCTGTGAGCATACGAACTAACAAATCGTTATCTTTATATTGTCTTGTGTACAACACAATACCTTTAATTACTGACATCGATTACCTTCATGAATGCACAAAAAATATTATGATTAACTAGCTATTGTTAATAATCTTCTTCGCTATATCCCAACGTTTGCAATGCTTGTGGCCTCTCACGCCAACGTGGCTCTACCTTAACCCAAGTTTCCAGAAACACTTTATCTCCCATTAAACGTTCAATATCTTTGCGTGCTCGTGTACCAATGTCTTTAATCATTGCCCCTTGCTTACCGATAATAATATTTTTTTGTGTTGGTCGTTCAACGATAATAGAAGCCTGAATATGAATTTTTTCTTCGTTCTCACGTGAAATTTTATCAATAACAACAGCAACTGAATGTGGTACTTCTTGTCGCGTCAATTGTAAGACTTTTTCACGAATTAATTCGCCAATGACAAAACGTTCGGGATGATCTGTTAGTTGATCAGCATCAAAATATTGCGGTCCTTCTTCAAGGCCAGCAACAATGTTATCTAGTAACTCTGGTACATTATCACCTTCACGTGCTGAAATTGGAAATACTTCTGCCCATTCCGGAGCATCTTCTTGATAACTCGCAATAACATTTAATAAATCTTTAGGTGCTAGTAAATCTACCTTATTAATTAATAAATAAATTGGTGTGTTTTTAATTTCCTTTAAGCGATTAATAATAAAATCATCACCACGACCACGTGTCATTGAAGCATCAACAACAAACCAAATCGCGTCTGCACCATGCAGAGCAGAGAAAGCTGATTTGACCATAAAATCACCTAATGAATTTTGTGGCTTATGTATACCAGGTGTGTCGATAAATACAACTTGTGCTAAATCTGTTGTATAAATACCCTGTATTTTATTACGTGTTGTTTGTGCTTTATCTGACATTATGGCAATCTTTTCGCCAACAATGCGATTAAGTAACGTTGATTTGCCAACATTTGGTCGACCAATAATGGCAACAAATCCTGATTTAAATGGTACTTCTGTCATAAATAAATGCGACGCCTAGGTCGACTTTCTCCTGTTATATACTCGAGCATATTGCCCAGCGTTATATCCTAATATCAGATAGATATCAGTCCTATTCATACCATGGTTTATTATTGAAACTGGTGTAATAAATCCGAGAAATTGGTTACAATACCAAACTGACGCCATACGTATGGTTGAAAAATAATTAACAAAATAATGATTTCAACACCTACAGCTACCAGCACTGCCCCTGCTGCAACATCTTTGGCAAGTTTAGCAAGGGGATGATACTTTTTCTCAACAACTAAGTCTACCACAGCTTCAATAATTGTGTTTAAAAATTCACTAAAAATCACGATGAAAATAGCCATTGTAACCCACAACCAATCGGCACGGTATAACCCATAATGTAAACCCGCAACTAAAATCAAAAAGGCTAACACGACATGGATTCGCATGTTTCGTTCACGAACTAAAATCATCCAGATACCATTTAGTGAGTTACGCATCGCTTTTAAGAAATTACTATTGCGCATTGTTTGTCGCTTTTCATGGTCTGGTAAGCCCTCTAATTCTGTTCGTTCGTTATCTCTTGAGGCCATAATCATCCAAAATCTTTCGTTGTAAATCAAACATTTCTTTTTCTTCAGCGTCACCTAGCATGTGATCGTAACCATTCAAATGCAAGAAGCCATGAACAACTAAAAAACCAAGCTCACGTTCATAACTATGACCTAAATAATCAGCTTGTGAGGCAATAACGTCAACTGACACTAAAATATCACCAATATTTTTAGCAATATCATTGGCCCAATCATCTTCAGGGGATAAGTCAAATGCGTCATCCCCCTCTTCTAATGCAAAACTAATAACATCTGTGGGTTTATCGACACCACGATAGTCGCGATTATAACGCTGAATTTTATCACTATTAACAAATGTCACTGACATTTCTGTGTTATCTGGCAACTCTAAAGCGGCTCCAGCAAAATTTAAAATCATATAAACTAAATCTTTATGGTATTGCGTTACACTATTTTTTGTCTGGTCAATTATTGCTAAATCCATTAGCCTTTTGCTCCTTTTTTAATGCTTCTAGTTTAGTCTCCGCTGCTTCATAGGCATTAACTATCAAACCAACCACTGGATGACGGACAACATCAGCACTACTAAAGTTGATAAACATGATACGGTTCACATCTTTTAAAATACGTTGTGCCGAAATCAATCCGGACTGAGCACCACGTGGCAAGTCAATTTGAGAAATATCACCATTGACAATCATTTTCGAACCAAACCCTAAACGCGTTAAAAACATTTTCATTTGTTGATTTGTTATATTTTGTGCCTCATCTAAAATAATAAAGGCATCATCTAGTGTACGACCACGCATATAGGCTAAAGGCGCAATTTCTATCACACCGCGATCCATTAGACGTTGTGTATGCTCTGCACCAATGATGCTATTCATGGCATCATAAATTGGGCGTAAATATGGATCTACCTTTTCTTTCAAATCGCCAGGCAAAAATCCAAGTGATTCGCCTGCTTCAACAGCAGGGCGTGTAATAATAATACGTTCTACTTCACCACGTTTGAGCGAGGCAATAGCCATAACAACTGCTAGATAGGTTTTCCCAGTTCCTGCAGGGCCAATACCAAATGTTATATCACTTTTCCGTATAGCTTGTATGTATTGTCGTTGTCCAAAATTTTTAACGCGCACTGCGCGTCCTTTATTATCTTTAATCAACGTTTCAGAGTACAAATCACTAAAATAGTCCAATGTTCCACGTTGTGCCATTGTGACTGCGCTGACAACATCAGTTGGCGAAATATTAATTTGATGTTTGATTAGACCAGTTAATTCATGTATGACAGCGTTAGCTAACTGAACTTTATCTTCATCACCATTAATAGTCATTTGATCGCCACGTGCATGTAATTTGACGGTTAAACCTTCTTCTATTAAACGCAGAAAATTATCATTAACACCAATTAACTTTGCTTGTTGCTCTGCATTTTCAAATGTAAAAATTTGCTGTATTTGTATTGACAAATGACAGATCCCCTTTATATGTTTTCTTTTAATTTTAACACAAAAAAAGGGCTAATGCCCGTCATTCAAGTGTTAAATCATGAAGAATATTATCATACCCTTGGGCCTCTTCAGATGCTGTTAATCGAAGAGGTGCGGCAATAGACTCAGTAATTTTTGCTAAAATAAATGTCCCAATTGCTGCAAAAGCTATGGTAAACAAAATTGCGACTAACTGTTTCCAGAGTAATGATACATCACCATTGATAACACCAGCCACACCGCCAATACTTTTATCAGCAAACACTGCGGTCAAAATTGCGCCTACAGTCCCACCAATACCATGAATACCAAAAGCATCTAAGGTATCATCATAGCCAAAACTATTTTTTACAAACGTAATACCAGCAAAACCAATCAATCCAGCTACTAGACCCATAATTACTGCAGCCCACGGTGCCACAAATCCAGCTGCAGGCGTGATAGCCACTAGACCGGCCACACCACCACTTGTAATACCAGCTAAGGTTGCCCGATTATGCCGTTTATACTCGGCTATTCCCCAAGTTAAAACACTTACCGATGACGCTAACCATGTATTCACCAAAGCCAATACAGCTGTTCCATTAGCAGCCAAAGCTGATCCTGAATTAAATCCAAACCAACCTACCCAAAGTAGCGCACCACCAATTAAAACATACGATGGTCTAACAGGAATATGCTTGTCATGATGACGATGACCAATCATTATCGCCAGTACTAAGCCAGTTACACCACTTGAAATATGAACTACTGTGCCGCCGGCAAAATCAATCGCACCTAATTGTGCTAACAATCCACCACCCCAAACCATATGCGCCAATGGTGAATAAATAAAAATAAGCCACAACGTAATGAATACAATCATTGCTTTAATACGCACCCGACCGATCACAGATCCAGTGATAATTGCTGCTGTGATAATCGGAAACATACCTTGAAATAAGGCAAAAGCACCATCTGGAATTGTTAAATTTTTAGTCGATTGTGTAAATGATACGTTAGTCATAAATAAATGATTAAAATTGCCTATGACATTACCTGATCCACCAAAAGCTAAAGAATATCCGACAATAAACCAAACTAATGAAGCAATACCAATTATAAGAACCGGTACAAACATTGTGTGAAGTAAATTACGTTTTTCACCTAATCCACCATAAAAAAGTGCTAATCCTGGTGTCATTAACCATACTAATACTGCAGATATTAAAACCCAAGCCAAATCACCTGTATTCATAAAAGAGCTCCTTATATATCGTTTTTATCATCATAACAGCTAGACCAATTATAACGGTTTGATTATGGTAGGTTTTATAACATCTACTATTTTTGTACTCAATATAAAAAGCGATAGTTTCGACTGAAACTATCGCTTTTTGACTTATTAAACCAATATTATACTA
This sequence comes from Leuconostoc inhae, assembly GCF_019656015.1. Taxonomy (GTDB): domain Bacteria; phylum Bacillota; class Bacilli; order Lactobacillales; family Lactobacillaceae; genus Leuconostoc; species Leuconostoc inhae_A. Next base: position 245,133 of record NZ_BPKW01000004.1, on the reverse strand, counting down.
ATCAAGCACATATATTAGTTCTGTCGATTATTTATGTTTATTATACTGTTTGAACAGTAATCATGTTTGTTGTACCAGATTGTGACATTGGTACGCCAGCTGCGATAACAATCGTGTCACCTGTGTTAGCCAAACCTTGCTCTTTAACCGCTGTCTTAGCCAAGGCAATCATTTCATCAATTGATGATGGTGCCTCGTAAACAACAGGTACAACACCGTAGTTCAAAGTCAAACCACGTTGTACACGCTCTGAATAAGTCACTGCTAATACGTTAACATCAGGACGGTGCTTTGAAACCATACGAGCAGTATATCCTGAGTTCGTTGACACAACAACAGCCTTAGCACCTACGCTGCGTGAAATACGTGTAACAGCAGATGCAACTGATTCAGTAGCACTTGATTCATCAAACAAGATTTCTTGATGACGACCATTTTCACGCAATGATGTTTCAGCCTTTTCGTTAATTGCAGCCATTGTAGCAACTGATTCAACTGGATAATCACCATTAGCTGATTCGCCCGATAACATTGTTGCATCAGTACCATCAAATACAGCGTTAGCAACATCGGAAGCTTCGGCACGTGTAGGACGTGGGTTTTCTTCCATCGAATCAAGCATTTGAGTTGCTGTAATAACAGGCAAACCAAACTTGTTCATCTTACGAATCATGTCTTTTTGAACCAAAGGCACATTTTCAGCAGGAATTTCAACACCCATGTCACCACGTGGCACCATCAAAGCATCTGAAACTTCAAGAATCGCATCAAGATTATCAATACCTTCTTGAGATTCAATCTTAGGAATAATTTGAACATGTTCCATGTTCTTTTCCTTCAATAATGCACGAATTTCAAGTACATCTTCAGGCTTACGAACAAATGAAGCAGCGATATAGTTAATTTCATGATCTAAACCGAAACGAATATCGTCAGCATCTTTTTCAGTGATACCAGGTAAATTAATTGCAACACCAGGTGCATTAACACCCTTACGTGAACCTAAAATACCATCGTTATCGATACGAACAACAAGCTCGCGATTAGCAACATCTTTTTCAATAACTGTTGTACCAAGCAAACCGTCATCGAACAAAACTTGTCCACCAACATTAACATCATCAAACAAACCAGCATAAGTAACAGCAATCTTGTCCTTTGTGCCTTCAAGATTTTCATCCATTGCGATACGTAGTGTATCTCCTGTATGGAATTCAATTTTGCCATCAACTTGTTTTGTTGTACGGATTTCTGCACCCTTTGTATCCAACAAAATACCAGCTGTTTTACCAGTGATTTTTTCAGCTTCGTGAACTGCATTCATACGACCCAAATGTTCTTCGTGATCGCCGTGTGAGAAGTTAAAACGGAATACATTAGCACCCGCTTGGATTAACTTTACGATTGTTTCGACATCAGATGATGACGGACCAAGTGTTGAGACGATTTTCGTCTTTTTCATGGTTAAATAGCTCCTTAGTTATCTTGGTTGTTGCTTGTGCAACTCTACCCAAACTCTATTTTATACATTATTAGTTGTTTATACAAGCCACAATATTGTTAACTTCGTCTAAACACAACATTTTTATAGCCTAATAAAGTTGATAATTCAGCAATGATAACGGTTTCATCAACCATCCAAAATTTTGAATCAAGGGTTTGTTTTTGTTCCGTATTTTGCCAATATATCACAACTGGGTTATCGCCATGGTGTTTTTTTAGCATTTCAATCACGTCATGCCGATTTTCAACCGTATCGTGTGCCTTATCAAACTGTAAAAACCAAGTTCCGGATGCCGATGGCTCTGTGTCAGGCACATGATGTATCTGATTGGCAATAATTGATAATTTACCATTATAGCTGTCGACTTTTCCAGTAATTTCAATAATTGTGCCTGTTTTTAATAGATCATTCGTTTTAGTTAACACTTGACTAAATACGGTGACACTAATTGTTCCGGTTATATCAGAAACGGTCATGAACGCCATTTCTTCACCTTTTTTGGTACGTGTCTTACGAACACTATCAATAATCACTATACTTTTTATTTTTTGGTCTTTTTTTGTCATGCCGGCAATTTGTTCGAATTTTTGACTGATAATAAGTGATGAGAAGGCATCCAATGGGTGACCTGATAAATTGACGCCTATGACTTCTTTTTCATGTGCTAACTTATCAGTTAACATTAAATCATCACTTTTCTTTATCTTAGTTTCACTTAAAATAAAGTCACCAAATCCAGCTGCTTCAATTAAGTCAGGTAACGCAGTTATTAATTCTAACCGATTATAACCAAACGTATCCAATGCCCCAGCATAAACAAGTTGTATCAAAACATCTTTCTTACGTAACTTATCAGGCAAACGACGAATAAACGATTGAATTGATTTAAAATGACCATTCTCTCGCCGTTCTTCTAATACAGCAGACACAAAATCAGTTCGTACCCCTCTAATATTATTTAAACCCATCTGCAATTTTTGATCATCTGCTGTCCAAAAACGTTGTGATTGGTTGATATTGGGCGGATTAACTTCTATGTGACGTGATTTTGCCTCCATAACGTAATGTCTTATTTTTTCAGGTGACCCAAGATTGGCATTTAATAGTGCCGTAAAAAAAGCAACCGGATAATGTGCTTTCATATAGGCTAATTCAAAAGATAATTTACTATATGCAACAGCATGTGATCGATTAAACCCATAATTTGCAAATTCATCTATATAGGCAAAAATCTGCTCAGCTTGTTCACCATCATGACCCAAGCCAATTGCCCCTTGCACAAATTTTTCGTGCATTGCTGTCATTTTTTCTAGTTTTTTCTTTGACATCGCACTGCGTAAAAGGTCAGCTTCACCTAAGGTGAAGCCTGCAAAAGTTTCTGCAACTAACATGACTTGCTCTTGGTAGACAATAATGCCAAACGTTGGCGCCAAAATTGTTTTAAGACTTGCATCAAGTATCGTAATTTTTTCGCGGCCGTGTCGTCGCTGAATAAACGTTTGAATATTACGACTTGGTCCTGGTCGATAGAGTGCATTAACTGCAACAATGTGTTCAAAAGTTGTTGGTTTTAATTGTCGCAATACATTTTTAATTCCTGAAGATTCAAACTGGAAAACCCCGTTCGTATCACCTTTAGCGTATAAATCCAAAGTTTTTGAATCATCAAGTGGTATGTTACTAATGTTAAAATGATCTGGCAACTGCTTTTTGGCTTCATATAATGTTTGCGCTAAAATAGATAAATTGGATAGACCAAGGACATCAATTTTAAGCAATCCCAGTGCTTCAACTGGATTTTTTTCAAATTGTGTCAATAAGCGATCATCTGAGCCTGATTGGACTGGTAAAGTTTTAACCAATGACTCTAAACTCAACACGACACCAGCCGCATGCGTTGAATAATTACGTGGTAATCCCTCAATATGTTGTGCTACTTTAAGTAATAAATCCCCATTATCAATATCAGATAAAACAGTTCGCAAAACATTAGATTCATTTAAAGTATCTTCAATCGATACTTTACGTCCTTGTTTACCCTGGGGTACAGCGTTACTAATTCGACTCATCATTTGCTGGGACACGCCGAACACACGAGCGGTATCTCTTAACGCCTGCTTAGCTGCCAAAGTGCCAAACGTCAATATTTGCGCAAAATTGCGTTGTCCATATTTATCATGTAAATAGTTTAATATCAAATCTCGTTTGTTATCTGGCCAATCAATATCAATATCTGGCATTTGGATACGTTGTGGGTTCAAAAAACGCTCAAATAATAAGCCGAACTGTATCGGATCAACATCAGTAATTTTTAAAACATACGCCACTAAGGAGCCTGCGGCAGAACCACGCCCAGCACCCATTTGAATATTTTTTTGATGAGCAAAGTTGACAATATCCCAAACAATTAGAAAATAGTCGTTAAATGCTAAATTATCTATGACTTGCAATTCGTGTTGCAATCTCTTCTCATACTGCTCTAAAGCAACTTGCCGTCCGTTAGTACGTTCTAATAAACCTTTTTCTGCAATATCATGCAAATAAGTTTCTGAAGTTTGATTTTCGTTTGGCAACTGAAACTTTGGTAATGTTGCTGTTTGTTTAAAGATAATTTCAACATGACTCTTTGATACTAACAATTCATTGTTCAAGTAGGCAGTTTCTAAGGCGCTATTTGCTGAATAGGCAGCTTGAATCTCATTAAAATCCTGTAATACATGTGTTCCTAACTGTTGTGCGAGGAATTTAATATCATCTAACTTAGTACTTGTCTCGATGGCCTTTAAAACTTGTGTTGTGAACGCATCATCAGGATTGAGATAGTCAACCGTATCTAATGCAATCAACTTGGCTTGATTTTTTTCACTAAACGATACTAATCGTTCTTGAATTTGTGGTGCTAATTTTGGGTTAATGCCTAAATATAATTTTTGGGGGTCAATTTTTGTGCTCAGCTGTTGCCAGTAATCAACTGATTCCGTATATTCAGATGCGATAAACTGTGAAATTTCACTATCATTGGGGAAAATAACGTTGATGCCTGATAAGTGCCCAGTAATAACATCCAATGTCATGTCGCTAACTTTGTTAGTCATCTTGGCTGAAGAAATCCACATCAAATTTTGATAACCTATTTGGTTTTCGGCGATGAGTATTATCGGAAAAACAGTCGCAGTATTGACCAAGCCGTTAACTTGTAAAGTCACGCCAAATAAGGGCTTGATATTATTTTTTTTAGCGATTTCATAAAATTTAACAGCGCCATACATCACATTTATATCGGTTAAAGCAATAGCTTGATAATGACGTTTTTGGGCAGTTTCAATAATTTGTTCAATTGTGTTGGGATTTTTTAATAAGCTATAAGCACTCAAAATCTGTAAAGGTGCGTACATTAGGCCTCCACTACGTCTCCTATGTTAATACGAAATTTTGTTCCCTTTAATTATACACGAAACGCATCAAAAAAGGTTGCGCCTTTTTTTTAAAGAGCGTATGATAGTTCTGTAAAGAGGTGGAAATTATGAAGTTTATTACTGTTGCTGTTTGGTCAGCAATTTTTGGTGAAATTTTAGGATATATTGTTTCTCAACTATCTGAGGGAACTTATTCATTCACAACAGTTGCGATTATTTCCGTTGTTGTTGGTGAAATTGCAATCATTGCAATCCCTGCAATTTCAGGATCAGCTGCATCAAAAAAAATCACCGCCGAAGAATAAAAAAAGATGTGAATCAATAATTCACGTCTTTTTTTATTGCCATGATTGCACGAGATCATTTACTGTTAGCTGACCTGGCGCACTAACCCGTGTCCCATCGAGTACAGCAAATGTCATTTCTGAACCATATTTGTAACCTTCGATTCGTGAGCGTTTACCAAATTCACCCATGCTCATAGTAATCAATGGCTGACTGATGCTAGTCGCAGCATTTTTGGTCACGTCTAGTAAATATTGTGTGTCTTGCTCAGACTGCGACATCACTGCTAATTTAACAATATCTACTGGTTGTTTTGACATATCCAGTATAATATCTAGGCTGTTTTTTGGCGTCATCTTAAACTCATGATATGACAATATAACAGGCACTCCGACTTTATGTGCGGCATCAATAATTTTTTCCCGCAAAAGTTCTTCTAATGAATATTCCACATCAACGGCTGCAAATGGGTAACCAGCAGATAGTGCATTAACCAAAAAAGCTGTGTACTCAACGGCTGACATCTCTCCTTGTCCACCTTGGGAGGTCGTCCGATATGTCAAAATGATTGGAAAACCACCAATACTATTAAATACAGTGCCGATTAATTCTTTGATAATTTGCTGATTCATGGCCGGCCAATTGGCAGTAAATTCTTGCTTCGCATTGTCTATTTCAGCTAACATCTTGGCTTCCGTCATCACTGAGACATCTTTTTGCGCGAGTTCATTTTGTGCGCCTAATTTAACCTGTTGCCACATCACAGCTTGACTAAAATTATCGGCTATATAATCTGCTCGCCATTCGACCACGTCTGGATTTTGTTGCTGCAATTTTTGTGTGAAAGGTCCAAACTTATCATCTGGCCCTAAGGTTAAAGGCACCGTGATAATTGGTTTATCATTGGTGCTTGGCAAATGCAATAATTCTCTAAGTGTCATAATATTTTATAGACGACCCATATCATTTGAGGCTTTAATACTTGCCTGATTTGATATTTCACGTCACTACTTTCTGGAATTTTTTTAAATTGTTCTTCTGAAATAATTGTAAACCGATTTTTATTTTTTATAAAGTCCTGTAATGCGACAATTTTACTTGGTGCAAACACAATTGATGGTCCAGCAGCATTATTCAACGCTATTTTTGTTAAGTATCGTTTCATTAAGCCTTCAGTTGCAGCATGAATCAAAGCAATATTTCGTTGATACTGTGTATTTTCAACAAGATTCATTGTCATTAACGGCAACGAAAATGTTGATTCAATTTCAAGAGTCATCCAATTCAAGTAGTTGAACTCAGCCCAGTCAGTACCGTCCAACAGATTAGACTTGAATGCAACAGGCATCAATATTTTATCACCTATATAATTATGAAAATTCATGATAATTTCTTCAAAGCTCGCGTGCAAAATCAAAGCTTCATCTGTTAAATAATGCTTTGCTGCACGATCTGAATCAGTCCCCGTAGGACCAAGTGTATGTATATTCATAACTCACCCATTCAACTGTTTCAATTCTTTATCAATCGCTGCTTTCATTAAAATTGTCATAATATCATCAATCATATCATCAGTGATGTCCTCATTTGCATAAAAATCACTTTTCAAAGCTACTCGCTGCTGAATCATACGGTTGTTTTGTATTGTTTCTATACTAAATTTTTCTTTGTAGTGCGCAATGCCCTCAACTACTTGAAAACGTTCAGCAATCGTTTGAAAAATTTGGCGATCAAAAGCATCAATTTGTGATCGTAGCTGTAATAGTGCCAATTCATCTTGATTAGCACTAAATAACGCAATAATTTCAGCAGCGATACGTGAGGGCTTTTTACCAACAGTTTCAACAGTGAAATTAGCTACTTGTTGATATTTCGGATCACGCTTTTGCCACAAAGCAAAAAAATCTGCTGTGGATTTTTCTTGTAATAATGGTCGTTGTCCTTCTAAAATTAATCGGCCAATCGTACTTTCCAAGTTACCATGTAAGTAGATAACCGTTGCTGGCGAATGTTGTAACACAGCTAAATTTTCTGGCCGTTCTACGACACCACCACCTGTTGCAACAATGCCCTTGAAGGTTTGCACATTATTTAATACCTCAGTCTCTAATTGACGGAATCCAATTTCACCACGCGTCGCAAAAATTTCAGCGATAGTTTGTCCAGCAACACGTTCAATTTCATCATCAATATCAAGAAATTTAGAATGATGTTGACGAGCTATTTCTTTGCCTACAGTTGTTTTTCCAGCACCCATAAAACCAATAAGCATCAATGTATCTGGTTCTTTAATCATTATTTTCTCACTTTACTTATAAATTTTCTCTTGATTGTCGTGCATCAGAAATTAGTGCTATCAGTTTATCTTCGTCATTATTTTCGATTGCCTGTGAAAATAGGTTTAACTGTTTTATCAGTTGTGCTTGACTGTCTAATACGGCTTGTTTATTACTCAGTAAAACATCTGCCCAAAGTTTAGAATCACTCGCTGCAATACGTGTTGTATCTTTAAATCCGCCAGCAACATACTGACCAAATACTGCTGTAGGCCCTAACTGTGACGTTGCTGCATTCATTAACGCAAAAGCAACAATATGTGGCACATCACTAATCATCGCCATTAACGCATCATGTTTGACAATGTCAATGGTTATAAATTTAGCATGTAATGGCTTTAACATTGTTTGCAATGCGCGACTGTCACTAATAGAACTTGGTACTAAAAAGTACGTCATATGTTCATATAAGCGCTCATTAGCATAGGTCACGCCACTTTGATGTGTGCCAGCCATTGCGTGCCCACCAATGAATGTCATATTCATTGGTGTTAATACTTGTTCAGCAACCGCCAAAATCTCTCGCTTTGTCGATCCTGTATCAGTTATAATAACATTTTCTTTTAACATCATTGTTGCTAATTGATGCATATTTTTTTCAATACTAGTTACTGGTGTGGCTAAAACAATAACATCAGCTTGTGGTGCAACATCACGCAACTGATAACTAGTTGCTGCGACGAGATTATTGGCTATCGCATAACGCAAAGACGCCGCATTAATATCCACCCCGACAACATAATTATCAGGTTGCCTATTTAAAATTTTAGCCAATGATGCACCCATTTCACCAAGTCCCACAATAACTATATTTATCATAATTTTTCTCTCATTGTTGATGCTAAATCAGCCAAAAATCCAGGATATGATACACTCATTGCATCTTCGCCGGTTAAAATAACATTGCCTTCAGCAATTAATGCAGCGATGGCATTCATCATACCAATACGATGGTCCCCATGCGAATCAAGCATGACAGAACCCTGTAATGCGCGCAAGGTTGTGCCACCATGAATAACCATCCCATCTTGCCTTTCTTCAATATTAGCACCGAGTTTTGTCAGTTCAGTGATTACAGTTGCAATACGATCTGTCTCTTTTACCCGTAATTCCGCAGCGCCACTAATCACAGTATCTCCCAGTGCTTGTGTTGCAGCTAATGCCAAAATCGGCAACTCGTCAACGGCACTTGGAATGTCATCTGCCGTAATATTGATACCACGAAGAGACTGCGATTTAACGACAATGTCTGCTAACGCCTCACCGTTTGAAGGCATTGGCTCTTGCTTAATATTAGCACCCATACGTTCGAGTAATTTAATGACACCCACACGCGTTGGATTAACACCAACTTTTTTTAATGTTAACTCAGAATTCGGCGTAATTAATCCTGCAACCATAAAAAATGCGGCACTTGAAATATCTGAAGGCACCAGTACATGCTGCCCACGTAATTGGCGTTGTTGGTGTACAGTAATTATGCCATTATTAGTTGTAATATCGCCGCCAAATTGCCGCAACATACGTTCCGTATGATCCCTTGAAGGCCTTTTTTCAATAACAATAGTTTCACCTTCTGCCTGTATGCCAGCCAATAAAATAGCACTTTTAACTTGAGCCGATGCAACAGGCATATCGTAGGTGATACCCTGCAAGTTATTATTTGCCAGAATAGTGCCCGGTAAAAAATTATCAGCCGCTAAATCAAACTTTGCATTCATTAAAGCTAATGGTCCTGCAACGCGGCGCAACGGCCTCTTACTCAACGATTCATCCCCGAAAAAAGGTAGATCAAAAGGCTGTTTGCTCAACAAGCCCATTAAAAGGCGCGTTGATGTCCCAGAATTTCCCATATTAAGTGAATGATCAGGTTTCGTAAATTTATCCAGACCTTTCCCAATCACTTTTATTTGTGAACCTACTTGACTCATATTAACACCGAGTTCACGAAATACAGTCATTGTGCGCAGCACATCATCTGACATTAAAAAATTGTCAATGCGTGTTTCACCATTTGCAATAGCACCAAACATTAATGCACGGTGTGAAATTGATTTGTCCCCTGGCACGGTAATTTCACCATGCAGACCTGATTTTGGTGCTTTGATAAGTTTGATCATAAGTACTCTGCCTTTTTAAGTATGTACGTAGCCAAGGCTACTTAGTTAGAATGTCCGAATTTCTTCACGGTATGCTGCCACCTGTTCTTTCATACGTTCAATATTATCTGCATCAAATTTATCCAAAATAGCTATCGCAAGTTCAATAGCTACCATAGACTCAGCAATAACCGCTGCTGCTGTCACCGCAGTTGTATCTGAACGTTCAATAGAAGCTTTATGCTCTTTATGTGTGTCAATATCAACCGACTTCATTGGCCTATACAATGTAGGAATTGGCTTCACGACACCACGAACAGTAATTGCTTCACCAGTTGTCATGCCACCTTCGAAACCACCTAAATTATCAGTTCCACGATAAAAACCTTTTTCTGAATCCCAAAAAATTTCGTCCATAATTTGATCACCATATTTTTCAGAATTATCAAATCCACCGCCAAATTGCACCCCTTTGAAAGCGTTGATGCCAACAATTGCACGCGCAATCTTACCATCTAATTTCTCATCAGCTGACACATATGATCCAAGTCCAACAGGCATACCCGTGGCAATAACTTGTACCTGACCGCCGACTGTATTGGCATCACGTTTCGTCTTGTCAATCACTTGACGAATGGCTTCATCAGCTTCAGCTGTTAAAGATCGCGTGGCAAAACCTTCAGTCACCACACGTAGTTCTTGCAAATTTTTATATTGTGTTAAGACATTTAAATCTGACTTTGCAGGCCCCACATTAACAACGAATCCGTGAACATCAACGTTAATTTCTCGTAATAATTTTTTTGCTACTGCGCCTACAGCAACACGCATGGTTGTTTCGCGAGCTGATGAGCGTTCCAACACATTGCGCAAATCATTATGATGTCGATATTTCATGCCACCAACTAGGTCAGCATGTCCAGGACGTGGTCGTAAAACTTTACGTAAGCTATTTTCTGGTGTTGCAGGGTCATTTGGTGCCATAATTTTAGACCAGCTATTATGATCATCATTGTGGACATTTAATGTTATGGGTGATCCTAATGTGGTTTGATGCCGCACACCAGTTAAAAAAGTGACGGTATCTGTTTCAATTTGTTGACGTTCGCCACGACCATAACCATGCTGACGACGTGCGAGTTCTTTATTAACGTCTTCTTGAGTAATGTGTAGTCCTGCTGGCACGCCCTCAATGATCGCAATTTCTTCTGGTCCATGGCTTTCGCCGGCTGTTGTATAGCGCATAATTATTTATTGTATGAGGTGTATAATCGCTGTCTCTCACACATTCCTTTCAGAGTTTTATTTAATAAAGGCTGGCATATCTGCCAATGACTTTTGAATAATAACAGGATGACCAATTTTTTCAAGCACGACAAGATTTAAAACGCCACCACGATTTTTCTTATCATTAATCAAATGATCAAAAAATTGAGAAGTGCCTATTAATTTTGAGCTTGTTGGCAACCCTACTGCTTCTAAACGTGTTTTGAGATCAATAGCCAAAGCATTAGGTGACACACCATCACGAGCCATACGTTCAGTCATCGCTATCATACCAATAGCCACCGCCTCGCCGTGTCGCAATTTCCCATGTGCTAGTAACTCAATTGCATGTCCTATTGTGTGCCCAAAATTAAGGTATTGTCGTTGCCCTGATTCTTTCTCATCCTGCATCACAATTTTTGCTTTGTAGGCAATAGCCAATTCTGACAGTGCCTGTGCATGCACGCGAATATCTTGAATGGATTGTATCGTCCCAGTAAAATCAAAAAAATTTTGACTGTCAAGTGCAGAAGTTTTAACAACTTCCCCATAGCCTTCAACTAAATCACGATCTGTTAATGTATTTAAATATGTGCTATCAACCAAAACTAAATCTGGTTGATAAAAGGTGCCTGCAATATTTTTAATATCCTCTAAATTAACGGCTGTTTTGCCACCAACCGACGAATCAACTTGCGCAGTGAGGGATGTTGCAATTTGAATAAAGCTAATGCCTCGCATATAAAGAGAGGCCACAACACCACCCAAATCACCAATAACACCACCGCCTAAAGCGATTAGGCCATCCCCTCTAGTAAATCCTGCTTTAGCCATTTTGGCAATCAATTCACCAGCCACTGTTAATGATTTAGATTGTTCACCAGCCGGTACCTGCAAGGGTAAAACATCAAATCCTACAGCTTCAAGTTGCTGCTGTGTTGTCCTCAAGTACAGCGGCCCAACATTGCTGTCAGTCAACAAGACGATTTTACGAAGTGACCAAACAGACAAAATTTCTGACCCGATTTGAGTATGCGCTGTGTTATTAATTTTAACGTCATACGCTTTTTGATCAAAAGATACATGTATGGTTGCCATAACTATCCTTTCTAACTAATCATTAATTTTCTGAGTTATCGTGCACAACAATATCATGAATTTTTCTCGCTTTATCAGCAAGTTGAGAAAATGCGTCTGGCGTCAATGCTTGTGCCCCATCTACAAATGCATGTACAGGATCATCATGTATTTCCGTCATAAGTCCTTGACTACCAGCCGCAGTAGCAGCCAACGCCAATGGTGTCACAAATTTTGCGACACCAGCTGCATGTGATGCATCCGCAATAACTGGATAGTGCGTCAAACTCTGTAAAACAGGAATAGCTGAAACATCAATCGTATTTCGCGTGTACTTATTATCATACGTTCGAATACCACGTTCCATGAGTATGATTTGCGTATTACCACCTGCGGCAATATATTCTGCGGCATTTAATAAATCGTCAATCGTTGCAGACATACCACGCTTTAGGACAACTGGCTTGCGCTTTTGTCCTAGCACCTTCAACAAGGCAAAATTTTGCATATTGCGCGTGCCGACCTGAAAAATATCAGTATAGGCGTCAACTAAATCAACATCTCGTGTATCTAAAATTTCAGTAATCATATCCATATCCAATGCATCTGCGGCTGCGCGGTGGGCTTTCAGACCCACTTCACCATTGCCTTGAAAAGAATAAGGTGAAGTTCGTGGTTTAAAGGCGCCACCACGCAAAATTGTTGCACCAGCCGCTTTAACTTGACGTCCCATTTCAAGCACATGCTCTGCACTTTCAATCGAATCAGGTCCTGCCATAAAGATGAAATGGTTACCCCCAATAACTGAATGGTTAGTCTTTATGATTGTATCACTTGGGTGAAAATCTCGAGATGAAACAATCGCTTGATGATGATTTGTGATTATTTCAACAATATCTTGTGATATTTCATTCAAAGTAGTTTCAGACAGTTTTTTTACCCCTGCCAAAGCTACCCGATTGTCCTGTACAAACACTGGTTTAATAGGGTTATTAGTATCTAATTTTTTGGCAATTTCTCGTGCCTTATCGTTGCTTTTTGTAATTAAAATCATTTTATTTTCCTTCTATGGCTTGTGCCATTAACTGCCGATCAGCGGGTTGATTGAACCAAAATTCAAAACTTAATGCTCCCTGACCAACTAACATTGGCAAGCCATTTTGTGTGAGCAATCGATGCTTACTGGCTGCTTTTAATAACCCAGTTTGTTGATTACGATAAACCATATCGACTACCAATGCATGTTGTGGCAGCAAACTGACTTGATAATCTGTTAATAATGTTCTAGCATCGTTCATGCCTACCGTTGTTGCATTAATTAATAGATCCGCTTGCTTTAAGGCATTTGTCAGGGCCTGATTATCAGATAAATCTGCTAATTGTCCAATACCCTGACTAAGATACGCAATAACAGTTTCACGTTGAGACCACCCTGAATGTGGCCGATTAAAAGCCGTCAAATGACGAACGCCGTAATGTTTCGCTTCTGCAATAACAGCTCTTGCTGCACCACCAGTCCCGAGAATCACAACATTTTCATGCGGTTGATTGGGGTTCATACTTTGCCAAAATCCGTCACCATCAGTACTTGTCCCAATCAAACGACCATTAACATTTTTGACCGTATTTACCGCCTGTAATCGGTTTGCTGATGGTGTTAACTCATCTAAATATTGGATAATATCTGTTTTATATGGCGTAGAGACATTAAATCCACCACAATTTAAAAGTTTTAACCCTTTGATAGTCGCCGCTAAATTTTGTGGTTGAACATCAAAATTATGATAATAAGCATCAATATGTCGTTTAAAAATCATTTCATTTTGCATAGCAGGTGATTTTGAATGTCCTGCTGGGTGTGCTATTAAACCGTATATCGCCATTTCATTTCTCCAAATACTGCGTAATTTTTTGAACAATGACACTTGCGTTCAATCCATATTCATCTAAAATCTTTTGAGATGAGGCACTCATGCCAAATCGATCAATGCCAAATATAAGCCCTGTATCACCGGTTAAGACTTGTAAGCCAAGTGTTGTCCCTGCTTCTATTATCACATTTTCTGCAGCTGCTTTGGGAATGATTTGTGTTTGCTCTTTCGGGCTCAAAGACAAAAATCGCTTTAAATCAGGCATTAAAATGACACGACTAGGGACGTTTAATTGTCGGCTAACTGCCAGCGCTAGTTGCACTTCTGATCCAGAAGCAATTAAATTTATAACTGCTTCTGGTTGCGTAGTCAATTCAGCAGCGCCATTTTCGATTGCTAAATTCGCTTGTTGCGTTGTTCCTTGAGCACCAATGTCGCCACGACTCAAAATTAAAACCGTTGGCCGATTAACAGAAGTGAGTGCTTTTTGCCATGCAGCTGCAATTTCTTCAGCGGTTCCAGGACGTAATACATCAATATCTGGAATCAACCTCAAACTCATAATTTGTTCAATTGGTTGGTGAGTCGGCCCATCTTCGCCAACTGTCACACTATCATGTGTAAAGACATAAATGACTGGTAATTTTTGTAAAGCACTTAACCGAATAGCTGCTTTCATATAATCTGAAAATACTAGAAACGTAGATCCAAAAATTTTGGTGCCGCCATGTAATGCAATACCGTTCATAACGGCCCCCATACCAAATTCTCTGACGCCAAAAGCAATGTTTCGTCCTGCACGATTATTTTTGTTAAATAGCGATGATTCAACAATTTCGGCATTAGTTGAAGCAACTAAATCAGCTGACCCTCCCCATAACTGCGGTAACTGTTTTGAAAATGCCTGTATAACAGCTTTCGAAATTTTACGACCAGCTTGGGTTTTAATAGTGTCTGTTAATTTGGGTGTTTCCGTCACTTGATATTGCGTAAATAATTTATAAGCGGCTAATTCATCAGTATTTGGCAGCCGTTGATGAATCAAACGCGTCTGAATACGTTGACGCATATCTTGCAAAACATCGTCATCTATATCAAAATCACTTATTGAAATATTTAAGCTCGCTGCCAATTCATCAAGCTGTTTTTCATTTAACGGCGTCCCGTGCGCTTTACTTGTGCCAGCAAAGGGTCCATAATTACCAATTATCGTTTTAACTGAAATAAACGTTGGTTTTGAATTTTCCTTTGCTTTATCAATCGCATCATGAATTGCAGAAATATGATTACCGTCAGGTACATCAAGAACATCCCAGCCATAACTTTCAAAACGTGCCATATTATCTGAAATATCTGATCTACTCTTATCACCATCAAGGCTAATACTGTTATCATCATGAATAACAATCAATTTCGATAAAACTTGTTTGCTTGCTAATGATGCAGCTTCATGACTGACACCTTCCATGAGATCACCATCCCCAACAAGGACATACGTATAATGATCAACAACATTTGGAAATTGATCATGTAATTTCGCCTCGGCCATAGCCATACCGACAGCCATTCCTAGTCCCTGACCCAAAGGTCCTGTTGTTGCTTCAACCCCAGGTGTTATACCAACTTCTGGATGACCAGGCGTTTTTGAGTGCGGTAATCTGAAATGCGCCAAATCATCAGATGATAGATCAAAGCCAGCGGCATATAACGTAGCATAAAGCAACGCAGCACCATGTCCAGCTGACAATACGAAACGATCTCGATTAAGCATATTTGGATGATCAGGATCGACCACTAACTGATTTGCATATAATTCATATAAAATCGGCGCAGCACCAAGCGCAATACCTGGATGCCCAGATCCAGCCTTTGAAATCATTTGACTAGCAAGTAACCGAATACTATTGATTGCTTTTAACGATTCAGCAGATGACGTTAATTTTTCACTCATAATTTTCTCCTAATAAAAAACCGTACCAGTATATTTCACCTAGTACGGTTTTTTAAAACAGTTATACCCTGTTAAATAAAAAGCCACTAAGTGTTAAAATTCCACTTAGTGACTAAACCCGAAAAGCTTCTGGTCGCTAAGTGCGTCGAAAACCGACGCACTTAGCGACGGTTCTACATAAACCAGAAGTAATAATAACTATTATTTTTGCTTTTCAAAATTTGTTTGTTCATTAATTTATTCTCTTATTCCTATTTAATATTTTAATTATAGCGTCTAAAATTAAAATTGTCAAATTTAAATTAAAAATATTTTTAATTTTCACTCATTTAAAATAACGTTGCACAGTTTTGTACATCAACGCTACAACATAAACACCAATTACGCGATCAAAATAATCAGTCCCTATTTGAACTGAAAATATTGCAACTACTTGGTTTACACCAAAGCCATGCAACATTTGAACAACGATGCTTGACCCTGATGATGTGATACCATGAAACAACCAAATAGTAATCATTGTACTAACAATTGTTGCTGGTACTGAGATAATTAATGCTAACCACCAAATTTTTTTGAAATCGGTTGCTTTAAATTTTTTATAAACAAATCCAGCTACAATACCAGTTGTTACTTGACTTGGCATAAAATAAATTGAAAAAAGATCCCCCGTTGCCCCATTCACAAGTGCTGTCAATATACCAGTGATCATACCGCCAATTGGGCCAAAAAAGGCGCTACCTAAAAGTGTCCCAATCGTATCTAAATAAATTGGCAAACGTGTATATAGTGCTAAGTGCCCACCGACAATGTTAATCACAATAAATATTGCCAAAAGTGCAATTTTTTGTGCTGAAAAATACTTTTTCATGATAATCGCTCCAAACTCGTAGCAATCATATTAAGTTCATTTTCAATTGTGTCCACATCATTTCCTAGTAAACCACCCACAATGTAAGCCATAACACGCTTGGCATCAATGTCTTGCAGAATAGTTGCATTTGCTGGCTTTTTCCAAAAATCAGCAATATCTACAATGCTTTGTCCCAATGCGACACCTGTTGTTACCACGGTGACGTACTTACGAATAATAGTAGCAATTTCTGGATGCAAGACATAAATAACTACCAATGGATCATTGATTACTGCACCTAATACGTGCTCTTGTTGCCAATGGAAATCAAAATAAAATCGCATTATTTTCATGATGAAATCTGTTTTTTCAGGATTTAAATAGGCCATCATTTGTAATATGTTTGGTGTCAAAACAATTTTACGCGTCACATCAAGTGGCACAAGTTCGATTTCAACAGGACTCTGTTTAAAAACATAATCTGCTGCATCAGGATCAACCCAAAAATTATATTCTGCAACAGGTGACGTATTTCCATTTGTCTTATATGCCCCGCCCATAACAATTAAACGAGATACATGATGCCAAATATCAGGATAGTGTTGCAATGATAGTGCAACATTTGTTAGTGGTCCAAGTGCCATAAACCACACATCGTCGTACTGATTCAACAGTGCTTCATAACCTGCTTGTGCGCTTAAAACAGTAGGCCCTTCAACATTGGTTACGTTAGGTATCCCACTCTCGCCCAAGCCATCCATACCATGTGTATCTTGTGCACTAGTATACTCATGCTGTAATGGGGCTTTAGCTCCCAAAAAAACAGGAATATCTAAACGATTAGCCTCCCGTAAAACTTTTAATGCGTTTTGGAAACCAATGTCAGTGGGAACATTGCCTTCAACAATTGAAATACCCACAACATCTAATTCTGGGGAATTAAGCGCCACTAGAATGGCAAGGCTATCATCAATTCCAGGATCAGTATCAATAATTACTTTATGTTTTTGCATCATCTTTCCTACCTTTCAAGGTTACTTGGTTTTTTATCCTGGGCAGTTTTCGAACCAGTCCAATAACAACGTATTGATTTTGATAAATGCTTATTAAGTGTATCAAAAATTTAAGCACAATAAAACCCAATAACCTTTTGAACAGATTTTTATTCTGTCCAAGTTATCGGGTTCAGTTCAAATATTTTAGGTTTTATTGTGATTAACGTGCATGGTATAAAATAGCCAATGCACCAACACCAGTATGAGTTGATATGATAGGTCCGGTCGTCATGACCTCAATTTTAATATCAGGCCAAATTTTATTTAAACGTACTGCCATTTTTTCAGCTACCTCTGGCACACCTGCATGTGAAACGCCAATTGCTAACATGTCAGAGTATTCTTGCATCTTAGCAATAACACCATCATTGAATTTACTAAGCGCCTTCATGCCACGCCCTTTTGTAATAACTTCAACTGATCCTGTCTTGTTGACACCAGCACCAACTTTAATATTAAGCAGATTGCCAATAAGACCAGATGTTTTACTAAGACGCCCACCAGCAACCATATTATCAAGCGATGTGAAACTTAAAAATGTGTGAGAACTCGAACGTATTTTTTCAATCTCAATTAAAATTTCAGACATCGTAGCGCCATCTTGTGCCATTTTAGCTGCAGCTAAAACACAAAAAGCTTGTGCACGATCGGCATTTAACGTATCAAAGGTTGTAATTTTAGCAGCTGTCAGTGCCGCTGCCTGTTCAGCTGCATGTACCGTGCCAGATAAGCCTGAAGATATATGTAAACTCAAAATCTCAGCTTCTGGATTTTTTTCATGAATAGCTTCATAAACAGCTTGAAATTTACCAATTGATGGTTGAGAAGTTTGCGGCAAACTATGGCTTGTCGTCATTTTTTCTAAAAACTCGTCACGTTGAATGGTCACCCCATCTTCATAAACAACACCACTAATTTGGACAGTTAGCGGTATAATTTTGATATCATATTGCTTAATTTCTTCTGGGGTTAAGGCAACCGCCGAATCTGTAACAATTTTAATATTAGACATTTTTTCCTCAATTCTTACGCTTATAACGTTCTACAACAAACGCATATTCATTCTTATCATCCTTTTCATGCGGTTCTTGACTGACTAAATCAAATTGTGTCAAATCGATTTCATCTACAAACGTATCGCCATTAATAACAGCGTCAATGCGCGTTACAACTAAATCAGTCGCATATGGCATAAAAGCACGGTAGACAGATGCACCACCGGCAATAGAGATATCTCTTGACTCATTCTTAATAGACGATAACACATCATCAAAAGAATGTGCAACCAAAACATCATCAAAACTTGTTTGCCATGTCGGTTGTCTAGTTAGCACTAAGCTTGTTCTATTTGGCAAGGGGCGCCCAATGCTTAACCATGTTGTACGCCCCATAATCATTAATGTATCGGTTGTTTCTTCACGAAATAATTTCAAATCAGCGGGTATATGCCAAGGTAATTTACCATTTTTACCAATAGCATGCTGTTGGTCTTCTGCCCACACCATTTTAATTTTTGTCATATGATTTCAGCCCCTTTATATATGTTATTAACACGTCAGGTGTATTTTCAAGTTGTTCAAGCACGACTGACTTTTCAATGATTCTTAATACACGTCCCATTTCAGGCCCAGGTTTGACTAAACCATCCCTTATTAAATCAGCCCCATTAATTGCCAGATCAGCGCTTTTAGAAATTGGTAAGTTTGCAAATATAGTGGTTATCCGTTGCATGGTTTCATCAGACACCTGCATCAAACATAATACTTCAAACAATATTTTGCGATATGCAAAAACTTGATAGAGCTCAAATTTATGGGCAGTTTCAATATGATGCACCAATGGTGCAATAAGTGAAGTCACTTTTATATCTTCACGACTCATTTTCCAAATGCGCATAAATTGAATCATTTTTTTTACATTTAAATTTGAATGAACCAATAAGTGGATCCAAGCCACTTGTGCGGTATTAGCTTGATTGGATTTAAGATCTAATATTATCTGGGATAAGTCCCAGGTGCCAATATCACCCGGTAAATATGCCATCACGCCATCACGAATGCCAATTTGTAGGCTTTCAGATGCTTGTGATCCCATTAATAATTTTTCAAATTCTACTCGAATACGTTCAACAGCAATTTTTTTAAGATTAGGCGCTAACTTAGTAAGTGCTTGTTGCGTATTAACATCAATAGCAAACTCAAGTTGTGCACTAAATCGTAAGGCGCGCATCATACGTAAAGCATCTTCTGTAAATCGTACTTCTGCATCCCCAACAGCTCGTACAATACCATTTTTTAAATCGCTCAACCCATCAAATAAATCCACTATGTTACCAGAATAATTCATGGCTAAGGCATTAATAGTGAAGTCTCGTCTTTTCAAATCTTCTCTGAGATTACGCACAAATGTTACCTTGTCAGGTCTACGAAAATCCGTATAAGTTGATTCAGTTCGAAAGGTTGTTATTTCATAACCCGCACCATGATCTAAAACCATGACTGTCCCATGCTGAATACCAGTATCTATCGTTTTGTTAAACAAAGATTTAACTTCTTCAGGAAAAGCAGAGGTCGCAATATCAACATCATGAATTGGTTTATTTAAAATCATGTCGCGCACTGCCCCGCCAACAAAATAAGCTTCAAATCCAGCATTTTCAAGTGTCTTCAAAATAGGTTGAGCGTCAATAAATTCTTGCGGCAATGTATTAATTTTCATTATTAAAAGTCCTTAATCAAATTATACCAAAAAAAATACAAATAATACGCTTAAACTTGAGGTTCTTTTTAAAACTAACATTCATACAAAATAATTCAAATTAACCGCTATCTCAAATGCAAATAAGTGAACGATTTAGTATTTTAAAAAGCTAAGTCTTCCAATCGTATCTGCATATCTGCATCATTTGGTTCCAAAAATAAGTATTGTTTCATGGCAGAAATTTCCTCATCACGGTTACCTTGTTGGTGATACCATGCTATGTTATCTAACAAAAAAGTGGCATTTTCTTGAAACAAAGGTTCAGCTTGTTGCCAGTATTTTTGTGCCTTATCATCATTACCCATAAATTGGTAAGCACGCGCCAAATACCAATAAAATTGTGGGTCCGAGATATCCTCATCCAAGTATTTTGTTAACAGTTTAATTATTTCATCAAATTTATGCTGACTGATTAATAATTCAGCCAATGCAATAATTGTCATGACATCAGCATCATCAATTTTCAAAGCTTGATGATAGTATTTCTCTGCTGTTGCTTTATCTCCCGTTTTTTCAGCCGCTAAGCCCGCCAAACGATATAGACGCACATTTGTCTCATCTTGTGCTAAGCCCGCCTGATAGGTACGATAAGCGGCATCTAGTTGCTGTGCTTTTTCATAAGCAAGGCCCAATAGTGGATAAACGGATGTATATTTTGGATCAATTTCTAAAATATCATTAAAAATACGAATCGCTTCATCTTCACGATTATTTTCTTGATATAAAATGGCTAATTGAAAACGTGTATCTGTCGTCATTTTATTCAATTTAATTTGTTCTAAATAACCAATGGCATTTTCATAATTGCCTACCTGTGCGTAAGCAACACCAATACGAGCAACAATATCTACACGACTAATTTCGCGTTGCCCTTTGAGTAATAAAGCGCGATAACGTGTGATAGCTTTTTGAAAGGACTGATTAGCATAATCAAATTCAGCCAAAGCAAATTGAATAATATCTTCATTTGGTGCAATTTTTTCAGCTTGTAATAAACTATATTCAGCGGATTCGTTTAACCCTTCGCTTTGATAAATATCAGCTTTTACAAGTAATGAACGTAAATAGGAGTCTGAATCTGGTTTAATTTGAGCTAAATAATTTTGCGCTTCATCAATTTCACCATCTTCGATTGCTATATCTGCTAATGCCGTACGAATTTCATCTTCTTTTGGGTATTTTTCTAATAATTTTTTATAAGCCCTTCGTGACTGATTTAAGAAACCGAGCGCGTATAATTCTTCGGCTAAGCTATATATTAAGTCATCATTATCATGTCGTAACGATTGCGTGAATAGGCGTTGTGCGGTTTCTAATTGTCCACTTGATAAAGCATCTAACATTTGTTGTGCATAATTTGTTTCCATGATTACTCCCTAATAGTGCCCTTTTAACATGCTAATTAACATTAGTGCACGTATTTTAAGTGATGATTCTTTCTAGTCTAACTGTGTTTTTTAATAACACATTATTTTAACATAAAAGAAGCTGTGAATGAACTGAGCGCTATATTGATTTAATTGTGAACCGATGCTAATTTTAAATAAAAAACGCTACCCTTTTTAGGATAACGTTTCAGTTTCACTATAATATGACTTACTTTTTAAGCTTGTCAACGCCATCTTTTACTGCTTCAAAAGCGTCTTCTGCCTTATCTTTTACTACCTCAGTAGCATCAACAACTTTATCTTTCGCTTTACCAAACAAATTCTGTGCTTTACCTTCTGCTTCGCGACTCTTGTCACCGGTAACTTTACCTTCTACTTCTTTTGCCTTACCAGCAATTTTGTCCTTGGCATTATCAAACTTTTCTTCAACTGTCATAATTAGTTCTCCTTGAAATTTTATTTGATGTTACGGGCTAAGCATATCATAATTGAGACTTATTGTATAATGATATGCCTCAATTATGATACTAATTAAAAAAAGTAATTCTTTTTAAGAATTACTTTTCTGTGTTGAAATATGTGTTTAAACGATTCTTTATTTAACAGCTTCTTTCAAAGCCTTACCAGGCTTGAATGCTGGTACTTTTGATGCTGGAATTTCAATTTCTGCACCAGTTTGTGGGTTACGACCCTTACGGGCTGCGCGATCACGAACTTCAAAGTTACCAAAACCAATCAATTGAACTTTTTCGCCATTCTTCAAAGCTGCTTCAATTGAGGCAAATACTGCATCAACTGATGCAGTAGCATCTTTCTTTGTCAAACCAGTTGCTTTTGCAACTGAATCTACTAATTCTTGTTTGTTAGCCATTTTTGCTTCTCCTGGGAGTATTTATTAACCGTCGAGCGGTTTTATTGAAATGTGTCGAAACATTATTTCATGTAACTAGAATACCATAAGAAAGCCTGAATGTGTAGTAATTACGCGGGTTTTCGCTGTTTCGTAATCTTTTTGTTACACAAAAATCATGTTTATGCAAAAAAGTATGCTCACGATAACTATTTTGCTAAAATTACTAATCATTTTCGTGCACGTACAATTAACTTAATCGGTGTCCCTGTAAAGTCAAATGCTTCTCGAATTTTATTTTCCAAGAAACGTTCATACGAAAAGTGCATTAATTCAACATCATTAACAAAAATAACAAACGTTGGCGGTTGAATAGCAACTTGTGTTGCATAATAAACACGTAACCGGCGACCATTATCAGATGGTGTTGGATTAATAGCAATTGCATCCATAATAACATCATTCAAAGTAGAGGATGAAATTCGTTTACGATGATTATTGTCAACATCTTTCACTAATTGTGGTAAGCGATCTAATCGTTGACCCGTTTTTGCAGAAACAAAGGTAATTGGCGCATAATCTAAAAATTTGAATTCAGCACGAATCAAGTTTTCAAACTCTTTCATCGTATGATCATCTTTTTCAACTGCATCCCATTTATTAACAACAATAATCATAGCGCGTCCAGCTTCATGTGCAAAACCAGCTACGTGTTTATCTTGCTCACGAATACCCGCTTCGGCATCAATGACCATCAAAATAACATTACTATTATCAATTGCTTTCAGTGCCCGCATAACAGAATATTTTTCAGTATTCTCATATACTTTACCACGTTTACGCATACCCGCTGTGTCAACCATGATAAACTCATCACCATCAGAGGTTACAAAGCGAGAATCAATCGCATCTCTTGTCGTACCTTCAATGCTAGAAACAATCACACGGTCCTCACCAAGCATTGCGTTAACAATTGATGACTTTCCAACGTTTGGTCGGCCAATAATACTAAATTTAATTGCCCCTTCGTCCTCTTGTTCAGCTGCTTCATCTGGAAAATGTTTAACTACTTCATCCAATAAATCGCCTAAACCAAGGCCATGAGATCCAGAAACTGGGAATGGGTCGCCTAGTCCAAGTGAATAAAAGTCATAAATATCTTGTCGCATTTCAGGATTATCAACTTTATTAATTGCTAACACAACTGGTTTATCAGTTTTATATAACATTTTTGCAACAACTTCATCAGCTGATGTGACACCCTCACGACCAGATGTAATCATAACAATAACATCAGCTTCATCTATTGCCAACTCAACTTGTGCACGAATTTCGGCTAAAAATGGCGCATCTCCAAGTTCAATACCACCGGTATCGATCATTCGAAATTCATAATTCAACCATTCTGCTGGTGCATATAAACGATCACGTGTAACCCCTGGTTGATCTTCAACTATCGCAATACGCTCACCTGCCATACGATTAAATATTGTTGACTTCCCAACGTTTGGTCGTCCCACAATTGCTACTACTGGTGCTGCCATAATGGCACCTCCTTATTTTTTTACCGTGTGCTACCATTAATGCACACTCAAATTTTTTTCAAAAATAAAAGAACTGGAAATCCAGCTCTTTTTTTGGATCATATTACAACTTATCACCGAAAATGTCGCCCAATGTAGCACCTGAGTCATCTCCATGTTGCTTATAAGCAGCAATATCTGCACGTGATGCTGCACCGTCATTTCCACGACGATCTTCACGTTGTGGCTTTTCTTCCAAAGCTTTCATTGATAATGAAATACGTTCTTCTGCTGGTTTAATATCCAACACCTTGACTTGTACCTTATCACCAGATTTCAAAACTTCTGAAGGATTTTCAATACGCTTATTTGAAATTTGTGATACGTGGACAAGTCCTTCAATACCAGGCAAAATTTCAACAAAGGCACCAAAGTCTTTTACGCGCTTAACTGTACCTTCAAGAACTGCACCAGCAGCAATTTGTTCTGCTGCTTCATCCCAAGGTCCACGTTGTGTTGCTTTAATTGACAATGAAATACGGCCCTTTTCAGTATCCAAAGCCAAAATTTTAACATTGACTTTGTCACCCTTTGTCAAAACATCTGCAGGGTTTTTAACACGATCATGTGAGATTTCTGAAACGTGAACCAGACCATCTACACCACCCAAGTCAACAAAGGCACCAAAGTCTGTCAAACGTGCAACAGTTCCTTCGACAACTTCCCCAACTGACAACTTACTGAATATTTCAGCCAACTGTGCAGCACGTTCTTGCGCTGCAACAGCCTTACGTGACAAAATTAAACGTGCATTAGCAGGATCAATTTCGATAACTTGTGCTTTAATATCTTTGTTTCGGAACTGATTCAAATCAGACACAAAGCGTTCTGCAACCATTGATGCAGGAACAAAGCCACGAACACCGTTAACATCAACGATTAAACCACCACGAACAGCGTTGATAACTTTAGCATCAACTGTATCGCCTTCGCCGAAGCTCAAGTTTTCCCATGCCTTGCGCGCATCTAAGCGCTTCTTTGATAACAAATAGGCTACGCCTTCTTTGTCACTTGTCACATTAGAAATAACGACAGCTTCAATACTGTCACCAATTTTCAATTCGTCTGCCAGGTTGATGTTACGATCGTCTGAGTACTCACGTGCTGGCACAACTCCTTCTTCACCGGTAGGCAAACCAACTACTGCTTGGTTATCGTTGTCAATGGCTAGAAGTTCACCTATAACAACATCTCCCACCTTAATTTGATCTGCTGCGCTTTCGAGAGCTGCTAAGAACTCGTTGTTTGTTTCACTCATGACGTCTAACGTCCTCCTACAATTTACACTATGAATATAGTTTACCAGAATAGTCTGCTCTTGTATAGTAAAAAACAGCGTTTTCACGCTGTAAATTATTGATATTGATTATTTTTAATGATTTTAGTAATTTCAGATACAACATCTTCAATTTTTTGACCGGTTGTATCAACCAAAATTGCATCCTTAGCTTGTACTAATGGGCTAATTTTACGATGAGAATCTTTGTAATCTCGCATTTCAATATCTGCCTTTATATCTGCCAAATTTGTCGCCATGCCTTTAGCAATATTTTCTTTATAGCGTCGTTCAGCACGTTCTGCCACGCTAGCAACTAAAAAGATTTTAACTTGGGCATTAGGTAATACTGTGGTACCAATATCGCGCCCATCCATAATGACATTTTGACTATTTGCGATATGTCGTTGTCTTTTGACTAAATCCTCACGAACAGCGCCATACGATGAAACCAATGACACATTGTTAGTGATTTCAGTTGACCGAATATCATCAGTGACTTCTTCATCGTTTAAAAAGACACGTTGCACCAATGGATCAGGTTCAAAGCGGATAGTTATTTTGGGCAACAATGCTATGATTTTTTGCTCTTCTTCATAAGCTAACCCTGCTTTATTGGCTGCTAAAGTTATCGTACGATACATTGCACCAGTGTCAACGTATACATATTTAAAATTTGTTGCCAATATTTTAGCAATTGTTGACTTACCTGCTGATGCTGGTCCATCAATTGCTACTTGAAAATTTTCTGCCATGGTTTCCTCTAGATTATTGAATATTAAGGTCTCTTCCTGAATATTGTGTGTAGTTGCCAACTGTCAACCCTGGGTTTAGCGCAACAACCTGATCTGTCGTCATACCATGGGAAACGGCAAAATTATACAATGTTTGGCTAGCGCCAAGAACTGCTGTCTCTCCTGATGCACTAGAGGCAGTATCTGCACTGCTACTTATGGCCTCACTAGATGACGGCGTCGAACTAACTTCAGAACTTGGTTCAATACTACTTGATACTGCTTCTGAACTTGAAGGCGTTTCAGATTCGCTTTCACTTTCTGAAGAAGTGGTTGATTTCTTTTCAGTGGTCGATGACACTTTACGACTAACAGACGTTTCCGCTTGCTTTTGTGGTTCTTTTCTATTGGCCCAGGAACCATAAACAGGAACACTAGCTAAAATAACGAAAGCTAATATAATTAAACCTATACGCAAACTTTTATGTTCGCCTGTTTTTTTGTCTGATTCACGGGCAAATTTTGGTTCTACTTTTTTATTTTTGTTCTTAGCCGCTCGGCTCATGTTACTCGGATCAAAATCGTTCATTATATAACGACCTCCACTATAGTATATTCATATAAAATTTTACCACAATGACCACTCTAGTGTTTATAATCTTTCATTAAGAAGTGAGTTTATTTTGAAGTGGTTTTAGTATTGATAATACAATTAAGCTCACGCCACCCCAAACAATACCTTGTATCAAATTAAATGGCAACACCATAGCAATAAAATAACGAGTCAGTCCAATGACTTTTGCAATGTTGAAATTCGCAAATTCTGCGTAAAGTGGTACCGCAACAAACCAGTTCATTATAACTGCTGATCCTGTCATAGCTATTGTTGCCAAAAAAATGGCTAATAAGCTTCTGCCAATATTTTTAGAGGTGACATATGGCATCACCCACAACATAATAACAGAAAAAACAACCACAGCAACTAAGTTAACTGGTAGTCCTAAATAAGTATTAATACCTTCATTTGCCAAAATCAATTTTAATAGCGTTCGCAAAACAACTGTCCACATGGCTGCCGAGATATCAATCCAATAGCCAGCAATAATAACTGGGATAATCGAAAAATCTAATTTTAAAAAACTGGCACCAGGCATAATTGGCACTTGTGGAAATAACATTAATCCAAATGATATCGCACTTAATATCGCAATTAACGTTAATCTCTGTGTTCGTGTTGATGTAGCTGTCGACATATTTTAAACCTCAAAAAAACTGCACAATTTGTCAGGGTATCACAAAAAGGCAGTTTTAACTTTCTTTTTTAACTTCTTTATACCCGACTTTACGGTCGGCTCCGGATTTTGACCAGATCAACTGCTTTCGCAGGTCGCGGGCTTATCATGTCATGCATGTCTCACCGCCGGTTGGGATTTGCGCCCGACCCTGAAGTTTATTCAATTTTTATCATTGTACCAAATATACAAATTAAAAACAACTGATTATTTTCTACGATAATTTTTATAATCTTCTGCTTTTAAACGTCTCACTTCAGCACCTGTTAACTTACGATACTCCCCAGATTGCAAGCCAATTAAATCAAAAAAAGCGTATTGTTCACGCGTCAGTTTGACAACTGGCAAATGCACCTTTTGTAGCATATTTTTAATTTGATGGTTACGCCCTTCATGAATAATAACACGAACCATACTTGTTTTTTTATCCTTATCAACCCGTTCAATTGTTACCCTTGCAGGTGCTGTTTTACGGCCTTTAATGACCACACCATGCTTCAACGGTGCTAACTTTTCATCTGTAGCTATACCCTCAACTTTAGCTATATAGACCTTATCAACCCGTGATTTTGGGTGCATCAATTGATTAGCAACTACACCATCGTTAGTCAATAATAAAGCACCAGTCGTATCATAATCTAAACGACCAATAGGATATACGCGCTGACTAACATCGCCCAAAAGATCTATCACTGTCTGACGCCCTTTTTCATCATTGTTAGTTGTAACGACCCCACGTGGTTTATTCAATAAATAATAAACCAGTTTCTCACGCCCTTCAATTGGTGAACCATCCACTTCAACATTGTCACTTGGTTCGACTTTCATCCCCAGTTCAGTAACCGTTTGTCCATTAACTTGCACACGCCCTTTGGCAATTAATTCTTCTGCACCACGTCGTGATGCCAAGCCAGCTTGTGCAATAATTTTTTGTAAACGTTGTGCTTCTTCAGACATGTTTATTCTCTTCTTCCGTTTCTGCCACGCGTGCTTCAAACGCGCTGGTAAATAACTCACCACCCTCATCGCTAATTTCCAATGTGTCAAAATCTGGTAAAGGTGGTAACTCTGCTAGTTTTTTTAAGCCAAAATAATCTAAAAATTCAGTCGTCGTACCATACATAATCGGCCGGCCCGGCTCATCTTTTCGACCTGTTGCTAAAATTAATTGACGCAGTGCTAATTTTTGTAATGTTCCAGAAGACTGCACGCCACGGATTTGATCAATTTCAACACGCGTTATAGGCTGTTTATAGGCAACAATGACTAGTGTTTCTAATTGTGCTTGTGACAAAGTAGCATTTACTGGTGCATCAAAATAACCTTTTACAGTAGCCCCAAGTTCTGGTTTTGTTACTAAACGATAAGCCCCGTCTGATTCTCGAATTTCTAAAGCACTATTTAAATTATTAGCATAACTTGTTGCTAACTCATCAATCAAAGTGATCACTGCTGGCTTATCAAATTGTGTCATGTGACAGATATCTTCAATTTTGATACCTTCATCTCCTGCTACAAATAACAAGGATTCCACTTGAGCTAGATTATTCATTATCGTCCAACTTTTCAATTTTTAAAAATATTTCTGATTGTGTATTTTGTTGGTGCAGTGAAACTTTATCTTCTTTAGCCATCTCAAGTAAAGCTAAAAAAGTCATTACCAACGGTTCACGATCATATACATGATCAAACAATGAATCAAAAGTCACCATGTCCCCTATTTTTTGAACTGCAAAACGTTGCCTGATGTTCTTAATAGCTGTAGCCATAGTATATTTTTCACTGATAACGCGCCGACTAATAGGCTTTTGTTGTTTCTTTTTCTTTAATAAATGCGCAAAAGCAGTTTGCAAATCAATTAATCCAAGTCCAGGCGCTAATTTTGTTTCTAATTTGAACTTGGCATCATCTGGTGCTAACAAAGGTAATCTAGCAAATGATTGCTGATGTCGATTTTCGCGTTCACGCAATTGATCACTGGCCACTTGAAATTGCTTATAAGTCAACAATTGAACCATCAATTCTTCACGCGGATCAAAATAGGGTTCCTCAATGAAATCATCTTCAACAGTTTCTTGAGGTAACAAATCAGCCGACTTAATTTGCAATAAAGTTGCTGCCATGACCAGATACTCACTTGCCACATCTAATTGCATTTTTTTCTGTTCATGAATAAAAGCTAAGTACTGTTCCGTAATTTGGGCAATCTGCAAATCAAAAATGTCCATCTCTGATTGCTTAATTAAATGTAGGAGTAAATCCAAAGGGCCTTCAAAGTCACTTAATTTAATTGTTAAACTACGTGTTGCGATGACGATTTTCTCCATTTATTAATTAACTTTTGGTTATCTAACGTTCCCATAATAAATAACGTTTGATTTTGATTTTGAAATTCTGACAGCATCGCAAAATAATTGGCAGCTGTTCGAGATTCCGGCGTTAATGCTGCATGTCGAATTAAGGCAATTTCTTGCGGTAATAGTTCAACGCCTAAAACGCCTTGCACACGACTATCACTTTGCCAAATGTACAAAAGGCGTGTATCACGATCATTGTACCAAGCAATTTCTGCATTCAAATGAGATAATTCTCGCAGTCCTGGTAACAATGATAGAATACCCATAACCGTTTTCTGATTGTCGTTTCTAACCTGTGTTAACATTAACTCTCCTGCATTTTTCTCGTGAAAATTATGCGCGCGGATGAAACTCATCATACACTTCGCTCAACCGCTTTTTAGAAATATGTGTATAAATTTGCGTCGTCGAAATATCGGCATGTCCCAGCAGTTCTTGCACAATGCGTAAATCTGCACCATTTTCCAAGATGTGCGTAGCAAACGAATGACGTAGTGTGTGTGGTGAAACATCTTTATTAATACCTGCCGACAAAACTAATTTTTTAATGATTTTCCAAACGCCCTGTCGACTCAGTTGATTACCATGATCATTTAAAAAGACAAAAGGCGAGTCATTCCCTTTTAACAACAACAGGCGACTATTAGAAAAATATTTTTCTAACCAATCAGCAGCAACTTCACCAATTGGAATAATACGTTCTTTATCGCCTTTACCAATTGTTTGAATTAAACCAAGTTGCAGGTGCAAATCACCCATTTTTAAATTAACCAGTTCACTCACACGCAAACCAGTAGCATATAGCACTTCAATCAATGCCCGATTCCGCACACCTAATGGTGTTTTTTCAGTTGGGACAGCTAACAGCGCATCAATTTCTGCAAGACTTAAAACGGCTGGCAAATGTTCAGCCTTTTTGGGTGGCCTAACATCTGTCATAGGATTGTGTAAAATCTGTTTTTCTTGCAATAAATAACCAAAGAACTTACGTAATGATGTGACCATACGAATAACAGAATTATTCGACTTACCTTGCTCTCGTAAACGATTTAACCAAGTCAATATGACAATATGATCGATATCATTTAATGCCAAGTTTTCAGTTGTTGCATAAAGCGCAAATTGCTGTAAATCTTGATGGTAACTCTTAATCGTATTATCCGATAATCCACGTTCAATGCGTATGTAGTGCAAATAGTCAGCAATTGCGTCATCTATTTTATGTGTCATTATTTCTCGATTAACTTAATACCACCATCAATTTGTTCTATGGCACGGTCTTTATACAAATGTCCCAATGCGCGTTTGAATTGGCTTTTACTAAATCCAAATTGTCTTTTAATCGCTTCTGGATTACTTTTATCATTAAATGGCAAAAAGTGGTCATCGCGGCGTTGTAATTGTAACAACAAAAATTGTGCATCTTCATCCATTGTTTGATATGCCAAAGGTTTCAATGATAAATTCAGTGCGCCGTCCTCTCGAACACCAATCACACGCGCATCAACAACTTGTCCCAAACGAGGCTCATCATCACGTTGTGAAGGATGAATGAACCCAAGGTAGTACTCGTCTGTTATGACTAGCGTCCCTACCATTTTGTTACGATAAACAGTCGCTTTAACTGTTTTTGACTTTAATTCTTGTGGTGCACGACGAGAGACAGCATCAATAATTTGTTGCTGTGCAATCTCACCCCACAGTCGGCCCTTGTTATCTTCTTTCATAGCCAACATCAATTTATCACCTTTTTGTGGCCACAAAGTTGAAATTGTTGGTAAATCATCTAACGATACAACTAAATCCTTATTTGGCAAGCCAATAGATACAAAAACGCCCAAATCATGGCGATTAGCCACAACAGTGCCCCAACCATAAACATCTTTTTGTACTGTGGGCAATTGCTTTGTTATCTGAAACTTATGATTTTCATTTTCGTAGGCAAATCCTGTTACAAAGCCACCTATTTTTAACGGTTTTTCAAGTTCTGACTTATCAATTTCATATGTATTGCCATCTACTTGAGCAAAAAAATAACGATCATTCTCATCTGTCACATCTGCTTTTATAATTGTTCCAACTGCTGGGTTTGTCATTATTTTTCCTTTGACACGCAACTTCACGTGTTTTTTCTTTAGTATTCTAGTTTACCATGGATAAGTTAACATAATCTATAAAAATGAGCTGTCTTTTATGATAGTGCTTTCTTTACAAGGTTAGCCACCAACTTACCATCAGCTTTACCTTTTACTTGTGGTGTCACTATTCCCATAACTTTACCCATATCTTTTAATGTTGCTGCATTAGTTTTTAGAACAGCGGCATTAACAATTGCTTGAACTTCTTCTTCAGTTAATTGCTTAGGCAGGTATTTTGCTAAAATCGCCAATTCTGAACGAATACCTGCTGCTAAATCTTCACGATTCCCTTTTTCAAATTCTGACAAAGATTCGTTACGCTGTTTCACCTCACGTGATAAGACCGTCAATTCTTCTTCTGAAGTCAAATCATGTCCCAAACTAATTTGCTCATTCATAACAGTTGATTTAACCATACGAATAACTGACAAAGCACCCTTATTTTTGTCCTTCATTGCTTGCTTCATATCAGAGTTAAGTGTTTCTAGTAACGTCATTTTTAATCCTCTTTCTTTATACCTATTTTAGATTTTTTACACGAATAATTCGTGTATTTATTACATTTAATATTGTAACTATCATTGAATATTGTAACACAAATAGCGTCCTTCTTTTTAAGAGGACACTTATAATATCAATGCATTATTATTTTAAATGCATTGGCCATTTTATTTTTTAATTCGTCACTACTTGTTCAGAAACATATCTTGCATATAAGCTATGCTTTTTTAATAATTCTTGATGTGTACCAGAACCAGTTACTGTACCTTGCTCAATAAAATATATGTTATCTGCCGTCACAATTGTCGATAAACGATGTGCGATGACTAATGTTGTGCGATTTTTCATCAATGTTTCAAGTGCCTGTTGCACCATTGCTTCCGATTCTGAATCAAGTGATGC
The DNA here is from genome assembly GCF_019656015.1 of Leuconostoc inhae. Lineage (GTDB taxonomy): Bacteria > Bacillota > Bacilli > Lactobacillales > Lactobacillaceae > Leuconostoc > Leuconostoc inhae_A. The sequence goes on along the minus strand of NZ_BPKW01000004.1, from coordinate 212,139 downwards.
CGTGGCTTCATCTAACATTAAAATTTTTGGATCACGTAAAAAGGCACGTGCAATAGCCAAACGTTGTCGTTGACCACCAGATATTTTGACGCCACGTTCACCAACTTCCGTATCTAAACCATTTGTCATCTCTGAAACAAATGTTTCAGCATAAGCCAGTTCTAAAACTTTCCAAAGTTGATTATCTGTATAATTATCAACAAGTCCATAGGTTAAATTATCTCGAATACTACCCGCCATGATCGGTGAATCTTGCGATACAAAGCCAATTTGACTGCGCCAAGATGCCAAACTGGTCTGATCAACATTAATGTTTCCAATCTTAAACTCACCAGTAGTAGGCAGATAAAATCGTTCTAATAAACCAAATATTGTTGATTTTCCACCACCCGAGGGACCAGCAAAGGCAATAACTGTATTCGGCTTTGCTTCAAATGAAATATCATATAAAATTGGTTCATTCTTTTTATAGCTAAAGGTAACGTGCTTCATAGACACCACCTTACCCGTCACATCAATTGTCTCACCAGCTTGTAAATCTTCACCAGCCTCCTCTAATATATCGCCAATCCGTTCAGTTGCTCCTTGCGTTTTGGCCAAAGTTGTTGCAAATGTTGCTATTGTTGCCACAGGCGGTAACATTTGAAATAAATACATCATAAAAGCAATTAAATGTCCTGTAGTCATCTCTCCTTGTGACATACGGTAAGCACCAAAAGCAATGATGATCATGAATACCCCCATCATAACCATAGTCATTAATGGTTGTGATACGCCATCTATAATAGCCTCGCGACGTCCCAATTTAAATAAATGCGTAATTTGATGATGTCCGCGTTCTAGTTCTTGTTTTTCAGAACCAGACGATTTAACTAAACGTATTTCAGATAGTGTATCAGTAGATTGCCCACTAAATTCAGCGATACCATCTTGTGTCGCCCGACCAATTCTACCACCCCAAATCATTGGAATTGCCATAGCGACCGCTGCTAGTGGAATAGCAATTAAGATAAGCAATGCCATGTGCCAATCAACTATAAACATTAAGATGACAGCACCTAGCAATTGAATGATACCCGTTATAAAATTAGGAAAGCTGTTGGCTACTAGTGTTTTAACTTGCGATGTGTCATTGACTAAACGAGAGATCATTTCTCCTGATTTGACTTCATCAAAATATGTTACTTTTAAAACAATTAATTTTTGCCACAATGTTTTTCGCAAATTTTGTACAATTTGTTCACCGGCAACGCCTAACAAGAAATTACCAATAGCAGTCAGAATTGCAGCGCCAATAAAAAATATTAACGCCAACATAATCAATTGCTTGTTTAACCCATTTTTGAAGGTTGAAATCAATTGACTAGCAAAAACTGGTGTCACTAAATTACCCACGACACCCACGACACCCAAAATCAATCCCGTACCCAAATATCGCCATTGGGGATGAGCCATCTTTAGTAAACTAAAAAAATGGCTCCAATTAAATTTGCCTTTATTTTTAGGTCGTCTGTCAATAACCCTTGTCCTATTTTCACTCATCATTAGTTCCTCGAGATATCTATTTTTGAAACATAAGTCATTCAGCTATGATGTTAAGGCCACCATGGCCACTGCCGGTCGTGTTTATCAACTGTTTCACGGTCTATTTGTCGTGTTAATTGGCTAAATCCGCGTCGCATATGCTCATTTTGATGGCCACGCGCCTTGATTAAATGTTCAAACATCATCTTACGATGCTTATCCATATCTTTTGTCAATTGTTCTGTAAATTCGTCAGAAACCACATGTGCGTTTAATTTATGTAAACTTTCAGCCAGTTGTAGCCGTTCGGCATCATTTAAAACACTGAATAGTGATTCTTGAAAATCTTGACGTGAGTCGTCAACATCTTGCAATTGTTGGCGACCAGTTGCTGTGATTTTAACTTTAACAATACGGGCATCACGACCATCTTTTGCACGAATAACTAGATTATCAGATTCAAGTTTGTTAATTAAAGCTGTCACTGATGCTGGGCGAATATCTAAAATGTCAGCAATTGCGCCAGCTGTTAATTCTTTATCGGTTTCTGATAAAATACGCAACAATCGGCGACTACTATCCGATCGACCATTTCCACCACCAATACTATGCTGTGCTGCCAGCCAAATTAATGGCTGCTGTACTAATTCACCCAACTCATTAAATAATGACTGATTATCCATTTTTATTGCCTCGTTTTATTTAGTTTATTTAAATATATGCTAACTAATTAATATAAAATAGTTTACTCTCATTAGTTAGTTTAGTCAATATTAAACTAACTAATGAGATATGTTTCTATTATCTACAATATAGAAAGTCAGGATTTACATTCTAACTTTTTATATTTCAATTATTTTAATACAAAAGAAAAACGCCACCAAAGTGACGTTTAGAACCGTTTAACGGCCCTTTTTCTTGTTACGCTTTTGTGCTGCTTCAGACTTCAATTTACGAGCAACTGAAGGCTTAACATAGTATTCGCGCTTACGGTATTCTTGGAGAGTACCGTCTTTTGAAACACCGCGCTTAAAGCGACGCAATGCATCATCCAAAGATTCGCTCTTACGTACGATGACCTTTGCCATGTGATAACCCTCCTCTCTCGCATTTTATTTCGTTTTAACGACATGCTATAAATACTCACTAATTCTATCAGAAATAATGTTTGTTGTCAATGTTATAAAATTTTCAACACCTCAAAAAAGGCTGTGACTATTAAGTCATCTGTCGTGAAAGTATGTCCAATTTCTTGCGCCACATCACTAAAAAAAGGCTCATGTACTTTGTGCCAGTAGGCCAAATCTCGTGTTCCCTCACCCTCTAAATAAGCGATTTCGTCATCAACTTGTTTGTAAGGTTGTAAGACAACTTTGGTATTGACTGTAATTACCTTTGGTTGCGACTCATTGTCTAAAATCAAATTCACATGACCCACGGTGGGAACGATGTCATTATCATTTGTATAGTCCAAAAAATAACTTGAAGTGGCTGTCTTTTTACCTGCAATGACTAATTGTGCCAACGCCGTTGGGTCGCTACCAAACTGCCATGACGTACGTGAACTATTAGAAAAAATTGGAAATTCTGTTATAAAATCAAGCCAAATTTGCTCGTGTGCCATGTTTTTCTCCTATAATATTACTGATAACTTTATATCTGATAAGCATCTTCATATAATTTTGTCATAAAATCAAGCCAATATTTTGGATTCAATGACTCACCTGTTACATTTTCTAAAATTTCATTTGGATCTACTGTGCCACCATGCTGCCAAATATGTGCTTGACGCCAATCAAAGATAGGTGAATAATCACCTGATTTAAAGATATCTTCGAAATCAAGCGTCTTAGCCATTGTTGCCTTAAATTGCGCAGCATATAGGTGTCCCAAAGCGTAACTTGGAAAATAGCCAAATGATCCACCTGCCCAATGGATATCCTGTAAAATACCGTTTAAATCATCTGGTACCTCTAGACCAAGGTATTCTTTATATTTTGCTTGCCAAAGCGCTGGCAAATCAGCCAGGTCAACATGATCATTAAAAATAGCTTTTTCAATTTCATAACGAATAATGATATGCAGCGGATAAGTGAGTGGGTCAGCTTCTGTACGTATCAAAGTTGCATCCGTTTTTAACCACCCTTTATAAAATTTATTCACTGAAATATCATCTAATACAGGTGAAAAAGTCGCTTGAAGTTTAGGGTATTCCGTTGTCCAAAATTCTTTTGAACGGCCAATAATGACTTCGTTAAAAAGTGATTGAGATTCGTGAATACTCATACTAATTGGTAATACGGCGCGCGCATCATCATATTTTGGATCAACATTTTGTTCAAACAGACCATGCCCTGCTTCATGAAAAATACCCAATACCGCCATTTGAAAATTTTTTTCGTCCCACCGCGTCGTTATACGAGCATCATCTCGGTTCAATGCCTCCATAAAAGGATGAATTGTATCATCTAAGCGCCCCTTATTTAAATTGTAACCTAGGCGCTGCACAGCTGATAAGGCATACTGTTTTTGTTGATTTTTAGATACCTCACGATGTAAAAACGAACTGTCAGGCACTGTCCCTGATAATGCTAATCGTGCCCTTAATTCCGTTATGCCCACTTTTAATTGTTCAAATACAGCATCTAATTTTTTAACTGTCAGCCCTGGCTCATACTGATTGAGTAGCACATCATAGGGCGTTGCTTCTTCTTTTTGCCACAAAGGAATAAATTGTTTCAAGTAACTAATAATGCGTTCAACGTAAGGTTTAAAAATGTTATAGTTGTTTGCTTCACGTGCTCTTGACCAATAATCTTGCGCCTCAGAAAGCGTTTTTTCAAAAGCAACAAAATCTGTTTGAGGAATTTTACCTGTGATTTCAAAATCTTGCCGTGCTTTTTTCAACACAATTTGGCCTAATTCATTTAAAGAAGCGCCATCAGCAGTTAAATCTGTTAAAATTTTTTGCCTTTTATCCCCCGTTGCTATCTGAAACAATTTTTCAGCCAAATAAGCATCAACATCTGCTCGAAAATGCCCTGCATCTTTTGGCATGCCCGTTAAAGCATCCCAACCTGAAAGTGCTGAAAGTTGCGATAATAATGTTTGCTCCTTAACTGATTCAAATAAATCTTGCTGTGTCGTCATATTTACTCCTAATAAATTAATTATTTGTTTATAATTATCTTATCATTTATCCATCTAATTTAGAAGTGTGTTTTGTGTCTGTCATTCGCCAATAGACAACCAAACTAATCGCAATCACCAGCGTAACATAAATAAAAAACCAATTTTCATGATTTATCTTTTTTAAATATAGGGCGACATATTCAACAGTCCCACCAAAAATCGCAACGGTTAAACCATAAGGCAAGCCAACGCCAAGCGCTCTAATTTCAGTTGGAAACATTTCTGCTTTAACAATAGCGTTAATTGATGTATAACCTGTGACGATAATCAGTCCAGCCATCATCAGACCAAAAGCTGCCCAACCGCTTTTAACATGTGATAACAGCGTTAAAATTGGTATCGTCAATATAGTTCCCAAGCCACCAAACCAAAACAGTAATGGCTTACGGCCAATTTTATCAGAAAGTGCCCCCGCCAGTGGTTGCAAAATCATAAAAATAAACAGCGCTAAAAAATTAATCCAAGCGACTTGCTGTTTTGGTAAACCAACAGAATTAATCATAAATTTTTGTAAATAGGTGGTATAAGTATAAAAAGCAATTGTGCCTCCTAATGTAAGACCAACCACTGTTAAAATTGCCTTTGGATAGCGCAGCAATTCACGTAAATTACCTTTTACCTTCTTACTTTGAGCCATAAACTGATCAGATTCTTCCATGCTCAGTCGTAATATTAGCACCACAAGTGCTCCCATGGCGCCAATAAAAAATGGTATACGCCAACCCCATGAAATCAAAGCTATTTCTGTCATTGTCGTTTGCAAAATAATCTGAACACCCAAAGCAATCAATTGACCACTTATCAATGTTACATATTGAAACGATGCATAAAATCCACGATGACCTGCACTGGCCATTTCGGACAAATAGGTGGCAGAAGTGCCATACTCACCACCTAAAGATAAACCTTGAAATAGACGTGCTAAAATTAAAATGGTTGGTGCAAAAATACCTATTTTATCATAACTTGGCGTCAGAGCAATAATTAACGATCCGCTTGCCATGATAAGTACTGAAAGCGTTAACGCTGATCGTCGACCATGTTGATCTGCATATTTTCCAAACACTAAACTACCTAAAGGACGCATCAAAAAACCAATTGCAAATACCGCAGCTGTGCTAAGTAGCTCAGCTGTTTTATCATGTGCTGGGAAAAATGATGGTGCAAAATAAACTGCAAAAGATGCATAAACATACCAATCAAACCACTCAATTAAATTGCCTAGGGATCCTTTTAATACATTACTAATGATCTTTTTTTCTGATCGCATAATCATTTCTCCTACAATCCTGTTATGCGTAATTTAACATTTTATTATATAAGCTGCTTCGTGCGCACTGCACAGTAATTAAATAATCCTTGTACATAATGAACAAATGCGATAGAATAGCAATAAAATTATGAGGTTAAAATAATGAAATTAAATGATATATTAAAATACCCCTCACTTCAGGGTATCAAAGTAGCTGCAGGTGCTAATGGCTTATTTCGTAATATTTCACAAGTTGGTATGATTGACGCACCTGATATTAATGATTTTCTTTTTGAAGGTCAATTATTAGTGACGTCTGGTTTTCATTTTACTAAAAATCCTCAGTTATTAACTGATCTCATTATTGGCATGCATGACATAAATGCATGCGGTATTGCTATTAAATTAGGCCGTTATATTAATGATTTACCGCAAGATGTCATCATTTTAGCAGACAAATTAGCAATTCCTATACTTTGGACACCAGCAGATGATTTCTTATCTTTAACCGTTAAGCGCCTTACTGCAATTATTTTAGAAACACAAAATATTGAATTACGAGAAATTATCGCTATTAATCAACAATTATCAGACCTAAACGCTCAAAATATCACCTATCAACATTTACTTGATCAAAGTGCCAAGGTACTAAAAACACCACTTGCTTTATTAGATTCTCATTTTACAGCAATATATGCTAGTAGTGAGTGGGTAGCTCAACGCGAATTTTTAACACATCATTTACGCCACGAATCCGGCATCGATTATCTTAATTTATCAAAACCAACTCGTATTGCATTTAATCATCAAAGTATTGATATTTTACCAATTTTTTCAGCATTAAACGAAAACAAAGCATTTGCTGCATTTGTAGTTAACGAATTAGAACCATCCGACTTTCAAATGTTGCGACAGCAACAAGTCATGAATACTTTAGGCCTGGCTAACTCTCGGACAGATTTATTAAATGAAACTGACTTCCGTAATCGTTCTGGATTTTTTTTGAATGTCATGCAAGGTGGCCTAAGTGATACAGCCATAGATAATTATTTGCACGATGAAAACATTGACAACAAACAATGTTTTCATGTTGCCATAATAGGTTTTCTTCAACAAAATAAAATCATTGAATCACACCAATTTGAAATTCGGCAACAACTTACACGTTGGTTCATTTCAGAACACCAGCTGCCTGTTTTAACTTTTTCGCACAGTCAGCAGCTCGTACTACTTATTAATCAAAATATTGATACACGACAATTTTTAAATCAATTGTTTGATTTTTTAAAGACGCAAAAAGGATTGCATCACTCTTTTACAATAGGATTCTCAAGAATTTCAAAGTCTATTCATAAATTATCTGAATTATACGATCAAGCTAATAATGCTTTGAAATTAACCTCCAGTCAACATCCAATTATGATTTTTCGGCCAAAAAATGCACAAGAGTTGCTTAATCTATTACCAAAACAAGAAAGTGATGTTTTTGTGGAGAAAACACTAGGCCGTATTTTAGGAAATGAAGAATTGTTGGCAACTTTAAAAAGCTATGTATTTTTACATCAAAATGTGACTGCAGTTGCATCAGCATTGTTTGTTCATCGAAATACAATTAATTATCGCCTAAAACGGATTAGTGACTTACTGGGCATTGATTTAGAAATGCCAGATGTTCTGATAGATATTCAATTAGCACTATTATTAATTTAATTTGTGCATAATGCACAAATTAAAAATATTTTTTGTATTTATTAAATGAGTAATTGATGATTAAAATGATAATATAGTTTCAACGACTATTTTAATAGTCCTCACAACTTGGGAGGTTCATTTATTATGAAAGAATATACAAATATAGCTACAAACGCAGACGGTACTAAACGTGGTCTCAAAAAGAAGCATATCCAAATGATTGCCATTGGTGGTACCATTGGAACTGGACTTTTTTTAGGTGCCGGTAATTCTATTTCTCGTACCGGTCCTTCAATTTTAATTGTTTATGCTGTTTTAGGGGCCTTTTTCTTTCTCATGATGCGTGGTATCGGAGAAATGTTATATGCCGATCCTTCTCAGCATACTTTCGTTTCTTTCATCAGCAAGTATGTTAGCCCTAGCGCTGGTTATTTCGCGGGTTGGTCATATTGGATTGGTTTAGTTTTCGTTGCAATGGCTGAATTAACCGCCGTTTCAACCTATGTTAAATTTTGGTTTCCGCATTGGCAAACTTGGATTATTCAAATCGCTTTTCTGGCAGTTTTAACGCTAATTAATCTGGTTGCCGTTAAAATTTTTGGTGAAACAGAATATTGGTTTGCAATGATTAAAATTATTGCAATCGTCGCAATGATTTTGACTGGATTAGTTTTAATTTTCACTGGTTTTCAGGCACCTGCTTCAGGTGGCCATACCATTGCTTCATTTAGCAACATTACACATAACTTCTCAATGTTCCCCAATGGCCCAGGTATGTTTTTTGCCGCCTTCCCTATGGTTTTCTTCGCCTTTCAAGGTATGGAATTTGTTGGTATCACAACAGCTGAAACACAAAATCCACGTGAAGTCTTGCCAAAAGCCATTAACACGATTATTATTCGTATTTTAATATTTTATTTAGGTGCAATGACTATTATTATGTCAATTATCAACTGGCATGTTATTGCAAAAACACCAGATCAAAGTCCCTTTGTTATGGTCTTTCAACTAGCAGGCCTAAGAGCCGCTGCTGTCATTATTAACTTCGTAGTCTTGACATCTGCTGCATCAGCTTTAAATTCGGCAATATATTCTGCAGGTCGTCATTTTTATCAATTGGCAGAAGATTCTAATACGCCAATTATGTCGCACTTCAGCAAAATTTCAACACACGGTGTGCCTGCCAATGCTATTATTTTGACCGCCATTTTAGTATTACTATCACCTGTTATTAACGCGATACCACAAATCACTTCAGCATTTGGTTTCATCACAGCGATTTCATCAAACATGTATATCATCGTTTATGCCATGACAATGTATGCCCATCGCAAATTCCGTGAATCAAATGATTACTTGCCAGATGGCTTTACAATGCCAGGGTATAAATTTACCAGTCCGTTGACACTACTATTTTTTATCGCTATTTATATCAGTCTATTTTTTCAATCAGATTCTCGCGTATCTGCAATTGGTGCTGTCATATTTACCATTGTTTTTGGTTATTTAGCTCACCGTAAGTTTGCAAACGTGGAGACTGATGTGTAATTAAAAATAATCTACAACAGCAACTAATAAAATGCGTTTGCGATATAACATATCGCAAACGCATTTTATTTTAGATTTTTTATGACTATGAGTTAAAAATCATTATTAATCAAGCTACAAGCTCTGCTATACTGACTAAGTATAGATTAAGAACAGCAAATCACTTATGTTTAAATTGTTTAACTACTACTGCGACCTAAAGATGAAGTCTTAAAATATTGGCAATTTACAGTTAATCTTATGACTTCAATTTTGTTTTAAGTTCAAACTCTAAAAGTGTTTGAGCAGTTTGCTGATCAATAAACATTTGACTAACTAGGTTACACTTTAATAATATATGAGCAGTAGACACTTGTGACACATCGTCAATAATTAATATAGAATTTTCTTTATAACCAATATTTTCTAGGGGTAAAGACACAGTTCTACTATCCAAATCTTGACTGACAGCTTCACCATTGCTACCAATAAAATGAGCTAAGACTTCGCCGACTGCTTCATACTCTATATTTTGTTTTTCTTTTTCAGATATATAAGTTGAATTATGCAATAATGCACTATTTTTTAGGTCATTAACAGTAAAAACGATAATATTTGCTACTCTTGCTAACTTTTCTAAATAACGAATTTGTTTTTCATTTTCTACTATTAATTTAGTTGTTAATTCATCAAAAACAATAGGCAAAGGTAATAGTTGAGCAGCAGTATTATAGGCTTTCGAAAATAGCGTGGCAATTTCAGCGTCAAATTGTCGATACTCTTGACTAGTAAATATGCCAGTTAGTGGTAATATTTCAACATCCTTAACATTCTTAACATTCAGTTGTTTGGCAACTTCATGAATTTCTCTACCAGTTCCTATACCAATAATGTCCCCATTTTTAATCAATTTGTGTAAATATGTGGCTGTTGCTATTGCAACTTTTTCACTTTTTATTTTATTATCATCTTGTGCGGTAGATATGACATTAAATTTAATATGGGAATATATAGTTTCAAGCTGTTCTGCAAGAACTTGTGAATCACGCACGTCATCATTGACACGTATTGAAACAAATCCGCTTTCTCTCGCAGTCGCCAAAAGTCTGGACACTGTAGGTCTAGAAATCCCTTCTTTTTTGGCAATTTGATTTTGTTCTAGACCTTCAATATAATATAGACGCGCTATACGCAGCATTTGTTCTCGTCGATTAATAATAAACTCTACATCCTTTTTAAATTATAAAATATTATTTGTTAGCCTGTATTTTAGAAAAATCATGATAAAATCCACTAGTACTATTATATGCTTTTTTATACATCATAAAGTACTTATTGTACAATTCATGCTTATGCTGATTAGGAAAAATTTTTTTATCAATTTTAATCCATTTAGAAACATTTTTAGCATCAACTGCTTTGATGCCAATTCCTGCCAAAATAGCACTTCCCAGGTTAGCCTCACCACCAGAATTTGTTGTCAATATTATTTTACCAGTCACGTCAGCTATCATTTGAACCATTTTGGATGAAGAACTCACTCCACCAACAAGCGTAATAGTATCACCGATATCTGTTCCAAATTGTTCAACACTTTGCCGAACTGAATAGGCAATAGCCTCCTGAAATGCATTATATAACTCATATTTAGTCGTTTTCAAAGAAATGCCTAAAATTGTTCCACGCACATCAGAATCCCATAAAGGACTACGTTCTCCCATGAAAAAAGGAAGAACTAGTAGACCGTGGCTGCCAACAGGTATATTTTGGCTTTGAGAATCAAGAACTGCAGGCCCACTATTTTCATCAAGTTCTTCAGAAAATTCTTTCACAAACCAAGCTATTATTGCTCCAGCAGTATTCGCACCTGCAAAATTATAATAGTAGTCTCTAGGTTTATAAGCGTATGGCCAGATAATCAAATCCTTATTTATTTGAGGTGTTTTTGTAACCAAAGCAGCATTCATAGAAGTTCCTAAAGCAACAGTCACTTTCCCAGGCTCTAAAATACCAGTCCCTACAGTAGCAGGGCCTACATCAACACCCGTATTAAATACTGGTGTACCAGTATTTAATCCTAAACGTTCTGCCCAACTTTTCAAAATATAACCTGCAGGTTCAGTACTTGTCACAAATTTTTCAGGCAATTTATTAATGTCTAATCCTAATTTTTTTATTAAATTTGGTGACCATGTATTTTTATTAATATCGAACACACCACCAAGATTACCTGCAGCAGAATAATTAATACTCACTTCACCAGTTAATTCGGAAATTACATACGACTCAGGAGGTAAAAATTTATCAGTTTTCGCGTAAAGTTCAGGTTTATTATTTTTTAACCACATCAATTTAGTATAACCATAATATGGATCTGATCCATTGGCTGTTACTGATATTAATTCAGAATTAGAGACTAATTTTTTCACATCATTAGTCTCTTTTGTTGCTCTCCTATCCATCCAAATTAGTGCTGATCCAAGTACTTTACCATTCGCATCAACTGGAATTCCTGATCCGCCATAAAGGCCATCTATCCCAATGGCAACAATATCTGCATCATCTACATGTGAAGAAAGTGTTCGAATTAATGAAGTAACAGCATTCAGCCAATCTATAGCATTGGCTGAATGCCCATCCTGGACAAGGTGTATCAAAAGAATAACTATCTTTCTTTTGTGCCACTACTTCTCCCGAAGTAGTCAAAAGCATTGCTTTCGTTCCAGATGTACCAATATCTATCCCTAAAATATATTTAGTCATTGTCTTATTCAACCTCCATTTTATTTTCTAATCCTGTTGTTACTTTAAAATAACGACTTTCGTGTGGCTTCAAGAAAATTAAACTACCCATATTTTTTGCTTGTGTATATCCTTCGGAACGACTGGTTGCGGGCAAAGCAAAAGCTGCTACCTGAAAATCAGAATTATACATCAACCATCTTGTTACATAAGGAAAATCCGTTGTATTGAATGCCACTTTAACCACATGACCATTCATGGTCATATTAAAATTAGCTATCTCAGTTATTTTATCTAATCTATCAGCAAAGTAAACTATTTCTGGATAAAAATATTTAACATCGTTTAATTTATTAACAAGGATTTTATTTTGTTTTAATTCAGATGTATAGTTCAGCCATTCAGCGGTTGGATGAATGTGACTAGGGACAGACAATCTTAAATTGAAAACATTATCAGGAATATTTTGAAAAATTTCAGCATGTTCTATAAAATTATAATTTAAATGTACCATATATTGTAGTGGCATTTTGTCAAAATTCGACAAATTTTTTACTGTCATTTCTATATCAAATAATGCGCTTCCTTTAGTTATAGTAACTGCTGGTTCGGCAAAATAATGCGCCCCAAATCCTTTAATATACTCTTTTTGGCTTTTAACAGTAATTTTATTTTCAGTAATTTCTAAACTTGAACTATCCATGATTGACAAAGGAAATTCGCCATGGGCTTGATGTGTATCTTCTGAGCTTGGATTCCCATTAGCTAGTAATCCTGAATGAAATTGAAAAGAACCATATGAGTCAACAATACTTTTTCCATTACGTGGTTGTTTAAAAGTGTTTTTCATTTTTAAATTTAAATTATCAAATATTGCATCCCAAATCATTAAGCCTTCAAAAGGAAGCACTATTAGGTATCCTCTTGAATTGACTATTTTTAATCCCTCAACATTAGAAGAATATTTAAACGTACTCACTGTAAATTCATGATTTTTCACTAAAACAGACTCTTTTTCGGAAAAGAAATAGTGATGTAATTCAATACATACTGTCATTGTTTATCACCTCTCAACTTATGATTAACTGGGTGCTTAATATAATGATAAGCAAACAATATCATAGCGCCAAAAGTGAGTAAGTGAACAGAGAAAGACAGTGACATTGATCCAGTGAAATCAGCTAACCAACCTTGGATCAAAGGCCAAAATGCCCCACCAATTACCATCATGACAATCATAGCTCCTGCCGTTTCGGTTTGTTGTGGATTTTTGATAAACCCAAGTGTTTCTGTATATATTGTTGCATACCCTGGACCCATTAAACCAGAAACGAGTATTGCAATATACACGCCATTGAAACTCCTATCAATTAACATATATGCAATCGCAATAAATCCTAGAATAGAATATCCGAGCAATACTTTCAAATGGGGAATTTTTCGCATCAAATAGTCAGCAATCACTCGTCCTAAGAAAAAGGCAATATAGCTATAGATGACAAAGTTAGAAGCATTGCGTTCGTTCAGGTGAGTATTTAATGTTAAAGCTAACCGTATAGTAAACGACCACACAGACACTTGCAAGCCAACATACATAAATTCAGTAAATAAGCCATAACAAAAATCTTTGTTTTTTAATAAATTAGTAATTGTTTCCCAAAGATTTTCATGCGCAGCAATATTAGATTGCTTCGGTTTGCTTTTAGGAAATTGAACAATTAAGAAAATTATAATCATTATCATAAGTACCATTATCATGTAACGATACGGTAGTAACGTTTTTCTCAGTGCGTTTTCTCCAAAAGCTATTTTAACAGTGCCGCTTAAACCTTTAAGCTGTGTTTCTAGATTATTTCCATTCGTGAAAATTAGATACTTTCCCAACAAAATGCCTGCAATAGAACCAATTGGTAAAAATGTTTGTGAGATATTCAATCTCAAGGTTCGCCCGCGTTCAGGTCCTAGTAATGCGGAGTACGTATCTGCAGAAGTTTCAATTAAACTTAGTCCTGTTGCCAGAACAAATAAAGCAATGAGAAAAAAACCATATGTCGCTGATGCTGATGCGGGGAAAAACAATGCGCTACCAATCAAGTATAATCCAAGACCAACAATGATTGTAAATTTATACGACGTCCTTTTAATTAAATATGAAGCAGGTATGGCCATAATAAAATATCCTAAAAAAAAAGGCACTTTGAACATACGCAGATGCAAAATTACTCAAATTAAATATTGTTTTAAATTGCGTAATTAAAATATCATTTAAACTAGCAGCTGCGCCCCACATAGGAAACAGCAATGATACAAGGACAAACTGAACAATTGGTGTTTTATTCACGTACCCATTGTCTAGTTCCCTACCACGAAATTTTACAAACTCAAAACGATGTGATTTATTCTGTTCCATTATTTTTTCCTTTCAATACCAAAGCTTAAAATGATAACGCTTACATCAAAGATAGTTATAACATTAAAATGAACATATGTCCATATTTATATAGAAATATATTTCATTTTTAATTTTAAACATTAAAAAAAACAGTCTAATATAAAATTAAACCGTTAAATAGACAACTATATTTATTAATTATTACGTTTATCATATAAAAATAATGATGCGCTTTTTAGGAGCTTTGGATACATTAACAAAGCAATGCTGTTAATTATTTATTTTTTTGACTTATTCAATGCCTTAAACAAAATATTAAATTGGCCTCTAAAAGACATGGCTTGTTCAAATAAATCTTCACCATCATTTAACATTTTCACGGTTGTCCATCCCAAGGCCTCGGTGATAGATACAGCCACAGATGCATTTATTGCAGCACCTGTAACAGTCCCAACAGCCGGAATAAATTTAATAATATTACCGACAGCGCTTCTGCCTAAACCGACTACTACCAGCTCTTTAGACAAGCTTTTCCCAACGCTTGCCGACCATGATTGACCAAACAATTTATGTAATCTAGACATCATTGTGAGCTGTATAGGGACGAGTAAAAATGCATCCGAAAATGGTATTGGTGAGCAACCTACAATTGCTGCACTAAGTGCTGCTGCATGAATAATTTGATGACATTTTATTTTCGTTTGATCGTCTACACCAACTAGAAATTCTGAAAAACTTCGTTCAACTTGATGTCGACTATTAAACAATATTTTTTCAGCTGTAGTCTTCGATTGATCAAAAGTATGTTGAATTATTTTTGATGTTTTCATTGGCATTTGTTTTAATACATCTGAAAAAAATGATTCAAAGACTTCTTCGTCTGAATTAACTTCATTTTTATTTTTTGGATGATTTTCCTTCATAAAATTACCACTTTCTTCAAATTATTAATAGCACACAAAAGACTTGTTTCAACACTAAACTTACCATACTAAGTACAACAATCTCAACATATTTGTTTTAAATAACTATTTATTTTTTATCACTTTGTAATTAACCTGTATTTATCGCTTGATAAAATTCGTTTATACTTTAATTTACTAAACATTGTTGAAAATATGCTTACTTTCTTTAAAAACAGCTATCGCTCGCGTTCTAGCCATTTTATGATTAACAATTGGCAAGGGGTAAGTCCCTGACAACTCAATATTATATTGTTTCTGTTCAGCTGATGTTAGCAAATTTGGCTCATGAATTTTTTCACCCTTTATGTTTGCTAATTCAGGGACAAATTGTTTAATAAAATATCCCTCTGGATCAAATTTTTTTGATTGTAACGTTGGATTAAATACTCTAAAATAAGGTACACTATCTGTTCCTGTAGATGCTGCCCATTGCCATCCCCCAATGTTACTGGCTGGATCATAGTCAACTAACATGTCTCGAAAATATGCTTCACCCCATCGCCAATCAATTAATAAATCTTTTGTTAAAAAAGATGCCACAATCATACGCAAACGGTTATGCATCCATCCGGTTTGATTCAGCTGTCTCATGGCTGCATCAATGATTGGAAATCCAGTTTGGCCTTTTTGCCATTTTTCAAAATTTAATTTATTATTTTCCCAAATAATATTTTGAAACTCAGGTCGTAAAGCATGCGTTTTTTGGTCAGGATACATTGTATAAATCATATTATAATAATCTCGCCAGCAAAGTTCTTTTATAAATGTCGTACGATCATCACTATCAGGCGCTTGTTTTACAGCTTCAAAAATTGTTCTAATAGAAATTTCACCGGTTCTTAAATATCGTGATAAATGGCTCGTGCCATTCAACATGGGCATATCGCGATTTTTTTCATAGTTAACTATTTTAGTTTGAATAAATTCTTTTAATGTTTTATTGGCTGACACTTCACCAACTTGATCGATATATGCATAATCATGTTTTTTATCAATCAGTTGATTCAACTTATTATCGAAATTTGCAAGTGGCAAACTGATATTTTTTTGACGAACATCGTTTATTTTAATTTTAATAGGTGGCTTTTTAGTTAATTCAACCCATTTTTTAAAATATGGTGTAAACATTTTATAATAATCACCATTATCTTTTTTGATTTCAGTGGCCTCATGTAGATTGTAATCTCCAAATGAATGAGGGTTAACCCCTAATACTTCTCGACAATATTTTTTGACTATGTCATCTCGTTGTTTACCATAACCACGTTCGTCAAAATTAAAATAAAGGTTTTGCCATTTAGGGCATAGCTTTTTAATTTTATCAAAAATGGTTATAGGATCACCTTGTAAAACATGCAAATAACTATTGTTATCTGTCAAATTATCTTTCAATTTTTGAACACTAGCAAAAAACGCACTTTGATTAACTGTACTTTTTTCAATTATTTGCGCTGGGTCTAAAATAAAAACCAGAATGACCTGTTCACTATGCTTTATCGCCTCTGATAATGCCACATTATCATTTATTCTTAAATCTCTACGAAACCACATCACACTTGTTTTATTCAAATTTTTTTCCATATTCCTATCGTAACCCGTCTATCAACTCATGTCTAGATCATCAACAGAGATCTTTTTTCATAATTTAGTAGTTTTTTTAATATAAAAATGCTTTGCACGATACTAGTTTCGATCGTGTAAAGCATTTTATTTTTACAATTTCAAACCTTATCAAAATAGCGAATAGCAGTCGACCAATTAACATCGTTTTTTAATAAACTGATTTGATTAAGCGTTTCTCTTCGAAAATCTTCCATGCCAATTGTTTTCTCAGCTGCAATTTCAGCTGCAATATTCAGATAACTAACAGCAAATAAACTAGCTTCCCATGCTTTTACGCCTGCTCCGAGAAGCGTAGCCATCATCGCACCAACTATGTCACCAGTACCAACAAAATTATCGAGCTGCGGCACGCCGTTTCTTAATATGATACATTGATACCTGTCAACAATAATATCCTGAGCCCCTGTAGCGACAAATACTGTATTTGGATATGCATTAGTTAGTTTTTTCAGAGCCACTATCAGTGTATTCAAAGCGTTTTCATCTTGATCTGCAATGTCACTATCTACACCACGCGCAGATGTTGATAAACCAACAAATCGCCTCATTTCAGAAATATTCCCCTTAACAATTGTTGGTTGATTGGCAACCAAGGACAACCCTAATTGTTGGCGTTGCATCGTGATCCCATAACCAACTAAATCAACAACAATTGGCTTATTTGTCGCTACAGATAGATTGCCTGCTACTCTTAAACTTTTTTCGTGAGATAAAGTCAATCTCCCCATGTTCAACAATACTGCATTCGTTGTTTGAAACAAATAATGGAATTCACGCGTGTCACTACTCATGATAGGTTTCCCACCTAAATATAAAACTGTGTTTGCGAGAGTCTCTAAGGTAATGTCATTAGTAATACAATGAATTAATGGTACACATTTAAACGGCATTAATTGTGCTATTTCTTTCATATTAGTTATCATATTCTCACCTTAAAAACATATCTTGTGCATGGTTAAAAGCATAAATCTTTGTTAACCTCACTAAAATAAAATAAGCAATGACTGAGCCAATCAAAGTTGCACCAATAAAACGTGGCGTATAAATAAACCAATACATGCCTTGCTGAGAGCCAGTATACCATACCATAACTGGGTATGATAGTAACGACCCAACTACACCTGTCCCTAGAATCTCACCAAACATTGCCCAATACATATTGTGCCCATATTTATAAAAAATTGCTGAGCCAAGAGCACCTAAAACTGCCCCTGTTAATGCCAATGGTAGTATTCCTAATACAACCATTCTAATAATACCAGTAATTATCGCCATAATTACAGCATACAATGGTCCTAATAATACACCTGCAATAATATTCATAACACTTGACATTGGTGCCATGCCCTCTATTCTAAAAACTGGTGATAGCACCACATCTAGTGCAATCATGATTGTCACAATGGTCATTTTTTTAATTTGTAAATTCATTTTAGTTGCTCCCTGATTATCTAATCGTTCTCATGCTGTACAAATTCATTTTCTTATTACATGTTCTTATTTATCCCTTCATTAAATGAAAAAAATGTCCCTTATACATAGTAATAAGGAGACACTTTTGCCGTTTTTCGTCTGATTAATCGGACCCATTAACAGTTGTGTTCACTTTCCTACGCTAGCATCAACTAGATCAGGTTCAAAGGGACAGATAAATATCATCTCAGTCATTATGACACCCCTAGTGATTATTATTTAGTTCTTGACATCATTTTTTAGACAATAAAAAAACATTTTTCTCATACTAAAGAAAAATGCCACCTAAAAAAATAATTAGTGTCGCACTTTCCTACGCCAGTATAATCTGGTTCAGGTTCAAAGAGTTCTTCTCAGCCATTTTCGGCGCCCCTAGTACAAAATCTATTGTAACATATAATGTTTTTTAGTGCTTCAGCCATATCAAAATAATCTGAACATACGCTTTATTTTTTAAACAATCGATGTATATTAATAGTTAGCCGTTGTAAAAGAAAATACAATCGCCGTGACTGCTTTATTTTGCGATAACGACCTTTATTTTTTTTATAAAAATCTTGATGAAAATTTTCAGCAAGCCAAAATGTTGTGGCATTCTCGATTGCTACAACAATCGGTCGTGTATAACGATGCGCTGCAATAACTGTTTGTTTTGATTGTTCAGCAATTTGACGTTGTTGCGCATCATTTACAAAAATAATGGGTCGATAATTATCACCACGATCATCAATTTGACCTAAATCATCGGTTGGATCAATCAATTGCCAATAAATATCTACTAACTGTTGGTATGATATCAATCGTCTATCAAACAATATTTCAACCGCTTCAACATGTCCAGTATATTGCCCAACAACCTGATCATATGTTGGTTGACGCCAATTACCACCAGTATAGCCAGAAATAACAGAAATGATACCAGGAAGCCTATCAAATGGTTCAACCATACACCAAAAGCAGCCACCAGCAAAGATTGCGCGTTCTTGATAAGGCGGATTTGGTGCCGCATGCAATGCCACTTTATCTTGTGAATCTGTTTGTGGTTGTCCATTTATTTTTAAATAAAAATCCATCACATCTGGTGTTAAATTATTTCTTGTAGCTAAAGGTTTCAGACCATTATTTAGTACATCAAGGCGGTCATTAAATCGCACGCCAGACTGCTCATCCTTTGCCTGTAATAGCAAGTCACGTTCCCATTGTCTTGTGGCAGGATTCAAAATCAGGTTATAGATTTCTTGCTGCACCTCATCTGATCTTAAATGCATTTATCACACCACCTATATACTATTTTTCAATATATTTAACTGTTAAAGTGACTATGATTTTTAAACTTGTTTTATGACCATCTTAATTATTTTTATAACTCTGGCTCATAGAACCGTCCAACCGTATGCTCAATTTTCCAAGTTGATGAGAAAGCATGCTCGTCAACAGATTTAATGGCTTCTCGTAATTCAAAACGTTCTTGTTGTGTAATGACAGTTAACAGTACTGCACGCTTTTCACCAGTATAACCACCCTGTGCATCGTTGATAATCGTCACACCACGCCGCATATTGTCATAAATGCCCTGCACCATTTCCTCAGGTTTCGTCGTGATAATCATAACCTGCATCTGCTGCTGTCTTGTAAAGAATGCATCAATCATTCGAGAACTCACAATAACGCCAACAATAGAGTAAAGCGCATATTTCCAACCATAAGTTAGGCCGGCACCAATCATAATTAAAGCGTTGAATCCTAAGTTGACTGGTCCCATTTTAAGACCAAATCTTTTTTTAACTAAAAGTCCAATAACGTCAAGGCCCCCAGTACCAACACCATATCTTAGTGCCGTCCCAACTGCCATGCCGTTTAAAGCACCACCAAACAATGCATTAATTAACGGATCTGATGTTAATACACGTGTCGTATCAAATAGTGGCATTAACGCTGCGCTCAATAACACTGCTAACGTTGTAAAAGTTGCAAATCGCCATGATAATTGCCACCAAGCAATAATTAACATGGGTAAATTAACCAAAGCTAATGCTAATGCAACAGGAATCTTCCCACCGGTCGATGTTGAAACCAATTGCGCAAATCCTGTAAAACCAGACGAATAAATGTGCCCTGGTCGCCAAAAATAGTTCATTGCAACAGCAACAATTACAGCATAAAATATAGCTCCTCCAATGCGGCCTGTATAACGATGTTTCATAAAATTATGGAAAAATTTTTGCATGATTTTTGTACTTACTCGCACATTTCCTTTAAATAATGTATTTTAAATCGTTTAATCTATTGACTATAAAAACATAATAATTATAATTTATAAAACACTTATTCTACTATTATAACATTTTTACATTTTACTGATTAAATTTCTGTCGCAGACAAACCAAGATCATTTAATTGCTTATCGTCAACACGCGTAGGTGCTTGAGTCATGGGTTCTGTAGCACGTGAATTTTTAGGGAAAGCAATGACTTCGCGAATATTTTCTTGTCCTGCTAGTAACATGGCCAACCGATCCAATCCAAGGGCAATGCCTCCCATTGGTGGAAAACCAAACGCCATACCTTCTAGTAAGAAACCAAAAGCTTCATGGGCTGCTTCAGGTGTAAATCCAAGCGCCTTTAGCATTTTCTCTTGGATATCCATACTGTTAATACGAATTGAACCAGATCCTAGCTCATAACCATTCAAAACCAAGTCGTAACTTTGTGCATGTGCTTTATGTGGGTCTTCACCTTCATCTAAATAATGAAGATCTTCTTCGTTTGGCATAGTGAATGGGTGGTGTGCTGCAATCCAACGATCAAAATCTTCAGAATACTCGAATAATGGCCAATCAACAATCCAAGCAAAGGCCCATGGATTTTCTTGATTAACTAATCCTAAATCCTTGGCGGTTTGACGTCGTAAATAATCTAATGTTGCCGCAACAACATCCGTCCGACCTGCACCAAACAATAGTAAATCACCAACTTTGGCGCCAGCTGCGTGAATTAAATCATCTCCCTCTGAGAAAAACTTTGCAATTGGGCCCTTAAGTCCCTTGTCAGTCACCTTTAACCAAGCTAAGCCTTTAGCTCCAAAACGTTCAATGTATTGTGCTAATTTATCAATATCTTTGCGTGAATATTTGTCGGCTCCACCTGGGACAGCTATAGTTTTGACAACGCCACCTGCTTTAATAGCATTGGCAAAGACGCCAAAATCTGATGTTTTAACAAGTGATGATAGATCTGTTAATTCATAAGCAATGCGTAGATCCGGCTTATCAGTCCCAAATCTATCCATAGATTCCTTCCAAGTCAATGTTGGGATTTGTGTTGTATCCAGATCAAAATTCACAACATCATGCATCATCGTTTTAACCCATGCGTTAACTAAAGTCCGAATTTCGTCCGCTGACATAAATGATGTTTCAACATCCATTTGTGTGAATTCTGGTTGACGATCACCTCTTAAATCTTCATCACGAAAAGCACGTGCAATTTGAAAATAACGATCAAATCCAGCACCCATTAAAAGCTGTTTAAACAACTGTGGTGATTGTGGTAAAGCATAGAATGAGCCAGGAAATATTCTTGAGGGCACAAGATAGTCTCGTGCACCTTCAGGTGTTGATTTAGCTAAAATTGGTGTCTCAATGTTGATAAAATCATTTTGGTCCATAAAGTGCATGGCACTTGACATGATTTTTGAACGAATGCGTAAATTTTGTTGCATTTCTGGACGGCGCAAATCTAAGTAACGATATTTTAATTTCAATTCTTCGTTTGCATTGACATCGTTTTCAATATAAAATGGTGGTGTTTTTGAGGTGGCTAAGATTTTTGCCTTCGTGACATTAATTTCAATTTTTCCCGACTGAATCTTATCATTAACTTGATTGTCATTTCGATTAACAACTAGACCAGTAATTGATATGACATATTCACTGCGCATCTCTTCTGCCACTGATAATGCGCTCTGATTAGTTGCATTAAAAGTCAATTGCACGATACCTTCACGATCACGTAAATCAACAAAGATAAGATCTCCAAAATCACGGCGTTTTTGTACCCATCCTGACAAAGTAACTGTTTGTCCAAGATATTTTTCATCTATTAGTCCTGCATATGCTGTTCGTTTCATTATTTATCTCCTTCTGAAGCAATGATTGTTGGTAAATTCGTATACAAATCTGCTAGTTTGACAGTCTGTTGTTGACCAGTTGACATGTTTTTAATATTAGCAGTTTGATCAACCAACTCCTGGTCACCAATAGTTATAACGTATTTACTATCGCTACGGTCAGCGCTTTTAAACTGTGCTTTAGCAGAACGACCAAGGTAGTCACGATCTGCAGCATAGCCAAATGATCGAATTGCTTGCACAATTTGCATGGCAACAACAGCAGTACCATCCCCAATGTTAACCACATAAAAATCTAACTTATCATCAATTAGTGGTGCAACATTTTGCGCATTAAGTAAGCCTACTAAGCGTTCCATCCCTATACCAAATCCAACACCAGGTGTTTCTGGTCCACCAAATTCTGCTACTAATCCCGAATAGCGACCCCCACCAGCAATTGTAGCAGCACCTTTCAAGCTATCATCAAGCGTCATAATTTCAAATATTGTATCATTGTAGTAATCCAAACCACGAACCATTGTTGCATCAATCTCATAATTAATATTTAATGCACGCAACATGGCTTGCACTTGCTCAAAATGCTCAGCGGCTTCGTCTGATAAAAAGTCTAATATTGAAGGCGCGTCAGCAACAAACACTTTATCGCGAGGATCTTTTGAGTCCAAAACACGTAGTGGGTTTTGTTCTAGTCGATTTTGTGAATCAGTAGATAGTTCATCAACATGTGGTTTTAAATAATCAATTAAAGCCTGACGATAAGCTGCTCGTGATGCTTGATCACCCAATGTATTAATGGCTACTTTTAAATTTTTAAGCCCTAATGTTTGAAATAAATCGACAGCCATTGCAATAATTTCAACATCTAACGCGGGTGATTTTGATCCAAATGCTTCTACACCAATTTGATGAAATTGACGAAAACGTCCAGCTTGTGGTCGTTCGTAACGAAACATCGGTCCCATATAATAAGCTTTGTAAGGCTTATCAAATTCTGGGCCATATAATTTATTTTCAACATATGCTCGTACAACGCCTGCTGTGCCTTCAGGTCGTAATGAAATATGGCGATCTCCTTTATCATGAAAGTCGTACATTTCTTTGGTCACCACATCGGATGTGTCTCCTGCTGATCGTGAAAAAACATCAAAATTTTCAAATAATGGTGTTCGTATTTCTTTAAAATTATAATCACCAAATAATAGACGCGCGATACTTTCGACATGTTGCCACTGTGATGTTTTGTCCGGCAATAGGTCAGCCGTTCCCTTTGGTCGTTGAAATGTTGGTTTTGCCATTTTTATTTAACTGTCGCTACAATACTTTGTACTAAAGTAGCAACATATTCTCCTTTAAAATTTTAATATCTAACCTGAAAAAGCGCCCTCAACGATTACTCGTTAAGGGCGCTTTTGCGCGGTACCACCTTAGATATTGATGTTTTTCAACACCACTTTGAAAGCTTATCGCGCTCCCACGCACTGTCTTAAACAACAGTGACCTCCAAGGTGTCACAAATCATGTTGTCGTTTTGCTCACATCGTCCGCAAAATTTCTGTTTATCCAAACTATGATTTTTCCAATTCATCGGCTTTAATATATGGTCTAATCATATCTTTAAAGTCATGCAAAGTCAAGTTAATTAGCCAATTTCAAGCAGGCATTTCAAAACCGATAAACTTTTGATTCGTAAGGACGTAAAGTATTGCCTTGATCATCGCCATAGTTACTAATTAACACTTCAGCATTCTTAGCTACGTGATAATCACGTGTTAACGTTTGGTCAGTAAAATTGTTAATAACAAGTAGTTGCTCATCATCATCCACACGTCGATAAGCATAGACTTGATCGTCATTTGGGTCTAAGAGCTGATATGTCCCCGTTGTCATAATAGTTAACTCATGACGCAAACGAATAAGTTTTTGATAATAATAGAAAATTGAATTTGGATCAGCTAATGCAGCCTGCACATTAATTGTTTGAAAATTATCATTTAACTTAAGCCAAGGTTCACCTGTAGTAAAGCCAGCGTTTTGACTGTCATCCCACTGCATCGGTGTCCTTGCATTATCTCTGCCTTTTGCATGAACATAACGCAACATCGTTTTTTCGTCTATTAAGTGATCTTTATCAATCAAATACTTAAAGGCATTTTTAATTTCGATATCATCAAAATCTGAGCGTTTTAAATTATAAGCATTGGTCATACCAATTTCTTCACCTTGATAAATATAAGGCGTTCCCTGCATGAAGTGAAGTAATGTTGCGGCCATTTTAGCTGAAACAACACGGTATTCTGGTCGATCATCACCATATCGGCTCACAGCACGTGCTTGATCGTGATTGTCCCAATAAAGTGAATTCCATGCCTTATCAGCTAGTTTATTTTGCCATTTTGACAAATTTTGTTTTAAATCAATCAAGCTTACTTTTTTATCGTACCATTTTCCAAGCGCTGGATTAGGATTATTATCTAATCCCATATGTTCAAATTGGAAAACCATGTTCAATTCAGACGTATCTTTGTCAGCGTATTTAATGGCATTATCGATATCAACACCAGATGCTTCACCAACTGTCATCATATCAGCTCTGTTTAGAACTTTTTGACGCATTTCTTTAAGATATTCGTGAACGTGTGGGCCGTTAGCAACAGCCTGATCTGAGTTACCATATTCACCATCCTCAGGGACTACGCCATCTGGCAAACCATCAGGTTTCGAAATTAAAGAAATGACATCCATTCGAAAACCATCAATTCCTTTATCCACCCAGAAATTCATCATATCAAAGACCGATTGACGCACTTTAGGATTAACCCAGTTCAAATCAGGTTGCCCTTCAGCAAATAAATGTAAATAATATTGGCCAGTTGCTTCATCGAATTTCCATGCTGGACCCGAGAAGAATGAACCCCAATTGTTTGGTTCATGGCCATTAACTGAATCTCGCCAAATATAAAAATCACGTTTATCGTTATCTTTTGAAGAGCGACTTTCAATAAACCATTGATGTTGATCGGACGTATGATTAACAACCAAATCCATTAATATTTTAATATTTTTATCATGTGCTTTTTTCAATAAGCGGTCAAAATCAGCCATGTCGCCAAACTTAGCGTTGATGTCTTCATAATCAGAAATATCATAGCCATTATCTTGATCAGGAGAAGCGTAAACTGGATTCAACCAGATAACATCTGCGCCTAATTTTTCAATATAATCTAATCTTTGCTCAATGCCTTGTAAATCCCCAATGCCATCACCGTTAGCATCTTGAAATGAACGCGGATAAACTTGATACACCACCGCTTTTTGCCACCATTTAATATTCTTTGTCATGAGTTATATTCCTTTTTTTATTCTGTCTGTTTGTGAATCATCTTCTTTAACTATCCAAATTAAGCAACCACCAATTATTAACGCCACACCAGCAATAGCTAACATATGTGCCATTGAATGTCCAACAAGTGGAAAAATAGCAAAACTTGCAATGGAAGCTACGATTTGGGGAATGCATATGAAGCAATTAAATAATCCGAGATAAATGCCATCATGTTTACCGTTTAAAGCATTAGTCAATATCGTAAATGGTATAGAAATAATAGCAATCCAGCCGATACCTATTAATGTGAATCCCAATATTGATGACAGATGTGTATGTCCATATGCAACAACCATAAAGCCAATTCCACCAGCAATTAAACTGAAGAAAAATGCCCATTTACGTGTTTTTTTATTGAGATGTTGAAAAAAAATACCAACTATTATTGCCACAACCTAATAGACTGCCTGTAATATACCAAACCAATTTCCAGCTGCTTGATATCCAGCAGACGCAGGGTCTGACACACGCCAAATGTTCTCTGATAAAGCACCAGTAGAGTAAGTCCACATATATGGAATACCAAACCAAACAAAGAATTCAACGATACCTAGTGTCCAAAACACCTTAGGTGCATTTTTTAAGATATCGACAAATGAGTCACGCTTTTCGTCATTAACTGTGATGCCATGGTAATAAGCCAGTGTTTCTGGATCATATTCTTTTACATTGATAACTGTAAATATAGTAGACAACAACAATATAACTGCTGCAACATAAAATGATATTTTGACCGAATCAGGTACGACACCTCGCGCCGCTGTATTAGAAATACCGAAAACTGTTAACACAAATGGAAATATAAAGGCAATCACACCACCTAAACTGCCCCACATATTCTGTAGTGTCCACGCTTTATCTGTTTGCTTCTCACTAACCATATCTGGAATGATCATTTTAAATGGCTGCATGGAAACATTGGCAGACAAATCCATAAATAATACAGTGACTGCACCAAACCATAAAGCTGTCATGGAACCATATCCAAACCCAAACGAACCGGTATTTGGTAATAGTAATAAAACAATAATCGATACTAAGCAACCACCAATCAAATATGGTATCCGCCGTCCTAACTTTGGAATCCATGTTTTATCTGAAAACAGACCAATTAAGGGTTGTGTTATCATGCCAGCTAGTGGCGGTAAAATGAAGAAAAAACCCAATTGTGTAGGATCTGTTCCTAATGTTTGAAATATTCGGCCCATATTACCAGTCTGAACTGAAAAGGCAACTTGTACGCCAGCATAACCAAACGTCATTAAAAACAATTGCATACTTGTGAGCCTTGGTAACTGCCCCTTTGTTTGCGTCTTACTATTTAACATATTCACGCTCCTTTGAAGTGATTTTAATTAGTGATTGCAATTTAAGTAACCGCTTACATTTACGAGAATTAAATGCCTGAAAAATAAACTTTTGATTCATAAGGTCGTAGCTCATCACCTTGGTCGTCTTCGTAATTACTAAGCAGTAGGTTCGCGCCAACATTTAATGGATAATGCCGTGTTTGAACTTGATCTGTAAAATTACTGATGATTAGCAACTCTGAATCTTTGGTAATGCGCTTATAGGTGTATACTGACTCATCATCGATATCCAATATCTGATAGTGCCCATTGGTGATAATTGGCATTTGTTGCCTAAGAGCAATTAATTTTTTGTAGAAATAAAAGATAGATTTTTGATTGGTCAGCGATTGGGCAACATTTATTGTTGCGTAGTTGTCGTTCACACCTAACCATGGTTTACCATTTGTAAACCCAGCGTTTTTTGTATTATCCCATTGCATGGGCGTCCGAGCGTTATCTCTGGATGAATGATGCACATACGTCATCATTTTTTCTGGCATAACCCGCTTTTGTCGATTAACTAAATCGTCAAAGGCATTCAGCGTATCAATATCTCGATACTGAGAGATTGATGGCCAATTGACATTAGTCATCCCAATTTCCTCACCCTGATAAATGTAAGGCGTGCCTTGCATAAAATGTAACGTTGTCGCCAACATTTTAGCAGACAAGACACGATACTGTTGGGAATCATTGCCAAACCGAGACACAACACGAGGACGATCATGATTGTTCCAATACAGGCTATTCCAAGCTTTTCCTTCTAAATCATTTTGCCACTTAGACAGAATTTTTTTCAAATCAACTAACTTAAAGCGCTCATCACTCCATTTACCAAGCCCTTCTCGACTATTATCTATTTCAGTATGTTCAAATTGAAAAATCATTTGTAACTCGTTAGAATTGAAACCAGCATATCGCATCGCATCTGCGGTTGTCACTCCGGGTGTCTCGCCGACTGTAATAATATCATGTTGTGATAATACCTTTAAATTCATTTCCTGCAGATATTGATGGACATTTGGTCCATTAGCCACAAATGTCATCGATGAACCATGACTGTTAGCATTAACATCTGGATCGTTTGGTAACCCATTTTGTTTAGAAATTAAATTAATGACGTCCATTCTAAACCCATCAATTCCTTGCCTTAACCACCAAGACATCGTATCGTAAATTTCTTGCCTCAGCTTTGGATTTTCCCAATTCAGGTCAGGTTGTTTTTTTGAGAAGAGGTGTAAGTAGTATTGTTGCGTTTTAACATCAAATTCCCAAGCCGATCCACCAAAGTCAGACAGCCAATTATTTGGTTCATGACCAGCCACTGGATCCCGCCAAATATAGTAATCACGGTATGGATTATTTATTGATGATTGACTTTGTTGAAACCATTCATGTTCATCAGACGTATGATTGACAACTAAATCCATCATAATTTTTAAATTTAGCTGATGAGCAACCGAAATCATCTCTTGCATATCAGCCATCGTGCCAAATTCTGGTAAGACCTTACGATAGTCACTAATGTCGTAACCATTATCATCATTTGGTGATTGGTAAATTGGACTAAGCCAAATCACTTGAACACCCAGTTCTTTTAAATACGGTAATCGTTGAATGATACCGGGAATATCACCAATGCCGTCGCCATTGCTGTCCTGAAAACTGCGTGGATAAATTTGGTAGACAACTGTCTTTTGCCACCAATTGTTTTTGACCATTATTTTTCCTCATCATTCTTTTGTTAAATATTTTGAGTAAACGTTTACGCAATTATTATTGTAACCGCTTTCATTTTATTTGTCAACCAATTTTAGGTTATAATATAACTTATGACTATTACAATTAAAGACATTGCACATAAAGCTGGCATATCAACAGCATCCGTCTCACGCATTTTGACCAATCGTGGGCGTTTTAGTGAGGACACGGCACAGCGAGTAAGAGAATTAGCTAATGAATTAGGTTACTTCAAAAATCAATCAGCTGCAGACCTATCACAAAAAGCAAGTCGCGTGATTGGTGTTTTAGTGCCCATCACTCACACAAACTTCGCTGATGAAATTATAAAAGGCATGCAACACAAAGCTTACGAACTGGGTTATGAGTTATTAATTGCTTTTGTTGAAACTAACAGTCAACAACAAACAGAAACTGTCAAATCACTTTTGTCACGGCAATTATTAGCAGTTGTTATGCTAGCACTTGATATTGAAGACGCTGTGTTTGACATTTTAAAAAGTGCAAATGTTACACTTTTGAGTGTCTCTAACCAGCTTAATAATGATATTCCCTCAATTTCGTCTGATAATTATGCTATGATGCACACCATTGTCGATTATTTATATGATCATGGTCATCGTCAAATAGCTTTAATAGGCTCTTCTGATGCTGATCCTATTGTTGCAATTTTAAGACGTCAAGGATATATTGATGCTTTGGCATCTCACGATATCACGTACAATCCCGATTTTATTTGGGGCGTTGAAATGACTTATCAAACTGGCATAGAGGCCATTAAAAAATTTGGCTTACCGTTGCCATTTACTGCAGTCATTGGATCAGCTGATATCATCAGTATTGGTTTACTTAATGGTGCCCGAGATGCTGGTATTTCTGTACCTAATGATTTATCTATTGTAACCGTTGATGGGACAGAATTAACACAATTAACACGGCCTGTTTTAACAGCCGCTCAACAAAATTTCACCAAAATGGGCGAATTAGCGATCAGTAACCTCGCTAATAACTCATTGTCATCACATAGCGTTATCTTTACAGATATCACCTTCATTCCAGGTGGAACAGTTACAACAATCGCTTAAAACAGCAAAAAACGCCGGTTTAACCGGCGTTTTTTTATTGATTATTTATGTCATTTTAGCTTCAATATTAACTAGCGTAATTTCTGCAGTCGAAGCAAAGTTCAAGTCTGCATCCGATAACACATCAGCTTGCCCAATTGCCAATGATGTTTCACCTGCACCATTAATTGAAGTAATGCCAGCAGCAGAATCTTCTAAACCAATAACATGGGCTGGATTTAAGTTAAGCAGGTCAGCTGCGCGAACAAAAATTTCAGGATTCGGCTTGCCATGCTTTAAAGTTGCTGGGTCAACAATGCCGACAAAATAATTCGTTAGACCCAAATGATCTAAGATCATTGGTGCATTTTTAGAAGCCGAAGCCACAGACATTGTGTACCCAACTGCTTTAATAGATTCAATAAATGCTTTCATTCCCGGTAAAATATCAGCTTCAGTCAATGTCGAAATTAGTTGTTGGTAGTTATGGTTTTTCTTTTCTGCCAATGCCTCTTTAGCGGCTTGAGAAAAATCCTCAGCATGGCCACCAGCATCTAAAATCATCTGTAACGACGCCATGCGGCTGATACCTTTCAACCCTTCTGCCAGTTCCGGTGTCCAAGTTGTGCCTACCTCATCAGCAGTCTGACGCCAAGCTTCGCCATGAAAACGTGCTGTATCAGCAATAACGCCATCCAAATCAAAGGCAAAGCCTTTAATATCTGAAAATTTAGCCATTCTTATTTATCCTCACTTTTTTTAATTTGGTAAGTTACCGTATATGTTTTTGTGTCATTTGCTGGCAAAACAATATCGCCAAAACCTTCATGATTGACCGCATCAGGCAATGTCTGCATCTCAATAGCCAACGCAGTCTTAATTGAACTACTATCATCAGGGTTAGCAGTAAAGATAACAACACCATTACGATCTGAATCAACGGTCAATGTCACAGTTTCATCAGGCGAAGTGAGGCCCACGCTTACTCCTTGACGATCGGGATCGCATACCCAAGCATCATCATAATGTTCTTGTCCCAAAGCATGCAAATGCGCGAAATCAAATTTGGTAAATTGATTGTCAATCAATTTACCAGTTGGAATTGTATCATGATTAACTTCAAGATGTTGTCGCGATGCAATTTGTAATTTGTGTTGACTAATATCTTTGTTTTTTCCTACTAAATTAAAGTAGACATGCGTCATCGGATTAAACAATGTATTTTCAGTTGAAACGCCACTAAATATAATTTCTAAACGATCCTCGTCATCCAAACGATAAGTCACTTGTGCATCTAGTTGACCAGCAAATTCATCATCAAAAGTTCGTGTAAAAATAACTTCAGCTGCTGTTTCCATATGATGTGCTTCGCCGTGCCAATTAACAGCATCGAAGCCATTAATCCCGGAATGTAGAACATTGCCATGATCATTAGGTGTCAAAGTAAACTGTGTGCCATTAAGAGTATATTCAGTCTTTGACAGACGCCCACCGACACGACCAATTGTATTACCAAAGTGGAACGGATTATCTAAGTATGCGGCTAAATCGTCAAATTGCACTAGCAATTCTTGTTTTTCGCCATCACGCTCAACTGAAAATGATTGCCAAGTCGCCCCATACGAAATCGCTGTGATTTGTGTATGATTGGTATTTTCTAGGGTAAATGCTGTCACGATTTTGCCGTCAGGTAACTGCCCAAATTCTTTTTCTACTACCTTCATGATACCCTTTCCTGCTATATTGCAAATGAGCGATTCCTCGCTCATTCTTAATTCTCATTATTTTGTCAACGTGACATCTTGACCCAATAAGTCAATAATCAATGGTTCACCTGAAATCAAGTCAACATGCGCCCCTTGACCATCGACTGACACTTCCAAAACATGACCGCGAAATACCAAACGAAAGGCATATTTTGTCCAGTTCTTTGGCAAGAACGGTTTCAAATGAAGCTTGTTGTCACGAACACGCATGCCAGCGAAACCTTGCACAATTGCTAGCCATGAACCTGTCATAGCGGTTATATGCAAACCATCTGACGTATCGTTATTGTAGTTGTCCAAGTCCAAACGGGCCGCACGTTCGTACATCTCAATCGCTTTATCCACCATTTGTAAGTCAGCAGCCAAAATTGAATGAACTGATGGCGACAACGATGATTCATGCACTGTCAGTGGTTCATAGAATTCGAAGTTGCTACGCTTTTCTTCTTTTGTGAATGCGTCTGGGAAATAGAACATGGCATGTAATGTATCAGATTGCTTAATATATGGTGATCGCAAGATGCGATCCCATGACCAATTTTGGTTAATTGGTCGAATGTCTTGTGGCATATCAGCAATTGGTGTCAAATCTTTATCCAAGAATGTATCATGCTGAACAAAGATATGCTTTTTACCTGTTTTGGTTTCAACATCAGCCTCTGGCAAGTACATTTTATCAACAATTTCTTGCCACTTTGCTAATTCATCATTAGTCAAAGCTAACTTTGCTTTTTCATCAGCATTAATTTCATCATAGTGTTCAAGCGAATATTGTAAGACCCATTTAGCCATCCAGTTCGTGTAGAAATTATTATTAACATTGTTCTCATACTCGTTAGGACCCGTAACACCATGAATCATATACTTATCGTTTCGTGCAGAATAATGAACACGATCAGCCCAGAAACGGGCAATATTATACAAAACCTGTGCGCCATCACCATCTAACCATGAGTGATCGCCCGTGATGTTAGTGTAATTGTAAATTGCATAAGCAATGGTGGAATTACGGTGAATTTCTTCAAACGTAATTTCCCACTCGTTGTGTGACTCAATACCATCAAAGGTTACCATTGGGTACAGAGCACCTTTCAATCCTTGTTCTTTGGCATTATGGAAAGCGCCATCCAATTGGTCAAAACGATATTGTAGCAATGAACGGGTCACTGATGGGTCAGCAACACCAAGATAAACAGGAATTGCAAAGGCTTCCGTATCCCAATATGTGGCCCCACCATACTTTTCACCCGTGAAACCTTTTGGTCCAATGTTCAAGCGTGGATCATTGCCATAATAAGTTGAGAATAGTTGGAATAAATTGAAACGAATACCTTGTTGCGCAGCATCGTCACCTTCAATCTGGACATCGGCCTTTTCCCAACGATTTGCCCACTCTTGTGCATGCGCATTGTAAATATCATCATATGATTTTGTAGCAATATCTTTGGTCAATGTGTCACCTGCAGCAATGATTTTGTCTAAACCGTCGTAGTCACGTGAAGTTGTCACAATGATACGTTTTTCAAAAATCACTGAACCTTTTGCTGGTACTTCAATATCAAAGTTATCTGTCACTTCCTTCTCAGAGCGATTGCTACCGTGCTTTTCGCCGCCAACAAAACTTTGACGTGCAACAACAGTAAATTGTGGCACACCAAATGGATTTTCAATGGTTTGCGTAGCAATGAATGATGCATTTGTTTCATTGCCAGCATCCAAAACTTGCCAGAATTTCTCATCGTAGTTAGCGTCTTCATTGGCAACATCGCCGTCGATACTAGCATCAAATCGAATTTGGTGCTTTTGACCATCAGCTGATGACAAGTCATAATGAACATCTGCCAATTCCTTAACTGCTGCTGAAACCAAACGCGTAATATTAAACTTTACACCAAATACAGTAAAAGTACGCTTCAACACACCAGTTTTCATATCTAAAGATACTTCGAAATCAGTCACGTCATTTTTAGCTAAATCAACTTGATTACCGTCTACGTGAATGTCTGCTTTGACATAGTTTAATGCATTGATGGCTTTACCAAAATAAAGTGGATAACCATTTTTCCACCAACCAACACGTGTTTTATCAGGGAACCAGACACCACCAACGTAAATGCCTTGATGTGTGTCACCAGAGTACACTTCTTCAAACATACCGCGCATGCCCATGTACTCGTTCCCCAAACTCGTCATAGATTCTTGCAGACGCTTATCTTCAGGATTCAAATCATGTGATGTGACTGTCCAAGGATCAACTTCAAAAA
This sequence comes from Leuconostoc inhae, assembly GCF_019656015.1. Classification (GTDB taxonomy): domain Bacteria; phylum Bacillota; class Bacilli; order Lactobacillales; family Lactobacillaceae; genus Leuconostoc; species Leuconostoc inhae_A. Next base: position 178,058 of record NZ_BPKW01000004.1, on the reverse strand, counting down.
TTCGTTTCATAAGACTTTTTACCTCTTCAATTTTTCTAATGCTTCGCTTCAGCGCTAAACATTATTGTTATGCATTCACAGGATTACTATGAATTTCGTTAATAAATCCCACACTAATTGCACCAACTAGCATTAAGATACCGGAAACCAATATCATTGATGGAAAATGTGAACCAAGTGCTGGGAACACTACGAAACTTGCAACTGAGGCAACAATTTGTGGTAAGCAAATTGAACCATTAAACAAGCCTAAATACGTACCCATGTGATCACCGGGCAGCGCATTGGTTACCATAATAAATGGATATGCCATCATGCCAGCCCATGAAATACCGATTAGAATAAATGATGCAATTAATAAGTACTGTGAGTGGATAAAGAACACTGAGGTGAAACCAATTGCGCCTAATAATAATGATAAAGCATAACCTGTCTTATTCTTTGTTGCTGGAATCTTTGACAAAACTAATGACCATAAGACTGCAGCAACTGCATACACTGCGGACATGATACCGAACCAGTTACCACCATTTTGATAACCAGCTGTGGTTGGGTCGGTCGCATGAAAAATATTGTCAGCCACAGCGCCAGTACCATACGTCCACAAATACTGGAACGCCATCCAGCAGAAGAATTGCGTCAACGTTACCATCCAAAATGTCTTAGGTGCGCGCTTTAACAATGTTACGAATCCACCCTTCCCATCATTTGGTATATTTAAAGCATACCCATGATACAACTCATATGTGGCGTTATCGTATTCTTTAACATTGAAGACTGCGATCAGTGAAAAAACAACTAGAACAATCGCACCAACATAGAATGAAATAATAACTGATGCTGGTACTTGACCTTTAGGTGCTGTGTTGGCAACACCAATTGCTGTCAATAAGAATGGGAAAATCGTTGCCAGAACAGAACCAGTATTTGATAAGAAGCTCTGAATTGAATAAGCATATGATTTTTGATCTTCATTAACCATGTCACCAACAACCATTTTAAAAGGTTGCATGGCAACATTTGAACTCAAATCCATGAATAAAATCGTGATAGCACCAAACCATAAACCAGCAGTTGTTGAGAGCCCAAAACTACCAGAGTTTGGTAACAAGAACATCACAATAACAGATACTAAAGCACCAACTAATAAGTAAGGCATTCGACGTCCAAAACGCTTCGTCCATGTACGATCTGAGAAATAACCAACAAGTGGTTGAACAAACAGCCCTGCCAACGGTGGTAAAATAAAGAAAAATCCCAGTTTCGTTGGGTCCGCACCTAACGTCTGAAAAATACGCCCCATTTGGGAACTCTGCAGTGAGAATGCCATTTGTACGCCCAAAAAGCCGAAACTCAGCATCCAAATCGTGCTAAGTGGTAAATTCGGCAATCCCTGCCCTGTTTTTTTGTTAGCCATAGTAATCTCCTTCAAACTAAATTTTTTCATGTAAACGTTTACAATATTTAGTATAAGACACGCTATCATCAAATGAAATAGCCAACGAGCTGTTAACGGTAACATCTTTTTAGGCCCGAGTTGTATCACGACGTATTAACTCTGGTGCTATACGTTGCATTACCAGTTCACTATTTTGTAATTGCAAGAACAAATTGTCTACCAGTGATTGCGCAATTTTTGCAAATGGTTGATGAACTGTGGTTAATTGTGGCGATGAAATTTGATCAATAAATACACCATCAAATCCAATCACACCATATTGTTCCGGTACGCCGTTTTTTTTGTTCAAGGCGCGCACAACACCTAATGCAATACGATCAGTTGCACAAACAATACCTGTATTTTTAGGTAATTGTGCCATAATGTTGTGAATTAATTGTTCTGCTATATGTGAGTGATTGGCTACAGTATAGACTCTTGATACACGTTTTTTGGCAACCATTGTGTCTAAATAGCCCAACTCACGTTCATTTGAAAAAGGTAAATCAACATCCATACCAACATAAATAATTTTTTGATAGCCAGCATTAATCATGTGCCTTGTCGCTAACATCGTTCCAATTCGATTATCAACGTCAACATATGCCATATCGTGATCTGTTGGTGATTCGCCATAAAGGACAACCGGTACACGTAACGCTTCTAATGCTAATAAGTCCGATTGACGCCATCCACTGACGATGATGCCATCAATATGGTCATTATCAGTGATTGTCGTACTAATTTCCAAAGTATAACCTTTTTGATTCAAAACATCGGCAAGGTGTAATAATAAAATAGCATAATTAGGTTCGACCGTAACAACATCTTCCAGTACTAAAAATTGAATCACATAGTTTTGGTGATTCACCAACGCTTTAGCAATACGATTTGGCTGATAGCCAATTAACTCAATCGCTGCCATAACAGCTGTTCTCACTTCCGTAGACACTTTTTCAGGATGATTTATCACCCGACTAACCGTCATTTTTGACACATGTGCTTGATGTGCGACATCCGCTAAATTCACCATAGAGTTTCTCCTTATTCGTCAGTTGCCTTCATTTTACCACGGTCGACCTTATTTTATTTAACCTTTCACGCATAAAATAAGGTATACTATTAAAGACACAAAAAGGAGTTATACTATGGGACGTTATCAAATTGATTTTAAACAAAAGCAAGCTAATGCTAATTACAAGTCAGGTCAACAAACACAATTGACTAAGGCCGAACAAGTTGCTGCTTTAAAAGCGAAGTTTACGCAAACAAAAAGCAAGTGAGAAATCTGAAAATTCAGGTTTCTCACTTGCTTTTTAGTAACTATAATTAGCTTATGATTTAAACAATTTAAAGCGATCCTCATCAGCTACAAATGTTTTATCATCTGCTGGTGATTCAATTGATCCAAAAGGCATTTGTGCTCGTAAACGCCATGATGATGGTACGTTAAAGCTTTCTGCCACTTGTTCATCAATCAGTGGATTATAATGCTGTAATGACGCACCAAGTCCAGATTCTGTTAGTGCTAACCATGTTGCATACTCAGCAATACCATGTCCTTGTTCCGACCAGTCATAAAAATTTTCAGCATATAACGGAATATTTTCTTCAAAAGACTTAACTACTGATGTATCGGTAAAAAATAAAATAGTCCCATATCCAGCTTTAAATGCACTATTAATCTTAGCTAACGTATTATTATAAGTGGCTTCATCTGGCACTTCTAATTTTAGACGGTCTGCAGTTAACTGCCACAATTTTTCATGCGAGTCCCCAGTCAATACGATTGTACGTACAGTCTGATTATTAAATGCTGTTGGTGAATTTTTAACAGCAGATTTTACAATTTCAAAAATATCTTCGGGTGTTTGAGTCATTTTTTTGCCCAAAACGTAGGTCGTTCGCCGCTGCTTTTGTAAATCGGTAAATGTCATAATTATTTTTTGCGTTATATCAAGTATTGGACAAGTTTAGCCAATACTTAGTGCCACACAGTTTCTCCTTAAATTTGCTTGTCTATTTAAATAGATTATATATTTATCATAACAGCTTACTTTTAATAAGTAAAGAGAACTACTTTAACAATAATTGATACGCCCAACGTATACTACTATCAGTACCTTCGTCAATACGCACAATACCTTGTTTAGTAAAACCATTGTCTCGTATAACAGCTTGCATTGGGATATTTTCAGGATGCGTATCAATTCTAAAATCAAAAGCCTGCCGCTCAAAAAAATAAGTCAAAATAGCTGTCATAAATCGTTGGGTCAATTTTTGTCCCCTGTAAAGTGGTGACAATGCAAATCGATGAATGACAACATAGTCAGTTGATTTGTTTAACCATTGACCCAATTCAATTTTTTTATAATTGGGTTCTTCTCCTGATACTATCGCAACATACCCAGCTACTTGATCAGCTACAATAAGTACGTAGCCTATTTTCTGATTTAAATCACTTAAAATGGTGTCTTGATTTGGATAACCTAATTGCCACTGGTTGACTCCCTGTTGGTTGAGATAAATACGTGCAGTCTCAATAATATTTAAGATATCAATTACATCATTATTTTGCGCTTGACGCATATATACTAGCATATTCGTGTTTGACTACGACAACCGTAATCACTCCTTTATAAATACTATTTATTTTACCACACGTCACAGTCACTTTTAGAATAAAAACACAATGTTCTACTCAAGTTGATCCATGTCATTAACAATTGTTAATTTTTTAATGCGTTACGCAAAGAAAAAAAGTTTTAATGCATCAATGCATTAAAACTTCCGCCCTATTACTTAGCCCGTTTGCCCCAATACTGAAAATAATCAACACGCATGGCCCCATTATATAATTTACGGCGTTTTGTTGCCTTTTCACCGTAAGATGTTTCAAACTCTAAATCGCTTGTCAAAATGTACTTACTCCAACTAGGTAGTTGACGATAAATATTTCCCATCTCTACATACAGCTCTTGGGCTGCTTCCAATTCACCTAATCTTTCACCATATGGTGGGTTAGAAACTAACACACCATTGACCTTATCAGTTTGCCAATCTTTAGCTGCTAAATGTGTGAACACAATATCTTTGCTAAGACCTGCATGTTTTGCATTTTCAATCGCAATTTCAATCATATTTGCATCATTATCAAAAGCTTCTATGTCAAGAACGCGATCATAATCTGCTTGTGCCTCAGCCTCATCGCGAACTGTTTCAGATAATGATTTGTCAAACCAATCCATTTGTTCAACATCAAAATCACGAATTAACCCAGGTGCAATATTCCGGCCAATCAAAGCTGCTTCAATAGCAATTGTACCAGAACCGGTCGTTGGATCTACAAAGGGTCTGTCTGGATGCCAATTAGTTAGTAAAACTAATGCTGCTGCAAAGTTTTCTTTTAATGGTGCGCCACCCTTATTTACACGGTACCCACGTTTGAACAATGAAGGGCCCGTTGTATCAAGTGTAACAATCACATGATCTTTATCAATCATGACTTCTAGCTGTGCAAAATAACCATTTTCAGGCAAGCGTGTATGAATATGATACGCATCCTGCAAACGACTAACAATCGCTTTTTTTGTAATTGCTTGTACATCAGGTACACTAAACAACTCTGATTTTTTTGATCGACCGGCAACTGGAAATTCTGAATCATAGTTCAGATATTCTTCCCAAGGTAATGCCTTCACGCCTTCAAACAGGTCATCAAATGTTGTTGCATCAAATTCACCAACAATAATTTTAATACGATCTGCAGTACGTAACCAAACATTTGTATTCAAAATATCTCGAGCAGTGCCTTCAAATCGTACGCGATAATTTTCCACTTGATGATCGTAATTTAAACGTTCAAGTTCTTTCCCAACAAGAGACTCAAGCCCCGCTGCTGCTGTTGCCATTAAATGATATGTTTTTTCCATTAGTTTTCCTTTATACTAGATTTAGTAAAACAATGTTTAATTAATCTATGTTCTGATATGGTGGTTAATATGAAATTAATAGACTTCGAAAATCTAACGCAATATATGTCACCTAAAAGCTTGTTGTTTTATCAAGAAGCAGGGATGGCTATAGCAATCTCACAAATACGTTACATTCCTAATTCTCCAAACTTACAAATCGTTACTGGAAAAAAGCCAATGACTCTCTCCCAACTAACCACGCGTTTACGTGATATGAGTGGCAATACTCAGTTACTATCTACTAAACAGCTACCCATTTTTGGATTTCATTTGTCTTTAGGTGATACAGTCCCAAGCATTATATTAAAATAAATTATCGTAAGTGTAAGTTACACCTCGTCTTTTTTGCTTTGCAATTTGAGCTTGTGCAGGTGTTTTAACGCTATCACGTTGCCAATTAACTAATATCGTTTCAATATATCTCAAACTACGTGCGTTATTGGCAACAGCTTCTTGTATCGCGAGTAACATCAAATCGGGTTCAAAATGATCTTGATCAAACCAATGACCAATTGTTTGCATCTCCATTGGTGTTAGTGGTCTACCAAATTCTACTTCTATGGTTTGGAATATTTCTTTGCGCGCCGATTTACCGTCAGAAATAATTGGCTTCTCAGCAACCTGTTTTCCTTGTAACAATTTTTCAATCATTGGCGTAAAATCATAGGTTTCAACTTGTTTGGTTGCAGATGAAATAATCATCAATTCACGCGTAATTAAACTTTTAAGTCGTGCAACAATAACACTTTCTGTCAAATGTAACACACGAGCTAAAGTGCTTGGGCTTGCTGAGTCTCCTTGACTTTGAATACGTGTCACTTGTAAATAAATAGCTAAATCATCATTATTCATGCCAATTTCTTGATAATGTAGTAATAAATCATTACTAATACTTAATTGACCAGCATGAATATATTGTTGCAAACGCTTTTCTAACGCCATATTCCTACCGCTTTCATTCTATTTCGATGTCGTTTTAAAAACGTCCAAGCCTTACTTGGACGTTTTTACATCTCACTATAGTCTAACATGTTTTTTGAATAGGCGTTTCAAAAAGCACTTCTTAGATTTTAAATTAAGGTCGTAAACGATTAGTCATACGAGGGAATGGAATTGCTTCACGAATATGCTCTTCACCAGTCACAAAGGTTACCAACCGTTCCAGTCCAAGACCAAATCCTGCATGTGGTACAGAACCGTATTTGCGCAAATCTAAATACCAACCGTACTCTTCAAGACTCAACCCTTCTTCTTTAATACGTTGTTTAAGATACTCATAGTCCGTATCACGCTCTGAACCACCAATAATTTCGCCGTAGCCCTCTGGTGCCAACAAGTCTGCTGACACAACAACGTCTTCACGTGTGGCGTGACGTTTCATATAAAAAGCTTTAATTGCCTTAGGGAAATTTACAATAAATACAGGCTTAGCAAAATGATTGGCTAAAAATGTTTCTTCAGGTGAACCAAAATCAACACCCCATTCAACATCAAAGCCATTGTCTTGTAATAATTTAATTGCATCATCATAACTCACACGTGGATAAGGTAATTCAGTATATGAACGAAGTAAGTCTTTATCACGTTCTAAAATGTCTAATTCCTGCTCATTTTTCTCCAAAACTTTTGAAATTAGAAATGAAATATAACGTTCCTGCACAACCAAACTTTCTTCTTGATGCATGAACGCCATTTCTGGTTCAATCATCCAAAACTCTGTTAAATGACGACGTGTTTTAGATTTTTCAGCTCGAAATGTTGGTCCAAATGTAAAGACCTTTCCAAATGCCATCGCCCCTGCTTCAGCATATAATTGCCCTGTTTGTGACAAGAATGCAGATTCTCCAAAATAATCAGTTTCGAATAGGTCAGTAGTGCCCTCCGGTGCTGATCCAGTCAACAATGGTGAGTCCAACTTTGTAAATCCTTCATTATTGAAAAACTCATAAGTTGCTGCAATAAGTGTGTTACGAATTTTTAAAGTTGCAAAGGGCTTTAAATGGCGTAAATACAAATGCCGTTCGTCAAACAAAAACTCTGTGCCATGTTCTTTAGGCGTAATTGGATAATCATGACTTTCACCAATGATTTCAATATTGGAAACAGCCATTTCATATCCAAATGATGATCGTGCATCTTCATGAATCTCACCAGTCACATATAAACTGGTCTCTTGCTTCAATCCCTTAGCAAGTTCAAAAAGTGTTTCTGAAATATCTGCCTTGACAACCACAGCTTGAAAAAAAGCAGAACCATCACGTAGTTGCAAAAAGGCCAATTTTCCTGACCCGCGCTTTTGACGTAACCATGCACCAATCTTAACTGTTTGACCGACATAATTTTTAGCGTCAATTATTTGTATTGTGGGAATTTCTTGTACCATAGATATATCTTTTACATGTCTACAACAATTAAAATAATCATTTGTTTTAATATGACCGTTAGTCACACATGATCAAAAATTATTTAATAATTATAGGCATATTTCTCCTAATTTTTAGTTAAATATATTGTTGAAAGAACGTAGTCAATCTTCGTACCGCTTCGTTTAGTACCTCTTGATCCTTAGCGTAGCCCATACGTAAATAACCTGGCATACCGAAGCCTTCTCCAGAGGGCATGGCAACGTGTGCTTCTTCTAAAATTTTCATTGATAAGTCAGTCGTATTAGCTACACCTGCAGCTAACAATATTTCTGCTGACACTTTTGGAAACAAATAAAACGCACCTTGTGGCTTAGTTGTTACCTGTAAACCAGGTACAGTATTTAATAAATCAAACGTTGTATTCAATCTTTTTTCAAAGGCGAGGCGCATCGTTTCAACACTACTTTGATCACCATTTAGTGCAGCAATTGCTGCATACTGTGCGACCGCTGTGGGATTTGATGTCATATGATCAAGTAGTTTATTCATTGCAGCGATAATTTCAGAAGAAGCCAAGGTCCATCCAATACGCCATCCTGTCATCGCATAAGCTTTTGAAACACCATCCACAATAATCATACGACTATTTTCCAGTGTTTTAATTTGTAACCCTGAAGTGAATACCGCACCATTATAAACAAGCTGTCCATAAATTTCATCTAAAATAATATACGTATCATGCTTTTTAGCCCAATCTAATATTTCTATCAATTCCTGACGTGAATAAACCTGACCAGTTGGGTTTGTTGGTGAATTAACAATAATTAGCTTGATTTGATCCGATAATTTTTCTAGGTCAGCAACGGTTAGTTTCAGTTCATCATTTTTTGGCAGAATAGTTTGTACTATCCCCCCCGCTAGTTTAATTTGTTCAATATAACTTACCCATAGTGGTGCTGCTGCAACAACAATATCATTCGGGTTCAAAAGTGTTTGCATTAAGACATATAATGATAATTTAGCACCTGTTGTCACCGTAACATTATTCAATTTAATGCTAGCCTGATAACGTTGCTCAACCTGATTAACAATGGCTTGTTTTAATTCTTTCACACCACTAGTTGGTGTATAAAAGCTAGTTTTATTTGATTCTATCGCTAGCGTTGCTGCTTTGGCAATATGTTGTGGCGTTTGAAAATCAGATTCACCGACACCTAAATTAATGACATCAATACCTTCAGCTTGCATATCTTTCGCTAATTTACTCATTGCCAACGTTGCTGCAGGTTGAACCGCCTTCGCTTTTTCTGAAATCATTTTTTCTCCCTAAAGACCATTAATCGCACGATATGGCTTCCCTGTCTTGAAATCTAATGTGACATAATTCAAAGCATTATTTTGTCCTTTATAACTTACTTCCCAAACTAATGTTTGCTTATATTCACTAATATTAGCCGAATAGATTTTTTTAGGTTTATAGTTTGTTAAGATTAATTGACGTAATTGCTTATTAGTTAAGCCACCACTACGATTATATGTTTTTGCTTGACTCATTTTGCTATTAACAATAGCTATTTTTTCTTGGCCAGAGGCTGTTGTTCCAGTAATTGCGTAAGTTGTTTTCTGCCGATGGTCAACATTTATTTGTTGTACAGTAGCAATATCTGTCTCTTTTTTTACAAAACGTTGTAAACGTACTTCATCATCTCGCATAGGAGATAAAGATACATAAAAATAACCTAATACTAAGGCACTCAGCAAAATACCAACACCCGCGATAATGAACCAAACGCGCGCCCAGTGAACATGTCTTTGTTTTTGGCGATGACGGATTCTAATATCATCTTTAAATTGCATCATACTGTCATTTCCTCCAACACACTCATTAATATTATATCAAACATCTTTTAAAATTTGGCTATACTGTTGTATTAAATTATTCTTGACATCAAAATGATGTGCCACTTGAATTTGAGATTTAAATCGATTGCGTTGCATGGCGTTTAATTGCGTAATAAGCAATGGTGCCTTATGTTTCTGCATTTGCGTCAAAACTAAGGCTAGTCTTGATACCGGTTGCCACACCAAACGCTCTGGTACAATAACCACAGCTGGCACTTCTTGATCTCGTAACCACATCGTACTAAATATTTTATCTGTTACAATGACAATGTTAGCCTGTTCAGGGTGGCTTTGGCGTTGTATTTTTTCCAAAGATCCTGTAATGCTTTCGGCAACAATACTATATTGTGTTGTTACTGTACGTTTTATTTTTTGGTACCAATGATTTACGCGCTCGATATCTGGCAAAATAATCAGTATTTCACCGACATTTTGTTGTGTGATGGCTTGTAAATGTACAATTGGAGAAGATTTTTGCATTTGTACAATACGAACTGGTGTTGCCTTATTATGAATAAAATCACGTTCTACGGTAATATTTTTTGGTGCATCACGTAAAAATTCACTTACCGTATTGTCTAAATATTCACTCACAATTAACAACTTGTGAATGTGAACAATAAACTTTTCTTGATAAATACGTCTATCAAGCACATCAAAAGATATAACGACTTGCTGTTGGTCATTAACAGCTTGTACTTCAACACTACTGATAACATCAGACTGTTGCTGTAATCGTTTTATTTTAATCAATTGCTCCTTGCCTTCGTTCAATTCATGAGGTACTTGGGTGCTACCGATTTTAATAATATCTGTCAAATGCGCAATAATTATTAATAATCGTTCAATACGTTTTAAATTAGGCACCGTTTTATCTGCATGATTAATTTGTTTAATTAATTTAAACGCTTCACTCATGCTCTGCTTAATAAACACACGTTGCTTATGTGATAAACCAATAATTTCTTGATGGTTTAAATTTTTCAACACATTTTGGACTTGCGTCAAATTCAAATCTACATGAAAATAATTTTGCAAATTTGTCACAAATTGACTTGGCGTTTCCATCACGACAACAGGCCATTTTTCAATTTTTCGAGTCACTCGTAAGTGTTGCTCCTGATTAAAATACGATTCAAAATTCATAATGATAACGTCTGAAACATTTGCATTAGCTCGAGCTTGTTTGAAATATTGGCTTTCTGTATCGCCTTGAATATCTGAAAGCATATCAATATTTTGTGCGCCAACTTGTATTTCACGTAATAAACCTGTTTTTGTTTGTGTTAACCAAACAAGTATCCGTGCTTTAAAAAATTGCGTTTGACTCGCATCCACTGATCTATTCAAAATAGCAACAAATCGATCAAGATCAATATATTCAGCTGGATCATATAAAATAGCAGTGTTTAACTTAATATCCAAAAGTTTTGTTAGCTTGTGAACCAACGTCAATTGTTGGCTTTGTAAACTACTATCGTTGGTCAACAAAACAACTGGTCTAGATTTTGCATCTAATAATAATGGTACAAGATAGCCAAGTGTTTTACCAATTTTTGGTGCTGTTAGTACTGTTAAAATACCATCAGCTCGTTTCACTATGAATTCATTGACGCGATTCATTAAGCTATTTTGTGCATCATTTGAAGTTAACCAATGACCAAATATGTCTGCTTTTTCCTGTGTAGCTATTGGGTATTTCGGTAAATTTGGTTGATTAGAGGATATCGTCGCTTGCATTGGTTGCCTTATCGCAACATTTTTTAATAACCTAATATCTTTTCTCTGACCATTAGTTTTGATTAATTTCAAAAAAACTTGTGTTTGTCTCAAAAACGGCCATTGACCATCTTGAAGTTGTTTCAAAACAACAGCAGGTAACTGTTCAGCTCGTTGCCATAACTTCAAAAATAATAGTGCCGTGGCATGCGCATCAGCATTTGCACGATGCGCATTATTCAATGTAATATCTAAATAAGTTGTCAAATCTAGTAAACGATACCCAGGAGCTGTTGGTAACAGAATTTGTGCAAGTTGCACGGTATCAATTGCAGACGAAGTCAGTTCCGGAAAACCTGTTCGTCTAAATTCATCATTTAAATAAGGATAGTCAAAATTAACATTGTGCGCGATAATAATTGTGTCATTTAATAAATTTTGTAGCATTGGTGCCAATTCTTCAAAATAAGGCGCATTCTTAACATCTTTTTGAGCAATGTGGGTTAATTGCTGAATGTTACGATCGATTAATTGGCCAGGATTAACAAAGGATTCAAAATGATCGATTATCTGACGATGCTTAATAAAAGTCATTCCAATTTGTATAATACGGCCACCTTTAGTGACACTCTGCCCCGTCGTTTCCAGATCGACAACTACAAAGGTTTCGTTGGCGTTCATAACAAACACCTTTCTGTAATTTATTTTTTGAATTACGTTGTTAACTTTGCTTTAAATATTAAATTTACGACAAACTTAACAACGTAATTCTCTTATTATTTTACACTATTTAACGCGATGCGGTACAATAGTATAGTATATTTGGAGAAAAAATATGATTAATCAAATGATCGGCGTCGGGATTGCCCACGCTAAAATAATTTTAGTTGGCGAACACGCCGTTGTGTATGGCCAGCCAGCTATCGCAATTCCATTAACAAACTTAACTGTTACAACGACTATTCGTCCAGCCTTTCGTGCCCAAACCATTGAAAGCAGTACATTTCATGGTGATTTAGACGAACTTGGCGCTAATGTTGAAGGCTTACGTCAATTAATTTTACACCTACTGACTAAACTTAAACTAACCGATGTCCCATTTACACTTGCAATTGATACAAATATTCCTCAAGAACGTGGCTTTGGGGCTTCAGCAGCTTTTGCCACTTCAATTACTAAAGCCTTTTTTGACTTTGCTGACATGCCATTAATTGCTACAGAGTTAAAATATTTCACCGATATTGAAGAAACAATTTCTCATGGCTCAGCATCAGGATTAGATGCTGCTACTGTCAGTTCAAATGATCCAATTTGGTTTGTAAAGCATCAGCAGTTAACACCCTTTAAAATGTCACTTACAGGCACTCTAGTCGTTGCTGATACAGGTATACACGGCCAAACAATGCATGCTATTAATATTGTTAAAAGTCAACTTGATTTCGATTATGAACTCACATGGCAAAAAATTGTTCATCTTGGGCAAATAGCAAATAAAGTACGCACTGATTTGACTAATAATAATCCAGAACATGCAGGACTATTATTTACAGCTGCTCATCATGAACTGCAATCACTAGGTATTTCTCATCCAAAATTAGATAACCTTGTTAACGCCGCTATTCACGCTGGTGCATTAGGCGCTAAATTAACTGGTGCTGGCATAGGTGGGGCAATGTTTGCTTTAGCTAGAAATAATGATGATGCCATTACAATCGCTAACGCATTAACTAAGGCGGGTGCTCAAAATACTTGGATTCAACCACTATAATTAATAAATGACGCCACGAAGGCTAGATATATGAAATACTTCATATATTTAACTTCCGTGGCGTCATTTATTAAAGCAATGTATTTTAATTAACCTTGTCCACCTTTATTACCATTAGCACCTTCTTCTACTCCAGGGTTCCACCAATTAACACGTGCATTTGTGTTGCGTACATTCAAATTAAACTCACTGACATATCTCGCAGGTGCTTGATCCCAAGTATATGCTTTTTGCAATTTGGCATGCGTAATAATACGATATTGTGTTGATGGAAACAAGCAACTGATGATAGTCAATTCAGCATTTTTTGTTGGATTTAAAATCGATACTTCTGTTGCTGAAACTGTTGATTGTCCATAAATAATATACCGATAAATTCCCTTCTGGTTAGCCAGCAAAACATTCTGACCGTTTAACCATGAGGAACCTCGTAACTGACCATTAACCAAATATGGTTCATTATGATTTGTTGATTCTTGCAATGCACTGAATCCAGTATGACCATCATTAAAATTGTGGGCTGCCAAGCCATAATTACCCTGACCCATGATTGGCTTTTTTTGACCAGTCGGATCAACTTCTGAACGATTAGCATAATCAGCTCCTGCATTTAAACCCTTATCAGAATAGGCATCATTATAAATTGGCAATAAAATATTTTGACTCGGAATAGAAACAAATCCTTGTTTTTCTAAGCCTTTGGCCGCGTTACGCATAACCATTTTAGAAATCACAGATCGCTTTGTATGATCATTTGTACTTTTTTTATTAAGTATGGTACGTTCACGTTTTTGAATATGCTTTCGCGTCATATCATTGATGCCAAACGTATTGTTCTGATAAGCATACAAACCACCGATTGCCACCACTGTGACAATACACGCAACTATAATACCATTATAAAACGAAAAATTATGCCATTTCCGTCTATAATTCACAATTAACTGACCAATACTAAAAAGACTAAATGTCGCCAAAAAAACGAGTCCAAATAAAAATACTTGGTGCTCATTTTGTGAAGGTAAAACTGATGCTTTGAGTAGTACGATTGAAATCACATTGCGTCCTTGTCATTTTTAATTATAACTCGTATATCACATGCTGTTCGTTAATTAACTATTGCGTTTGATTACTTTCGTTTCGTATAATTGACTAATATTGTATTGATATAACTTTATTTTTCTAAAATACTTTTAATGCGTTCAAGCTCATCATCACTAAACACCATGTTATCACTGAACGATAAATTATCCAATAAATGGTCAATATTACTAGCACCAATTACAACACTGGGTACACGCTCATCCTTTAATAACCAAGCAAGTGCCATTTGTGACAATTTTTGACCACGTGCCAGTGCTATATTATTTAGCGCATTTAATTTAGTAATCAATGCTGTTTTTCCTGATTCAAATAAAAATTCATTTGTGCGATGAATTGGATAATCATCAGGTATCTCGTCCAAGTAACGATCCGTCAATAACCCCTCTGCCAACGGTCCATAAGCAATTAAGCCAGCATGGTTCTTATCTAATACTTCAAGTAATCCGTCTTTTTCAGCAGTACGATTCAACATATTATAGGATACTTGATTACCTATAAATGGCGTTCCTAACTGATTAAATATTTTAGCAATAGCTTTAGTTTGCTCTGCTGTATAATTTGAAACACCGATATACAAAGCTTTTCCTTGCTTAACTAACAAATCTAAAGCCAACGCTGTTTCTTCCAATCGTGTGTTTGGATCCCAGCGATGTGCATAAAAAATGTCAACGTAATCAAGACCCATACGTTTTAGGCTAAGATCTAATGCCGCAGTCAGTGTCTTTTTACCAGAAAATTCACCTAACGGCCCTGGCCACATATGATAACCCGCCTTAGTTGTTATGATTAATTCATCACGATACGGCTTTAAATCACTACGGAAAACTTGCCCAAAAGTTTCTTCAGCCGTGCCATTACTTGGACCATAATTAGATGCATTATCAAAACTAAAAACACCTTTATCAAAGGCTTTTAATATAACTTTTTTAGAATTCTCCAGTGGCATTTGGTCGCCCAAATTACGCCATAAGCCAAAAGATACAGCTGGCAAAATAAGCCCAGAGTCACTTACTCGACGATAAGGTAGCTTCTCATAACGTTGTTCATTTGCTGCATAAACCATGATTAAAGTCCTCTCAAAATATGTTCAGCAATTTGCTTATGTTCATTGCTTAATGGATGTACTCTCAAATTTGGCAATGTCCAATTATCTGTTGCCATAATTATAAATCTATCAAATCGTTTTGCTTCAGTCTGATAAATATCTTTAAACGCACCATTAAAAGGTATCATCAAAATTATTTTAGCAGAATGAAAGCGTTTTATCAATTCTAACAAATAAATTCGCAAACCAAATGCGAAAGCTTCTGATGTGGCCCCATAATTAAAATCGTTAGTCCCGTAATTCACAATAACAAGATCTGTTAGGACACGTTCCCGTTCAATGTTGTCTGCCACTTGCCACAAAGCAGAAATTGCCGTAGGTTCCTGAAATGGCGCATTTGCTGTTAAGCCAGTGCCACCATATGCAATGCGATTAAGCGGCTTTCCAAGTGTCTCAGCAACTAATACAGGATAACTCAACTCTGGATGATTCCCATCTGAAGCCATTTCTTCTCCAGCCGTAATTGAGTCCCCAACAAATGTTACATAGGGTACATCATACACAACTGGTGCTACCTCACCACCATCAATCAACATGGTTGATAAGATGATTTTTTGTTGCCACAAGGACATACTGTTAGAATTAACTGAACGTAACATGATTCGTATATGCGCTAGTTTAGTTGGTATTGCAACTGTTAATTGTTGTTCTACCACTGGCAACGTTTGCCAATCTTCTTCATTAATTTTGACAGCAAAAGATACTACCTGATTGCTTGTTTTAAACGCCAATTGTATTTTTGCAACATCGGTTGTTTGCAATTCGATGCATGCGCCAAATTGCGTAGTCAAAAACGATTCACCAGAAATACACCACTCTGGTGATAGAAAAGGCTTCACATTAATACTTTTCATAACATCACATCCAAATTATCCGGGCTCTTCATAATGTTTTCTATGCTTTCAAATGCATTAACACGGCGAATAGTTTCAGCAAACGGTGCTGCAACAGATATTTGTATTAACTTATTAAACTGCTTTGCAACTGGCACTTCAATAGTGTTTGTTATAATTACTTGTTGAATGGCCGATTCAGTCAGTCTGTTGACCGCTTGATCTGAAAAAACAGCATGCGGCGCAACAGCGTAAATGTTTGTAACACCTGAAGCTACCAAGGCTTCACTAGCCACTACCATACTCGTTGCAGTATCAATAATATCATCAACTAATATTGCTCTTTTACCTGCAACATTACCTGTCACAGCATACGACTTATCTGGTGCTAAATTATCAACACGGCGATCAACAACTGCCCACTCTGCGTGCAATAATTCAGCAAACTTACGCGCACGACCTACACTAGAATGATCAGGTGCAACCACAACGAGATCATCCCCTAATAAATTATTTTCATAAAAATAGTGTCCCAATGCAGGCATGGAAAGTAAGTGATCCACTGGTATATCAAAGAAGCCTTGCACCTGATCTGCATGAAGATCCATTGTTATGACACGCTTTACACCCTGAGATTCTAACATGTTAGCAATTAAACGTGCTGAAATAGGCTCCCGAGAGCGTGCCTTACGATCTGCGCGTGCATAACCGAAATAAGGTAATACAACATTAATCGTCTTGGCTGATGCACGCCTGGCTGCATCAATAAAAATCATCAATTTCATAAAGTTATCATTCACCGGATCTGAAATACCTTGAATGACATATAAATCACGTCCTCGCACAGTGTGTTCAATACGTTCGTAGATTTCATTGTCAGCAAACTGACGTGTATCTATTGCAGATAATTTGGTCCCTAAAATTTTAGCAATTTCGTTGCCCAATTTTGGATTGCTGCCAAGGCTAAATATCTGATATTCAGGGGTCGTCATGATTTATACTCCATTTATTTTCTCACTTTATTATAACAGGCCATGCTTTAATTTGGCATAAAATCATAAGGTGTTACACCATTTAATCCAATTAATGGGTCAATTGTGCCTGAACGAATAGCTTCAAATGTTAGTATATTTTTTGAAACTATGCGTTCTATTTTTTTGTCATCATTATTTTCAAGTTGACTAACTGCTTCATTTTGTAATCGTTCTTTTAAAAAAGTTGCTCGAAATGCAACTGCAGTCTGAGCAGCACGATTAAATGCCTCATATTCACCAACCAAAATTAAAGCTTCTTTAGCACGTGTGATACCTGTGTAGAGTAAATTTCGGTTTAGCATCGGCCCAAATCGAGTTGTCAAGGCAACAATTACAAGTTTGAATTCATTTCCTTGTGCCTTATGTACAGTCGTTGCGTAAGCAAGTGCTAATTGATTTAAATTTTTCTTGGGATAGGATAATTCTTTGCCATCAAAATCAATCAGTAATCGATCCTCATTATCATCATTACTTTTATCATTTTTATATTGCACAGCAACAATTTTCCCCATATCCCCATTATACACGTCACGTTCGCTATCATTTTCTAATTGCAAAATTTTATCCCCTTTACGGAAAATTGTTGTGCCAAATTGCAATGATTTTTGCGTTGGTTTGATTGGATTAAATAATTCTTGCGCCATTGTATTCAGTGCATTAACACCAGCAGTTGTTTTATAAATTGGTGTCAAAATTTGTAAATCATCTTGGGTATATCCTTTTTTTATAGCTGCTTGGACCACCTGCTTAATTGCAGAATCAGTTTGATCATGCGATACCATAAACGTGGATCTATCAGATTGATTTTGCATAAAATCTTTTGGTAACTGACCATTTTTAATATGTTGAGCTAACGTAGTAATACTACTTCCTCGACCTTGCCGATAAATGGTATCAAGCTCCACATGTGTAATTTTTTCACTACCAACCAAATCTGCTAACACATTGCCTGGTCCAACTGATGGCAATTGATCTGAATCACCAACAATAATTAACTTCATACCATTTGGCACTGCAGCAAGTAGTTTTCCTGTTAATTCAATATCTAACATTGATGCTTCATCAATAATGAGTAGACCGCCAGAAATCGGGTTGTCTGCAGTAAATTCAGGTTCGCCTAAATCTGCAATACCAAGTAAACGATGTATTGTTGTTGCATCATATCCAGTTACCTCAGTCATGCGTTTAGCTGCTCGACCCGTTGGCGAGGCCATTTTAACTGAATACATTTTCAAAAAATCCCGTGCATGATCAGAATATTTAGCACGATTTTGAAGGATTTTTTGCCATGTCGCAACAATTGAACGTACGATGGTTGTCTTGCCTGTTCCAGGTCCACCAGTCAGTAAAAATACCTGCGCATTTAATCCTGCTTTAACTGCTGCAATTTGTGTGCTATCCAGTACTAATTGCCCTGGTGTAATGAAAGCCATATCAACATCTTCAGCTGACATTTCAAATGGTTGTTTTGCATGCAATAAACGTTTCAAATCATGAGCTACTTGCGTTTCGGCGTCGTATAGGGCTGATGCATATAATTTATCCGCATCAGCTACTAAAACATGTGTCTCTAATAATTTGGTGATTGCTTGATCTATAGCACGACCTATTTCTTCATTACGCAATAATTGTGCCGTTAATTGCAGTAATTGTTCGCGCGTTAAATAAGTATGTCCATATTGAAAACTGATAGTCATCATCGCAGCATAAACTGCTGCCTGTAAACGCTTATCATCTAAACGGTCAATGCCAATTTTTTTTCCAATAATATCCGCCGTTTTAAAGGATATACCATCAAATTCAAAGACCAAGCGATAGGGATCTTGTGTCAAAATATCCTGTGCTTCACTGCCATATTGATCGTACAGCCGTCCAGCAATATCTGCACCAATGCCAAATTGATTGCCAACTTGAAATAATCGTTCTAAGCCTAAATTTAATTGCAAACTATGTACAAGTTTTTTTGCAGTCACTTCCTTAATGATGCCATCTAATACATGCACATCGTCCAAAATCAAATTAACAGCGTTCACACCCAAATGATCAACAATTTTTTCAGCCGTTTTTTTACCAATGCCAGAAAATTGATTACTGACAAAATATTTAATGAGGCCTTCTTCATCAGGTGGCAGCTCATTTTCATAGCGGATAACCTTAAGTTGTTGTCCATATTTAGGATGTCGCACAACAGTACCATAAAAAGCGTAGACACTGCCTTCTTGCACATCAGCAAATGTTCCGGTGGCAATAATTTCAGGTTCTGTCCAACTATCAAGCGTTGATTCTTCAATCAGAATTGATAAAATTTTAAAGTAGGAATCAGACGATACAAATATAACATTTTGTAATGTACCAGTAATTTTTTCTAGTTGTTGTTCTTGGTAGGCCATTTAATATTGTGTCCAGATCGTCTTTTCATAAAAGTAGTACACGATTTTTAAATCGTGGTTGATGCATTCTGTTTTTTATTTAAATATGTGGTGTTATTCCAGTCATCAACTGTAAAATGTTGCCCATCATTAGTAGACAGAACAGTTGTTGATGTGTTACTTAATCCACCTCGTTCACGAATGGTCATGCGTGGTTGTTCAAGCAAACCATTGATACCAAAAGATAATGCCATGCCATGTGAGACAATTAATATATTATCATTTGGATATTGTTTGGCAATACTTTTGATGAAGCGTACAAATCGTTTTTCAACTTTCGTGTAACCTTCCCCGCCAAACTCCTTACCTTCAAATTTGTCTAAATCCTCACGATAATTTTTAAACGCCTCTGCGTAATCAATTTTAACATTCGCTACAAGTTGGCCTTCCCATTTTCCAAGACCAACTTCAGCGATGTTTGATCGCAATGACAAACGTCCATGATAATTTAAGTACTTTACAATATTGATAGCAGTAATTTGGGCGCGCCTTAATGGTGAAGCAAATACACGCGCAAAATCCACATGATTTAGAAATTTGCCGACTTTTGCCATATCATCATAACTTGATGGTAATAAATTAGAATCACCTTGCCCGCCTTGAAAACGGCGTTCAAGATTCCATTCAGTTTGTCCATGACGGACGAAATAAAATTTAGTCATATTAAATCTTTTCCAGCACATTGCGTGCTATCAACTCCGTCATAAAAAAATGATATAATTTAACCATTTCTTCAGCGTTATTATTTTTGAAAATATTAACGCGAACAACGTCACCAGCTGACAACGTGCTTAATTTAAATCCGTTAAGCTCTTGGTTAACCGATATTTTTAACTGAATCGCATTGGCTAAATATTTTTCTGGTTCTAAAGCACGATGCAAAACATGTACACCAGCATTGTTAGTAATAAATCCAAGGTCACTCAGTGTATACTTTTTTATATTATCACTCAATTGGTAAGTAGCATCATCTGGAACCGTTACTATTTTGTTAAAAGCCATCTTATTTTATTAGTGTGTTTGGTGCATATCAGTATGATATACACCAAACACACTTCCTCCTAAAACATACTAACTATTATTATAACAAAAAAGCGTCCGCAATCGTGACGCTTCTCAACTTTATTATTTATAAAGACTCATTAGTGACCGTTAATTTACAAAACGTATTTAAAATTTTTGATCAAATTGTGATCCCTTTGGATGATTAGGAACCTTTATTGTCCCATCAATAATAGCTTTTTGTGCTTTTTTAACTGCCGCTGTTTCTGCTGCTGTTAATTCTGAATCCGTTAAATAAACGCCATTTTCTTTCAAACCATAAGCTATCGTCTTTCCACCAGGGAAAGTTTTATCCTTATTGTATGTATCAGCAATATTCTTAACACCATCCCCAACAGATGTAATTGAAGAAGCTAATGTCGACGTTTCTTTTTTACCATCTTTTGACGTGTATGCGCCATCTGATTTTTGGTCACGATCTACGCCAATAATGTATAGGCGATCGTTAGAATCAGCTGTCAACTTAGAATTTTCAGCTTTTGCTTCTGAAAATGCACCATTCCCGACGAATCCTGCAGCAGCAAAAATAGTTTTTATTCCTGAAGCATACATAGTTGCGGCAATTGTCTTTCCTTTAGCAGAGTCAGTAAACGAATTTGCATATTGCTTTTCAATTGTTAACGAGGGATCGGTTGCTTTAACACCAGCCTCAAAACCAGCATCAAAAGCATCAATAATGTTCCCATGAATACCACCAATAAAACCAATTTTTTTCTCATTGTTAGTTTGAGCTTTAGTAGCAGCTGCGACACCAGCTAAATATGATGATTGTTCTGAACGAAACATAACTGAGGCAACATTGGCACGGTTTGTAACAATATCATCAACTAACACAAATTTTTGTTTAGGATTAAGCTTAGCTGATTTTGTAATTGATTGATTTAATGAATAACCAATGCCATAAACAATCGTATATTGATTATTTTTCGTTGCCAAATTAAAATTTTGGTCTAAATCTGAATGATCTGTTGCAGTGAAGTAAGTCACTGGCTTATTTTGTCCAGCCTGCAACTGATTTGCCTTCGCATACTTTTTAGCACCTTCCCAAGCAGACTGATTAAACGAGTGATCATCGACACCGCCAACGTCCAAAACTAAACCGAGTTTTGATGCCTTACTCGCTTGAGATACTGTACTTGATTTATGTGCCGTGGTGGCATAAATACCAACACCCACAACCGCTATGGTAGCTATGCCAATAATTATTTTAGTTGATTTGTTCATGATGATTATTCTCCCTTTTTGAGATATTATAAAAATATAAGTCTCATTATTTTAACATCGTCAGCTCGCAATTCATGCGTCCAAAACATTATTATACGTCATTCATTAAAGAGAACAAGGCCGTCTTATGTCCTTGACAAACAAAAAAGCCTGCCGGCTTTTAATACAGATCATCATCTAATAAATCATGATCTGTTTGCTTGACCATAAAGCGCAAGCCCTTTGGAAAAAAATTTTTAATTTGTCCATCAACATAACGACCCCAACCAGCGCCATTGCCGTTAGCAACCATGAGTACCCAACCTTTTTTAAGCGGTGTGCTACTATTTGGACGAATAACGTCCCCGTGAACAAACTTAGCCCAATCATCGGTAGTCATATCGTAATTTTGTACAAATTCATCTGGATGGATTGCCAGTGCCAAAGCATGCGACGGTTCAAAACGATTTTTTTTGAATGTTCCCATTTCAATACCTAACCGTAAAATTTTCATCCCTGAAATATCAGGCGTTCCAACAGGAGCTAAATATAACCGGTCACCAAACAAAGTAAATTGTCTTTTATCTAACTGAAATGAAACAAATGAGTCATTGATAAATGAACCAATTAATTTTTGCTGTTCAGAATTTAATGCAATTGGTTTTAAAGGTTTAACCAGCTGATCACTTAAAAGCACATTTGGCGATTTTTCAAGTTTAGCCACAAAATGACCTTCGCCATTTAATCGTTGTGGCCACAAGCGTGCCGTCTTTTTTAGTGACTCTTGATTACTTGTTTTACTTTGATTGATTTGACCATCGGTAAATTGTTTATCTGCCCATGCAGGTTGCCCATCACTAATAGCAGTATTTTTTGGTTTATCAATAGTTTGTAGCGCAAATTCAGGATATTCAGACATCAACCATGCGATCATTTGTTCATCTTCTTCAGGTGAGAATGTACATGTCGAATAGATAATTTGGCCACCAGGACGCAACATTTTTACCGCTTCATGCAAAATTTCACGCTGCAATTCAGCTAACTCTTGTGGAAAATCTTTATGCCATTGTTTGATTGCAGTGCTATTTTTTCGAAACATGCCTTCTCCTGAACAAGGCGCATCAAGTAAAATTTTATCAAAATATTGTGGCAACTTGGCACTAAGTTCTGCTGGTGTATGTGAACTCACAACACTATTTTGTAAGCCCATACGTTCGACATTTTCACTTAATATTTTAGCACGATTCAAGAAAATTTCGTTGGACCATAAAAGTCCCTTTTGTTGCATGAATGCTGCTAAATGCGTTGTCTTGCCCCCTGGTGCCGCTGCCAAATCCAAAATACGTTCGCCTGGTTTGGGTTGAACGACTTCGCCGACAAACTGTGCTGAAGGCTCTTGAGAGTATACCACGCCAGTCACATGTGCTATAGAGTGGCCTGAAACCGCACCAAAATAACCCCATTGACCATATGGCACACGCCCATCATTTGGCGTGTCTAGTAAATTAGTAGTCGCTTTTAAGGGGTTAATACGATAAGCCTTTTGCACAGGACCTTCAAATGCTTCAAAGAAATCAACTGATTCGTTGCCTAATAAGCGTGTATATTTACTTATAAAATCTTCTGGTAAAGTTGACATTAGAAAGTATCAACCTCATCACGTGTGGGAATTGAAGGAATAGCCCCAGCACGTGTGACAGCAATAGCACTCGCAATACTTGCCCGTTGCACAGCTTCATCCAAGTTACTAAAATTGGCATCAATTGCACTGGCAAGCGTACCAATAAAAGTATCACCAGCACCTGTTGTATCCACTGCATCGACTTTGTGAGGTTTAGCCCACCAACGCTTATCACCGTCAGCTACAAAAGAACCTGCAGCACCTAATGTAATAATACTACGTGATACACCTTTTGATAAAATTGCATTGCTCACACGGTTCAAAACCATTTCATCATTCTCAACGGCAATACCCGTCAATAGTTGTGCTTCCGTTTCATTTGGCAAAATAATATCTGTCACACGCATTAGTTCTGGCGTTAAATCGTAAACTGCTGGGGCAGGATTTAAAATAGTTTGCACATTATTTGCTTTGGCAATTTTAAAAGCCGCAGCAATAACTTCTAACGGCACCTCAAATTGTGCAATGAGTGTATCTGCTTGCGCAATAACGTTGGTGTCTAAGTCAGCAACCGTTAGTGCTTGATTTGCACCACCATGAATCAAAATTGTATTCGCCCCATTTTCTTGCAGCATAATGTAAGCAGATCCGGTTGGTACGTCACTATTGGTTGTCACAGCATCAACGTTGACGCCATTTGTAAGTAATGTTGCACGCATAAATTGACCATTACTATCATTTCCAACAGCCCCAATAAATGAGACATTCGCTCCTTGACGTGCGGCTGCTACCGCTTGGTTTGCTCCCTTGCCACCAGGTGCTGTTGTCACATCAGTTAGTGCCATAGTTTCACCGACTAATGGCATGCGTGGTATTTTCATAATATTATCGGCATTTAAGCTGCCGAGTACAACAATATTTTTAGTCATGGTTGATCGTGTCCAGTCATCATTGCTTTCATATCGTTTATCATCATTGATTCATATCAAGTTTATTATAAATGACAAGCGATTACGACTAAACACATTCCCTTCGTTAATTTTTATTATATCTATTCATCATACCATGATTGTCTGTATCAAAAAAGCACGTTAATACTTGCTAAGTATCTATTTCATAATAAGTTGAGACAACATACATACAACTAAAAATTACAAGATATTTTAATACATATTTAGTAAAAAAATCTCTGTGACATCGGTTTTTTAATACCACTATCACAGAGATTTTTTAATATTAATCAGTTTTATTATCAATTGATTTTTTTTCTCTAAAAAAACGATAAATTGTCAAGGCAACGACTAGCAAAGAAATTGAAATTGCTAATAATAATGTTTTAGTGGTTTGGTCATGATATACCAAAATAGCACGGATAAGGGCAGTTACGCCAATATACAAAAAACTTTCCATACTAATATGGGCATCTTTAATAAAATACTCGCGCACCAGACTCATAAACTCAAAAAATAAGAATACTGCCAATGTTGCCTCTGTTATTTCATTAAAATGTGCTCTCATATCATCAACCGTGATCAATAAATGTGCTAAATTATAAATTTCACGCAATAAAAAGCCAAAAATAACAAAACCAATACAAATCATCACTATATTTAATACATATTCAAAATAATTTGCAACCTTCTGGTGCCATTCATGTCTCATAATTTGACTCCTATTTTTATGTTGTTTGCCATTATTAATTCAAATTTTATAAGTTTGTTTTACCATCAGGTAAGTACATCTATTAAAAATCAAATAAACTTAATTGATTTTCATCAGGCATGCCATCAAGTACAGAATTTTGGGTTAAATACGCAATAATTGTTTGTGATACCTTACCACGCTTTTTAAGATCTTCTTTACTTAAAAAAGGTTTATCTTGTCGTGCAACAATAATTTGCTTAGCAACGTTTTCTCCTAAACTAGGCACTGCTGAAAAAGGTGGAATCAATGTATCACCATCAATAACCCATTCATTCGCCTCTGATTTGTACAAGTCCACCATCGAAAAAGTTATGCCTCGTTCGAGAGCTTCATTAGCCATTTCAAGTACGGTGAGTAGATTTTTATCACCAACGGTCGCATCATTTCCAAGTGCTCTCAATCGCTTCAAAGCCTCTTTTGTTGCATTTTTCCCGCGGCTCATCGCTACAATATCGAACTGATCTGCACGCACAGAAAAGTAAGTTGCGTAATAGATTGTTGGGAAATATACTTTAAAGTAGGCAATTCTCAAGGCCATTAATACATATGCTGCCGCATGAGCACGTGGAAACATATACTTAATTTTTAGCATTGATTGGATGTACCATTCTGGAATTTTTGCTTCACGAAGCTGCGCTTGGTAATCATCAGTTATTCCCTTACCCTTACGCACTTTTTCCATGACATTAAATGCATCAGCTGCTGGAAATCCCCAATTAATCAAATCAGTCATAATTTTGTCACGTGTTCCAATAACCGTACCAATTGTTGCTGTGCCATTTTCAATTAATTCGTTCGCGTTTCCTAACCACACATCAGTCCCATGCGATAAACCAGAAATTTGTAACAATTCCGAATAATTGTGTGGTTGTGTTTCCTCTAACATACCACGCACAAAATTTGTACCAAATTCTGGTAGACCCAGTGTACCTGTCTTTGAAAAAATTTGTTCTTCGGTGACACCTAATGCTTTTGGTGATGTAAACAAACTCAACACACCGGGATCATTGGCTGGAATTGATTGTGGGTCAATGCCTGACATATCTTTTAAAGTACGAACCATAGTTGGATCATCATGTCCCAGTATATCCATTTTGAGCAAGTTATCATGAATCGCATGATAATCCATATGAGTTGTTTGCCACAAAGATTTTTGATCATCCGCTGGATATTGTACCGGTGTAAAATCATATACCTCATACTCACGTGGCACAATCAAAATACCACCTGGATGTTGGCCAGTTGTTCGTTTAACGCCAGTGACACCTTGCGCTAAACGTTCTACCTCTGCACCACGATATTGCTTTTCATGATCTCTTTCATAACCTTTGACGTAACCGAATGCTGTTTTTTCAGCAACTGTCGCTATTGTACCTGCGCGATAAACATTATGTTCACCAAACAATACCTTCATATAATTATGTGCAATAGGTTGATAATCACCAGAAAAATTCAAATCAATATCTGGTACCTTGTCTCCTTTAAAACCCATGAACGTTTCAAAGGGAATATTTTGGCCATCTCCAATTAGCATCTCATTTGGATGATTAGGATCAACTTTATCAGGGAGATCATAACCTGATTCATAAATTTTAGGATCTGCCAATTCAAAATAATCACCATGTGCGCTACGATAATGAGGCGCAAAAGGGTTAACCTCTGTTATACCTGACATTGTGGCAACGAAGGAAGAACCAACCGAACCACGTGAACCTACTAAATAACCATCTTTGTTTGACTTTTCAACTAATCGCTGAGCGATAATATAGTGTGGCGCAAAACCATTACCAATAATTGCAGTTAATTCTTGATCAATTCGTGATTGGATAACATCTGGTACAGGATCACCATACCATTTTTTTGCTGTTTCAAGCGTACGTTTAGTAAGTTCATCACCAGCACTTGGTATATTAGGCGGATATGAACCACTTTTTAATGGCGTAATTGTTTCTAACATATTAGCAACAACATGTGTATTGTCGATAATCAATTTTTTGGCCAAATCACCACCCATAAAATCATAATCATCCAATAAATCTTGCGTTGTCCGAAAATGTAGTTTGGGTAGTGCTGTCCTGTTTTGTGGATTGCCCGGTTGCGTGGCAATTAAAATATCACGATAAATTTTATCTTCTGGATTGGTATATTTAACATCCCCCGTCACAACGACAGGTTTTTTTAACTGATCACCAATTGATACCATTTCTTTTAAAATAGCGTGTAGCTTTTCTGTATTTGCGATTAACTCTGATTCAAGCATTGGCGCATAATTAGCAGTTGGTTGGATTTCAATATAATCATAATACCGCGCTTTTTTAAGCGCTTCATCTCGGCCTTTTTCAATCAATGTGATAATGACATCACCACTTGTATCGCCAGTACCAATAACGAGTCCTTCACGATATTGATCCAAAACAGAGCGCGGAATACGAGGCACACGGGCGAAAAAATTAATATTAGATTGGGAAACTAATTTATATAAGTTTTTCAAGCCAATATCATTTTGAACAAGTAGAGTGGCATGAACTGGACGTCCGTGTTTCCAAGCATGACCCTCTGTCATATGATCATTTAATTGATTATGTCGTACTAATTCATAACGTATATTCGCTTCTTTGATCAAACGCCAAGCAATGTGACCAGTAGTTTCCGCATCAAATATTGCCCGATGCGCTTGTTCCAGATTAATACTAAAACGCTTAGCAATCGTACCTAATCGATAAGATTTATAATCTGGGTACAACCACCTTGTAAACGGTAACGTATCAATCACTGGATTTGTAATAGCCGCCTGACTATATCTTGCGTAAGCGGCATTCATAAAGCCAATATCAAAAGTCACATTATGGCCAATTAAAACAGCCTCACCAGCCCATTGTCTGAAACGATTGATAATATTTTCTTCAGTATCAGTATGAGCAACCATCGTATCCGTTATCGAAGTTAATTTTGTTGTAAAATCTGATAGTGGAAATCCAGGATTAATATATTCTGAGAATTTTTCAATGACATTTCCAAGCTGCATTTTAACCGCTGACAGTTCAATAATTTTATCTGTTACAGCTGACAGCCCTGTTGTTTCTAAATCAAATGCGACATAAATTGTATCTTTATCAAGTAACGTGACCGGCGCTAAATTAAATCCAATGGGTTCCCCATCTTCAACAAGGTTAGCTTCCATACCATAGATCATTTTTAAATCGTTTTTCTGTCCAGCAGCTACTGCCTCTGGAAATCCCTGTACGTTAGCTGTATCAATGATTGCCAGCGCTTCTTGTCCCCAATTTTTAGCTAATTTTGCTACAGCAGCATAATCGGTTACAGCGTCCATTGATGACATAGTAGAGTGCACTTGCAGTTCAATACGTTTTTTGTCACCTTGATATTTTTCTTGACGGCCCTCATGATCAATAACTTGCAAATCATAAATATTTAGAACCAATTCACGTGCATAAGTATCTTCTTGAACATTTCCAGACATGCGTACCCACATACCAGTTTTTAAATTTTCAAATACAGCCTCATCCGACTCATTATTTGAAAACTTTTTAGCTGCTATAGCACTTGAATAATCCGTTACTTTAAGTGTCATGAGTTTGCGTCCTGAACGTAATTCACGAACCTCACTAGCAAATATATAGCCCTCGACAACAACGCGATTTTCTTCATTATCAATTGTTTCCAATCGCGTTATTTCAGCATCAGCCGCAATTTTACGTCCTAATGTTAATTTCACACCTGTCATTGATGATTTTGGTTTAGTTTGTTCACTAGCTTTAATCGCCTTTTGCAAGTCTTCATTCACCTTGGCATGATGTTGCGCCACACTTTCTTCAATCTGTTGCATCAAGGTATCGTCCTTACTTGGCGTCAAAATGACTTTAGGAAAACCAACATTTTGATATGCAGCCACAATTGAATCTAATGCAGATTCATTTAAAGAACTAAATAATAGCTGAGCACCCACAGCAATACTGTAATGGTTTTGATCTATTTTTTTTAGCATTGTGTTACTAGCCATTTGTTGAATTATGGCATGATTCAGATTTGATTCTGCAAGTGTAATATGCCAATATTGATTCATGAGCTCTTCATCAATCACTTGAACTGAGGTTTTAATGATTACTACTGTCCCAGCAATATTAGTAAATGCCGCGTGCAGATTTTGACGAAATTGCATCAACACATTAATAGGCAATATGTTATCTAAAGTTAAATGGAAGGCCCAAGTTTTTGAATTTTTTGAAACAACAACTTGCGTTAATTTACCAGTATTAAAAAAACCTTGCATTTCTGTTGGTAACTGAATATGATTCAGTAAATGTTGTAATTGTTCTTGTTGGGTTAATGCCATATTTCCCTCTAATTTATTGATTAAAAAAACCGAAAAATTCGGTTTTTTGTTTTATTTATCACCGCTCAACAATACCGAAACAGAATCAACAACTTCACTTAGACGCATCTCAATATTTGTATTACTTGCACGTACTTTAACTTCTACAATATCTTCACTGGCTTTTTTACCAACCGTAATACGGATTGGTAACCCTATGAGATCTGCATCAGCAAACTTAACGCCAGCACGTTCTTTTCGATCATCAACTAAGACTTCTAATCCTTGTGTTGTCAATAACGTCTCTAATTGTCCAGCTACACGTACTTGATCAGCATCTTTTATATTGACTGGCACAATATGTACATCAAATGGTGCTACATTAGCAGGCCAAACCAGACCATCTTCATCAGCTTTTTGTTCAACAATTGCGCTTAAAAGACGAGACACGCCAATACCATAAGATCCCATAATCATATCAGTTTGGCGCCCATTTTCATTTAATACTTGCGCACCTAGCGTCTTTGAATAACGCGTACCGAGTTTAAATATGTGCCCAATTTCAATTCCTGGTGTAAATACTAACTTACCTTTGCCGTCAATTGCAGTATCACCTTCACGTGCTGTACGGAAATCACCGACATTTTCTTCAAGGAGTTTAACATCACGTTGCCAGTTAATATTCATGTAATGTTTGCCATCTTTGTTGGCACCAGCAACAAAATTTGCCATATCAGCCGCACGCTCATCGACCAACAGTTGGATTTCTTCAGGTAGATTAATGGGTCCAAGTGAACCAAATCCAGCGCCCAATAAATCACGTACCTGATTTTCTTCTGCAACTTCAAGCGTATCAACTTGTAGGAAATTTTGTACCTTAACAGTGTTAACTTCAAAATCACCAGTCGTTACAACTGCCACCAACTTATTATCAGCAACAAACATAATTGTCTTTGCAATTATGTTTGTTTCAATTGATAAGAAGTTCGAAACTTCTGTGATTGTTTTTGCATCTGGTGTATCAATTAACGTTAATTCTTGAGCTTCTGCAGTTTCATTTTGACGTTCGTAAAAGTCTTTCGCCATTTCTAAATTAGCCGCATAGTCTGTTGTATCAGAGTAAGCAATAATATCTTCTCCAGCAGCAGCAGGGGCTGAAAATTCTTTTGAATCTGATCCGCCCATCGCACCGGCATCACCGACGATAGCACGATATGACAAACCAATACGATCAAAAATTTTGATATAAGCAGTCTCCATATTATGAAATGCTTGATCTAAACCTTCTTGATCTGCACTAAATGAATAAGCGTCTTTCATAATAAATTCACGTGTACGTAAAAGTCCAAAACGTGGTCTGTTTTCATCACGGAATTTTGGCTGTATTTGATAAACAACCAATGGTAACTTTTTATAAGATTTAATATCATCAGACATGAGTTGTGTGAATGTTTCTTCATGTGTCGGACCTAAAATAAAGTCACGATCCTGACGATTTTTAAACTTGTACAATGCTGGTCCATATGTTGCATAACGTCCCGATTTTTCCCATAGTTCAGCAGGCAAAATTTCTGGTACCAGCATTTCGTTAGCATCAATAGCATTCATTTCTTCACGAATGATATTTTCAATTTTATTTAATACACGCTTAGCCATAGGTAAATATGAAAACATACCTGCAGCTACAGGACGAATAAATCCAGCTTTCAGTAATAACTGATGACTCTTAACTTCTGCATCGGCAGGTATTTCTCGTAAAGTTGGCATTAACAATTTAGATTGTTTCATAAGTAATCCTCGTTCAATTTTCTTTTTTGAATAATATATAACACTATAGCTTAAGTAAAGGTGATTGTTGCGATAAATGACTTATCGCAGCAAATCGTTTATCGTAACAGCAATCATCAAAACAAACATGAAAATAGCCCCACCAATTGTCACCACGTTTTCAATTGATGCTGGTAATGGTCTACGTAGAATTGCTTCTATGGCATTTAAAACTAATTTACCGCCATCCAACGCTGGTATAGGAATCAAATTCATGATGCCTAAGTTTAAAGATAGCATAGCCATAAAGGCCAAAATACCCAAAAATCCTGTTTTAGCTGCCGTTGATGTTTGCTTAGCAATAGATACTGGTCCACCCAGTTTATCTAAACTAAATCCACCAGAAAAGAGATGACTCAAAGCATACCAGATTCTTTGTATTGTTGTGCTTGTTGTTAAAAAGCCGTATTTAATGCGTGAACCAAAGTCCGTATATGTCCTCGGTGTGATTCCTACTAATGATCTGTTAATACCATCTATTTTAACAGTTTTTGCAGTCATGTTTAATTTAATTTTATTACCGTTGCGCAATACAGAAAAAATTAAATGATTGTTCGCTGTATCGCTAATGCTAGTTGCTACTTCTTCCCATGTAGTCGTTTTGTGATTATTAATAGCAATAATTTGATCATCAGCCCTTAGTCCAGCTACTCTTGCCGGCATGTTGTTTTGAACAGTGCCAACAATTGGTTCATTTAACGTCACTTCTGGTAAGGCAAATGCTAACCCGGAAAAAACAACCAGTGCTAAAATAAAATTCATTGCTGGCCCAGCAATATTAATTAATGCGCGTTTATAAACTTTGGCACTTTGAATCCACGAATCACGAGGTGCAATTTGAATTTCTGTCCCATTGATTTCAACAATAGTCGCGTCGTGGTGAACATCTAATGTTTTTGATACGTCGTCACCATTTAGAAAACCAGTTAAAATTAAAGCATCGCTTAAATCAAACTTATCTACTTGAAAGGGTACACCATCGCCAACTTCATCAATACGCTTATCAATTTTTATAATATGATTTTGATCATCAAATGTTAAGCGTACCCGTTGCCCAGAATCTAAGTCTGCTTCCTCATCTAATCCTGCCATACGGACATAACCACCTACCGGTAATATACGAATTGTATACGCCGTATGATTACGATGCCAACTTAGTAACTTTGGCCCCATACCAATTGCGAATTCACGTACTAGTACGCCCGATTTTTTAGCAACAAAAAAATGCCCAAACTCATGTACTGCGACCAGTACACCAAAAACAAATATAAATGCAATAATTGCGGTTAAATTCATATGGTTTTATCCTAACATACCTAAAATAGCCATTAATGGCATAACAATGAGCATTGAGTCAAAACGATCCAAAATACCGCCATGACCAGGTAATATATTTCCTGAATCTTTAACACCATAATGTCTTTTAAGACCTGATTCAATTAAATCTCCCAATTGCCCTGCAATTGACAAAACAATTGTAAATAACACCAATTCGATCAAATCATAATTTGGTAACCAATTAAATAGGTTAAAAAGTATAGGGATAATAATAACAGCGATTAGACCACCGCCAATTGACCCCTCCCATGTCTTGTTAGGACTAATTTTAGGCGCCAATTTATGTTTCCCTATTGCACGGCCAACCATGTATGCGCCAGAGTCAGTTATCCAAACAATCAACATACCAAAAAAAACTGTTGGCAAACCAACACTTGCTGCTTGAAAAAAATAATGAAAACCCGTACCAATATATAACATAGCTAATGTCATTGCACCTGCATCATCAAAATTAAAATGATTACGCGCTAACACTGTATTTAATAGCATTAAGAATGCCAAAATATAAAACACAACGTGGGCACTTTGAGCAACTGGTACATCATGCCAAAAACTGTTAGGCAAAGTAATTGCAATGACCCCCACAAAACTGATGAGCGCCTCAGTTGATACAAAAATAATATGTTTCATCCGCAAAATTTCACTCACGGCAATAATTCCCAATATCAATGTTAAAATCAATAATGGCAACTTGCCAATAATAAGAAGTGGAATAAAGATGAGTAAAGCCACTACAGCAGTTATAACGCGCACTTTCATGTATTAAATCTCGCTTTCGTATTTGTCGTTTAAACCGCCAAATCGACGATCACGTGAAGTAAATGATGCAATAGCTTCAACTAAATCATCTGCAGTATAGTCAGGCCATAGGACATCAGTGAAATACAGTTCCGTATAAGCTGCTTGGTAAGGCATAAAATTACTCAAACGTAATTCTCCCGACGTTCTTATCATTAAATCAGGCGCTGCCAAATCACCCAGTTTACCTGTCTGTAATGCCTTAGAAAAAAGGTTGGCATTAATATCATTTGGCAAAAGCTCACCAGTGGCAACCTGCTGAGCTAATTTTTTAGCTGCTTCAACGATTTCTACTTGCCCACCATAATTTAAAGCAAAATTCAAAATCATTCCTGTTCCGTTAACAGTTTGATTGATAGCATTTTTAACTGCTACTTGCGTTCCTTTCGGTAGCCCATCAATATTTCCCATTACCTGAACTCGAATGTTATTTTTAACCAGCTCAGGCACAAAATCGTTAAAAAAATCAATTGGCAATTGCATTAAAAAATTAACTTCATCCTTTGGACGTGACCAATTCTCAGTTGAAAAAGCATACAAAGTCAAAACTTTAATGCCTAAGTCGCTTGCCGCTGTGGCTATTTTTTTAACTGTGTTCATTGCTGTTTTGTGACCAGCAATTCGTGGCATAAGACGGCGTTTCGCCCACCGGCCATTACCATCCATGATAATGGCAACATGATCGGGTATTTTCAATTGTGCCTGTACAGTACTAATATTCGTTTTCGTTTTAAAAAGCGCCAAGATGGCCCCCTCCTTGATGCGCAATATGCGCAATGCTATCTAGTTCATTTTACCAGATGTCACGCTCATGCACAAAAAAACGTGATAAGAATTTTCTTATCACGTCTAAAGTTTATTGTACTGTAACAGATTTCGCTAAATTTCTTGGACGATCAACGTCCAAATTACGATCTAGTGTTGCATAGTAAGCAATTAATTGCGCAGGTATAATTGTTAACAATGGCATTAATAATTCGTTAACATCTGGCAAAATATAGGCATCGCCTTTTTTGGCAAGCGCTTTACCTGAAATAATAACTGTGTTAGCACCACGGGCTGCTACTTGTGCAATTTCGCCACGCACTAATCCTGCGGTCTTTGATTGTGTTAGCAAGGCAAAGACCGGCGTTCCTTCCTCAATTAATGAAATTGTCCCATGCTTGAGTTCACCAGCAGCAAATCCTTCTGTTTGAATATAAGAAATTTCTTTTAACTTTAAGGCAGCTTCAACAGCCACTGCAGCATCTAATCCTCGACCAATGTAAAATGCTGATTTTTGTCCTCGCAATGCTTGTTCTGCAATCGCCTTAAAATCATCTTTTTGATCAATGATAACTTGCATTTCAACAGCAGTTTTTGCTAATTCATTTTTTAAATCAAGTTGACTATTGCCAACCGCATGCGCCAAAATTGCTTCGACAATAATTTGTGCCGTGTAGGCTTTTGTGGAAGCCACCGCAATTTCTGGGCCAGCCAACAATGGCAACGCAAAGTTTGCTTCACGTGTTAAAGTTGAATTCATGACGTTTGCTAAAGTCAAAGAAGGATAACCCTGCTTAACCACGTTATCAAGAACCTCACGAGAGTCAGCTGTTTCTCCTGATTGGCTTAAGAAAATAAAGAATGGTCGCTGACTTAATAGTGGCTGATCATAGGCAAATTCCGAAGAAATATGTACTTCTGTTGGTATGCCAGTCCATTGTTCGAAATATCGTTTCCCCACAAGTCCCGCATGATAAGATGTACCAGCAGCGACAATATACAGACGATCAGCCGCTTTGATGGCTGCAATAATTTCATCATCAATATTTTGAATTTGTGCATCGTCATCAAAATAATATTGTGATAATGTATGTGCTACAATAACTTGTTCATCAATTTCTTTTAACATGTAGTAAGGATATACACCTTTATCAGTTTCTGAAGCGTCAATATCCAAATGAAATGACTCGCGTGTCACTTCATGGCCCTGTGCATCAAACAAATTAACTGCTTTCTTGTCAATAATCGCAACGTCGCCATCCATTAACTCAATAAAGTCTTGTGTCACATCAAGCATTGCTGTTGCATCTGATGTCACAACATTGCCCTCATCTGCTATACCAATTAACAAGGGTGACTTTTTCTTAGCAGCATACAATAAGTCAGGTGTTTCATTGTCCATTAACAAGAATCCATAAGCAGAATTATCATCCAACAAAGAAATCATTTGACGAAAAGCATCAAATGTCGACATGTTATTTTCTCTTGAAAACTTATCAATCAATTGAACCGCAATTTCAGTATCAGTTTGTGAGTGTAATTTCACACCCTGCAAGTAGGTATCACGCAATTCATCATAATTTTCAATAACACCGTTATGAACCAAGAAAAAACGACCATCTTCAGACATATGCGGATGCGCATTTTCAACAGAAACACCACCGTGCGTAGCCCAACGAGTATGTGCAATACCTGCTGTGCCAGTGATATTTTTATTTTTTGTTGCTTCTTCTAATACCGAAACACGACCTTTTTCTCGTACTAAAAAGTCACCAGCATCGCCACCATTAACATAAACACCGGCCGAATCATAACCACGATACTCTAATTTTTCTAAACCTCTTAACAAACTTGGTAAAACTTGATTCAATCCTGTAGCACCAACAATTCCACACATAAATATATCCTCTTTTTTAAATTGGTTAAATTTTAATATTTCAATAACAACCACTATTTTAAAGCACAACAGACTATTTGTCAACGACATATATAAATTGGTATAGGTCTAATCAGCAGTTTAATTTATTTACTAGGCAATATCCTACCATTCACAAACGTTGAATTGTGGTAAACTATTAAAAAATGAAAGTGAGTGTTATTGTGACAAAAAACGTGACATGGCATATTATTAATGCCAAAATTTTAGATGTATTTAATCTTAAATTTGATGAAACAGAACTTTGGATAGACAATGCCAAAATTGTTTATCGTGGCCAACGCTCAGATTTTAAAGCACTACATACCTATGACGCTCAGGGACAATATGTTATTCCAGGATTAATTGATGCTCACGTACATATTGAAAGCTCGCTATTAGCACCTAGTGAATTTGGTAAATTAGTCATCCCACATGGCATCACTAGAATTTTTGCTGATCCACATGAAATTGCTAGTGTTTCAGGCGTTTCCGGAATTCAATATATGCTGGAGGAGGCACGACAATCACCACTTCATATACACTACATGCTGCCATCATCCGTTCCAGCAACACCGTTTGAGCATGCCGGTGCAACATTGCACGCAGATGCGCTTAAACCCTTTTATAGCGTACCAGAAGTTAATGGGCTGGCTGAGGTGATGGATTTTCCCGCTGTTTTCAATGAAGATAGTGATATGCATCAAAAAATTAGGGACGCACAGGCAGCTGGCAAACATGTCGATGGTCATGCCTCCGGATTGTCACGAGCTCAGCTCGCAATTTATCGTAAATATGGTATTGACACCGATCACGAAAGTGAAAATGCATCACAAGCACTTGAGCGTTTAAATTCAGGATTTTCAGTATTTGTACGTGAAGGCACAGTTGAACGTGACGAAATTGCCATTCTTCCGGCAATTAATGTTGCCAATCAATCACACTTTTCGTTTGCTACTGATGATAAAACAGCAAACGACATACAACATGAAGGTTCAATTGATTTCAGCGTTAAGTTAGCAATTAAAAACGGTATGGCGCCTGCCATGGCTTTCACAATCGGTAGTTATAATGCTGCCCAAGCACAACATCTCCAAAATATTGGCGCGTTAACTGATGGTTTTGTAGCCGATTTAGTCATAATCGATCAATTAAATGATTTTACTGTGAAAAAAACGATGATCAACGGTGAGTGGTATGCTGAACCAGCAACCCAAGTGACACCACTAGCCAATCAACTTCTCAATTTTACTTTAACAATGTCAGATATTAAATTACCAATTAATTCAAAAAAGCCTGCACATGTCATCAATATTATGCCGCACCATATTACGACAAAGCATACTGTTGAAAATGTCCCAAGTACCAATGGCTATTTTACGCCAGACAATACCTACGCAAAAATAGTTGTCGCAGAACGATATCATAATCTTGGGCACGGTATCGGTATAATCAAAGGATTTAATCTAAAATCTGGCGCAATTGCTTCAACGATTGCTCATGATTCGCACAATATCATCATTGCTGGTACAAATGATTCTGATATTATTCTTGCTGCCGATACATTACGTGAGATTGGCGGTGGACAAGTTGTTGTCAATAATGGCAAAATAACAACTCTACCACTTGCGATTGGCGGCTTAATGTCTGATCAGTCATTTCAAGATACAATTGCAACCAATAACAAGTTACAAAAAGCGTTTTCTGATATTAGTGACATTAAGTATGATCCCTTCTTGACGTTATCTTTCATGGCCTTACCGGTAATTCCAAGTTTGAAAATTACAGATCAAGGTTTGTTTGACTTCAACAGTTTTTCTTTCATTAAGGTTCAAGACTAATTATGAGAACACTAAGTATCGCACCAGAACAGCTACTAACAATTCTACTCGGTAAACCAGTAGCACTAGAAACTGATTATACTGGCCTATTATTATTGGCGGCAGAAAAAAACAAAAATATCAACTTACCTTCTGAAATGGCTGGCTGTATTGTTTATATTGATAATCGCCAAATCACATTTGTTTCCCTAGTTCATCCATTCAAAGTAAGCACACATTTTGATATTTTCAAAACTGACGATAGTCTTATCCATCGTGAACCATACAATTGGTTTGGCCCGCAATCATTAGTTATTGAAAAAAAATTAAAAGATTTTTCAATAAGCTATGATGGTCCTTTAAACAATGGTGGCAATATTCCTAGAGGATTTATTCCAGATAATATTGCAGAACCAGTTATCTTATCTGATAAGTATTGGCAGGATTATACGACATTCGTTAATGATCCGGATCATAGCTTCGCTGAACAAATTAAGCCCATGTTTAAACAACAATAAAAATACACGAACAAGTAAGGCAAACCCGCAAAGTTAAGTGATTTTCACTTTAACTTTGCGGGTTTACCTCATGTCTTAGTTCGTGTATTTTTTAATAGCTTATCGCCTAGTCAGATATTCATATTAATCGTGTTCTATACCTGAAGTGCCATCACTAATATTGACATGACGTGGCCGTGATCCATCAGCTGGGCCAATATAACCGCCAGCTTCTAAATCATCAATTAATCGCGCCGCGCGATTATAACCTATACGGAAACGACGTTGCAGTAATGAAGTTGACGCCTTTTGTTGTTCAATAATGAATTGTATGGCTTCCTGAAATAGTTCATCTTCACTATCACCTTGGCTCACACCATTACCATTATCTTGTGAAATTTCATCATCAGTTACGGTCATTGACTCTGAGTACTGGGCTTCTTGTTGAGCCTTAACAAACTCGACAACGTTAGTGACATCAGTGTTACTGATAAATGCACCTTGAACGCGTTGCGTAGGTTTTCCTGGCGGAGCAAAAATCATATCCCCTTTGCCTAACAATTTCTCAGCACCATTACTGTCTAAAATAGTACGTGAATCAATACCCGAAGCTGTTCTAAAAGCAATACGTCCTGGTATATTACTTTTAATTGTCCCATTAATAACTTTCACATCCGGCCGTTGCGTTGCTAAAATCATATGAATTCCTGCTGCACGTGCCTTTGCTCCTAAA
This sequence comes from Leuconostoc inhae, assembly GCF_019656015.1. GTDB lineage: Bacteria > Bacillota > Bacilli > Lactobacillales > Lactobacillaceae > Leuconostoc > Leuconostoc inhae_A. Next base: position 138,770 of record NZ_BPKW01000004.1, on the reverse strand, counting down.
CGTGCAATAGATACTTCTATTTCTGAGCCAACCGTACTCATCAAATCTGCAAATTCATCAACAATGGCTACAATATACGGCATTTTTTGCATAACAGTGGCACCGGATTCTTTAGCTTCAGAATTTTGCTTGTCAACTGCTAAGTTATATTCTCCAATATTACGTTTTCCAAATTGCGCAAGTAATTTATAACGATTTTCCATTTCGTCTACAACTTTTTGCAAAGACTTGGCCGCCTTTCGTGGATCAGAAACAACTGGTGTCAATAAGTGCGGAATGCCATTATAAATTGATAGTTCAACCACTTTCGGATCGACCATCATCAATTTTACTTCGCTTGGTTTTGCCTTTAAAATAATTGAAATAATAATACTATTTAGGCCGACTGATTTACCTGAACCTGTTGATCCAGCAATTAACAAATGTGGCATATCCGCTAAATTAGCCATGATAATATTTCCTGTAACATCACGACCTAAGGGAACATTCAAAAGATGCTTGTCATCTTTAGGGGCTTGTTCAATCATATCACGGAAACTAACTGTAGCCTGAGTATCGTTTGGTACTTCGATACCTACATATGGTTTACCAGGTATCGGTGCTTCAATTCGAATAGATTTCGCTGCTAATGCTAATGCCAGATCATCTGATAAGTTAGCAATGCGGTTAACTTTAACCCCTTGTCCTGGTTTAAGTTCATACTGTGTTACAGTTGGTCCAAGAGACACACTAGTGACTTCAGCTTCTACACCAAAACTAAGTAGCGTATCACGTACTAGGCGTGATTTTTCAGTTAAGCTTTTAAATTCTTTCGTTTGATCAGTTGGCGCAACTTGCGTTAACAAGTCAATAGTTGGCAATTGATAATCAGGATTCTCATCTTCTATTGTGCCTGTAGCTAATTCAACCAATTCGTCAGGCGTTTCAGTCGATTTGCTGACATTTTTTGCCACGCTATCGTTTTGTATAGCTTCTTCTGTTATAGGTCCACGCCATTTAATTTCAGGCTTTACAAAGTCCTCGGTCTTTTGTTTTTCCTGACCACTATCAAGCTGTTGTTCTTTAGACACTGCTGATGTCGCGCTATTATGAACACCTAATGGATCATCACCATAATCAGCCATACGTTTTTTTCGCCGATCACGTTTTTTAAAAAGTGGTGCTCGTGGTGGCATATTCGCGTGTTGTTCTTGAACATACGCAACACCTTTTTGAGCTTTCTCAATACCTTTTTGTGTTAAATCACGTGCAGGAATACGGAAGAAAATAACAATCCCAGCAAACAATAGTATGATCGAAACGATCCATGTGCCAATATTTGACATCAAGGTAAATAATAATTGATAGATTATAGCACCTACACTACCACCACCCACTGGTGTATTTGCTGCCTTATTAACAAAATCCTGTCCGATTAAATGGACTACTTCTTGCATATAGCCGTTGCCGTTTTTCAATGTGTATGTAAAAAACAGTAAGGAAGACATTGTGAGCAATGAAATAAAGACCATAATAGCCCCCATCCAGAAATGCCCGGCAATTTTTGGTAATTTTTTAAATATAAAATAATAAATCAAAGCAGCTGTAAATGGTACTAAAAATCCAAGATACAAGTTACCAAAAAAGAAGCGACAGATATTTGCCATATACGCGCCTAGCAAACCTAATTTAAATATACCTAATACACCAAATAATGCCATCACTAAAATAACAATATTTTTACTAATAATTCTATTTGTGTTTGCTTTTTTTCGAGTTGTCGTTGTACGCCGCTTTTGGGGTGTTTTTCGAGTTGCCAATTATCTTCACCTTTATTATTACTTATGACCTAGACTTTATTTTACCATGAAAAGAAAACAAACACTTGTTCGTTTTCTTGCTTAAAATTTTCTGACACAATATAAAAAGTCACAACCAGGGTTGCGACTTTTTATAGCTCGTGAGAGAATCGAACTCTCGATTCCGCCGTGAAAGGGCAGCGTCTTAGCCGCTTGACCAACGAGCCATGGTCAGCTGTTATAGTCATTATTGAAATAACTATATTATGTTAACAATTATTTCAACTATTGTCAACCACTTACTTCAATTTATCTTGCTCATAAGTATGAATCGTATCTAAATTAGGAAAATGCTGTTGACGTAAAGCTTCAAACAAAACAATTGCAACAGTATTTGACAGATTTAGTGACCTAATATGTGTATCGTTTTGTGGAATACGAATTGCTTTTTCAGGATTTTGACGCATAAATACTTCTGGTAGCCCAGTAGTTTCTTTACCAAACAAAAAGTATTGATCACCTTGCGTTTGATTATAATTAGGCTGTGTATAATCCATATTAGCAAATTTAGAAACTAAATAAAGTTGATCTTTACCAGTCAAAGTTGCCAGAAAATCAGGTAAGCTGGCATGCCTTACTAATTTCACATGCTCCCAATAATCTAATCCGGCACGTTTAACATGTTTATCATCAAGTTCAAATCCTAATGGTTCGATTAAATGTAAAACGGCATCAGTCCCCGCCGTTGTACGTGCAATATTACCAGTGTTTGCTGGCATTAAGGGTTCAAATAATACAATATGATTAGTCATTTCTATATGTCTTCCACTTCGTCTTTATAAAATTCTGAATTGCTACGCCACCACATATAAATACGTATCACGATAACCTTTACAACAGCATATGTCGGTACGGCTAAAATAATACCTAGAACACCAAATATATGCCCACTACTTAATAATACAACAATAACCGTTACTGGATGAATAGATAACGCTTCACCCAAAATTTTTGGTGCAATCACATGTCCTTCAATTGGTTGTTCAATAGCTAAAACAATAATTGCCAATACTAACATTTTTGGTCCACCTGCTATTAGCGCGACAGTCCATACAGGTACTTGTGCAATAATTGACCCAACATAGGGAATCATATTAAAGAAACCTGCCATTAATGCAAGTAAAATGCCATAGGGTAACCCAATCAATGTGAACCCAATGCTAAACATAATCATAACCGCAAAAGCAACACCTAGTTGTCCACGAATGTATTGCGCAATTTGTTTGCTGATATCTTTCAATAACTGTTGTAATGATTGTTGTGCTTGAGGTGGAAATTTTTCAGCAATAAATTCAGAAAATTTATGCCCATCCAACAGCATATAATACAAAATAAAGGGTGTTGCAACAGCTGTTATACCAACAGTTGTTAATATTGATGCAAATGAACTAATGCCAGCTACGCCAGTTGTGAGGTATTTTCGGCTCCAATCAATGACAGTTTGGTTAATGTTGGTGTTTGTATGATTTAAAAATTCTCTCACTGGATTAAACTGGTCTGATTTAAATGTTTCATTAATGAAATTTTGGCTTGTGTGCCAATAGCCAGGCCAATTATCAATAAAGGTGACAACTTGGCTACGTAATACAAAAACCACGGTCGTTACAATTCCTGCTATCACTGCTAATAACAGTATCAAAATTATACCAATTGATATACCACGTGGTGATCGCGTATATTTACTCATTAAATTAACCACTGGACTTAGTAAGTAGTACAGTACACCAGCAATTAAAATTGGCGCACCGACTGCTGTAAATAGTGCACGTACTGGCCCAAATATAAAACGCACTTGCCAACCCAAAAAAATAATCAATAAGATGAGTAAAATAACAAGTAAACCCTGTAATAAATCATTTCCTGAAAACAGTCGACGATACCAAGACTGTTGTCCTTTATTTTTCGCCATGAAACCCCTCCAATAATTAATGCTACTAAAATTCAATTTTTCAACAATTTGTATTACTTCAATACTACCATATTTCATACAATCCTAAACATAGAATGTTGACACATTTTAGCAATGAACCCTGCCTAAAAAGATTAAATATGATAATATTGAAGTAACTTATATTTCAGAAAGAATCCCTATGTCCACAACAGCAACCGCACATACAAATATCGCTCTTATTAAGTATTGGGGTAAAAAAGATCCTATCTTAAACTTACCAACTACCAGTTCATTATCCTTAACGCTTGAGCAGTTTTACACGCAAACAACGGTCACGCCAAATGTACATAGTGATCAATTAATTTTAAACAATTTATCGGTAGACACAACAAGAACTCACCATTTTTTAAATATTTTACGTGAACAACTTGGTCAATTTAGTCCACTAACCATCACATCAACTAATCATGTGCCAACTAGCGCTGGATTAGCCTCTTCGGCTTCAGCATTTGCAGCACTCACAGGTGCTGTCACACGTGAACTCGGAATTATAAAGCCAAATGAATCACTATCACGTCTTGCACGTCGTGGTTCTGGTTCAGCTTCACGATCACTTTATGGCCATTTTGCCGTGTGGCATGAAGGCACAGATGATACATCTTCATTTGCTGAGAGTCTCCACGCACCTGATATGCCAATAGCACTTGTGGTTGCTGAAGTATCATCTGACATTAAAAAAGTTAGTTCTAGTGAAGGTATGCGCAGAGCAATGACATCACCAAACTATGGTGACTGGATAAACAAAAGTAAAAATCAATTCGTTGATATGCAAGCTGCCGTGATGGACAAAGATATTGAAAAAATTGGTAGTATTGCAGAAGACAACGCATTAAGTATGCATGCTTTAAATCTAACCGCACAACAACAACCTTTCACTTACTTCACAAGTGAAACACAACAAATACTAAAAATCATTCAAGACATTCGTCATCAAGGCTTACTGGCTTTCGCAACCATCGATGCTGGTCCTAATGTCAAAATTATAACAACTTTAACTACTGCCCCACATGTTGTTGCAGCCTTACATGACAAACTACCACAACTTCATATAGAAACTGCTACGAGCGGATCAGGTATAACTTATGACTAAAGTTTTCATCCCCGGTAAACTTTTTTTGGCCGGCGAATATGCTGTAACACATCCTGGTAACACAGCAATTCTTGCTGCTACAACCACTGGATTAAGCATTGAAATAGTGCCCTCAAATACAAAATCAAGTGCCTACTCTAATACCCTTCCCAAGCAATGGCATTTCCAAATTAATCACACCGAAAATCAGTATGTTGACGACTGGCGTTACGTTAGAGCTGCAATTAAGATTATCCATGACTATGTTAAGATTGATGCAAAAAATAATCAGTTCAATGAAGTTGTTCTAACAATTACAAGCAACTTAAACGGGCCATTTGGTAAAATTGGGTTAGGATCTTCAGCCGCCGTTGTCGTTGGTGTCGTTGAAGCGTTCAATGATTTTTTCAAACTTAACTTACCTATTTTGACACGCTTTAAACTAGCTAGTTTAGCTCATCTACATGTCCAAAAAAATGGTTCTCTAGGCGACATTGCCGCAATTACTTATGGTGGTGTCATTGCTTATCAAAGTCCTGATTTATCAGAGTTTACACAAGCTAATAAGAGTTGGTTAACGCCTACTATTATCAATAAACCTTGGCCTAAATTAGCAATTACCCCACTGCCTTGGCCAACTGACTGGCAACTATTACTTGGTGCAACCCATGAATCAGCTGATACTAAATCTGCTATCAAAGGCCTTAACTTAGCAGAAGAATTTTTATCTGAAAGTCAAGATATCGTTCAAAATATTATTAATACAGTTGTTACAGGTAACTATGTTAATTTTTCCAAGGGTCTGCGCGCCAATCAGCTTCTACTCACTGATAATTTACCTGCTGGTTATATCACACCAAAATTAGCCATATTACTGGCGAGCCTAAAAAATGTTGCTGGAAAAATTAGTGGCGCCGGATTTGGGGATAATGGGTTTGCAGTATTTAATGACAATGTCGACAATCTCATTAATTTTTGGCAATTACATCAAATTGACACACAAGTCATTGTTATTTCACCACAAAAAGAGGTTAATTATGAGTGAATCTAAACAAGCGCATCGTAAAGATGAACATTTATCACTTGGTGTCAATATCTGGCGCCAAAATCAACGACTAAAAGTTGGTGCTGATTTTAACGATATACGTTGGTTACCTGATACATTTCCAGAAATGTCAGTAGCAGATGTGAACCTCGGTACAACAATTTTAAATCATCATTTTGATTGGCCTTTTTATATTGAAGCCATGACCGGTGGTTCGCACTTAACTGGTCGTGTTAACGGCCAACTTGCCCAAGTAGCTGAAAAAACTAATTTAGCAATGGCAGTTGGTTCACAATCAATAGCTCTAAAAGAATCTGATGCAGTTGCCTCGTTCAAAATTGCTCGTCAAAATAATCCTGAAGGATTTTTAATTGCCAATTTAGGTGCAGACCATCCGATAGCCAATGTTCGTAATGCCATCGATATGATCGATGCTAACGCAATTGAAATGCACGTCAACGTCGGTCAAGAACTCGTTATGGCAGAAGGCGATCGTGAATTCTATTGGCTTGAAAATCTTGCAACAATCATCGCTAAATCACCTGTGCCAGTTATTATTAAAGAAGTTGGGTTTGGTATGAGTAACAAGGCTTTTGAAATAATCAATCAACTTGAACCTGCAGCAATTAATGTTGGTGGTGCCAACGGTACCAATTTTGCAGTCATTGAGCGGCGCCGTAATCGTCAACCAGATACTTTCAACATTGATCATCATGGTTTATCCACGGTAGAAAGTTTATTATCAGCACAATTTGCATCTAATCAATTGCCACTTATTGCAACGGGCGGTATTCAGTCTGCAAATGATATTGTCACAAGCTTAATGCTTGGTGCATCTTTAACTTCAAGTGCTGGATTTATGTTATCAACGCTTATGGATAAAGGCGAAGTTGCACTGATTCAACAAATTGAAGATTGGCAACATGCTTTGCCACGGCTATTTACATTGCTAGGTGCAAAAAATGGAAAATCACTACATGCTGCTGAACGGCTGTATTCACCGACACTACAAAATTTTATCAACCAACGTCAAAGCGCGACTCACTAAGAGCCGCGCTTTTATAATTTATTGACACTTTGTTCTCAATGTTAAATAGCGAACAAAAAAAACGTCATTTACTTAATTAAATCTAACTTATCAAAATCCACAACAGCGATAACTGGTAAATTACGGAAAAAATTATTATAATCCATACCATAACCAACCAAAAACTCATCCGGCACATCTAAACCAAAATAATCAACTTCAAAATCAACCACACGAGCTGCTTTTTTATCGGCCAAAGCAACTGTTGTTACTGTTTTTGCACCTTTTAAATCAAAATAATTATGCAACCATTGCATCGTTCGACCAGAATCAATAATCTCATCAACAACAACGACATCACGTCCTGTTAAATCCATACTGACATTATGTACTACTTTTACTTGTCCTGTCGATTCAAGGCCAGAATAGCTTTTAACATCAATAAAATCAAAATCAACATCAAGTGGCATTTTACGTAGTAAATCTGTTGCAAAAATCACCCCACCCTTAAGCACCGCAATAAATATTGGGCGTTGTGGCTGATCTTCAAATTTCAATGTTAACTCATTTGCCACACGTTGTACTTGTGCTTGAATGTCAGTTTCGGTTGCCAAGACTGATTTGATAGCTGGGTGATTAATTAACGACCTCATGCCAAACCTACTCTCTTAAAGATTTCATCAACATGACGCAAATGATAATGATAATCAAAGGCGTCATCAATTTGTACTTTTGTTAAGTGTGATGCTATTGTGCTATCAGCATCAACAAGGTCACGAAACATCAATCTTTCATCCCAAGAACGGGCCGTTAATGGTTGTACAGTATCATAAGCTTGTTCGCGAGATAACCCCGCATCAATTAAACTCAATAACAGACGTTGCGAGTATATCAAACCATATGTACGATCCATATTTTTTCGCATTGTATCAGGAAAGACACCTAAATTATTTAAAATACTCGTATGACGTTGTAACATATAATCAATAATGGCAGTTGCATCAGCTAAAATAATGCGCTCTGCAGATGAATGTGAAATATCACGTTCATGCCATAATGTCACATTTTCTAATGCAGTAACAGCATAACCACGTAAAACACGTGCCAATCCAGTAATATTTTCATCACCAATTGGATTACGTTTATGCGGCATGGCAGAAGAACCCTTTTGTCCCTTAGCAAATCCTTCTTCAACTTCATGAATTTCTGAACGTTGCAAAGATCTAATTTCTGTCGCTAATTCTTCCATTTGTGTGCCAATTAAAGCAATGGTTTGAACGTAATCAGCATGCAGATCACGTGGCAAAACTTGTGAACCAATAGGTTGTGCGCTCAAACCAAGCTCTTTCATGGCAACTTCTTCGACAAACGGTGGCACATTCGCAAATGTGCCTACGGCACCAGACAACTTACCTGTTTCTACTTCTGCAGACACACGTTCAAAACGTTCAATTGCCCGAGTTGCCGAGGCATAAAAGCGTGCCATTTTCAATCCAAATGTCGTTGGTTCTGCATGTACACCATGTGTACGCCCCATCATAACTGTCTCTTTATATTGTAGGGCTAACTTTTTTATTGCTTCACGCCATGCTTGTAAATCTGCTTTAATAATAATATTAGCTTGACGTAAACGTAATGCTTGTGCTGTATCCACAACATCTGTTGAAGTTAATCCGTAATGAATCCATTTACGTTCATCACCAAGTGATTCTGAAACGTTTCGTGTAAACGCAACCACATCATGACGTGTTGACAACTCAATTTCAGCGATGCGTTTAGCATCAAATTTGGCATTGGCACGAATTTTTTCAAGATCGGCAGCTGGAATATGTCCTGCAGCAACCCAACCAGCATCAACGGCAATTTCAACATCAAGCCAAGTTTGATATTGATTTTGCATTGACCAAATGTCACGAAGCTCTTGACGAGAATAACGTTCTATCATTTTTAGATTCCTTTATGTTTTATTCTTTAACTATAATTGTAACAGTTAATTAAGTATTTGCATTCGTAATTTTATAAGTTTTATCTCACAAACAGAACACATTGTTCGTTAATTCTCAACCATGCTGCTATCATCAAAAAAAACTAAAGTTAGGCATGTGATTATTTTATTCAATCAATGTCTGTTTTGAGTTAACAACGGTCATTGAAATTATAAAAGCAATTGCATATAATACAGCAATAACGATAAATACCACCTTATAATCCATACCCAAGCCATGGACTATAAAACTAGCTAGTTGATTACCCGATAGTCCGGCTGCTGCCCATGCTGTCAACGCCATACCATGAATTTTTGAAATGGCATGCATGCCAAATCTATCTGCTAATAACGGTGGTAATGCCGAAAAGCCACCACCATATCCAGCATTGATTAAGAAAAATGCGGCAACAATGACGATTGGCATCAAAGTAGCCTGATCAGGTAACAAATAAGCGCTTAGTGCCATAATCAGAGACATAATAAAAATAACACGATAAATTGTATTACGATCCTTTAATCGGTCAGAAAAACTAGCAAATCCTACACGGCCAGCAGCATTGAAAAAAGCATCAATACTCACAATCGTTGTTATCGCTGCAACTGAGAATATAGCCGATCCATTACTTGTTTTGAGTCCCGTTAAAATATCTTTTTCTTGCGAAATAATAGCTAATCCTGCTGTAATGTTAAGATAAAACATCAGCCAAATACCAATAAAATTCGGTGTTTTCACCAAATTTAAAGGCTTAAATTGGTTTTCAAGCGGCTTTTCTTGCCAATCAGTTGGCTTCTTGATTAACATTGTGCCAACCAACATCATTACGGCAAAAACAGCCCCTAAAATAACAAACATCTGCCATAAACCAACATGAAGTTGCAAGCTAATCATAATGGGAGAAAAAATCATTTTAGCTAATCCAAATCCTGCTACAGCTAACCCTGTTCCAAGTCCTTTATTGTCTTTGAACCAGAGCATTAAATTTTTAACAGGCGTTAAATAGCCAATACCTAAGCCAATACCCATAATAACGCCATAAAAAATATAAATACCAAGTAATGATTTTTGATGAATACTAATGCCTGTTCCAATCATACCAATAACAAAAAATAACGTTGACAATAGTGCAGATTTTTTGATATCACGTTCTACAAAATGTCCTAAAGCCGCTGCTGACAATCCTAAAAATAAAATGGCAATTGAAAATGCCCATTCAACGTTTGGCACATTCGTGCCAATATCGTCCGCAATAGCCTGTTTAAAGACACTCCATGCATAGACTGTGCCAATACTGCCATGAATAAGTAAAGCCGGTAAGGCTGCCCGCACCCATTTATTTTCCACAATAATAATTTCCCCTTTTTGTTTTCAATTATCATTTAGCCATTGCTAACTCAGTTGCGTATATTTACGATAATCGTTTTTCTTGACGATAATTAATTGGCAACCATTCAAGAATACGCTCAATTTTTTTGTCCCAATAATACCAGTCATGTTCACCTGGACTTGTTTCAAAAGTGACATCATACCCTAATGACTTGATTTGCGCTATGGTACGTTGATTATTTTCAAACAAAAAATCCTGTTCACCAATCCATGCGTAAAGCTTTGGTAATGGCTTTTTTCCATTAGATTGCTTTTGTGCTAATGAAATAATATCATTCTCTGATCCTAAAAAATTTTTCAAATTTCCAAATATGCCTTGCCAATAAGCATCATTTTGCCATGTCTTTCGACCTGGAAAATCCGGATCTCCTATTAATGCACCAGATAAAGATGCTGCATAACTAAACTTTTCCCCACTAAAAGCCATTTTGAACGCGCCGTATCCGCCCATAGAAAGACCTGCAATAAAATTTTTGTCGCGTTTTTTTGAAATTTGTGGAAAAAGTGTCGCAACTTTTTTGGGTAATTCATCCATTAATGCATCAAAATAATTCATCCCATATTGGGTATTTGTGTACCAAGCTAAATCAGTTGCTGGCATCACAATTGCTATTGGCGTTTGTCGGATTAAACGTTCAATACTTGTTCGACGTGTCCATACTGCCTGATCTCCTGACATACCGTGCAATAAATATAAAACTGGTATATCTTGTAAATCAGCAGCCGTCCAGTTTGGATTATGATCAGATAATTCTGGCAAAATAACAGTCATCACACGATCCATCCCTAAAGTTTGCGAATAATAATTTACCTGTAAAAACGCCATAGTATCGCCTTTCTATTTTGTAACATCAAACTCATCTTCAAAAAAGACCAGTAATGACACCATTTTTATCAATATCAATATCCAACGCTGCGGGATGTTTTGGTAAGCCAGGCATTGTTAAGATTGATCCTGTCATAGCGATTAAAAATCCTGCACCAAGTTTCGGCACAAATTCACGGATATGAATCACAAAATTTTTGGGAGCGCCTAGTTGTTTAGCATCGTCAGACAATGAATATTGTGTTTTGGCCATAATAATTGGTAATTTATCCCAACCATGTTGCTTAAATGCCATTAATTGCCTTTGCGCAACTTGAGATAATTCAACACCTTGGCCACCGTAAATTGTTTGTACAATTTTGTTGAGTTTATCAATGGCCTCATCTGACGATTGATAAAGTGGTGTAAAGTCAGATTTTTGCGCGCTTTTTTCAATCACTGCTTCTGCTAATGCTTTAGCTCCAGCGCCACCTTTTGCCCAAACTTCAGTCGTATAAGCAGTTGCACCAAATTGTTCAACATAATTTTTAACAACCTGTAACTCAGCTTCTGTATCAGCAGTAAAGCGATTAATTGCAACAATAACTGGCACCCCATAACGGCTCATCGCTGTTAGATGTTGTCCTAAGTTTTCTAAACCAACTTTTAAAGCATCAACATTCTCTATGTTCAACTCTTTTAGCGGGACATTTCCGTGATGTTTTAACGCTCTAACTGTTGCAACAACGACGATTGTATCTGGTGTTTTACCTAACAATGGCACCTTAACATCTAGAAACTTTTCGCCTCCCAAGTCAGCACCAAACCCGGCTTCCGTTACCGCATAATCTGCCAATTGCAAAGCAGTTTTAGTTGCTAAAATTGAATTAGTTCCTTGTGCAATATTAGCAAATGGCCCACCATGAATAATTGCTGGTGTGTGGGCTAATGTTTGTACGAGATTAGGCTTGATGGCATCTTTTAACAGCACTGTTAATGCCCCAGCAACGCCTAAATCACTCACCGTTACTGGTTCTTTTGTATAAGTGTAACCAACAACGATGCGTGCAATGCGAGATTTCAAATCCATTAAATCGGTTGACAATGTTAAAATAGCCATCAGTTCTGAGGCTACCGTAATATCAAAGCCATCTTCACGCGGCACACCGGAAGTTGGGCCGCCCATGCCAATATTAATATGACGTAACGCACGATCATTGATATCTAACACACGTTTCCACAAAATACGACGTGGATCAATATTGAGCGGATTTCCTTGCTGTATGCTATTATCCAAAACAGCAGCTAATGTATCGTGGGCTGATGTTAAGGCATGAAAATCGCCCGTAAAATGTAAATTAATATCCGCCATTGGGATGACTTGTGCATATCCGCCACCAGTAGCACCGCCCTTCATTCCCATAACGGGTCCAAGAGATGGTTCACGTAAAGCAATCATAGTTTTTTTCCCAGCCATCTGTAAGGCATCAGCTAAACCAACAGTTACTGTTGATTTGCCTTCACCAGCTGGTGTTGGGTTAATTGACGTAACAAGTATTAACTTACCAAGTGTCTCGTCTCGCTTCACAGTGAGGTCTAGATTAATTTTTGCTTTATCATAACCATATGGTTCGATTTCATGCGCCTTTAATCCTGCAATCTCTGCAATCTCTGTAATTGGCTTAATAGCAGCCGTTTGAGCAATTTCAATGTCTGTTTTCATAGCAGTATACCTTCTTTTTACACTTACACCTCAGGTCATTTTCAAAAAATTCAGCTAATTAATCAAAAAAGGGTGTTTTTTCATGACTGACCGCTTGATAAGCAATGTCATGCCGATATTCTAGATTCGTCTCCAAAAGACTAATTTTATTGTAAACCTGTTTTTGTGCCAAAATAGCAGTAGTATCATGCCCAACAATGGTTACTACACGGCCGCCATTTGCTAAACCATTTTTGACACCAGCAAAATTAATAATTAAAGGTGTTACAGCTTCTACTGTTGGCACGATTGCACCTTTAACAGGTGCTTCTGGATAACCTGTAGCGGCTAAAACAACGCCAACATAAACATCATTTATTTGCCAGTGCGCTGTAGGGTGTTGACCAGTCATTAACTGACTGATTAATTCATAAAAATCACCGGTGTATTGTGGCAAAACCACTTGTGCTTCTGGATCACCAAACCGAACGTTAAATTCAATCACTTTTGGCCCGGCTTGCGTTAACATAACACCTGTATAGAGTACGCCAGAAAAAGGTGTGCCTTCTTTTTTCAAAGCATTAATTGTTGGTTCTACAAGTTCTTTAATCGCGCGATTTTTAACTTCATCACTAAGCCAACGCACAGGGCTATAGGCTCCCATGCCACCAGTATTTGGCCCTTTATTTTGATCAAAACGACGCTTATGATCTTGCGCCAACGGCGCATGTATTATCATGCCATTTTTTCCAACAAGAGAAAATATAGAAAATTCAACACCTTCTAAGTATTCCTCAATAACTAATTTTGTTGTGGGATTTTGCATGTATAACTCTGTCAAATAAGCATTGGCTGCTGTCAGATCAGTTATAATAGTGACCCCTTTTCCAAGGGCTAAACCATCAAGTTTGAATACAATTGGTAACCCGAAGTCCTGTAAAACATCAATTGCACTGTCTAGCGTTGATACAGTCACAGATTTTGCTGTTGGAATAGCATACTTTTGCAATAAATTTTTAGTAAAAGACTTTGATCCCTCTAACTGTGCTGATACTTTAGAGGGGCCAAAAATGGGCAACTCAGCTGCCTCAAATAAATCAACAATCCCTAATGTCAATGGCTCCTCGTTACCAACAAACGTTAAATCAACAGACTCAGATATCGCTAAATCACGAAGTTCTAATAAATTCGTTGCTGGAATTGTCACACGTTTTAGCCCTGCATCAGTCATACCATCATTTCCTGGTGCAACAATCACTGTCGTCACTTGATCACTACGCAAAAATGCTTGTGCCAAAGCGTGTTCACGTGCGCCAGAACCAATAATCAATACTTTTTTCATCACAGCCTCTAAATTATTTATTTTATGTTATATCCTATTTTATCAAATTTTTTCATGTTTTTGTTCGTTAATAAATTATTTTTTTCTCACAAAACGATATATTGTTCGTTATTAGAACGTTTCATGGTTATCAACTGCAAACTATCACTTAGTAACCGATGCATCTTTACAGCCACGTTACCGTGCGTTCACCCTGAAATACATCGCTTAGTGCAAGTTCGTTAATTTCTATCTCATCAAACACTGGTAACATTTCTAAAAAAGTTTGCGGTGTTATCATATCGCGCAGTGCGTCACGTGTTGTCCAAAATATGTCACCTTCTCGTCCTGATTGAATCGTACCGTGGTATTTTGTTGCCTTAAATAACATCACAATATAGCGCGCGCCATCAGTCAATGGCCATTCTTTGATGCCAACTAGTCGCGGATTTTCAATCGTTAAACCAGTTTCCTCGTATGCCTCACGAATGGCACTGGCTACAACTGTTTCGCCAGATTCGATGTGTCCGCCTGGAAAGGTCACGCCAGACCAAGTAGGATTCTTACGGTTTTCAACTAGAATTTCATGGGTTTTTGAATTTTCAATCATAATCATGTTAGTCAATTCGATTGGTGTTGTACGTGTCATTTTGATTCCTCTGTGACAAATTATAGCATACAAAAAGCGCTATACTCAGCGCTTTAAATTAACTTTTAATGTTTGAAGTGACGTGTGCCAGAAAATACTAACACAACCCCCAACTCATCTGCTTTTGCAATTGAGTCTTTATCTTTAATTGAACCGCCAGGTTCAACAATCGCTTTAATGCCATGGTTAGCCGCATAAGCCACAGAATCATCCATTGGGAAAAAAGCGTCTGATGCCAATACGGCTTCACTATAATCTATCTTATTTTCAGCCTTTTGTATCGAATAAACAACTGAATCAATGCGATTGGGTTGACCTGCACCCACGCCAAGTGTTTGACCATCACGTGCCACAACAATTGCATTAGATTTAACATGCTTAACAACTTTTTGTGCAAAAATCATTGCCCGTAATTGTTGTGCTGTTGGTTGTGCTGTTGATACAACTTCGAAATTAGCTTCTGATTCACCAATCAAGTCACGTTCTTGTACAACAACACCACCCAAAACGGAAGTAACCTCCAAATTTTGTGAAATTGTATTCGTAAATGGTAAAGTCAACAAACGTAAGTTCTTTTTTGCTGCCAAAATTTCAAATGCTTCAGGTGTGAAACTTGGCGCAATAATAATTTCTAAGAAAATGCCGTGCATTTTCTTAGCTGTTACAGCATCAACCTGACGATTCAAGGCCACAATACCACCAAAAATAGAAATATCATCAGCAGCAAAGGCTTTATCCCATGCTTCTTCTAAACTTCCCCCTTGTCCGATACCTGCCGGATTCATGTGCTTAACAGTGACTACAGTCGTTTCTTCAAATTCGGCAATAATACGCAAAGCGGCATCAGCATCACGAATATTATTATATGACAACTGCTTACCATGCAAAATATCGGCATTTAATACTGAATATGCTTCTGGTAAGGCAGTCGTATAGGCTGCCGCTTTTTGATGCGGATTTTCCCCATAACGCATATCATCAAATTTTTCAAATGGTATAGTTAGGTTTGTCGGAAATTCTGATTCCGTTAAATAATCAGCAATTAACGCATCGTAAGCAGCAGTATGCTGAAATACTTTTGCCGCTAATGATTTGCGGAATGTTTGGTCAACGTGATTGGCTTGTAATTTTTCAATCACAACATCATAATCAGATGGATCAACAATTGGTAAAACTGACGCAAAGTTTTTTGCGGCTGAGCGCAACATTGATGGGCCGCCAATATCAATATTTTCAATCGCTTCTGCTTCTGTGACACCGTTTTTTTGAATCGTTTCCTTAAATGGATATAAGTTGACCACAACCATATCAATTGGTGTAATGTTAAACTCAGCTAATTTTGCCATGTGGGCTGGTAAGTCACGTCGCGCTAGCAAACCAGCATGCACACGGGGATGTAATGTTTTAACTCGACCATCCAACATTTCTGGAAAATCTGTCACATCATCAATTGCAATCACATCTAAGCCTGCTTCAGCAAGCACTTTATGTGTGCCACCAGTTGAAACTAGCTCGTAACCCAATTCAACTAATTTTTTGGCAAATGGTACAAGCCCTTTTTTGTCAGAAACACTAAGTAATGCACGTGTCATTTTAAGAATACTCCTTCGTTAAGTAACTGTTCTAGTGTGTTTGGATACAAGACATGTTCAACATTATGAATACGAGTTTCCAAATCTTGTAAGGTATCGCTGGGTAACCGCTGCACTTTTTGTTGCGCAATAATTTTGCCTGTGTCAATGCCATTGTCCACAAAATGTACGGTTACGCCTGTCGTATTAACACCCGCTTCATAAGCATCTAAAATACTGTGCCTACCTGGGAAATTTGGTAACATCGCTGGATGTAGATTAATGATCTTACCAGAATAAGCACCAATTAAAGTAGGTGTTAAAATGCGCATGTAACCAGCAAGTAAAATGCCATCAACCGCATCTGTTTTCAACTGATTTAAAATAGCCTGTTCCGCTTCTGATTTGGTTTCATAATCTGAATATTTGATAAACGTTGCCGGAATGCCAAATATTTTTGATAAATTCAACGCCCCAGCAGCCGATTTATCGACTATTAAACGCACAATTTCAGCATCGAGATGTCGCTGTAAAATAGCATCGTGCAACGCTTGAAAATTTGTTCCCGTACCTGATGCAAATACAGCTAGCCGAACTGACTTTACCATGGCGCTACACCTTTAAATACAACATCTTCCTCTTGACGTGCGGTCATTTCACCAATGAGATACGCTGGCTGGTTGGCTTGAGATAATTGTGACATCACCTGCTGGCTGTTCTCCGATTTAACAACAAGTACCATACCTAAACCGTTGTTAAAGGTTAATAGCATATCTGCCACTGACAAGTCGCCTGCTTCCTGTAACATATTAAAAATAGGCAATACAGGCCATGAACCCCAATTAATTTCGGCAGACAACTTATTCGTATACGCACGCGGTAAATTTTCAATTAAACCACCACCTGTAATATGCGCCATTGATTGAATGCTACCCCGCGCAATGAGTGGCCAAACAGACTTAGCATATAAATTAGTTGGCGTCAGAAGAGTCTCTTGTTCCTCGATAGGTAGATGGTTAAAATCAGCATCAGTTTTAATACCTAACACATGGCGAACCAAAGAATAACCATTTGAATGAATACCCGATGATGGTAGACCAATTAAAACATCCCCTGATTGGACATTTTTTGGTTCTAATAACTGATCACGTTCAGCTACACCAACTGCAAAAGCGGCTAAATCATAATGATTTGGTGCATATAATCCTGGCAGTTCTGCACTTTCTCCACCAATAAGCGCCATTCCGGATGCTTTAGCTGCTTTGGCAATACCAGTAACAATTGTTGCCACAACTTCTGGCCTCATTTTATCAACTGCCAGATAATCTAACATAAAGGCCGGTTTTGCACCCTGTGCTAAAATATCATTGGCAACCATAGCCACTAAATCTTGACCAATCGTATCGTGTTTATTCGCAGCGATTGCGAGCAATAATTTGGTGCCCACACCATCAGCACCTGACACTAATACCGGATTTTTATAGTCTGACCCAAGTGCAAACGCTGCACCAAAACCACCTAAACCATCTAAAACGTTATCTGTATAGGTATCAGATACTGCGTCTTTCATCAATTCAACAGCCTTTTCACCAGCTTTAATATCAACGCCTGCTTGTTGATATGCGTTTTGCTCAGTCATTATTCTACTCCCTGAATTGTTTGTGAGTCTAAGTGAATTGTCCCATCTGCCAAAGTCTCTTCATTACGTAATGAGGCCACTTGGCGGGGATGATAAGTTGTTGTCGGTTCAGGCGCAAAATCAACAAGATCTTTTGCCACAAAATATGACAAACTCGCTGCATAATCATAAATCGGACTGGGGTAATGACCGTCAAAATAGGCAGTTGTTAACCCAGTACCTTGGCCATCGTAAGGTAAATCAATCGCCTTGACAAGTTGATCAACCGATAAGAAGCCAAGCGAATCAGCCTCTATTTTTTCACGCATACCATCTAATGTATTGTTAGCACCCATCAATTCTTTGGTTGTTTGCATATCAATACCATAAAAAGACGGAAATTTAAAAATTGGACTAGCAATACGCACATGCACTGATTTTGCGCCTGCTTCTTTTAACATACGTACAATAAACATTGAAGTCGTACCACGAACAATGGAATCATCAACTAAGACCACATTTTTATCACGCACAACATCTTTAACTGCACTCAATTTCATTCGTACGGCACGTTCACGTTTATCTTGTGTCGGTTCAATAAATGTCCGCGCGATATATTGATTCTTCACCAGGCCCATCTCGTTGGGTAAGCCAGTAGCTTCAGCAAATCCTGCTGCTGCAGATAAGCTTGAGTTCGGTACACCAACAACAATATCAGCCTCAGCCACCGGTTGCTCTGCAGCAAGTGCTGCGCCCATACGTTTGCGTGCTTTATGCACGTTGACACCATAGATTGTAGAATCAGGACGAGCAAAATAAATATATTCCATCGAGTCAATATGCAATGCGGTATTTTTTGTATAACTATCAATGGTCAGCCCATTGTCATCAATGACCAATAACTCACCAGGTTGGACATCTCGAACAAAACGAGCGCCAATCACATCTAGTGCTGCTGTTTCAGAAGTGACAATATAATTGCCTTCAGGCATTTGTCCAACAACAAATGGTCGAAATGCATGTGGATCAAGTGCCGCATACAAACCATGGGGTGTTAACAATAAATAAGCAAAACCGCCACGTACAATATTCAATGCCTCTTTTAATTTGTTCACAAATGTACTTGCTTTTGATCGTCGAATCAAATGTAACAAAATTTCAGAATCAGATGAACTTTGAAAAATAGCGCCCTCTTCTTCTAAATCTTTTCGTAAAGACATCGCGTTTGTTAAGTTACCATTATGCGCTAGAGATATTTGCATATCGTGAAAATTAACCATAAGGGGTTGAATATTTTCAACACCGTGAGAACCCGCGGTAGCATAACGCACATGACCAATTGCAGCTGTTCCAGTTAATGCTTCAATACGTGCGGGATCTCTAAAGACATCGCTCAGTAACCCCAAACCACGTTCCTGCCAGAGATGACCATTGTTGTTTGCAACAATGCCTGCACCTTCTTGACCACGATGTTGCAAAGCATGCAAGCCATAATAAGTGAGTTGAGCAGCATCTTGGCGCCCCCAAACACCAAAAATACCACACTCTTCATTTAGGCTACGTACGTTCACACGTGTTTTTTCAGTTTGTTGGGCTAATCGTTGTGCGATTTGTTGTTGCTCTAACCCTTTAATTGCCATGAAATACTCTCCTGATAAACTGTTTGAATTTCTTCACGTGATAAAGTAATCGTTTGTGTTAGTGTCTTAATGACAACATCTGACTCATTTGTTACTGACCCGATTTTTGTTGCCTGTTTTCCTGCTATATGTTCAAAATCTGCGACTTTAGTCTGAGGGACACTGACAATAAATCGACTGGCCGTTTCAGAGAACAGATACTTATCCAATTGTTTCGTAATGACATCAAAACTCAAATTACCAGCAAAACTACTTTCTAATAAGCCGACAACCATGCCACCTTCTGAAAGGTCATGTGCACTGGCAAGTAGGTTTTGCGCAATGGCTTTACGAACTAATGATTGTGACGCTAACTCTGCTTCGTCATCAAATTCAAATAATTGGCCACTGATTTGCCCTAATTGTAGCTTTTGAATTTCTGAACCATTAAAGCTATCTGTTGTTTCTCCGATTAAGTAAATAGCATCACCAGCATGTTTGAAAGCAATTGTTGTTGCTTGGTTAATATCATCCAATAATCCAACCATACCAATCATAGGTGTGGGATAGATTGCTTGACCATCAGTTTCGTTATAAAGGGATACGTTGCCAGAAATAATAGGCGTGTTGAATTGTTTGGCCATATCATTAATACCGGCTACCGATTGATCTAGCTCATAATATACTTCTGGATTATCAGGTGAGCCAAAATTCAAACCGTCTGTAATCCCAATTGGCAGAGCACCCGTGGCTACAATATTGCGTGCAGCTTCAGCAACTGCCATTTTTGCACCAATATGTGGGTTCAGGTACAAGTAACGCGCATTAACATCTGTCGTCATTGCTAAAGCCTTTTTGGTACCACGCACACGTACCAAACTTGCATCCCCGCCAGGTTTAATTACGGTATCAGCACGCACCATGGCATCAAAATGTTTAAACAACGAAGCCTTGGAAGCAATAGTCGACTGTGCCATTAATGCCTTAATTGTTTCCTCAACTTGAGACATGTCAGGTTGATATTGTGCATCTGAAAATTCTGACAGCCGTTTAGGCGCAATCATTGGTAGATTTTGCTTTGGTGCATGTGTTAAGAAATTAATGGGTACATCTGCGACAGTGTTACCTTCAAACTCTAAAATATAACGACTATTATCTGTGACTTCACCAATAATGACAGCATCCAAATCAGCTTCTTGAAATAAATCAATAATTGGTTGTTCTTCCCCATGTTTAACAACCAACACCATACGTTCCTGTGATTCTGAAAGCATCAGCTCATAAGGTGTCATATGTGACTCACGTTGTGGTACAAGATCCAAGTTCAACGTAATGCCCATACCGGCTTTAGCTGCCATTTCCGAACTTGATGATAATAGACCTGCAGCGCCCATGTCTTGAATACCAACAATAATATCAGAATGATCTTTAACAGCCTTAAGCGTTGCATCCATCACTAATTTTTCTAAAAATGGATCGCCAACTTGCACAGCAGAACGATCTGATTCTTGCTCCGTTGAAAATTCAGCAGATGCAAATGAGGCACCATTAATGCCATCACGACCTGTTTTTGCGCCAACATAAATAATCGAATTGCCAATGCCCTTGGCTTGTCCAACTTGCATCGCTGTTTGATCAATTAACCCAACGGCCATCACATTGACCAATGGATTACCAGCGTAAACAGCATCAAAACTGATTTCGCCACCAACTGTTGGAATACCAATAGCGTTGCCATAACCGGCAATACCGGCAATCACGCCATCAACAATATGTTTAGTATGGGCATTATCTAATTCACCAAAACGTAATGAATCTAATACAGCAATTGGCTGGGCTCCCATTGAAAAAATATCGCGTAATATACCACCAACACCAGTTGCAGCACCCTCATAAGGTTCAACAAAACTAGGATGATTATGACTTTCTGCTTTAAATACGACCGCTTGACCGTCACCAATATCTAAAATACCAGCGCCTTCGCCCGGACCTTGTAATACACGCTCATTAGTTGACCAAAATTTGCGTAAAATTGGTTTGGACTTTTTGTAAGAAACATGTTCAGACCACATACCAGAAAAAATGCCAGCTTCAGTAAAATTGGGTAAACGTTTTAACTCGGTCACAATGAGATTGTATTCTGCCTCAGTTAATCCCCACTGGGTATAAATCTTAGAATCGCGTACCTGCTCTGGTGAGAGCTCACTATTGATGACTGTTGCCATTTTTTTGCCTTTCATAACTGTGTTTTCCCTACTATGACCTATGTTTTATAAATAATAAGCATTATGCTTTTGTTAAAATACCTGAAAGCATACTTTTAAAGAAGTTTTGGCCGTCAATATTTCCAAGCACTGAGTCGACTGCACGTTCTGGATGAGGCATCATACCAAAAACATTACCTTTCTCGTTCATAATGCCAGCAATATCATGTGCTGAGCCATTTGGGTTATTCACATATCGGAATATAATTTGATTATTTTTTTCAAGCTTATCTAAAGTTGCTTCATCGGCAAAGTAATTCCCTTCAGCATGTGCGATAGGTATTGAAATTGTTTCATCAACATCATATGCATTGCTGAATGCTGTTTGACCATTTGCAATACGTAATGCAACTTCGTCACAGATAAACCCTGGTGTCGCATTACCTAACAGTTGTCCTGGTAACAAACCAGCTTCTGTCAAAATTTGAAAGCCATTGCAAACACCAACAATCAGTTTACCCGCATTTGCTGCCTGCGTGACGGCGCTCATAATCGGTGAAAAACGTGCGATAGCACCTGTTCGAAGATAATCACCATATGAGAAACCACCTGGTAAAAAAATAGCATCAAATCCTGCTAAATTATTTTGTTTAGCCGAAACAATCTCTGCATCTATGCCAAAATCTTGTAACGCATAAAGCATATCAAAATCACAATTTGATCCAGGAAAACTAATCACGGCCGCTTTCATACATCCACCTCATCTGGCACCAAACTCAAGTCAAAACGGTAGGTTTCTGTATTTTGATTAATTAACAAGGCCTCCGTAAAGCTTTCAACTTCGGCAGTTGCAACATCAACATCTTTGGCATTTAATATTACTTCAAAATACTTGCCTTGCGCAACTTGCTCAATACCAACGTAATCCATACGCTTTAATGCGGCCTTAATGACCTCACCCTGTGGATCTAAAATTGACGGCTTATAAGTCACATAAATCTTTGCTAAATACATTGTTTTTCTCCTTAAATGATCTGCTGTAATCGTGTTAGGACTTCTTGATAACCAACTGTGACGTCACCTGCATGTTTGCGGAAAACGTCTTTGTCTAATGAATTCCCAGTTGCTACATCAACCAAACGCATATTGTCAGGTGATAGCTCATCAGCTAATAATATATTGCCATTTTTTGTACGACCAAACTCTAACTTAAAATCAATCAACGTAATATTGGCTTTTTGAAACAAGCTTATTAAATGTTCATTAATAATTGTCGATTGATATCTTAATTTGTCTAGTTCAGCGTTTGTAGCATATTTTAACGCCAAAATTTGTGAATCATTTATAAATGGATCGTCCAGCGCGTCTGACTTATAATAGAATTCTTGGACAACAGGTGTTAATTTTTGCATAGGCACTGCCGCAAACTTACTCACAAAATGGCCTGAAGCATAATTTCGTGTCACAACTTCGATCGGCAAAATGTCCAAACTGGTAATCAGCTCATCAGTTTTCGAAATCGAACGCAAGTAATGATTTTTAATATTGTTTTCAGTTAAATAGTTAAATAATAATTGGCTAATGGCACTATTGAGTTCGCCTTTTCCACTAATTGTTTCTTTCACTTTGCCATTTAATGCTGTGGCTTGGTCAAGATAATGCACCCACAATATATCAGGATCATCTGTCATGTATACTTGTTTTGCTTTACCTGTATATTTCAATACACCACGTGTAATTGTACGTTTTTCATACTCAATGCTGTCCATGTGTTTGACTCCATTCATATAATTTTTTAATATTATCTTCGCCAATTACTGTAATGTGACCCATTTTACGATTACGTTTGATTGTTGCCTTACCGTAATCATGAAAATGCCATTCTGAATGATTTACCAAATCATTCCTAGCTTGCTGAATTTCATCTCCTAATAAATTTAGCATTAATGCAGGCTTCTCTATCTTAATTTCAGGTATTGTTAAGCCGGTAATACTGCGAATATGGCCTTCAAATTGTGATACATTCGTTGCTTCAATCGTGTAATGCCCCGAATTATGTGGGCGTGGTGCAAGTTCGTTCACCCAAACATTATTATCACTGACGAATAACTCTATACCCAAAACGCCTCTTAAATCTAATTCATTCGCAATTTCAGTTGCAATTTGTTGTGTTTTTTTTGTGAGCGCGACACTTATATTAGCGGGTACAAGGCTTGTTTTCAAAATATGATTCACGTGGACGTTTTCAGAAATTGGCCACATCGTGACATGGCTTTGTGCGTCACGTGTCACCATGATACTCAACTCTTTTTTAAATGGTACCTTTTGTTCTAATATAAGTGTGCCTGTTGGGAAATCATTTATGATTTCATCAACATCAGCTTGATTATCGACGTGCCATTGACCATGACCATCATAGCCACCGCTCACCGTTTTAAGAATTGCTGGCAACTCTATTTTTACAACGGCCATTTTAAATTCTTGAGCGTCATGAACCGCTATAAATTTAGCTACAGGTACTTTAGCACTATCTTGAATAAATGTTTTTTCTCTTAAACGATTACTGGTTATTTCAAGTAATCGCGTACCTTGAGGTAAGCGATCTTTATGTTCGGATAAAGCATCAATATCAACATTTTCAAATTCATATGTCAAAACATCACTACGTTGCGAAAGTTCAGCTAATGCTTTCGCGTCATCATATTCAGCAATAATCTGAAAATCTGATACCTGCCCAGCTGGTGATGCCACAGTTGGGTCTAAAACCCCAACTTTATATCCCATCATTTTTGCAGATAATGCCATCATTTGTCCCAATTGGCCACCACCAATAATCCCAATTGTTGCTGGTGGCAAAATAAGATTTGTCATATTAATTCCGCCTCGCTATCAATAGACTTTTTGGTTTGTTCCTTTCGAAATGCCACTAAGCTTTTTCTGACGTCTTCATGATGCAAAGCAATAATTTGTGCAGCTAGAATACCGGCATTTTTAGCCCCTGCATCACCAATAGCAACAGTAGCAACAGGAATGCCAGCTGGCATCTGCACAATTGAGAGCAGAGAATCCAAGCCATTTAGAGCATGCGACTGCATAGGAACACCAATTACAGGAATAAGTGTATTTGCTGCAATCATACCAGGTAGATGAGCTGCGCCACCTGCGCCGGCAATAATCACCTGTAAACCACTTTTTTCTGCTGCCTGTCCAAATTTTTGTAACTGTTCAGGCATTCTATGCGCAGAAATAACGTGTTTTTCATATGTTATACCTAGCTTCTCTAATAAAAAAGTTGTTTGTTGCATAACAGGCCAATCACTTGTTGACCCCATAATTACAGCGGCTTGTGGCATAATTTTCTCCATCGTTCGTGTTTTATTCAAAATATCAAATGCAATTCATCATTCGTTCGTTTACTATTCTAATTTAACAGAAAACAGCATAAAATGCTTCGCTTTTAAATAAGAAAATTCACACAAATAAAAAAATCGTTCGTTATACACGAACGATTGACTACTTTATATATATATTTACGAACGTTTGCTTTGTAAGCACTTTCATAAACTCAAAATCTTAATATTCGTTTCTCACCTATTTTGTTGCATTAACGACTAGTACGCGCCATACGCTTTTCAGCATAACCTAATGCACGACTAATACTAAACGTTAATACAAAGTAAATGAATGAGGTAATTAGCAGTGGGAAGAATGGCTGGAAACTGGCACCTTGTACAACACCGGTTTGAAACATTAATTCACCAACACCAATAACTGACACAACTGATCCTTCTTTAATAACCGTCACAAACTCATTACCCAAGGCTGGTAAAATATTTTTAATAGCTTGCGGTAAAATAATATAACGCATAGCTTTACCCTTAGATAAACCAAGAGACCTTGCTGCTTCTGTTTGACCATAATTAACTGAGTTAATACCTGAACGGATAATTTCAGCAACATAGGCAGCGGAATTTAATCCCATTGCCAAAGCACCAGCGGCAAAAGCTGACAAATTCAATCCGATAACTTGTGTGCCAAAAAATACCATAAACGCTTGCACTAACAAAGGTGTTCCACGTATATATTCAATGTATATATTGCCAAGTGACTTTAATATGAAGTTTGGTGACAATTTGAATAAAGCCACTACAGTTCCAAACACGGCACCAATAACAACTGCAATTGCAGCTAAAGCAAGCGTAATCAATGTCCCTTTAATAAATAAATTACCATATTTTGCCCAAAATGATTGCTTAGCAAACATTAACGTATTTGCCTCTTTTTGGTAAGCTTTTAATTTACCAGAGGACACAATGCCATCTATTGACGTGTTAATTTTTGACTGTAACACGGGTGAATTTTTACGCATTGCAACTGACACAGCACCTTCAGCTTCATTTGGCTTTGGATAAATAACTTGCAATGTCTTATTTTGTTGTGCGTAAGCTTCAGAAATTGGATCATTTAAAACAACACCTGAAACTTTACCAGCTGATAGTTGAGAAACTAAATCCGGTACTTTCTGGATACTAACTAATGTCGATGAAGGCATATTATTCTGTACAAAAGTTTCTTGTGTCGTTTGTCTTTGTGCGCCTACTTTCTTACCAGCAAACGAATCAACATTTGTTGTAAATTGTGGGGCATTCTTTTTTAAAATTAATATTGTTTGTTTGGGTGACATGTAAGATTTTGAAAAATCAACAACTTTTTCACGTTCAGGTGTTGCATTAATACCTGAAATAATCACATCAATTTTACCAGTTTGTACAGCACCGATTAATCCATCAAATCCCATTTCTTTAATTTGGATTTTTACACCCAAATCTTTCGCAATTTGTTTCGCCATAGCGACTTCAAAACCAACGATTTGATCGCGACCACCGACTGTGGCATGAAATTCAAATGGTGCATAATCAGCTGACAAACCAACGATCAAAACGCCACGCTTTTTAATCGCCGTGTAGGCAGGATCTGTCGTTGCTGCTTGTGTTTGTGGAACAAAAACTAGAAACATTGGCAGCAATAACATCAATCCCATCGCCGTCATAACTAATTTTTTTACAATTTTGTGTACCATATCTTCAATTCTCCTATATCCTAATTAACGTAATTAATCATAACCCTTTATGAATTTTTATGCAATATTTTCTGGCTTATATTCACTAAAGAGTTGTATATTAACTTAATTATTGCATAAAATATCATAAAAAAAACGCCACAGAGTGACGTCTCCTGTTGTAAGTATCTGTAGGCCATGTTTTGTTCCAGTAATATGCAGGATCATATTACCTTCGGTAATCATCTATCTAAGTTTGTCGCCAAACCATACCGACCATCGCTTCAATTTGCTAGATCAGCCGCCCCTACCAAAAGTTTGGGTTGCCCACTTGTGGGGTTTACCTCGTCTCAAACGTTAACTTTTATTAACGCATACGTTTCTATGGCACCTTCGAGCCTATTAAGACATAGCCGTAACCTTAGCCTTTTCGACCGCCGTGGCATTTCTGCCCCTGGGTTTATTTTTTATCCCAGCACAAACACTACAATCATCTCAGATTGTGTGAGCATGGACCTTCCTCACGCTAGAAATATAGCGCGCAATTACCCGATACTTACAAATTAAAAACTATTGACACATGTAACTTAATATATCATACTAACTCATTAATCAAACAACTTAGACATTCTCAGCATCATGTCCGAATACAGCACGCTCTAAATTAGCAACACGTTTAATTAAATCTAAATTAGTCACTACTTGTGCAGGCCTTGGTGTTTCAACTACAGGCGCCACATAAGGTGCTTCGGGAATAACCGTAGCTGGCGTAACCACTGTCTGAGGTTGTTGTTGCTTCACAGCCACCAATTGTTCCTGTGACGCTTTCAAAGCCGTCTGTAAACGTGTCACTTCATTTTGCAATTGATCAATACGACCAGCATAAGCACCATAATCCTTGATGATATCATCTAAGAAATTATCAACATCAGCTGGATCATATCCAACACCCATACGTTTTTGTTTGAAAACACGTTCTAGAATATCTTTTTGCGTGTACTTTACTTGTTCCACAAGTTCACACCTCATTTATTTTTTTACTCATTTAATATTACCAATAAATAACTAAAATTACAAGGTACTTGCTCGCTTATTCATAAAAATTAGACTTTTCTTCACGTATCTCTTCATATTCTGTTGCATATTCCTGTAATTGATCCATATCAATCGTCGTCAACGGATACGGCACGATATTTTGTTGTTTTTCAATGGCACGATAATCATAGACAGATTTCCCCTCAAATTCTGTATCATATACCAAAATCGCACCATCAGTATGGCTGAGCGTAAACTGTTGATAATTTTGTAATTGCCGTGGCCCTTCATATGGTGCTTGAGACACGCTTTCACAAAAGTCACTTTTTGCAATAATTGACTTCAGGTGAGCTTGATTATCAGGTTTCCATTCACTACCAAAGTTTTGAAACGGCAACATTATGGCCACTTTTAAAAATGGAAATTCTTGTTTTAACTCTGAAATAACAGCAACTGTCCACTGTTCAATACCCATTTGTCCACCAGTAATTACCCACTCAAGACCATTGTCTATTTGTTCCCTAAGTGTACGATTTAAAGCATATTTAATCACTTCAATTTTTGGATCTTTATCACCAAATGTACCAATTTCGTAATTACGGTATCCTGTGACCCATAATCTTGACATGTCACTGACCTCCAAAATAAAAATCTTGCCTATGCAAGATTTTTATCATTCACATTAATTATTGCCTGTTGTTGCACCAACAGCTGCAGATCCTGAAATACCTGCTTCTGCTGGCGTTTCGCCGGATTGTGGTAATGAATTAACCGATGGTAACCCACCATTACTCCACTTTTCACCTTTCACTTCATACTCTACAATATTGCCTCTTACTTTTGGTGTTACCGTATCTGGTGCTGTCCAATCAGTGTTTGGCTTATTTTGCATGGCATATGACATGATTCTTTGATAGTATTGCGCTGGTAGATCTTGATATGTCCAAGGAATATAATTCTTAGCAGGCCAATCATAACCAGTCCATACTGATAACGCATATGATTTTGTGAATCCTGTAAACCAGGCATCTTTAATTGCTTGGTCTGGCATATTTTCATTATCGCCATAAGCTACCAACCCTGATTTCCCTGCTTGATTTAACCCTGGAATAATCGCATCACTAGCTGTTGCGTTAGGTTTGATAACGCCCTTCATCATATCAGTTAACATGAACGCTGTACTCGTCTTCATGGCTCGCTTACCACTCGTATTATAATTATGCGTTGTGCCATCAGCTGTTACAATTTTAGTAATATAGCTTGGTTTATAGTATGTGCCACCATTGGCAATAGCACCATAAGCACCTGCTTCTTGTTCCGTTGACGCATCTAAGTTAATAGCATCCTGTCCACCTGGTACATGGTTAGTTGGTATACCAATATTATTAACGAATTTGCCAGCATTTGCACCACCAACTTCTTCCAAAGTTCTTGCTGCCGGAATATTACGTGACTGGGTCAACGCTGAACGCATCGTAATGTTACCCATGTCTTTGCGATCCCAATTATAAACATCAATATTTGTGCCAGTATACTTATATTTTTTATCTTCTACTGTCCTATATGTCGGCCAATTGAGATATTCAATAGCTGGTCCATAATCTAACAAAGGCTTAATTGATGACCCAGCTGAGCGTCCAGTTAGCGTAGCATGATTTGTTGCCTGTAAAACGTCAGTATTGCGACTACCAATTTGTGCAACAACTTTTCCATTACTAGGGTCTGTCATGGTTGCACCAATTTGCGTATCTGCTGAAGGAAAAGCGATACTATTGCCATTAGCATTATCATACATGTACTGTTGCATAGTCGAATCCATGTTTGTATAAATTTTCAATCCAGATTTTGTCGTGTCATATCCTAACGCCTTAGCTTCGGCAATCGTTGACTGCACATATGCATCTGTCACTTGTCGGTTGTTATTTGCTAACTTTGCTTTAGCAGTTAAATCTTGTAGACCATCTGTTACTGATGTTTTAGCCGCTGCGGTGGCTTGACTTTGTGTGACTGCACCATACTTAACCATGGCAGACAAAACAGTATTACGTCGTTCCGTACTACGTGATGTATCTTTTAAATAGGGATCATAATTAGTTGGTGATTGTGGCATACCCGCTAATAAGGCAAGTTGAGCCAATGATAATTGTGTTAGTGGTTTACCATAAAAATATTCAGATGCTGTCTTCATGCCAGAGACACCATGTCCCATGTAAACCTTGTTCATATAAAAAGTTAATATTTCATCTTTTGAAAAATTCTTTTCAACACGCATGGCTAAGACAGCTTCTTGTGCCTTACGTTTAACTGTTTGATCAGCTGTCGATGTACTAAATACTGATAGTTTAACGAGCTGTTGCGTCAAGGTTGAACCGCCCTGCATACCTAATGATGACCCACGAATGTTAGCTACCAAGGCCCCAGCAATACGAATAGGATCAACACCATTATGTTTATAAAAACGGCGATCTTCTGTCGCAACAACTGCTTGTTTTAATTGCTTTGGGATTTCATTTGAACTAGCATAATCACGATCTACTGTTGATAATTTCCAAATCGCATTTTCTTGATTATCATAAATACTACTTGATGTTTCAGAAGCTAAATTAGCTTGCGTAATGTTAGGCGCATCGTTTGCATACGTCACAAATACAGCTGCTCCAGCTAGGCCACCAATGATACCTAAAACAACTAACCATAAAAATATTGCTAACACCCAACGTCGTTTTTTTCTTGGTTTTTGGGGGCCACCCGTACCATTTTGTTTTGGCATGCGTGGTGGTTCAGTTGCCGGATGGTTATCGTACATATTATGATTGCGATTCACGCGCGACCATTGATTTTCGTTTGCCATAATGACTAGAGTACTCCTAATTGTTAGTTTAAATGTTCAAAATACTGATCGACAGCCTGTAAATAATCTAGACTCGGATTGAGACTAGTTGGCACGACGTAACTATCACGCACAATTTCATGATAGGCAATCGATTGTTTTCCTTTGAGTTTTTGCCACTGTGCAATCAAGTATTTTGCTGGATACACATAGGTTTCATCTAAACTTGTAAATTTAATAATCACAAACCCAATACCATGTTGCGATAGAATACTCGCCAAATGAATAATTTGATGTTCATGGAAGTTTTTTAACGGAAATGATGTTTTGTTTTTAGTTTCTTTTGCATCAAAGTCAATATAACGTCCTTGATACACACCATTATAATCAGTTGTTGAAGCTTGTTTAAAATAAGCCTCAGTAATTTTTGCTGCTGACCGTGCCGGATAATCGACTTTGACAATCGTTATTGGTGTCGGCTTTTTATGGATAACTGCTAAATGATTTGCAAGATAGTAGTCATTTGCAAGGTTAATTTCCTCCTCCAAACCCATTCCTCGTTTGCCAAAAGTTAATGCCTTTTTCGTTGTTTTACCTGTACGTATTGTATTTTGAATGTCTTGGACATGATGAGTCCCTGCAGGATAATTGATTGCCATTAATCCTCTCAACCTTAAATTTTAAACTATATAATAACTATTTTACCATAAAAGAAAAGATGACAAGTTAAAACTTGTCATCTTTTTCTTCGGCTTATGAATTAGTAATCATTGCTTATCAGTCTTAGTGTATTTAAAGCCCTCTGTTAATGAGGCTAATCCATCTGCAGATTCAACAACAAAAGACTGTTTATCATCTGACAGTTTAGCCGTCATATTATACTTAGCAATCGTCATTTTTAATTCACTACCAGAAATTGTATATGTGCCAGACTGTGCTTTTTTTCCGTCAGTATATTCAATCACCTTATCTCCGTCAAACTTTAATGTGTCAGTTGATGAAAATAATAGCAAGTTCGTTTTATGCGAATATTCGCCCGTCAAATGCTTCGGAAGAGAAAAAAATATGAAAAGACCGATTATCACGATCAAGACTGCACCGCTACCAATTATCACATTTTTATTAATTTCACCATTGGCGTTTTTTATTTTTAAAGCATCCATTATTTTATTCCGTTTCTTTATAATCATGCTACATTACTTAACCTGTTTAAAATAGCATGTTAGGGTTTCAAAATTGCATAAGCTTGTCCAATAAAGTTTTCAACGCTTTTGGAATCTGCCAATATCAAAGAGATTTTTGGATAAGAAATAAAATCAGTTAAAATATCGAAATGCCATTCATAATAATCAGTGGTATTTGCTTGTGTAGCAGTCTGAGCACCACCAACGGATAGACCGGATTTTCCCACAGCAGTCGCAAGACCTACTGAGTTAGATGTGCTACTTGTCTGGGCCCCAGTATGTACCCGTTCTCTACTGACTTCTTTAATATTTTCTTTATTATAGGCAACTAACAATTCTTTCTCTACATCAAAATAAACACATCCTTGATTGCCATAAATCAAACATTTTCTACCAATTCTATAGCTTTTCCATTGTTCTGTCAGCAATTTTTCTGCTAGTGGTTGAATAAACATATCTGTATGTTCATACCAAGTTAACATCAAATCATTATGAGCTGCGTTTAATTCAACAGTCAGTTTTTGACTGAGACCACCTTTTTTTCTAAATATAAAAGATGCAATTAACAATAACAAACCAACATTCAATATCAATATTATGCCAGCTATAAGACAACCAATACTCACCCATTTGTATATTTTTTGTTTGTTCTCTATCTCTGCTTTTTTTTGTGCATAAATCTGATTAGCTGTTATACCTTTATCCCAATGATCAAAATTTGGGAGATCTACAAATTCATACAAATGCCATTTTCCTGGCATATTTTCTGATACCATAAATTTTTTCTCTCTTCCGTCCATAATAGTCAATCAAAAAAATGATACCATGTTAGGTAGCTATTTTTCTGGATTTCACCTATACAGTATTTACAATTTGGATTATGATTTGATGTGACTAGAATTAATTCCAGCCATCATTATCAAAATATGCACCATTAGGGGCATCCGTACCTGTATCAGGATTAATTGGGTTTTGAGCTGATCCCGGAACGGCATGCTTGATACCAGAACCATTATCATTTGAAGCGGCTGAACTGTTATTAGCTGATGTAGATGAACCCTTATCAGTTGACGTGGTTGAACCGTTAGCAGCTGATGTAGATGAACCCTTATCAGTTGACGTGGTTGAACCGTTATTAGCTGGTGCACTTGAACCATTAGCAACTGGTGTACTTGTTGCTGCACTTGAATCGTTAACAACTGGTGTACTTGTTGCTGCACTTGAATCGTTAACAGCTAGTGTACTTGTTGCTGCACTTGAATCGTTAACAGCTGGTGTACTTGTTGCTGCACTTGAACCGTTAACAGCTGGTGTACTTGTTGCTGCACTTGAACCATTAGCAGCTGGCGTACTTGTTGCTGCACTTATGCCAGTAACAATAGATGGCACAGCAGCAGTGATGCTAGCGACTTGACTATTGAAATCTTTTTGGTGTACTAAAGTAACACCTGCAAAGATACTGTTGGCATCAGGAATGCCATAACGTGAAGCTAAATCATTCACACTTATGCCAGTAACTTGTGAAATGGTACTTAACGTATCACCCCATTGCACTTCGTAATTATCTATGTCATTTGATTTATTTTGACTCGCAATATTTTGTTTAACTGTGTCAGTTGAATTTGCTTGCCAACTTGCTTTTACAATTGTGCTTTTGACAGCATTTGTTTTTGAAGCCACCGTGTTTGTACTAACACTTGCCATTACAGCACTGCTACCAACAACCAGTGTCATAACACCAACACTGACAAGATACTTACCAAACTTTACTAATTTCCACTGGTGATTTTCATTCTTCATTTCAATTCTCCGTTTTCAATTATTTGTTTAATAACAATATAATAATACCACATTTTAAATAAAGTATCAATTTAACTAGTACTTTATACACCTAATACTGGTATATACCTCTGATATCCTATAGAAAAGGTGGATTTAATATGCAGACAGACTTTTTTGGAGAAAAACTTAAAGCAGTACGAAAATCTAAAAATCTGACACAATTAGAATTGTCCAAACGTATAGAAGTAAGCAAAGGAACTATATCAGCCTATGAACAAGGCCTATCTTATCCATCACTTGAAACACTAGTTAAAATTTGTGGCATTTTAGACACTTCGGCTGATTATTTGTTAGGTCTATCAGATAACTTAGTATTTAAAATGGGTGGATTAACAAACGATCAGATAAACAGTGTGTTACAGTTCATTTCTACAATCGAACGCGCTAACAGAATAATTGACGAACATTAATTAATAGTTAAAATTGTAATAGCAATAAAATGATAATTTACATAACACAAAAAAGATTACGATAAAGTTAACCTTATCGTAATCTTTTTTAGTCGATACAGCTTCTAAATGTTTATCATGTTCTAAAACGCGTTAAACTAAGCTATGAAGATATCTATTTTATTCCCACTCAACTGTTGAAGGTGGCTTAGCCGTAATGTCATACACGACGCGATTGATATGACCAACTTCGTTAACAATACGTGCAGAAATTTTTTGTAGTAGTGGCCAAGGTAATTGTGCAAAATCAGCTGTCATGCCATCAACAGAAGTGATAGCTCGAATGGCAATCGTGTAGTCATAGGTACGAAAATCTCCCATAACACCAACTGAACGCACACCAGTTAATACTGTAAAGTATTGCCATACATCAGCTTCAAGACCTGCCTTAGCGATTTCGTCACGTAAAACCCAATCAGAATCACGCACAATTTCAAGCTTGTCTTCTGTAATATCACCAAGGATACGAATACCTAATCCTGGTCCAGGGAACGGTTGCCGCCAAACCATTTCATGAGGCATATTTAACGCTTCACCAAGTTCGCGAACTTCATCCTTGAAAAGTGTATTGAGTGGTTCAATCAACTTAAATTGCATATCTTCTGGTAAGCCACCCACATTATGATGTGACTTAATTGTTTGCGCAGTATCTGTTCCAGATTCAATCACATCTGTATATAGTGTCCCTTGTGCCAAAAATTCAATGCCATCTAATTTAGTTGCTTCATCATTAAAGACTTGAATAAATTCATTACCAATAATTTTACGTTTTTGTTCAGGATCTTTAACGCCTGCTAATTTGGATAAGAATCGTTCTTGTGCATCTACTTTAATAATGTTTAGGCCAAATTGCTTACCCATCATCTCCATAACTTGCTCTGCTTCATTTTTACGTAACAAACCATGATCAACAAAAATTGATGTCAATTGATTTCCAATCGCTTTATGCAATAAAACGCCAACTACTGATGAATCAACGCCGCCAGAAAGACCAAGCAACACCTTTTTATCACCAACAACTTCACGAATGTGGGCAACTTGTTCATCAATAAAGCCACTCATATCCCAATTAGCAACAGCATCAGCAATGTCTAGCACAAAATTCTGTAAAATTTGTTTACCGTGCTCTGACAGTGTCGTTTCAGCGTGAAATTGTACGCCATACAAGCGACGTTCTTCGTTAGCAATAGCAGCTATTGGTGTTGATTCTGATCCCCCAGCAATAACAAAACCATCAGGCAAGTCAACGACATTATCTGAATGACTCATCAAAACTGTCTGAGACAGCGGTGTATTTGCTAATAAACGACCACTTTCTTCAGTTTGCTTCAAAATAGTCTGCCCAAATTCACCGTTGCCAGTGTTGGCTTCAACTTTTCCACCAAGATTTTGTGCCATTAATTGCATGCCATAACAAACACCAAGGACGGGTACACCAAGGTTAAAAATCTCATTATCAATTGTGAAGGCATCTTTTTCGTAGACCGATTTTGGACCACCTGATAAAATAATAGCTTTAGGGTTATATGCCTTGACTTCGTCAACTGTCATATTGCGTGACTTTAATTCAGAAAAAACACCCATTTCACGAATTCGGCGGGTAATTAATTGATTATATTGACTACCGTAATCTAATACTAAAACTTTGTCGGCATTTATGACATCGGCCATTGTTACTCTCCTCTATATTCAAAAGTGTCTATTTTTTATGTCTAAGAGCCTAATTATTTTGCATAATTAGGTGCAATTTTAGTAATTTCAACATCATGTGGATGCGATTCGCGCAAACCATTATCAGTAATTTGAACAAATTGTGCTGTTAATTTCAAGTCCAATATGGTTGATGAACCAGTATAACCCATGCCAGCTCGCAAGCCACCATCAGATTGGAATATTGCATCATCAATCGACATATTCCCACCAGCAAAAGTACCGTCTGCTTCTAATACTTCACCCTTTAATAAATCTGTCACTAACGTTGCATCAGCACCAGCTGAAATAGCTTTAACCACATCACCTGAATAATGTACGCCACCTGTTGAAATAACCGCTTTATCAAATTCAGTTGCCATTTCAGCAATAGCCATCGTTGTTGTTAAAAACGGATACAATGTGTTGTTTGGCAATTTAGAGTTAACTGAACGTCCAGCAATTACAGCATCAACACCATCTTGATATAATGCACCAGCAATCTCTTGTGCTTCAATCACACCGACTGCTAAAAAAGTTGATGGAAATGCTTTGCGGACTGCTTTGACAATATCATTTGTTTCTTTATTGAGTTCAGCATGTAAATAAAAGAATATCGCATCAGCGCCTGCTGCTATGAGTTTTTCAACTCGTGCTTGTGCCCCAGTTATCAACCAAACTTCTGCAGCAATTCTAACACGTCCTTGTACATCTACAAAGGCATTAGGGTACTTTTCATGGTCAACCTCTACTGACTTAGCTGCAGAAATAGCAGCCATCTGAGCTGAAATATCTTCTTGTTCAGCAATAACTCCCAAACCACCGTTCAATGCCGTTGCTGCTGCGCGTCCATCAGTTGCTACGCCATTTGCTTCTGCAATAATTGGTATGTTTAAAATAAAATCATCAGCTAGCCTTGTTGCAAGTGACACTGTGTGAGGTAAGACATTTGAAGCACCTGGTACAAGCAAGACTTGGTCATAGCCAAGTCCTTGATTTTCATTATTTTCAGACATGTTTTTTCTCCGTGAATTTATTATTAAAATGTTGGAATGACAACTTGTTTTTTAACTTTTGACAATTTTGCTTCGTAATCAATGCTATCGATGTCACGAGCAATATGATTGTCTTGAATTAAATCAGTGATTGTTCTAGTACCCATTTTAGCCATGTCTTCACGAACATCTGTCATGATTCCTGTTAAGATATCAACCAATGCGCCTTTGTATTGCACACGTGCCTCAATACCTTCTGGTACCATTTTCTTTGCCTCATTAACTTCACCTTGGAAGTAACGATCTTTAGATCCGGCTTCCATGGCAGCAATAGATCCCATGCCACGATATGTTTTGTACTTTTTACCATTATCTTCAAAAATAGCGCCCGGTGTTTCTTCTGTTCCTGAGAACATTGAACCTAGCATCACTGCATTTCCACCAGCAGCAAGGGCTTTGACAATATCCTCTGATGTTTTAGCACCACCATCAGCAATAATAGTTTTACCACGTCTAGCAGCTTCAATAGCTGCATCGCGAACAGCAGAGATTTGTGGTACACCAATACCTGCAACAACACGCGTTGTACAAATCGATCCTGGTCCAATACCTATTTTAACAACATCAGCACCAGCATCATACAACGCTGCCGCACCATCTGTCGTCGCAATATTTCCCGCAATAATGTTTATATCAGGAAAAGCATCACGAACTTCGGACACTTTACGCAAAACGCCCTCTGAATGACCGTGCGCTGAATCTAGTACAATCGCATCAACACCAAAAGCAACCATCGCTTCAACACGTTTCACTGTATCAGATGTTACACCAACGGCACCAGCAACTAACAAACGACCTTGTGAATCAACGGCAGCATTAGGGTATGTCTCAACATCAAACTTTGCTACTTTAACTTGCTTAATTTCATCTGCTTGCTCAGCAATCGTCATATTTTTATGAACGACTCCTAAACCACCAAGCTTGGCTAATTCTATGGCGAAACGTGATTCTGTTACGGTATCCATTGCTGCAGAAAGTAAAGGCAACTTCAAATTCAAAGTTGGTGTCAGACTAGTTTCAACAGTCACTTCATCAACCTTGACGACTCTTTTTTGATCATAAACCAACTTGATATCATCAAACGTTAAGCCCATTTTTGCAAACTTATTGCGTGCACTGAATTTAGGCTTTTCGTCATCTAAGAAAAATTTTTGCATGAGATCCTCCGATTTTAAACGCAACTTCTAATAAGATAAAGTACCTCGGACATCAGAAATATCATCGATACATTTATGCCATTATTTATCACGGCTTGTCTAGTTGGCCTTTTTGTTAACACGATTGTTAACTGATCCGCCGAAAAGTAAATAATAATAGTCAAATACTTGGTACAAAAAAAGCACTTGGGATACACAGATCCACAAATGCTTAGACAATATCATAGATATGCCCTGACATTTGCGGATAGTCACGAATTTTGGGACGTGGTAGAAACTGCCGGCCATTTTCCAGCGATATATCTGCAAACAAATGATTTAGTTGTTGGTATTACTTTACCGGTTTTTATGAGAAAAATCAACCCTTAATTTGCAATATATTCACTGTTAATAACATTCAAAAAGCCAGACATTACACTGTCTGGCTTTCTCACATTTTCTCTAAACGTGCAATACGTTCTTCTATTGGTGGATGGGTATCAAATAAACGTTCTTTTTTCTTTAGTGGATTACTAATATATAAAGCCGCTGATGATGGGTCAACATTTTGCATAGGCTTTGCTGAATTTAACTTGCGTAACGCAGAAATCAATTCTTCTGGATTACGTGTTAATTCAACACTACCAGCATCTGCTAAATACTCACGATTACGTGAAATAGCCATTTGTATCATAGCAGCCACTAACGGTGCTAAGATCATCACAGTAATAGAGAAGACAAAAAGCAATATTTGCAAACCGCCACCACTACTGTTATTGTCACGGTTATCACGATTGCGGTCACCGCTACCAAAAAACCACCAATTACTGCCTAAATTGGTCAACAATGTAATTGCTGCGGTCAGCGCTAGCGCAATTGTTGAGATACGAATATCATAATTACGGACATGGCTCATTTCATGTCCTATAACACCTTCCAATTCATGGCGATCCATAATTGCAATTAACCCTGTAGTCGCTGCAACGGCAGCATTTTTAGGATTATTGCCAGTCGCAAAAGCATTAGGGCTGTCATCTTCAATGATGAATACACGTGGCATAGGTAATTGTCCAACCATAGCCATATCCTCAACAGTGTGCCACAACTCCGGTGCTTGATCAGCTTGAGTAATTTCTCTACCATGATTCATTGCCATAACAACGTTAGTAGAATTACTAATCATAATCACAGTATAAATTGCACCAATGATTAACGCACCTACGACTCCCGTCGTGAGCGAGTTTAATAGCATGTACCCTACCGCTGCACCTACCATGCCAACTAGAATGAGAAAGCCAACCAAAAGCACAATGGTTCGGCGCTTATTTGATTGTATTTGCTCATATAACATTAAAATTTAACCGTGGGTACTTCTTTTTCAGTTTCTGGTAC
This sequence comes from Leuconostoc inhae, assembly GCF_019656015.1. Lineage (GTDB taxonomy): Bacteria > Bacillota > Bacilli > Lactobacillales > Lactobacillaceae > Leuconostoc > Leuconostoc inhae_A. The sequence goes on along the minus strand of NZ_BPKW01000004.1, from coordinate 99,309 downwards.
AGCAATAAATTCACTTGGTTCAAAATGATGTATGCCTGCGATAATATTGCTAGGAAATGATTGCAACTTTGTATTATAGCTTGCTGTTGTCGTGTTAAACAGTTGACGAGAATACGCAATTTTATTTTCAGTGTTGGTTAATTCTTCTTGCAGTTTTGTAAAATTAGCACTGGCTTTTAAATCAGGATAGGCTTCAGCAACAGCAAATAAGTGTGTCAACGCACCTGATAACTGATCTGAAGCTGCCATCGTTGCTGCTGGTCCTTGTGCGCTGTTAACATTTGTTCGTGCGTCTGTAACTGCTTGTAACGTTGTCTTTTCAAAATCAGCATAACCTTTAACTGTGTTAACTAAGTTAGGAATTAAGTCATTTCTGCGCTTCAATTGCACATCAATTTGACTCCATGATTCCTTGGTTTGCATACGATATTTAATCAAACTGTTGTAAATACTAATCCAAATAATCGCAATTAATGCAACTACAGCGATAATAATAATTAATGTCATACGTACTACCTCTTTCTATTGCAGGCATTTTTAGTTTAACAGTCTACCAGTCAAACTAAAAACGCCTTATACTATTTTCTCATAGTCTGTGTTAATCTACAAATACTTCGCGCTTATCTTTTAAACCAACAACTGTTAAATGATCACTATACCACTGATAAAAAAATGGTAATTGCTGAAATAATGTGTATATTGTGACAATTTTATTATCATCTATAATATCATAAGTCCATTGCTCATGCCCATCATTGATGTCATGCTGTGTTAATTTGAGTGATACTTCACCAATTGTAATGATAGCGCCATTTTTTTCGCCTGTCATTCGTTTTAAAATAAATTGTTGTTTGGCAGCAAGAACAAACAAACTATCTAAAATATTTGTCGATAAATCCTTTTGAATCATTTCCAAACCAACTTGTTTCTGTGCGTCAAGACCCGGTAACATGATATCATATGCTACTTCAATGAACTGCGAGGCAATTGCTGTTAATCGTTTTTGAAATGTAGCTAAAGCATCAAGGCCTGCTAACTGCACAGCTTGTGTTTGAACCAGTTTGGCAAACTGATTTGTGTCTAAATAAAAACGTTTATGCATGATATCCCAATATAATACTCTTAAATTTTGCGCTGTTTCTACTAAATAATATCCACCCGCAGCAAGTGGTGCTTGCATAAAACGAAAGGCAGCATTTGGCCATTCAGCAAAATGTAATTCCGCAACTTTTTGTGCGTTAGGTAAAACAACCTTAGTTGACGACAATGATGCTTGTTCGGAAAGTTTTGCAAACGCAATGGTTACCCAGTGTGTCGTTGGAAACCAATACTCATTGTCAATACGAACCATTTTAGATTGGTGACTATCAAAGGCTAGAATTTTTTGCAAAATAGCAAGTAATTCTGGCATGTTGTCAGTTGTACTTAAAGCATCAATTAAAACTTGCCACCGATTGAACAAATCTAAATCTGCTTTTAATTGATTACTATATAATTTTGTCTCAAATTTATCCATTATTCACTATTTCTAATCTAATTTAGTCATATATGACACATAGATATTCTGCAATGCTGCGCTAAATTCTGGCACATCGACATAATGTGCTAAAATTGCCTGTAATTCTAATTGACGCAGTGCATCTTCTTTTTCAAATGTTAACAAATCTTCTTGTTGCTTGCTCAGCTTTTCTTCAACTTCTGGCACACGCTTTTGTGTTGCAATCAATAACTCTTGTTTTTTTTCTAATGCTTCTCGTGTCACTTTGTCGCTACGTCCAAACAGTCCTGATTTATTAGCAGATATTTCGGATAGTTGATCTTCAATAACCTGTAACTCTAATGAACGCTTTGTATTGTCCGCTAAGAATGACTCTAAACCAGTAATCACTTCTCTTAACTCTTGAATTTTAGTTGCATTAATTGTCTTCCCCTCAGGTAACTTAGCCGTTTCTATGAGTTCGGAAAAAATCGTATCATCACTTGTCATCATAACTGATAACACATTTAAAGTTCCTACTTGCCGATGGTCCCACCAGTCTCCTAAATAAACATTATAATTCGTCGCATCCTCAGCAACAGGTGCCAATGTCAAAAAATTAAAATTAGTCACAACATAGTTAATTAATTCAGGTGCCAAAAACGCTGCAATATCTTTTTTTATATCAGCGATTAAATATTCTAACTGTACCATAGATACTTCAGATGATATTTTTTTGACATTATCATTCAATTTGTGAGGGTCCAATAATTGATAAACTTGTGAGATTTGGTTATTTTTAATAGCTGACTGTAAATCCCTTAAATATGAAATTTTACGTTCTAATTGGTTAACAAGTTCTGGTTGCAATATTGTTTGTGTGTCTTGAATTGTCATTTTACGCCTCCATTAAGCACAAATCTTATTTTTAGCATACACCAACTGCGTCTTTAAAAATAGCCTGTTAATCATTTTTTATCCAATTAACGCGTAAAAAAAGCGATGATAAGCTCATCGCTTTGGTCGTAACTTAGCTGGTATATGTCTTATTTTATTTCCTAATAGATCGTCGCCAAATCCCATACGTAAATACAAGAGTATGACAACAATACCACCAATAGCAGCACTAATCAGAGCAGTGATGGTAACTGAAATTTTTGTGTCCATTGGGAACAAAAAGTTGCTCATAACAAATACACTTGCATAAGAAATAATTGCCATCACTACTGCACCAATAAATAATTGCCAAAGTTCGTGGCCAACAGAAGATAATGATACGTCATAGGCTGATTTAAGATAATCAAGCATATAAGCTATCGCAATCGCCATACCAATCATACTTGCTATCAAAGCTCCCATACCCTCAAAATACCGAATACTAGGCACTTGGAGTGCCAGTTTGACTAACAAACCAAAAACAAAAGCCTTAATAACAATTGACACTTCCGATAACGCTTGAAGTACAAACGCCAATAACATAAACAAACTAAATGCGATTGCTAATATTGTTGAAAATTGTAGCAAATAAATACCCTCTTGGTTTGATACATCAATTGGATAAAACATTTTGTAAAGTGGCGATGCGATGGCAAACATCCCTAATGTACTTGGAAACATAACCAATGCGAACAATTTAATCACTTGTTTTAACTGGTCTTGAATATTTTCCCGTGTCAAAGTTGCCTTACTGCCAGACAACATTGGTAATGCCGTCGCTGCAATACTTGTTGAAAAAGGAACAATAATCATAATTAATTTATTAGGATTGGCACTAAATAAGGCAAACTGTGTTTGTAGTTGCGTATTGGTATTCGCAAAAAAATGACTCATAACATTAAAATACGTATACTGATCAACTAATTGAAACAATGTAATGGCCGATCCAATAATAATAAATGGCCATGATTCTTTTAAAATGTTAAAAATTAAACTTAACGTTGGCTTTTTAACATGCTCTGTATTTAAAGATAAAGGCTTAATCAAAATATAACGATATTTGAACCATCCCCAGATAAGCACTAACATACTAAATATAGCACCAATAAATGCAGCAAAAGTTGATTGTACAACAACGCCGCTCCAATTTCCGGGGTTAACTCGCAAAATAATAACTGTTGTGACTAGCATGTAAATAACACGCGCGATTTGTTCCACAACCTGTGACAACGCCGAAATACTCATGAGCTGATAGCCTTGAAATATACCACGAAGCATCGACATCAACGGAAAGATAGCGACCGCTGGTGCTAGTGAATGTAAAACTGGAATAAAATTAGCATTTCCCATAGCAAGTACTGGGGTTAAAAGATAAATTGCAGAACCAAATACAATGCCTAATGCGACACCTAATATCATAGATTGACGTATGAGTTGACGAGATTGATACACATCGTGTCTTGCATTAAATTCTGCCACTAATTTTGAAATTGCGGCAGGTACACCAAACGTCGCAATAGCTAAAAATATCGCATAAATCGTGTATCCCTGTGCAAATAGACCATTCGCACGGTTAGAATTAGAACCAAGTAACGCCATCCAAGGTACAATATAAATTGCTCCCAATATACGAGACACAATATTACCAGCAGACAACCAAGCTGATCCCTTTACTAGTGTTGCTTGATTACTATCTTTTGCTTCTTGTTTCGTATCTATCGTGGGTACCTTTTCAGAAAAAGGATCTGATTTTTGAGCTTGAACAAGATTTGGCTTTTTCTTAATAATTTGCTGACGAGAGTGCTTATTTTGAGCTTTAATTGCTGCAATTTCATCATGCGTTAGCGGCCTTTTTTGTAGTTTTTGTTTGTCTACACCCGATGTTGGTTGTTGCTTCTTTTGAACCCGTTGTTGCGCACGCGCTAATATTTCATCTGCACTTAATATTTGACCATCAACATTAATTTTGTCAACATGTTGACTTCGCATTTTCAGATCACTTGGACGCTCTTCATCCGCCATTTGTGTACTCCTCTTAAATTATGTACGCTGGCAACAAACACCAGCTTTATCACTTTAATTATTCATAATAATTTATTTATCCAACAACAATATTAACAAACTTACCAGGTATCGCGATAACTTTGCGAATCGTTTTTTCTGCTATGAAATTTTGAACATTATCATCTAATTTTGCAGCCGCAATCATACTATCTTTATCAATATCACGCGCTACTGTTGCCTTACCACGTACTTTACCATTTACTTGAAATATAATTTCGACAGTATCATCTACTAATTGTGCTTGGTCATATTGCGGCCAAGCCACATAAGATATTGATGCTTCTTTTCCTAATCGTACCCATAATTCTTCAGCCAGGTGCGGCGCAATAGGTGCCAATAATTGAACAAAACCTGTCATATAATTAATTGGTAACGTTTTAGATTTATAAGCTTCATTGATAAATACCATCATTTGAGAAATAGCTGTATTAAAACGCATATTTTCCAAATCTTCAGTCACTTTTTTGACTGTTTGATGATATATTTTGTCTAAACCGCCAGAATTAGACGTCGTCACCTGATCACGAACGTGTCCTTCATCATCAATTAACAGACGCCAAACGCGATCAAGCCAACGCCTTGATCCAGTAATACCTTCTTCTGACCACGGCTTGTTTTGTGTTAATGGTCCCATGAACATTTCATAAACACGCAGCGTATCTGCACCAAATGCCATAACAATATCATCAGGATTAACAACATTTCCTTTTGATTTTGACATTTTTTCATGATTTGAACCTAAAATCATACCTTGGTTAACCAATTTTTGAAACGGCTCTTTGGTAGGAACAACCCCTAAATCATATAAGAATTTATGCCAAAAACGCGCGTACAATAAGTGTAACACAGCATGTTCTGCACCGCCAACGTACAAATCAACATTCATCCAATATTTCAATTTATCTAAATCTGCGATTTTTTCTGCATTATGTGGATCAATATAGCGCAAGAAATACCAAGAAGAACCTGCCCATTGTGGCATAGTATTTGTTTCACGACGGCCCTTCACGCCATCTTCACGTGTCACTTCCAACCAATCAGTTAAATTAGCTAATGGCGATTCACCACTACCAGAAGGTCTCAACTCTGTCGCATGTGGTAATAACAGTGGTAATTCCTTTTCAGGTACCAAAGTTTTTGTCCCATCTTCCCAGTGAATCACTGGAATTGGTTCTCCCCAATAACGTTGTCGTGAAAAGATCCAATCACGTAGTCGGAAATTAGTTTGTGCATGTCCTGATTTATGTGTTTCAAGCCATGTAATAGTTGTATTAATGGCCGTTTCTTTGTCTAAATCATTCAAAAAATCAGAATTGATATGCAGTCCATCACCTGTATATGACTCTTTTGTAACATCTCCACCAGCAATGACGGGTTTAATTTCTAGATTAAACTTCTGTGCAAATTCAAAGTCTCGTTCATCATGTGCAGGAACAGCCATTATTGCCCCTGTACCATATGAAGCCAAAACATAATCAGCAATCCAAATAGGTAGTTTCTCGCCATTAACTGGATTGACACCATACGCGCCAGTGAAAACACCTGTTTTATCTTTATTTAAGTCTGTACGTTCAAGATCTGTTTTAGCCGACATAATCGCACGATAATCACTAATTGCTTGTTTTTGCTCTTCTGTGGCAATGTCATCTACTAAGGTATGTTCTGGTGCCAAAACCATGTATGAGGCGCCAAATAATGTATCAGGACGTGTGGTATAAACTTCAATTTTCTTATCTGAATCTGCGACATTAAAAAATACCGCAGCGCCCTTTGAACGACCGATCCAATGACGTTGTTGTTCCTTAATCGCCTCTGGCCAATCTAATTCATCTAAATCATCAACTAGACGATCAGCATACGCTGTAATTTTAAGAACCCATTGGCGTAGCGCCTTACGTTCAACCTTATTACCCGAACGTTCCGATTTACCATCAATAACTTCTTCATTTGCCAAAACAACACGATCAATTGGATCCCAATTCACCATCATATTTGACTCATATGCCAAACCTTTTTCATACAATTTTTCAAAAATCCATTGTGTCCACTTATAATACGCTGGATCAGTGGTGTTGATTTCACGGTTCCAGTCATACGATAAACCAAGTGATTTAATTTGTTCACGAAAATGGTCAACATTTTGGCTTGTAAAATCCGCTGGATTATGGCCAGTTTTCATCGCATATTGCTCAGCTGGTAAACCAAATGCATCCCATCCCATAGGGTGCAAAACGTTAAACCCATTTGCTCGTTTAAAACGGCTCATTATGTCTGTCGCAGTATAACCTTCTGGATGTCCAACGTGAAGTCCTTGACCGGATGGATAAGGGAACATGTCCATCGCATAGTACTTTGGCTTGCTTGTGTCATCTGTTGTTGCAAAAGTTTGATTCTCATCCCAATACTTTTGCCATTTTTGTTCAATTGTTTGATGTTCGTATGACATATTATCTTTAATGCAGCCAATGCCTACTTTTTCTGGTATGACATAACTGCATCTCCTCCTGGTTTACTTTTATTTGACAATTAAAAAATCCCCCCTTGTCACACTAAAAAAGTGTGACAAGGGCGAATTATCGCGGTACCACCTATGTTCACGTATCAATACGTCTCAAATGCCTTAACGCGACAACACGCTGAAAACTACTGTTAGTTCACTTTCAATTTTTCTGACCGAGTTCCACCTGTTGATTGATAAACTTGCAACACCGTTTATTTTCTAATGCTTCGCGAACGTGTACTATTGTCAAATATATTGTCCTAATTATATCACGTTTCCGTGAAATCAGGTATACTATATACTATGATTATAAAACCTAAAATTCGATTTTTATCTGTTATTTTAGCCTTTACTCTATTTATAGGCCTTTTAATAGGTGTTATATGTCAGTCACAATGGCTCAATAATTTAAATTCTGCAGGGCAACGGCTAATTCAACATCGTTCCGTTTTCGCAGATATTTTCTTTATAGACATCACACAATTTGGTAGTGTCACATTTACATCTATCTTAACCTTGATACTATCATTATTTTTTATTTATCATCGTCAATATCGTTTATTAAGCTTTCTACTAGTTAACGTCATTCTGTTTGCTGGCGTTGTGACACAAATTATTAAATATCTTGTTCGTAACCCACGACCAATGCCACAACTACTATCTGAACATGGTTACAGTTTTCCATCTGGGCATACGATGATAGCCATCCTGTTATATGGTAGCTTAATTATTATTATACAAACGAAAATACAAAGTTCTTTATTAAAATATATCACAGTTACTATGTTATTGATCTTAATTATTACTATTCCGACAAGCCGTATTTATGTTAATGTACATTATCCTAGTGATATTTTAGCTGGATTAGCATTAGGTTATGGCTTACTCATCCTATCACAGCATATCTTTCAAATTGGAGGCAAACACACATGATTCCGACCGCACAAGCACTAGTTCACCAATTAATCGAACAAACGGTTCACATTGGTGACGTAGTCGTTGATGCAACCACTGCAAACGGTATTAACACACGTTTTTTGGCCACAAGAGTTGGTACAACAGGCCATGTGATCAGTTACACGGCAACAAAAGATAACGCCAATGCAGCTGCCACGTCCCTGTTCATGAGTGGCCTTTCCGAGCGCGTTACGCTACTTGGTAAAAACATTGATTCCAGCTATGTTACAGAACTAGGCAAAAAAAATCAAGCAAGCATTGCTATCTTTGATTATTCAAGTGACGCACAAAATAACAACGATTTTTCAGAAAATTATCTTGAACAAATTGATTGTGTTTTACCTCGTTTAACACATGGCGGTTTATTAATTATCAAATTTAATAACACTCCAATTAGTTGGCAAACTTACACTCGTAATTTAATACGCGACGATTTTAAACAAGCAACATATATCACAGAAACTGTACAAGCGCATATTATTGAGCGTATATAAGGGATAACAACATGAAAAAAGAAAAACAATATGTCATACTCGCAGCTATGGGCACAATATTAATTGCATTAATTGTTGGTATTTCAATGATGACGACACATCAAAATGCCAATAATAATACAACCACAACAGCTGCTTCATCATCAACCCAGACCAAAAAAGATCCTGAATTAGACAATGTTGCCTTACCTCAGTTAGAGAATAAAGTTACAGCCAACGAGAGTGAAGTAAGAATGACAACCACAGCTGGAGAAATAACTTTAAAATTATTTAATCAGTATGCACCTCTAGCAGTTGAAAACTTTTTGACACATGCTAAAAATGGTTATTATAATAATACTTCATTTCATCGTGTTATTGCAGACTTTATGATTCAAGGTGGTGATCCCAAGGGAGATGGCACCGGTGGTAATTCAATCTGGCACGATAAAAACAAAAGTATTGACAGTGGTCATGGATTCAAAAACGAAATCAGTCAATCTTTGTACAATATTCGTGGGGCTTTAACTATGGCAAATGCAGGTCCAGATACAAATGGCTCGCAATTCTTCATTAACCAAAACCCGCAAAAACCAACGCAAGATTTTGACAAAAATAAATACCCCTCTAAAATAGTTGATGCTTATAAAAAAGGTGGTAATCCATCACTAGATGGTAGTTACACTGTATTTGGACAAGTTATCAAAGGTATGGCTGTTGTTGATAAAATTGCATCAGCAAAAGTTAAATCCGGTGGCGAAGGCTCAACGCCTGTTAAACCTATTAAAATAACACAAATCACCATCCTAAAACAAGCAAACTAATAACTATTATTAAAAAATCCAAGCAATTATATAAATTGCTTGGATTTTTAAGTTATATCGATAATTTTTCTATTTTTTTGCCGTACGCATAATAAGCACATCGGTTGTTGCTGTGTGTGTTACAAATGATGGTATCGTTCCAGCCATAGCGCGTTGTAAACGGCTAAGTCCAGTTTCTCCAACAACGATTAAATCATTTTTATGATCCTTTGGAAAATCACGTGCGATAACTTGCTTAGGTGCACCAAAACGTACATGGACATCTGTGTTAGCATGACCTATTGACTTAGCATAATCATATGCCTTATTAATTACTTTTTCAGCATCTTGTTCCATCTGATAAACAATATCAGCATTCATAACAATTGTGCCAAAATATCCACCACTTGTATCTACCACAATCAAAATGTCAATATGTGCATCAGGCACAAACTCATGTACTTTTTTGATTAACAAGTTTGATACTTCTGATCCATCAACTGCTATTAAAATATTATTATATGCCATAACTAGTTATTATGCTACGCAATCTTGCGTGACACACTCCTCCACATTTATTCTTACAAGTTCATTATACCGCTTCTTAATTTATAATGTAAACGCTTTTAAGTCTATTCTCATTTATTTCTGTCAATCAGTTCGTAACAAGTGTTTCACACCAGTAGCAGTGCCGATAATTATTTCATCTGCTATACCTAAAAATAGTCCATGCTCTATAATGCCGATTTGTCCATCCAAGTAACGTGCCAATTCAGATGGCTGGTCAATTGCCTTTAAAGATAAATCAACAATATAATGTCCCATGTCTGTCACTAAAAGTCTTCCATCTGTTTTTCGCCATGTTGGATATAAATGTTGTTTCCCTAACTTTGTCATTAACTTACCACTTCCAAATGGCACAACTTCTAATGGTAATGGCATCAGTCCTAATTTCAGATGAACTTTTTGACTATCAACAATCCACACAACCCGTTTTGAATTGTTTGCAACAATTTTCTCCATTAAAAAAGCAGCCCCACCGCCTTTAATACCATTCATATCATAATCCACTTCATCAGCACCATCTACAGTTAAGTCAATGGTTTTTGCATCATCTATATCTATTATTTTAATGCCTAGTTTTTGTGCAATTATTGCTGTCTTAAAAGAAGTCGTAACTCCTATAATTGATAAATTTTCTTGTTTTATACGCTTGGCAAGTGCCTTCAAAAAAAATGCAACTGTTGAGCCTGTTCCTAGGCCGACTGTCATGCCATTTTTTATAAGTGTCGCTGCTGCAATAGCCGCATGCTGCTTTTCTAAATTAATATTATCCATACTGTTATAATAACAAAAAAAGAGCTGATTAGCTCAAATTCCAAAAATCTATAATATTTTATTCAAAAAATCTTTAGCACGTTGTGTCTTAGGGGCATTAAAAAATGTTTCTGGTTCTGAAATTTCTTGAATGCCACCATCCGCCATGAACCAAACTGTATCAGCAACTTCTCGTGCAAAGCCCATCTCATGTGTCACAACTAGCATAGTCATCCCATCTTCTGCCAGCTGCTTCATAACATTTAATACCTCACCCACCATTTCGGGGTCTAATGCGCTCGTTGGTTCATCAAACAACAAGACATCAGGAGACATTGCTAGTGCTCTTGCAATCGCCACACGCTGCTGCTGGCCACCTGATAAACTAGCAGGATAAACATCTTGTTTATCCGCTAAGCCAACCTGATCTAATAATTTTTCTGCCAAGTGTGTCGCTTCTGTATCAGAAAGGTGTTTAACTTTCATTGGTGCCAATTTAATGTTTTCAATAACAGTTAAGTTTGGAAACAAATTGAAACTCTGAAATACCATACCAATTTTTTCGCGCAAAACATCTAATTCTTTTTCTGCCAAATTGGTTAATTCATTTCCCTCAAATATAACCTGACCAGCAGTAGGTGCCTCTAACAAATTAATTGCACGTAAGAAAGTTGATTTACCGGCACCCGATGGTCCTAATATTGCAATAACCTCACCCTGATTGACTTTTGTATTGACTTGGTCAAAAATAATTTTATTTCCATATTGCTTCTTTAAGTTAGTTATCGTTAATAATTCAGTCATTTTATCGCTCCCTTTTATATCTATATATAAGTATACATGATAATATATGATATGCACATATTATACATACAATTTTTGAATATTTGCATATATTTGCATATAAAATGCGTTATACTATCAGAAACGGAGGTATATTATGGCAAAAATTGTAAATCGCGAAGAACAATTGGCAAATTCATTCGATGATTTAATCTCGTTACCAATTGAAAATACTGCTGAAGAAGCACGCGCAGCCGCTCTAGGCCGAGAAACATCATCAAATAAAGAAAAGAAATAAGATTAACGTATGATATATGATATCATGCGTTTTTAATTTGCAAAATTATGCCACAAAAAAAGCACGCCAAAGCGCACTTTTAAAAAATAATTAATCTTCAATTTCTGTAACTGTGCCGGCACCAACAGTATGGCCACCTTCACGAACAGTAAACTTCAAACCTTGTTCAATAGCAACTGGTGAAATCAATTCGATTTCAAATGTTACTTGATCACCAGGCATAACCATTTCTACACCAGTTGGCAATTCAACAACACCTGTAACATCTGTTGTATGGAAATAGAATTGTGGACGGTAGTTTGTAAAGAATGGTGTATGACGTCCGCCTTCTTCCTTAGAAAGAACATAGACTTCAGCCTTAAACTTCTTATGTGTCTTAATTGAACCTGGTTGTGCCAAAACTTGACCACGTTCGATATCACTGCGATCAACACCACGCAACAATGCACCGATGTTATCTCCAGCTTGAGCTTCTTCCAAAGTCTTACGGAACATTTCAATACCTGTAACAGTAGTCTTTTGAATTTGTTCTTTCAAACCAACGATTTCAATTTCAGTTCCAGTAGTCAATACACCACGGTCAACACGACCAGAAGCAACTGTACCACGACCAGTAATTGTGAATACATCTTCAACAGGCATCAAGAAAGGCTTGTCGATTTCACGCTTTGGTTCTGGAATATATGAATCAACAGTATCCATCAATTCTTCGATAACCTTAACTTGTTCAGGGTCACCTTCAAGAGCCTTCAAAGCTGAACCCTTAAGTACAGGAATATCGTCACCAGGGAAGTCATATTCTGACAATAATTCACGAACTTCCATTTCAACTAATTCAATTAATTCTTCATCGTCAACCAAATCTGTCTTGTTCAAGAACACAACCAAATAGTCAACACCAACTTGACGTGCCAACAAGATATGTTCACGTGTTTGTGGCATAGGACCATCAGTTGCAGCAACAACTAAGATAGCACCATCCATTTGAGCAGCACCAGTAATCATGTTTTTAACATAATCGGCGTGACCAGGGGCGTCGATATGAGCATAATGACGTGCTTCTGTTTCATATTCGATATGCGAAGTATTGATCGTGATACCACGTTCTTTTTCTTCAGGAGCATTATCGATTTCAGCAAAGTCAGTAGCTACGATACCTTGCTTTTCAGCCAATACCTTTGAGATTGCGGCTGTTAAAGTCGTCTTTCCATGATCGACGTGTCCAATAGTACCAATGTTAACGTGGGGCTTAGTGCGAACGTAAGTTTCCTTAGCCAATGTAGTTTCCTCCAAAATTCATTTACCAGTAATCTGGAAAATGTTTATAAATATATTTTACAACGCAAGCCATCAAAAGACAACAGTTAATTGCGTTTTTCCGGCTATTGAAGCCAAAAATTATTATACCGAGTTATTAAGAAAATGTAAACAGTTTTATTAATTAATTTTCAAAAAAATTTTCAGTGAGACTTCTAACTTTTTCATGCCATTTTTTTTGTACGACAGTTTCAGTGACATTTTGATGTTCATAGTAGCGATCAATACTTGCTTCTACCCAAGCTTCTGGATCTGTCACAACCTCTTCAACGCGTGGATAAAGTAGCGTTAATTCAAAACGCACTTGTTGCGCCAGCATGTCAATTGCAATTGGATCTTCATTGCCTAATTTCTCGTCAAGAAAATCAGCAATATCTTCAAAAATTTTAGAATTTGTAAGTAGTGGCAACTCACTTAATTTAATCGTGTATAATTCATCATCCAGCCAACGATACTGTATGTTTTCAGTGACCCGTAATTTTTGTAAATCTTCAAGCAGTGTTGCTCGAATAATCGGTGTCGCATAGGGATCGACCAACAGATACTTTGCACCAATAACGAATTGTGCTACTGGTAAGTGCCTTGCCGACTCATATCGATCACGTTGTTCAATAATACTATAATCACTGAGATGATAAAATTGTCGTGAAATCGTTTGAAACGTTGTAGACATTGTTTCTACTGCTTTTGCTTCAGCATCACGTATTTCTTGTGATACCTTTTGCTGTATGTCTAAATCATCCCATAACATTGCCAATTGTTGTGCATAAACAAAACTTTGGTTTTGAATAGCCAATGCAACAACCATGCGAAAATCACTTTCTTCTTCAAGGTAGTTCAATAAAAAATCATCTGCATATGAAGAGGCTAATTGATATTGTTCATCCATAAATAATGATGTTACTAAGCGATAATTCACCTCAAATGTAGACAAAGAATCATATAATTCTGTTAAAGTCTCTGCAGCATCATGCCAGTTTTCTTGTTTCATTTCAGTGTGCGCACGGTCAATCATGCTTTTTAATTTTGGTGATAGTTGATCTTCTTGTGTCATAAAACAAGTGTGACTTTGTTTGTGTGATAATCAAAGACACATTTCCTTCCTAGATTGATAATTAACTAATCTTGAGTTTTTAGTCAGACAATTATAACTTGCATCATTTTACAGTTTTTACTGTCGCTTTATTGTTTTGCTTCTTAAGTTGTTTATTTTCTATTTTTGACGTTTGTCGGTTACGTTGCTGTCCGGTTATTTGAGCAGACTTATGAGCTGCTGGTCGTCGATTTTGGTTGACTTCCATCACAACAGGCATAACCATTGGACGACGACGTGTTTGTTCAAACAAATAGCGAGATACAACTTCTCGTACGCCATTCTTAAGCTCATTCCAATCAAAATTTTTAGTTGTGGTGAGATAATTTTCTATCTGCTTAACTGTTAAATCAGAAGCTTCTTTCATCAAATCACGATTTGCCTTAACATAAACAAAACCGCGTGATGTCAATTTGGGTTTAGAAACAACTTGTCTTTTCTTTCTATCAATTGTTACAACAGAGACAAAAATACCATCTTCTGATAAAATGCGACGATCACGTAAAACAACATTACCAATATCACCAATGCCTGCGCCATCAATCAAAGTTTCTCCAACTGTAAAGGAATCTTGCAATTCAAAATGATCCTTTAACCATTTAAATTGATCACCTTTCATAGCCATCATAATATGATCTTCAGCAATGTTAACTTCTTCAGCTGCCGCTTTTGCAGTTGTCATTACCCGATATTCTCCCTGAACTGGCATGAAATATTCAGGTTTTAACACATTGATCATAATTTGTAAATCATTACGTGATGCATGACCACTTGACCGTAAATCACTACTAATTTGTTTAACATCTGCGCCTTGCTTAAAAAGCATGTCTCGTGTTTTTGCTACGACACTCTCCATAGCTGTTGACGGCGTTGTTGTAATAAACACTAAATCATCTTCACCAATACGAACATAAGGATCTTCGCCATTAGCCATGCGATTTAAATGTTTAATGGGTTCACCCATACGACCTGTTTCAAGAATGACAGTTTCTGAAGCAAGTAAGTTTTTAGCGTTTTTAAGATTAACAAATAATTTATTTTCAGGTATTGGTAAATTCAATTTACGTAAACGAATTGCAGTTCGAACAACATTTTCAATATCATTGCCAGATAGAACCAATTGTCGCTTAGTTGCCACGGTTGCATCTATGACCTGTTGAATACGTTGAATGTTTGATGCAACAGCCGCTACAATAATACGTTTTTTATTATTTTCTCTAAAAGTTTCAAGAATATATTCACTAATTTTTGACTCATTGACAGAATTAAGTTCACTACCTGTTCCAGCTGCATCTGCTAATAATGCTAATACTTTCCCTTGACCTATTTCCACTAAACGTGCAAGATCTGTCCCATAATATGAATTTGCTGTTTGATCAAATTTAAAATCGCCAGTATACACAACTTGCCCATAAGGCGTAGCCAAAACAATTCCTAATGATTCTGGTATAGAATGTGTTGTATTAAAAAACGATACCGTAACCTGTCCGAAATCGATTTCTGTTTTTTCATTAACAACATGATAATCATCATAATCTTTAAGTGCCTGTTGCTCTTTGATAGCTAATTTTGCCAATTCAATGGTCAGCTCTGAACCAAATACAGGCGCTTTTACCTGTTGCAAAAAGTATGGTAAAGCACCAATTGCATCAGCATGCCCATGCGTCAAAAAAACACCAGCAATTTTATCACTATTTTTAATAAAATAGTCAAAATCAGGAACTACCACATCGACACCTAACTGGTCTGTCTCTGGATATTTTAATCCAGCATCAAAAATAAAAATTTGATCATTTACAGTAATTGCATACATGTTTTTGCCATTTTCGCGCACACCGCCAAATGGAATAATACTTAAATCTGTCATAATTCTTTCCTCTATAAATAGACTTATTTCATAAGTCGTTATTTTTCGTAAATATAACAAGTGGACACTGCTGGTTTCTAAAACGCTGAGGTTATCCCATTTTTTGTCTCGATACGTAATTACATCTATTTTAACACACTTTACATCTTTTCTGGTATCATATTGTTAGTGTTAGGAAAGGAATGTGTAGAACACTAGTGTTCTACACGTAATTTATCATGCAACGTCATCCATTTAAAAAGTCGCACAAGTTGCGCAATACGCTTATTGCGTTTATAGCTTTAATTATTGTAGTGCTTATTATTTTTGTTGTTTTAGGCCATAACAACCAGGCAACTTCCCAAAATAACGTTTCTGAATCCACATCAATAAAAAAGACTAAAAGCGCAAAGAAGGCAACATCAACAATCGCTAGCTCCAGTACCTCTCAATTGTCAGCAAGTGAGTCAACATCTGTCGCTCAGGTACCAGAAGCAGCTAGTTCAGCTGCTTCTACTGCCATTAGCAGTGTCACAAGTGATGCGACACAGACACCTATCACAGAAAATACGACAACAGAAAATTCGGTTAGCTCCTCTACTGATTCTAGTACAGAACAAGCTTCTTCACATATCGCTCAACAGCCTACTGAATCAAAGCCTGTATCATTTGGCAACTGGTCAATGGCAACCTATAATTCCGTTGCTATTGGTTCTGCAACTTACGATCAGGTGCGAGCCGCTTATGGCTCCCCAACTTATATGACAGCCAGTGATCAATTATACGCCACATGGCAAAGCACAAGCGGTGCCAAAGTGTCGATTGTATTCACCCCAACAGGAGATGCAAATGATCTTAAACTCATCGCAAGTAGTAAACTGCAAACTGGTTTACAATAACATTACTCAATAGCCTGTCTATCGTTAACACTTTTTACCCTATTCATACTAAAAGGCTCCGAAAATCTTAAACAGATTTTTGGAGCCTTTTAGTATGAATATATATTAACGATCAACCTTAACAGTAGTTTCTAATGTTGCGGCTACACGTTCTTGTACCAAAACATTATCAGCTGCTAAAGCAGTTTTTGCTTGATCAGCTAACTTTGAAAATGTATCAAAATCAGTCACAGCGATATCGGCTAACATTTTACGATTTAACTCAACACCTGCAAGTGTCAAACCATGCATTAACTTAGAATATGACAAACCGTTCATACGGGCTGCTGCATTGATACGAGCAATCCACAACTTACGGAAGTTACGCTTTGTGTTCTTACGATCACGGTATGCATACAAATACGACTTCCATACTTGTTGCTTAGCAACCTTGAAATTAATACGACGTTGGCCACGGTAACCCTTAGCTAACTTAACAATCTTTTTACGACGTGCGCGTGAAACTGTACCACCCTTAACTCGCATGGGTAATTCCTCCTAGAATTCTAAAAAATAAATTACTGGATTTTAAATCCAAAATATAGATAGATGAACTATCGCAACGCGAATTAGATGTTTGACAGCATCTTAGCGTATGTTTTAACAGTCGTTGAATCCATCATGCGTGTACCACGCAATTGACGACGTTGCTTCTTTGTTTTACCATGGAAGCGGTGTGAAGTATAAGCTGAAGCTGACTTCAAACCACCGTTGGCTGTCTTCTTAAAGCGCTTTGCTGATGCGCGGTGTGTCTTCATCTTTGGCATGTGACTAATTCTCCTACTGTGTGATTTTTTGTTTAAGCATGCAATTAAGCAACTAAACCCTTAATTACTTGGCATCTCTAGGTGCCAAGACCAAAAACATCTGTCGGCCGTCCATCTTGGCACGTTGCTCAACCTTAGCAATGTCGTTAAGCTCTGCGGCCATACGGTCTAATACTTGACGTCCGATGTCTTGGTGTGTAATCATACGACCTCGGAAGCGCAAATTCAGCTTCACCTTATTCCCTTGTCCAAGGAATTTAATAGCAGCTTTTTTACGCGTTTCGAAATCGCCCGAATCAATAACCGGTGACATACGAACTTCTTTAACTTGAACGATTTTTTGGTTTTTGCGTTGTTCTTTTTGCTTCTTTTGTGCTTCGAACTTAGCTTTTCCCCAATCCATAATTTTAGCAACTGGTGGTTCAGCGTTAGCTTGCACCAGTACCAAATCTTGGTTTGAATCGTTAGCAATTTGTTGTGCATCTCGCGTAGACATTTCTGTTTGCTTACCCTCATGGATAAGTAATACGCGAGATGCGCGAATATTATCGTTGATTAAATCAACTTGTCTTGGTTGACGTGCTATTGTCAGGCACCTCCAAATTTATTTTGTGAATCAAGAAGAAAAGTGGATAAAGAACCTAATCTTCACCCACTTCAACACTTGCAATCCATTCGGATAACTGTATCTGCCAAGCAACTTAATCACTTGGCGAGAAGCGGGTGCTCCTACTTGTTCAACATATATTATTCTACCACATTACTTCTCTACTGACAAGTTTATGTTTATCAATCGCACACCATAGTGAAAAATGATAAGTATTGCAAATTGTGCGCCTGCAAATAGTATCACAAATGTTACCATATGATAGCCCACGGATGATACAACATGTCCAATGACATCACTAAAATTAGTGAACATATCCCATGAGTTTAATCGTAAATATCGGCCAAGATATATACCAATAGCTGATAGTAACGACACAAGTGCCGTAATCGCAAAATAAATAATATGAACGTGATTTTTAAACAAAGCTTGTGTTATGATTTCTAAACTCAAAATACCTAAACCAACACCGATAAAAATTCCTGTTGCCAATATTGCATAGTTAAAGTATTGTGTGGCTTGATTCAAATCTGTACCAATCGCATATAAATGTATAAAATCCGTCATCATATACATGGTATTTGGAAAAAAAAGTAACCATAACACAAAAAAAATAGATTTAACACTTTTAAAATGCGTCGTTGCCACAATTAATGCAAAATCAAATGGTAGTAATGATAGAAAAACATTCCAGTTTAAAAATGTAAAATGTGTTGGTGTCGCATAAACAAACAAAAAAAATAAAAAAACCATCATATGAATAATTGTTATATTTAGAACTTTATCGCGCATATATTATTCCCCTTTACAATGTTTCTAGTGTAGCATACCAAATAAAAACTGTTCAATCTTTTCAGTTGAACAGTTAACAATTTTATAGGATAGTTTTTTGGGGTTGTCGCCATGAAATCAAGCCAAATATCACCAACCAAATTGTTGAACCAATAGCCGGTACACGCGAATCAGGATTGAAAAATAGCGTAATAAATACAAAAATAAAGAATATAATTGCAAGTGGTACTACTATTTTAGGTGCAATAACCAAAAAGCCATTACTCATATAGTCATTTGATTTACGGTAGTTCATATACGCGATTAACGTTAAGACATAAATCATCAAAAATAGGTCTGTTGAAGCACTGGTAACAAAACTAAAAGCATTTTTAATAGCAGGTATAAACGAAATAATAGCCGAAAAGGCTACCATTAACGATGTAAACAAAACTGCGTTTATTGGTAATTGTGTTTTAGACATTTTTCTAAATGGCTGTAAAAAACGTGCTTTTGATTGAAATGCTAGTGCATAAAAATTGCGGCTTGCGCTAAATAATACCGAATTCAACGCTGATGCAGCACTTGTAAGAACAACAAAGTTAACTAATGCTGCCGCCCATTTAATTCCAACTAACTCAAAAACCATAACAAAGGGACTTTGATCAGCCGGAATTTTTTGCCAAGGATAGATTGTCATAATAATAAACAATGCTCCCAAGTAAAAAAATAATATCCGCCAAGGTATTTGATTAATTGCTTTAGGTAAAACTTCACGTGGGTTGTCTGTTTCTGCCACAGTCATACCTATAAATTCCATACCGACAAAGGAAAACATAACCATTTGGAAAGCATTAATAAAGTTCCCAAATCCATTTGGGAAAAATGAAAAATGATGAAAAACATTACTAAATGACACATCTCCTACGGGTGTTTTAAATCCTGTTAATGCTAACATAATACCCGTAGCAATTAAAGCTAAGATAGCAACAATTTTAATCATTGAGAACCAAAACTCTGTTTCGCCGTATAATGCTACAGCGACTAAATTGACGCATGTTAATATAATCAACATGCTAATTTGAATCAACCAACTGGGTAACCCTGGTAACCAATACTGAACATATTTGGCCACCGCTGTTAATTCAGCCATCCCCATAAATACAACCGTCAGCCAATAAGACCATCGTGCAAAAAAACCTGCGCGATTACCAACATATCTGGTAATAAATGTAATAAATGTATGTTGCTTTGGATCAGCATACAATAACTCACCAATGGCCCGCATCATCACAAACATGACTAATCCAACAATTAAGTATACTAATAAAATAACCGGTCCAGCATAATGAATTGAATTACCAGCACCCATGAAAAGTCCTGTTCCGATTGTGCCACCAATAGCAATTAATTGCACATGGCGATTTTGTAAGCCGCGTTTTGGCGGTTTATTACCATCTTCCGTTGTTTCTGTCATGAAAATATTTATCCCCCTGTTTCAAACACATACATCAGTCTGTATATACAAAGTATCTAACATAATAAAATACGAGATACTTCTAATTTAAGTTTATTCCTGTATTTCTGCTGTACGTGAATAGCGCGCAACATCTGCTAAAATAGCCATTTGGAAATCAATAAATGACATTGTTTTTGTCTTTTCTTCACCATATTTACGCACTGTAACTGTCTGAGCCTCAACTTCAGAATCTCCTAATACCAGTGTATATGGGATCTTGTTAGTTTGCGCTTCACGAATCAAGTAACCCATCTTAGCTTCCTTGGTTTCGACATTAGCCCTCAAGCCTGCAGCCTGTAATTTTTGTTGGATATCATTAGCATACTCGCCATGTGCACCAAGATTAACTGGTATGATTTGTACTTGTAATGGCGACAACCAAGTTGGAAAAGCACCCTTATACATTTCAATCAAATACGCTGTAAAACGTTCCATTGTACCGACAATACCACGATGAAGCATCACTGGTCGATGATTATCTTGCCCATCAGCACCAATATATGTCAAATCAAAACGTTCAGGTAACAAAAAGTCTAGCTGAATCGTCGACATCGTTTCTTCATTGCCTAAAGCTGTCTTCGTTTGAACATCCAATTTTGGACCATAAAACGCAGCTTCGCCTTCAGCTTCATAATAGTCCAACTTAAGATCATCCATTGCGCGCTTAAGTTGAGCTTGTGATTTCTCCCACATTTCGTCATCATCAAAATACTTTTCAGTATTCTTAGGATCACGGTATGATAATCGAAAGCGATAATCTGTGATATTAAAGTCACGATAAACGCCCATCATCATTGTCAAAATTGACTTAAATTCTTCTTCAATTTTTTCTGGTTCAACGAACGTGTGTCCATCATTTAATGTCATTTCACGTACACGTGATAGACCAGTTAATGCGCCAGATTTTTCATAACGGTGCATCATACCAAGTTCAGCAATACGAATTGGTAATTCACGATACGAACGTGGCTTGTGCTTGAACACCATAATATGTGATGGGCAGTTCATAGGACGTAACTCTAAAAATTCGCCATCGCCCATATCCATTGGTGGAAACATATCCTCACGATAATGATCCCAATGTCCAGAAGTTTTATACAAATTCAAATTTGATAATACAGGTGTATAGACATGTTGATATCCATTGGCTAATTCTTTATCAGTAATATAACGCTCAACTTGACGGCGAATCGTTGCCCCGTTTGGCAACCAAACTGGCAAACCAGAACCAACTTCTTGACTCGTAAAGAACAAATCTAAATCACGACCAATTGTACGGTGATCACGTTCTTTAGCCTCTTCACGGCGTTGTACCTCAGCATCAACATCTGCTTGCTTCCATTCTGCGATACCATAGATACGTTGCATCATGGGATTTGATGATTTACCACGCCAGTATGCACCTGCAACAGATGTCAGTTTAAAGTTTTTTATCCAACGTGTTGAGGGAACCAAGCCACCTTTATCTAACTCAATATGGTCACCTTGAATAGCAATCGTTATTTTTTCATCGACAGGTAAATCTGTAATCAATTCAACCTTATATGGATCTGATGCAAACATTTTCAATGCTTCTTCACGTGTAATTTGACGTGACACGATTGGCAAATCTTCTTTAACAATTTTATGCATCATGGCTTCAATTTCAGGAAAGTCTTCTACTGAAACTTGATTACCAGCACCATTATCTGTATCGTAATAAAAACCATTATCAATAAATGGGCCAACACCAAAATGCATCGCTGCAAATTTTGGTATTCGCTTGAGTGCCTGTGCCAATAGATGTGATGCTGAGTGACGCAATAACGACAATGCTTCATCATCACCTGTGGTAATCAATTGGAAATCACCAGATTCTTGAATGCTATCATTCATACCAGCATAGTTGCCATTTAATTTAGCAGAAACTGATTTTTTTGCCAATGATTTTGAAATACTTTCCGCAACCTCTAATGGTTTTGTACCCTCGGCAAAGCTTTTTACTGCACCGTCTGGAAATTTAAGCTTAAGTTCTGACATTGTAATATTCCTTTCATAGATCGTATTGTTGTTTTAATAAACATAATAATGACGTTAATAAAAATAAAAACGTCCCTTTAAGCTATTCAGCTTAAAGGGACGTTTCACCGTGGTACCACCCAAGTTTAACATGTTTAACCATGCTACTTAAATGACAGCTATCGGTGTCACCCGGATGTTTTTCATTACTTACTCAAGCATCACTCAAAGGTAGTCTCTTATGCACAAATCACCCATTTTCACCAAACATGGGCTCTCTTTATCATGTGTACACTTGAGTTGTCCTTATCAACGTTACTGAAAATAATTTTAACACTGTTTTTTTATTTATGCAATAGTTACTTTGGTGTAACTGCTAGTAATACCGTCTCAAGCGCATCCTTAGCAAGATCATCATGATCTAAAATACCATTATCAAATGCCATTTTTAAGGCATTATACTGTTCTCGTGTTAGTGTCATAAGTTTTTCCTCTTTAAAATTAATAACTTTATTATAGCTGATTAATTAAAAATAACAAGTTCATGTTTAAAACCTAGAACACGTCATAAACCCAAGTAATATTTTGAAAATAAGGCGGCAACTATTGCACCTACAAATGGCGCAATACCTGGCACAATTAGCCCATATTTAAAATCGGACGTTGCACGATTTTTCCAAGGCAAAATTGTATAAGCTAACCGCGGTCCCATGTCTCGTGCCAAGTTCATTGCGAATCCAGTCGTACCACCCATTCCCATGCCCACAGCCCACACTAAGAAGCCAACTGATAATGGCATCATAGCAGGCACACTTTCAGCACGAGCTGAGATGGCCATAATACCGGTTAAAAATACAAAGGTTGCAAATGCTTCAACAAAAAAATTACGTGGTAAATTACGAATTGCTGGTGCAGTTGAAAATATGTTACGTACGATAACAGGATCAATATCTTTTTCTGACAGTTTAAATTGATCAGCGTACATCACGTAAACAATCAACGAGCCAGCAATACCACCTAGCACTTCAACAACACTGACTATTAGAAAATATATCAGATCAATTTTTCCAAGTACAAGCTGTGCCATAGCCATAGCTGGGTTAATAAAAACATCCCCAAAGACAAACAACACGATAGAGATACCAAATCCCCAGGTTGTAATGGCAAAAATATGACCCGAACCGTGAAATTTTGTTCGGTTCAAAACCTCATCGGCGTGAACGCCAACGCCAAAAATAATCATTAGAGCAGTGCCCATAAATTCGGCCAACAACTGGTGTATCATTTGTAATCTCCTAAGCGGTCGCAAATCTATCAAGTAGTCGCGGTTTTTACATTTTAATTTCCAATCTTTATAGTAAGGCCATAAGCGGTTAGTGTAAAGGTCTTTTTTCATTTTGTCAACAAATCGTCACATTCGTGCATGATTTCACGAAAACAAGGGGTGCAATTATCTGTAAAGTCTCTATAATTATAACCATAACTATTAATTGGAGGAAATATGTTTACTATACGCATAATTTGAAAGTATACTAACATAAATCATATTAATCATGAATGCACACGTCGTATATGCAACAATAACTGGCAACAATGAAGATGTTGCCGATATTATCATTTCAGCTTTTAAATCTGCTAGTATCAACGTTAAAAAAACAGAAATATCACAAACTGAAGTTGATGAGCTCGAACAGACAAATATTGCCGTTATCGTACCTTACACATACGATAATGGTTCTTTGCCTGACGAGGGCCTTGATTTTTTTGATGACTTAGCTCAAGCTGATTTAAGCGGTGTCGTTTACGGCGTTGCTGGATCAGGAGATACCTACTATATGTCTGATTTTGGACTAGCTGTACCAAAGTTTGAAGCACAATTTACCAAAACAAATGCTATTAAAGGTGCAGATGGTATTAAAATAAATCTAAGACCTGACGATAAAGATATTATCCTGCTAAATGCCTTTGTTTCAAAATTAATTCAAAAAGCTCAAAATTAAATTGAAAAAGCACGTTCAGTAAACACTGTCTACTTTAAGACAAAGTGTTCACTAACCGTGCTTTTTATATGCCACAATAGGTCATGAATCTGCTGTTGTATAAACAGCTAAAACATCTTCATTTTCTTCTAATTCATCTATTAATTGTTCTAACTTTTCTTGGTCTTCATCAGAAATAGTCATCGGATTTTGAGCAATCATTGTTACTTCGGCTTCCTCAAAAATATAGCCAGATTCACTCAAGGCGCCTTCAATGGCTTGAAATTCATTTGGTGCCGTATAAATTTCAAAAACAGCATCTTGCGTTTGCACATCATCAGCACCAGCATCTAACGCCGCTTCCAAAACTGTGTCTTCATCTAGCGTTGGAAACGATTCTCGATCAATAGCCAAATATCCCTTGCGATCAAATTGAAACGCCACAGATCCTGATGTTCCTAATGCACCCCCATAGTGTTTAAAAGAATTACGAATGCTTGAAACCGTACGATTGATGTTATCTGTTGACGTTTCAACTAACACGGCAACACCAGCCGTACCATAACCTTCATAAGTGACTTCTTCAAATTTTTGGCCACCGGCACCTGAAGCTTTATCCAGCGCACGTTGGATATTTTCTTTTGGCATGTTAGCCGACTTAGCTTTTTCAACAACTAATCTCAGTGAAGCATTCATATCTGTATCTATACCGCCAGCTTTCGCTGCAACGTACAAATCATGTGCTAATTTTTGAAAAATCTTACCACGCTTAGCATCTTGGGCGTTTTTACGACCTTGTATGTTATGCCATTTACTATGTCCTGACATGCTACATCTCCTTGAAATTATTACTATGCTCTTAATTCTATCAAAAAAACGCTTTGCTCACCAGTTTTTAAAGTAGTAAGTCGCGTTTTCACGAATTTATGACATGCCTATTTTTAATAAGTGTTACCACCCAATAGTTCTAAGTAAAGCATAGCTGAACTGGCAATCAGAGCCGCTAATATGTCATCTAAATAAACATTAATACTATCAGTTTTATCATTAATAACACCAATTAAGCCTGGCTTGAGATCATCTAATAAACCATAATGGACCGTTGCTGCTGCTGAAAATTGTTGTGTGATTGCAATTGCCAGTATTTCATCAACGTTGTGCCCGTTAGCATCACGTTGTAATCGTGATTTAAGTGGCTGCGTATCAGGCATAGTTTCTGCTTGTTCGTCTAAATACAGCGCTGTTAATATAATATCAGCGACTTCATCCTTGTGTAACACACGTAAAATAGCTGTATTTAATAACGACTCATCAACACTATCATGATATTTTTCTATGAGAAAAGTGCGTGTTCCTTCTGCTATATCATTAATATTAACGCCACGTTGTGCCAATTTTGTAATGCCTGATTCTTGTAAATCTTTCATTATGGTTATCCTTTTTAGTAGTTTTCATTAACATAGCGGCGAGTCAAAATGACATGTGGAATATCATCTAATGCCGTTTTAACATACTCTTGTTGGGTGTCACTAAAGTCATTTATCGCTACTAACGTATAGGCATATGCACCCACCGCACGATTACTTAATTGCTCAATATTGATGTTATTATCACCAAAAAATTTTGAAATTTGACTGATCATATTCGGTACGTTTTCATGAATAATACCAACACGATACTTTGTTGTAAATGGTTCATCAATGTCTGGATAATTAACTGAATTAATAATATTGCCAGTTGTCAAATACTCATCTAATTCGCGTGCTGCCATTAAGGCACTTGTATCTTCTGCTTCAACCGTTGACCCACCAATATGTGGTGTAATGATGACTTTGGGATGATCAAATAAAGCCTCATCAGCAAAATCTGTGATATAGACACGTAATTTATCTTTATCTAACGCTTCTTTCGCTGCAATATCATTAACAATCCCACCACGTGAAAAATTCAATAAAGCAGCCGTTGGTTTCATAAGCGACATACTGTCACTGTCAATAAAAAATTTATTTTTATCAGTTAACGGAATATGCACTGTTATATAGTCAGCTTTTTGTAAGACCTCTTGCACGTTTTTAGCATGTAAAATGTGTCGATCAATTCGCCAAGCGGTATTAGCATTTAGTCCAGGATCATAGCCAATAACATCCATATCTAACGCTAAAGCAGTATTAGCTACCTTTGACCCGACATTTCCTAAGCCAATAACGCCTAACGTTTTCCCAGCTAACTCAGTACCACGATAGCCACCTTTGCTTACCTCGGTACGTAAAGATACATCACCACCACGTGTTTCATTAGCAAAGCCAATCGCACCAACAACTGGCCGCGCCGCTAAGATTAACGAAGCTAGTGTTAACTCTTTCACCGCGTTCGCATTACCACCAGGTGTGTTAAATACAACTACGCCTCGCTTTGATAACTCGTCTACCGGAATATTATTGAATCCAGCACCTGCTCGTACAACTGCTCGTACACTAGCTGCAATTTCTTCATGATGTAAATTTTGAGATCGCAAAAGTATCCCTTTTGGACTATCATTTGTATTTATATCATAGTCATGTTGCTTTAAATAATCTAATCCTGTGGCACTAATTGCATTATATGTTTTGATAGTTGTCATGCTTGTTGTTCTACTTTCTGCAAAAATGCAATCAACGCATTTACAGCTGACATTGGCTGTGCGTTATATAGTGATGCCCTAAAACCGCCAACTGAACGATGTCCACTGAGGTTAAATAAGCCCGCTTCAGTCGCTTGCTTGGCAATAATTTTATCTCTTTCAAGGTCTCCTGTCGTAAAGACAACATTTGTTAGCGAACGCGCACTCACTTCGACTGGTGCGGTATAAAAGTCTGACTGATCAAGATAAGCATAAAGACGTTTTGATTTTTCCAAATTACGACGGTGCATTTCAGTAACACCACCTTGTTCTATGACCCAATCAAGCACTAAATTTAAAGCATATATTGCAAAAACAGGCGATGTATTATACATTGACTGCTTATCAATATGATTTTGATAACGCATCATCGGACCAACACCAGTTAAATCTTGTTCTGCTAACCAAGATTTTTTAATGATTGCAACAGTGACACCTGCTGGGCCAAGATTTTTTTGGCCGCCAGCAAAAATCGCATCAAAATCGGATACATTATAAGGTTCTGCTAATATATTCGAACTCATATCAGCAACCAGACGGCCATTTGTCTGGGGTAAATTATTTGAATGGAAAGTTGCCCCTTCAATCGTATTATTAGTCACAATATGTAAATAATCATAGGCCGTGGCATCAAAATCGTCAGGTAAAAGTGGCAGTTTTTGAAAGTGTATACCCTTTGTACTATTCAATGTTGTCACTTTATTTCCAAGCTGTCTAGCTGCTTCCGCAGCTTTTTGAGCAAAGTTACCTGAATCTAATAATGCAATTTCATGATGATTGGTTGCAAAATTTAATGGCATCATTTCAAACTGGGTAGATCCGCCACCTTGTAAAAAGACAACAGCATACTCATCAGAGATATGCATCAATTTCCGCAATTTATTTTCAGCATCAGTAACAATCGTTTGAAATTGTTTGGAACGATGAGATATTTCAATAATGCTCATATGTGTTTGTTCGTTTTTTTCAAATTCTTGTTTAATTTGTGTTATGACCTCTTCTGGCATAACACCTGGTCCAGCAGAAAAATTATAAGTTGTCATCATGATTTTGTGCCTTTGCACACCCTCCATTTTGGATTCAATAACGAAATACTGAGACATTAAATGTATATTTTACGAATACCGTTAGTGTATAGAACGAAAATTTCGTTCTATACACTAACAAAAAAATTGAAAAAATATAAAAATACTCAAAAAACTTAACATTAGTCTTTTTAATCCCATTATTTTATATATTACTATATTGGCATTGAAAGTCAATCTTTTATTTTTTCAAAAAATCTAGTATAATGTAGAATATATTGCCGCTGTGGCGGAACTGGCAGACGCGTACCGTTCAGGTCGATATGAGAGTAATCTCGTGCAGGTTCGATTCCTGTCAGCGGCATATTTGCTGTTTTATCAACATTGTTGGTAGAACAGCTTTTTTGTTTGTAAGCGTTGGTATGACTGGGTTTTGAGATTATAATCGTATACTATGATTCGATTGAAATTAACCATTATTTAACTTGAGTGCTACAAAAAGGCTACAAAACTGATTGACACAAATGATTATTTTTCTTTTTTGTAAGAATTTATAAAAAAGCATATCATTTTCTTAACATGCTTATATTGTTACATCGCCGTCATATAAATGCGTTATATTAAAATTAAATAATAAAATATGGGGAGGTCCATCATATGCGACGTTCTAAACCACAACTTAACATTAAATGGTGGCGCATAATTAGCTGGCTATACTTAATCAGTCTATTACTTTATGGTATTTATACAATTACGACTAATTTGCGTCATTGGTAAATTTATAATTGCTTCTATGTAAATGTCTTCCCCAGTATGATCCCAATGTAGCGTATAATAAAACATTATGAATAACTCAAATAGGCGTATGAGCCCATCCGAAATCAAAGAACAGCTTTCAAAATCAGACTCCACTATCGGTGAAATGATCCGTTTTGTTTTTGGATCTGTTTTAAAACGCCGTGGACTTGTTATACTAAATGTTCTCTTACTAACAATTATGGCGGGGCTAAACTTTATGGTACCACAATTCACAAAAAATATTATTGACCATGCGTTACCTCAACATAATCAATATCAACTATACAGTAACATTATTTGGTTACTGATTACCACTCTGATTCTTGGCACAATCACATTTTTTTCTACCTATATGATGCAAATTTTATCACAACGTGCCATTACAGATTTGCGAATTGAAACATACAATTACATACTTAAACAAGATTATGCTTTTTTCCAAGATACAAAAACCGGTGATTTAATGGTTCGATTAACCAGTGATATCAATAACCTCCAAATGTTAATTAGTTCCAATACCTTTAGTATTATTGGTAATATTTTCACATTTATTGCTATTTTAACTTTCTTATTTGTTCAAAATTGGCATTTAGCCTTACTAGTCTCAATAACATTCCCAATTTTGTTTGTCACTATTCGATTTTTCCGTAGCCGTATTCGTGAATCATACTCAAATGTACGTTATGCGCAAAGTAAAATCAACAATCAACTGCAAGATACACTCACAGAAATTGAATTAATCAAATCCTATACATCAGAAAATTCAGAAACAAACAAATTTAAAGCCATTGCTAACGAATCAAATAATTATTCCTTAACCGCTACTAAATGGCAAGCCATTTTCCAACCTTTAATCACACTAATTAGCACAGTCGGTATAGCCATTGTATTATTATTTGGCTCATTACTTGTTATGCAAGGTATAATGACTATCGGTGATTTGGTTGCTTATATTGCTTATGTCACTATGCTACAAGATCCCATTCGATCATTTTCTATGTTAATGAACGTTTTTCAAACTGCACAAGTCTCGTACGATCGCATTAAAAATATTTTAAGCTATTACCCAAGCATTCTTGAAATACAAAAACCGGTAGCTTTTCCTAAACCACTAAAAACAGGCATCAGCTTACATCAGGTAACATTTGAATACGATGTGGAAACTAATCCTGCTTTGAATCATGTTTCTTTAACCATACCAAGTGGTAAAACAACAGCCTTAGTTGGCCGTTCTGGTTCAGGTAAATCTACTCTGACTAAACTTCTCACACGTATGTATGATCGTTCAGCCGGCAGCATTACATTTGACGATATAGATATTAAAAATTTCAGTTTATCTAACTTACGTCAAAATATCGCCGTGGTTAGTCAAGACGTTACAATTGTTGATGGCACCATAGCTGACAATATTTCATACGGTACTGAAAACGTTACTGAAAATAAGATTTGGCAAGCAGCGCAACAGGCCGATATTGCTGATTTTATCAAACAGTTACCACACCAATTAAATACCGAAGTTGGTGAACGTGGTGTCAAACTATCTGGTGGGCAAAAGCAACGCCTATCTATTGCACGTGCCTTATTAAAAGATGCGCCTATCGTTATTCTAGATGAAGCTACTGCTGCATTAGATAATGAATCCGAAAAAGCTATTCAACATGCATTAGATAATTTAATGGTCGCCAAAACGGCACTTGTTATTGCACATAGATTGAGTACAATACATAAAGCAGATCAAATTATTGTCATGAATGCGGGTCAAGTTGCAGAAACAGGCACACACCAAAGTCTTTTGGCTGATAATGGTATTTATAAGCATCTATATGATGCACAATTTGAATAAAACATGACAAAAAATGAACTTTTTAACTTAATGGCAAGATATAACTCAAAAATGGCCTCACTTAAATTTTATGACATGGCTGACCGATATATATTAACAATCGGCGATCATCACTTTGATTTAAGTGACCTTACTGCTGAAGCCCTATTGGTTGATTTGAAAGACCATGATTTTGTAACTATCACTGATCATAAACAGCATAAGTCTGCTCAAATAACAAAATAAGAAGCGATATACAATGTATATCGCTTCTTATTTTTTATAGACAGCATAAATTTACTTATGATAATGCTTGTGCTGCAGTAATAATTGCTACCTTATAAACATCTTCCTCATTCGCACCACGCGATAAGTCAGATACAGGCTTGGCC
Organism: Leuconostoc inhae; assembly: GCF_019656015.1. Taxonomy (GTDB): domain Bacteria; phylum Bacillota; class Bacilli; order Lactobacillales; family Lactobacillaceae; genus Leuconostoc; species Leuconostoc inhae_A. Next base: position 68,170 of record NZ_BPKW01000004.1, on the reverse strand, counting down.
AACCCTTGCAAGATAGGGCCAATTGCCTCATAGCCGCCTAAGCGCTGTGCAATTTTATAGCCAATATTACCTGATTCCAAACTGGGGAAAATAAATGTATTAGCTTGTCCTGCAACCTTTGATTCCGGTGCTTTTGCTGTGCCGACACTTTCGACGAATGCCGCATCAAACTGTAATTCACCGTCAATTTGATCGGCTAGCCCTGGTGCCATTTCCTTAGCTAATTTAGTGGCTTCAACTACCTTATCAACCAATGGTGATTTAGCTGAACCCTTAGTTGAAAATGATAACATAGCAACTTTAGGCTCAATATCAAATACCTTAGCTGTTTGTGCTGATTGAATCGCAATTTCCGCCATCGCTGATGCATCAATATTAATATTGATTGCAGCATCCGAAAAGACATATCGTTCATCGCCTTTTTGCATGATAAAAGCACCTGAAATACGTGATGAACCTGGCGCTGTCTTGATGATTTGCAGTGCTGGTCTGACAGTGTCACCAGTCGGATGTGTTGCCCCTGAAACCATGCCATCAGCTTTGCCAGTATAGACTAACATTGTGCCAAAATAATTAACGTCTTGCAACCATTTTTCAGCTGTTTCAGCGTCAGTTTTACCTTTACGACGCTCTACTAATGATGCATTTAACTTTGCTAAGGCATTCACGTCATAGTTTAAAGGATCAATCACTGTTATGTTTGACAAATTAAAATTATACTCATTAGCAGTCGCATTGATATCATTTTCATTTCCCAGCAAAATTGGCTTAATTAAGCCTTCATCAGCTAATCTGACAGCTGCACCTTGAATACGAGCATCGTCACCTTCAGGAAAAACAATCACTTTATTTTGTCCACTTATTTTTTGCTTTAATTGTTCAAATAATTCAACCAAGATACTTCCTCCAACGTGTTTAACAAACACCTTTTAATTTAATTTACAAGTTTATTGTAACAGAACAATTCGGATTTGTCTGTGGTTTCATCACTTTTTGTGATTTATTTCACTCAGTTTAACCAATCAACTTGTGAGCGCCCGTTTGTCTTTAAAAATTCATTCGCTTGTGAGAATGGTTGACTACCAAAAAAACCGCGATATGCTGATAATGGGCTGGGATGCACTGACATTAAAACCAAATGTTTTGATTCATCAATCAAACGCCGTTTAGACTGTGCATATTTTCCCCACAGAATAAATACTTTAGGGGCATCATTGTCAGAAGCAATTTGAATAATAGCATCAGTTAATGGTTCCCAAACTTTCCCAGCGTGTGCATTTGCACGCCCCTGCGGCACAGTTAAAACAGCGTTTAGTAATAGTACGCCCTGTGTTGTCCATGATGTTAAATCATGAGATTGACGTTCACCAATGTCTGTAGCTAATTCCTTTAAAATATTACGTAACGACGGTGGCGCCAATACATCGTCTGGAACCGAAAAGCTTAGACCTTGTGCTTGATCAATTTCATGATAAGGGTCTTGCCCCATGATAACTACTTTAGTATTTTTTAACGGTGTCGCAACTAAGGCCGAAAATACCCTATCACGTGGTGGGAAAATGGTATCAGCTTGATAAACAGTGTCCAAAAAATACTGAATAGCTTTAATTTGCTCAGAAGTCAATTTTTCTTTGACATATGGAGCCCAGGTTGTATGCGATAATGGCATGTTTAATCTTCTTTCGTGGTAAAATTAGTGTCAAGAGGCGATCATGACAAAATACTATCTCCGACAAAGACACAGCATAGACGACGGTGTAAATATCGTGTTTGACGAAAATTTTCAAGCAAGTTATTTAGTATCCGGTCGAACAGGTAAAAAGCATGACGAGCTACACGTCCAAGATATGTCCGGCAATGTGCTGGTTCGTATAGAACAGACATCATTTGGTATATTACCACGTTTTTCTTTAAAATACCGTGGTCATGTTGTTGGCTCGATTAGTTTTACATTTGGCCATTTGGGCGATATTGTCTACATTCGCCATCTTGGATGGTTAATATCAGGTAATTTTATTGCTGGTCGCTACATCACTACCCATAGTACCAAAAAATTACTCAGTGTCAAGCCCGAGTTACGCCAAGATGGTATTTATAACCAACTTAATATCACATTTGATTCTCAAGCACCTGTTCACATTGCTATCGCTGCATTGCTTGATATATGGGGCACCAAATCAAACCCATTAACCAAATTAAAATGGCTCCCTGGACAAAATGATCGCTACGAGGTAACATCGTAATCATCATTTTCACCTTGTTTTTATATTATAACAAGTTGTTTAATGCTATCAAAATGACGCTGTTTTAAAGCTAATAGAATTTGTTTAACTTACGTATTAGTAAATTCAGGCACTAGTTTGTTTCCTATCATCACAACCAGAGCGTCACTGCTAAAGTGATGCTTTTTTAATTGCTTAAACTATGCTTCGTTTTAGAATTTATGTACTGTTCTTAAAATAAAAAGCTTATTTTAAGAACAAAATTATATTACTAATTAGAATTCAAATCACTGTCACGTTGGTGAGTTCTTAAACATCTGCTACTAACTCCTGGAGTACAATATTACGTGCTTTTTCCAGATTCGTTAGAGCTGTCTTAGTTTGGTCTTCGGTACGTGTTTTCAAACCGCAATCAGGGTTAACCCAAAACTGCTTTTCATCAATAACTTTCAAACCACGGCGAATATTATCAGCAATTTCAGCAACTGTTGGTATACGAGGTGAATGAATATCATAGACACCCAAACCAATTTGTTTGTCATAGTCAGCGTCTTCAAATGCAGAAATAATTTCGCCATGAGAACGTGATGTTTCAATTGAAATAACATCTGCGTCTAACGCTGAAATCGTGTCAATGATGTCCTCAAAATCCGAATAACACATATGCGTATGAATTTGCGTTTCATTACTAACACCAGAGGTTGTGATTTTAAATGAATAAACTGCCTCATCTAAGTAATCTTGCCAAGACCGTTGTTTAAGTGGCAACCCTTCTCGCAATGCGGGTTCATCAACTTGTATGATTTTAATGCCCGCTTTCTCCAAATTCAACACTTCTTGACGCAAGGCCAAAGCAATTTGATTTTGAACATCTGCACGCGCAATGTCATCACGCACAAACGACCAATTAATAATTGTTAATGGTGCCGTCAACATACCCTTAACGATTTTTTTCGTTTGCGATTGTGCAAATTGTGAAGCTGCAACAGTAATTGGTTCGGTATAATCAACATCCCCGAAAATTACTGGTGGTCGAACGCCTCGTGAACCGTATGATTGAACCCAGCCATTTTGCGTTGCATAAAAGCCGTCTAACTTTTGTCCAAAGTATTCAACCATGTCTGTTCGTTCAAATTCGCCGTGAACAAGCACATCCAAACCAATATCTTCTTGTATTTTCAACCAGCGCTTAGTTTCTGATTCGATAAATGCCTGATATGCTTCATCTGACAAACGTCCTTTACGCCATGCGGCACGCTTTGCACGCACTTCAGAAGATTGTGGGAACGATCCAATTGTTGTCGTCGGTAATTTAGGCAATTGTAATCGCTCTTGTTGTGCAATAGCACGATCAGCATACTTGCCTTGACGTTCAAATACTGTATCGCTCAAATGCTTAATTGCTGTTTGCACTGATGTATTATTACGTGCTTTTGATTCATTTAATGCTTTTAATGCAGCAGCGTTTTTAGCCAAAACCGCACGCGTATCTTGACCATTTAACGTTTGTGTTAGTATAACAATTTCTTGTAACTTTTCATCAGCAAATGCTAAGCCACCAAGTAGTTCTGGCCCAGCCGCTGTTTCATATTTTGTTGTAATTGGCACGTGAAGTAAAGTGTTTGAAGGTTGAATCCATAACTCTGACGTTGCTTTTTGTAATTCACGAACCAATTCTAGCTTCTTTGACAAATTAGCTGTCCAAACGTTATGCCCATCAATAACACCAGCGGCCAAAACTTTATCTTTTGGAAAGCCAAATTCACGAACATGTGCCAGATTTTCGCCATGTCCATGAACGAAATCAAGACCAATAGCTTGAACAGGTAATTGAATCACTGCTTGGTAAGGATCAATTGAATCAAAGTATGTCTGTAATTCAATATTCAATGATGGCGCTGCTTCTCTTAATGCCTCAACTACACGGCGATATGGCGCAACGCCTGTTTCATCTTCAAGTTTCACCAAAGTAGGTTCATCAAGTTGCACCCATGTCACACCTGCTTGTTCTAATTCTTTAAACACTTGTTGGTAGAGTGGCAAAATAGCATCAAGCAATCTATTAATATCACTTTCACTTGAAACATAATCGCCATTTAATTTACCTAACTTTATGAGCGTTACTGGCCCAACAATGACTGGCTTACCATCAATACCTAGTTCATCGTGTGCTTCTTGCCAATACTTTAACCATCGATTTTCTAATAGTCTTGGTGTCGTTTGATCAAATTCAGGGACCGTATAATGATAGTTAATATTGAACCATTTAGTCATATCGGCCGCAACATTATCTTTATTTCCTCGTGCTATATCATAATATTCATTCAAAGTCAGTGGCCGGTCATAGCTGCCAAAACGAGTCGGAATGAGATTGAATGCTGTGGCTGTATCTAACATATGATCATAGTTCGAATTATCGGCAACAGGAATAATGTCAATACCCGCATCAATTTGTTTTTTCAAATTAGTTAAACGCAATGCTTTTGCCGTTTTTTCAAATGTTGAGACGTCAATGTCTTCTTTCCAAAATGATTCCAAAAGCTTTTTCCACTCACGTTGTTCGCCCAACCGTGGGTAACCAAGATTTGATGATTTTACTGTAGTCATATTTTTCTCCTATTAATCAACCTGTTCTAAAACAATTAACCTATCAACACATCAATTACACAGTATTCATAGCGCCACCGCCATGCAGAAATACAATTGTGAGGATTTTGTTACTGTGCAAATAATAAACTGTCATGTTAGTGACTGACATGATGTACTCCTTTCAATTTTTTAATTTGTAGCAACATCAGCGTTTAAGTAATTATAAGACGTTATTTTAATTGACAGCTTTAATTATTATCTTTTTGCCAAAGACACGACTAGACAAAAAAATCCCACAGACTAAAAAATTAGTCTGCGGGACGAAATCTCGTGTTACCACCCGGTATTTATGTGCTCAAATTATTTTATAAACACACCTCTAATCAGTCGCTATCAGTATGTTGACATCTTCATGTACATACTTTCAAGGAACTCATGTCGCTATAACGGGCTCTCCCGAGTATAGTTTATGTGTTATCTATCGATTCACACTCACCATACGATAACTCCAAGACCATTTTCTTAATTTGCTCACCATTTACTTTCACCAACCGTAAACTCTCTTTGCGTGCTAAACTAATACTTATCTCTTCAACGTTGTAATTATATTATCAAATTTTCATTATTTTGTCAACTTAATCTCATATTTTTAAAAATGTTTGGCCACAATTTCTTGATTAATAATAGGTAACATGCTTTTGAGTACACTTGGCCGGTTCATGGCATATAAATGAATGCCGTCTACGCCATGATCTAATAAATCTTGAATTTGTTCAAGTGCATAGTCTATGCCTGCTTTTTTTAAATCTTCCGGACTATCTTCATATTTATGAATAATTTTAACCAACCGTGCCGGTAATGATGACCCAATCATATACGTCATGCGTTCAACCTGAGCCTTACTAATAATTGGCATCACACCAGCAGAAACCGGCACTTTAATATAATTATTTTTTAAGGCTTCCTGCATGTTATAGTACACATCGTTTTCAAAGAAAAATTGCGAAATTAAAAAATCAGTGCCACTCGTAATTTTTTCTTTAACCCCCGCGACACTAATGCCAGTAATTGGGTCGTCAACATGCCCTTCTGGATAAATTGCTGCCCCAATATTAAATTCACTAAATTTTTTAATATCACAAATTAAGTCTTTAGCATATGGATAATTAGCATTCACATAGTCTTTATCTGGTAAATCGCCACGCAAAGCAAGTATATTTTCGATGCCTGCTTGTCCAATTTTTGAAAGATTATCTTGTAAACTTTCTGGTGTTTGATTAACACCTGTCAAATGATGAAGTGCTGTCACACCAAAATGCGTTTGAATATATTGTGCTAGATCACGTGTCATCGTATTATCGCCTGATCCACCAGCACCATATGTCACACTAATATAATCGACGCCTAATTTTTGCGGGTCAACTTCATCGAGCGTTTGATAAAGCGATTCAATACCGCTTTCTTTTTTTGGTGGAAAAATTTCAAATGATAGTACTGGTGCTGATTTTGTATGGTATATTTCAGATATTTTGGTCATTTTCTCATCCTTTTAATTGTTATGCTCAAGTCGTCAAATGAGAACATAATATCATCCACTGCACCACAACCCTTCAAGAATACATTTGTTGTAATTTTATCACTATGTAAATAATACACTTTTAAGCCAGTTATCATTGCCAATCCTCTTGATTGTTTAAGAACATAGTCATTTATCTCTGTCTCTGAATCACTATGTAATTTATTGATTCGTGTTTGTAATGGCCTGTGCTATCTCATCAATATCATCAGGGCTAGTTCTGCAGCAACCGCCAATTAAACTAGCCCCGGCTGTTTGCCATACTGGTACTAATTCAGCCCAATTAATTGGGCCATGTTGACTAACCCAGCGTTTAGTTTCTGGGTCATACTCATCCCCTGCATTAGGATAGACAATCATTTTTTTGCTTGTATTCGGTGCAATTTTTTCTAAAGCAGGTAAGATATTTTGAGGTGATGTGCAGTTCACACCAATAGCTTTAATTTGGCTGATTGATTCGAAATAAGCAACTGCTTCCGATAGTGGCGTGCCATCCCACAAATGATCACCATTTTCTGTGGCAAACGATAAATAAGCATCAATAGTCGCAAACTCTTTTTGCAGTAAGTGACCTAAAGCTTTTGCTTCTGCAAAATTTGGCATCGTTTCTAATGCCAATACATCGACGCCATCAGCAATTAAACGAGCAATACGCGGCCGATGAAATGCTTGAAATTCAGATTCTGATAAGTGATAGTCACCGGTGTATTCAGCGCCATTTGCAAGATACGCACCATAAGGTCCAACAGATCCAGCAATTAAACCATCGCTTCGATCAGACTCCTTAAGCCCAAGTTTAGCTAGTGACACTGCTGAATCAATTAATTCATATGCTTGTGTTTCACTTAAACCCTGATCCGTAAAAGACTTCACATGCGCTTGATAGGTATCTGTTATCGCCAAAGCAGCGCCAGAATTAAAATAATTTTTATGAATTTCACGAATGTCATCTGGAGACTGAATCAACGCCGAAGCTGACCACCAACTATTATTCACATCAATATGGCGCTTCTCAAGTTCACTGCCCATGCCACCATCTAATACAACGACACCTGATTCAATATACGATTCAAATTTTGTCATGCTAATTCTCCTATATTATTTTTTAATCGTGGTTACTGTTGACAAATGGTGTTTTGGCCACCACTTAAATTTTAAATAATAATAACCATAGACAATTATTATAAATGGCACTGACCATAGCAATGCTGCCCGTTGATCAGGATCAAAGATAACTAGTAAAATAGACAACGATGAACCAATAAATCCAGCTAATGGCAAAAGTGGATAAGCCCATTTTGGATAACGTAATTCTTGGGTTCGCTTTTCACGTTTTAGCAATTGATAATACTTATAATGCGACCAACTGATTGCTACCCATACAAATACAACAGCTAACCCGGAAACTTCTACTAATATAAGATACAACGAACCAGCAGCCATAAAACTAGAACCCAAAGCTAAAATACCACCCATGAGGCTTGCCAAAAGTGCCCTAATTGGAATACCATTTTTGTTCACTTTCTCAAATTTAGCAGAAATCAATCCTTCATGACTAAGCGACCATAACATGCGCGTCGAAGCATACAAACCTGAATTAGCCATCGAAATGATACCAGTTAAAATGACAAAATTCATAATATCTGCGGCATATGGTATGCCAATCATACTAAATACTGTGACAAATGGACTTTGAGTAACAGCTGCTTTTTCGTAAGGAATAATTGCTGCCAAAATAGTAATACTACCAATAAAGAAAATGACTTGTCGCCACCAAACTGCTTTTATAGCTTTAGCTATGGCACGAGTCGGGTCTGCCGCCTCGCCAGCCGTAATAGCCATCAATTCTGTGCCACTAAAGGCAAAATTAACTGCTAACATTGTGGTAAATACAGCGCCAATACCGTTTGGAAAGACACCATGACTAAAAATGTTTTGAAACCCAACGTTTTGCGTTTGACTGGAATGTAATACACCTGTCAAAATTAAAACGCCAATAACCAAAAATGCAATAATTGTAACAACTTTAATGGCAGCCAACCAATATTCACTTTCACCGAATATTTTAACGGAAAATATATTACTCAATAAAATAATCACGAGAAATACCCCAGAAAATGCCCATACTGGAATATTTGGAAACCATCTTTGCATAATAATACCTGATGCTGTAAATTCAGAACCTAATGCAATGGTCCAGGTTAGCCAATAGGCAATAGCAACAAAAAATCCTGTGGCTGGGCCAATTAATTTCTGCGCATGATAATGAAATGCGCCTGTTTGTGGCATAGCAATAGATAATTCAGCCACACTTAACATGACTAAGTAGACTAAAATTGCACCCATCGAATAAGCTAAAATTGTACCAAAAGCGCCTGCTGTATGAATTGTATAAGCTGATGATAAAAATAATCCCGTACCAATACCACTAGCTAACCCAATCATTTGTATCTGCCGCGCTGTCATTACACGTTTTAATTTTCCTGCCATAATATCCTCTATTCACTTCATATAATCGAAACTAATCATTAAATACCAAGAAAGACAAAAAAATCCCGCAGTTTGAACCTAATCAAACTGCGGGACGAATTATCGTGTTACCACCCGGTATTTGTATGTTAAAAAACACACCTCATACAATCGCCGTCTTTTAAAAGACGGGAATTGCTGTTACTATAACGGGCACAACCGGTCATTGCTTACAACGCATTAGCGTATGCTCACCATGGCATTTATCTCCAAGACCATTTTCATATCGTCGCGCAATCTACTTTCACCAATCGTAGACTCTCTTTGTGTGTTCATGATATTACTTATCTCTTCACTGTTGAGAATATGATAACAACTTTATCAGAATATGTCAAATTTTTTTATTTTCGAGCCCTTATCCACCCAAATAGGCTTCTCGTACATCACTAGATGATAATAGTTCATCACCTGTGCCAGTTGCAATAATTTTGCCACCTTCTAACACATAACCACGATCTGCTATTTTTAAAGCTTGATTAGCATTCTGTTCGATTAACAGCACTGTCACACCTGTATCTCTGATTTTTTGAATAATATCAAATATTTTTTGAATATACAATGGCGCTAATCCCATAGAAGGTTCATCCAATAAAATCATTTTTGGTTGTGCCATTAGTGCGCGACCAATGGCTAACATTTGCTGTTCGCCACCCGATAGTGTAGCCGCATCTTGATTGCGACGGTCTTTTAAAATTGGAAATTGTTGGTAAACTGTATCATACCCTGAATTATTCTGACTTTTATTCGAAACAGTAAAAGCGCCCAATTGCAAATTTTCTTGCACCGTCATACCTGGAAAAACGCGTCGACCTTCGGGGACTTGAACAATCCCATGTCGCACTCTTTTTTCAGATGGCATATGATTCACAATTTGATTATTGAAAATAACAGTCCCATCTGTTACTTTTTCCAATCCAGAAATTGTTCGTAAAATAGTACTTTTCCCAGCACCGTTTGCGCCAATTAAAGTCACAATTTCACCACGATTAACCACAAAATCAATTCCGCGCACCGCTTTAATGGCACCATAATTAACGCTTAAATTAGCTATTTTCAATAATGTTTCAGCCATTAATCAACCCTCTTCTCCCAAATAAGCCTTAATGACTGCTGGATTATTTTGAATGTCCTTTGGCGTACCAGTCGCTAAAACTTTACCATACTCCAAAACGTATAAGCGTTCACTAACTGCCATAACCAATTTCATATCATGTTCAATTAGCACAATTGTCATTTTAAATTGTACCTGAATTTGCTTAATTAAATCTGTTAATTCTGCTGTCTCTTGTGGGTTCATGCCCGCAGCAGGTTCATCTAAAAATAAAATTTTAGGTGTTGTGGCCAATGCCCGTACAATTTCTAACCGACGTTGCTGACCATATGGTAACGTATTAGCTAGCTCATCTGCCACCTGTGTCATACCAAATATTTCTAATAATGACATTGCTTTTTGGCGATTTTGTGCTTCATTTTGATAGAATTTCGGTGTCCGTAAAATTGCCTGTATTGGATACGATTTATTGGCAGCAGTCATTGCAATCAACACATTTTCTATGACTGTTCTACTTTTAAATAATCTAATATTTTGAAAAGTGCGCGCAATACCTAATTGGGCTCGTTTATAAGGAGACAATTGATTTATGGGAGATAATTGATCATGATTATCAATAAACACATCACCAGATGTTGGTTTGTAGACACCTGTTAGTAAATTAAATAGTGTTGTTTTACCAGCACCATTTGGACCAATTAATCCAATCAATTCATTTTCATGTGCCTCTATAGTTACCTTATCTACCGCTGTCACACCACCAAATTCAACACGTAATTCATGCGCCTTTAGAATGGTCTTTGTCATGGTTTCCTCCTGAATCAAACAACATCTTTTTTAACGAAAATTCTGATCTACCAAATAATCCTTGTGGTCTAAATAACATGACAACAATCAATACCACAGCATAAATGACCATACGTAGTGAACCAAAATTTTGTAATATAACATCTAAAATACCTAGAGCAATGGCAGTTACTACGGTACCACTAATTGAACCAATACCGCCCAACACCACAATGATTAAAATAGTGATGCTTTGCATAAAAGTAAAATCTTGTGGTGAAACAGATTGTATAAAACTGGCACGTAATCCACCAGCAAGAGCTGCTAATACTGCGCCAAGTACAAACGCAATGACTTTATACTTGGTCGTATTAATTCCAAGCGATTCTGCTGCAATTTCATTGTCACGAACAGCGATAATAGCTCGTCCTGTTGGACTTCTAACTAAATTAACAACAACAATAATCGTTAGCACAGCCATGCCAAAAACAAGTGGCCAATTAACGAAGGATGGAATAGCAAAAATACCAGCAGGCCCATGTGTGAATTTAAAATTCATTATCAAAATTCTAATAATTTCCGAAACGCCTAATGTTGCAATTGCTAGATAATCACCACGCAAACGTAATGTCGGTATACCGACAATTAAAGCCACAATACCGCTCAACATCGCTCCAACAAAAAGACTCATTATAAATCCAAATATCGTTGGTACTGCTGTCACAATTAAAGCAGTAGCGTAAGCACCAATAGCCATAAAACCAGCATGCCCTAATGAAAATTGACCAGACATACCAATAATCAAATTCAAACCAATTGCAGCAATTAAATTAATGCCAATCAACACAATAGTGGTTAACCCATAGGGGCCAATAATATCAAACATCGTCATGACAACAATTAAAATAACAATCATTAACGCTAAGGTGGCCCAGCTCAACGTATACTTTATATGCGCTTTATCCATGAACTTACACCTTTTCCCGTTTATTTTTACCCAAAATACCCGTTGGTTTTAATAACAAAATAACAATCAAAATAGCATAAACAATCGCATCTTTATAGTTTGAAAGTCCTACTGCCTGTGTCATAGTTTCTAAAATACCAATTAACCAACCACCTAAAGCAGCACCAGGAATAATACCAATACCACCCAAAACTGCAGCTACAAAGGCCTTAATACCAGGTGTCATACCCATCAGTGGATCAATATTGTTGTAGTACAAACCAATGAGCATTCCGCCGGCAGCAGCTAACGCTGAGCCAATTGCAAAAGTGAATGAAATTGTACGATTAACATTAATACCCATTAATATAGCTGCTTCTTCATCAGCAGATACGGCACGCATAGCACGCCCCATTTTTGTTTTCTTAACGATTATATTCAACAAAATCATCAAAACAATCGCGGTTGTTATAATAATAATTTGAATGTTAGAAATTTGTAAACTACCAAAATGATATTGTGTTGTTTCAATCGCTTGTGGAAATGATCTTTTATCAGATCCAAAAAGATAGCTCATACCATTTTCAAGAAAAAATGAGACACCTAAGGCTGAAATCAAGACAGCAATTCTTGGCGAATGACGCAAAGGTCGATAAGCAATAAATTCAATTAACATACCTAATACTGCACAAATTGCCATTGACAAAATTAAAGCAATAAAGAAATTTAGATGAAGTACACGAAGAAAGAAATAGCCAAAATAAGCGCCCAGCATATAGATATCACCATGTGCAAAGTTAATTAATTTAATGATGCCATACACCATCGTATATCCTAATGCTAGTAGTGCATAGACACTTCCCAGTATCATACCATTGATTAATTGTTGAATTATCATTGACAAGATAGTCACCTACTATTTCACAACTGTAGCAGTTGTGTCTTTTCCGTTTTGAACGCCAACCATAACAATTGATTTTTTCGGATTATGGAATTTGTCCATTGTCATTTTACCTGTTGTACCTTCAAAATTCTTAATTTTAGCTAAACCTGTTGTAATTTTAGCCTTATCAATTGATTTTTCATTTTCAATTGCCTGCTTAATCATGTAAACAGCATCATATGACAATGCTGTAAATTGTGATGGCTCTTGTTGATATTCCTTGCGATAAGACTTAACAAAGGCCTTAGCTGCATCAGTAGATAACGCCTTTGTTGAGAAGTGCGCTGCGTAATATACATTACTTGTATTTTTATTACCAGCAATCTCAGCCAATTTTGGATCACCTAATCCATCTGGTCCAATAACGGGGGCTTCAATTCCCATATCACGCGCTTGCTTTAATATTGCGCCAGCTTCAGTATAGTAACCATTAATGACAATGGCATCAAATTTTTTATTCTTAATCTTTGTTAACATTGCCTGGAAATCTGTATCTCCTGCTTGATATGAATCAGTTTCAACGATATTACCTGTATACGCTTTTTTAAACGCTGCTGTGATACCTGTGCCGTAATCTGAGGAATTATCTTGAAAAACAATGACATTTTTTGCTTTGATAGTGTCTGTAGCAAATTTAGCCATCTTTGTACCTAAATATGAATTTTTAAATTGTGCACGGAAAATATAAGGTTGTACTGTCCCATTTTTTTGTACTGTAATACTGTCAGCACCAGCTGTGGGTGATATCACTGGTGTTTTACCTTTTGTTGCTGATGGAATAGCGGCTTGAACAGCAGAAGTCACAACTGGCCCTACAATAGCGTTAACTTGATTATTATTAATCAAATTTGTAGTAACCGAGGCCGCCTCTGTATTGTCTGATTTACTATCTTTATTAACCATTTTAAATTTGTAAGTTTTACCGTCGACTTTAACGCCACCAGCAGCATTAATACGCTTAACTGCAAAATTAGCACCTTTTTGTTCAGCTTGACCATAAGCCGAAACATTACCGGAAGTATCAAATACACCACCAATTTTGACAATATCGGCGGTTTTATTGCCTGTTTTCTTCATCATGCCAAAACCAATAACACCCCCAATTACAACAACGAAGGCAACAACTATAGCAATAATTTTTTTCATAATTTCTCTCCAAATTTTATTTAAACAAATTAAATCATTTCCAAATGCAACTGTTCTGGTTTTGCCCAACCCATTTTGCGCATCACACGGTAACCCACAAATGACACAATAATTGGCACGACAACACCAACGCCCATATAAGCAGCAAACGCAACTGGATTTGATCCCGCCAAAGCCAAAGGTACGATAAACGAATTAAATCCAATACCCGCCATGGCAAAAGGTGCTGTAACATGAAATACTAATGTAGCAATTGGTGCTGCAATGGCTGCACCAATCATTGGTGGAATAATCAATGCTGGATTTTTAGTCAAATTAGGAAACTGAATTTTTGGCGTCACAATACCTTGTGCAATCGTTGCGCCAATTTTATTTTCTTGAAACGACATTGCGGGAAAACCAACGAAAACAGCTGTTGTACCAATTAATATTGCACCAGCAGCTTGTGGTGAAGTGACACCAGTTGCGCCAATGGCCACAGCCAAGGCAGCAGCTGAAGCCGGTGTCATCGTCATAGCGCCAAATACCATCGCAACAATTGCTGTCCCAATAATCGGATTAACTGATACACTTGAAGCAATAAATTGACCAACTGCTACTAATGCTGGTGTTGTAATCATCGCCAGATAATATCCGCTCACTGTACCCACAATTGTTGTCGCAGCTGGCACAATTACCATGTCCAACGGTGTTTTACCACTCAACCATTTTCCAAACAACACAGCAATGATAGCTGCCATAACAGCTGATATCGGTTGACCTGTTGTGATAATCGCTGAACCAGCAGCTTGTGTCCCAGCATAGCCTGTTGCCGTAACACCTTGAACCGCTGTATTACTAAAAAATACTGCATTGGCGCCGACCGTTGAGGCGGCCATCGCGCTAAACATAACCATCGTGTTTGTCTTCATTTGCGAGGCGACTGCTGCACCAAAAGCAGCTGGTAACATGATTTTTGTGATTGCACCCATTTGTACCATTGGTGCCCAATTAATGAATCCAGCAATCGTTTGCAATAACAAACCCATTCCCAATGTCACCAAGATAGCATTAGAAACTGCAGCCGATGTTTTATACACAATATCACGGACAGATTCTTCTGCTTCACCAACTTTTTCTTGGATTACTTCTTTGTTAATTTGTGTCTCTTTATTAATTGCATTCTGTGCCATATTCCTAATCTCCTTTTAATTTACACTTCAATTGAGCAATGCAATCATTGGAGAAAAAGAAAAGCGCCCCAACGATTGCTCGTTAGGGCGTTTTCACGTCATATTCCTAACCAGCTACATAAACTTACTTTCAAAGTCTAGTAGCTGATTTTGCTCAAATAACAACCAACTAGACTCAAATGAGAAGGAGGTTGAGGAGAAGTGCACTATTCACTTGTGTGTTAAAAGTTTTAATCATATTATCTCTCCTTATATTGAGCAATTACTTGCTTACTTCTTGATGAATACTACTATACAGATATAAATTTAAAATGTCAATAGTTTTTATTTTTATCATTATAAATACATAAAAAAATATTGATTTATCATCAGTCTTTCAATAAGAGATTACATTGTACCAAATAATCGATCACCGGCATCACCCAATCCAGGAATAATATAACCATTCTTGTCCAAACCCTCATCTAGTGATCCGGTATAAATGTCAACATCCGGATGTGCTTCTTGAACAGCTTTCACACCTTCAGGAGCCGAAACAAGTGTAATCAACTTGATGTGCTTAGCGCCACGTTTTTTAAGTGCAGAAATCGCATCTTTTGCTGATCCACCAGTTGCTAACATTGGATCAACCAATAAAACATCTCGTTGATCAATATCTTCTGGTAATTTAATAAAATATTCTACAGGTTCTAATGTTTCTTCATCACGATACATACCAATGTGACCAATTTTAGCAGCAGGAATCAGTTGTACAATGCCATCTACCATGCCTAGACCTGCACGTAAAATTGGCACAACAGCTAATTTTTTACCAGCTAATTGTTTTTTAGTAGTTGTCGCAACAGGCGTTTCTACAACAACATCTTCTAACTGTAAATCGCGACTGGCTTCATAAGTCATTAACATAGCGATTTCATCGACCAAAGCACGAAAATCTTTGGTCCCCACTTTTTTATTGCGAATCATTGTCAGCTTATGCTGAATCAATGGATGATCCATTTCAACAAATTTTCCCATGATATTATAGATTATATTTGACAAAAGCCGGCTATCTTAAGTTCACCAGCAGTTTATCAAGTATATTTCCTTTCAATTTTACTAACATCATTATATCAAAAAAGCGCCCTGCACGGGGCGCTTCTGACAATCAATCGCGTAATATATTAACAGATACTTCTGAGTTAACACGATCATGCTGTTTTTGGTTCACATTTGAAAAAACATAAAATCCACAACCAATCAACGTACCTACTAAAGCTGGGACTATCCAACCAAATCCTAATGCTGAAAATGGGACATATTGATGATATGCTGCTACAGCTCCCTGAACACCATGGTTACCCATAAATGGTGAATTGGCAAGAGCATCCAATATCGCGGGTAGCACAACACCTGCCACAGCACTACGGTATATCGTGCTTGAACGATTAAAATAGTTAGAAAAAAGCGACAGCAAAATGAGCACCAAAGCAAACGGATATAATAACATTAATACAGGTACCGACCAAGCTACAATGTTAGTCAAACCCGCATTTGCAGTAACAAAGGAGCCAAAAGCAATCAAACGCAAAAACCAAAGATAACTCACTTTAGGAAAAGCTAAATGCAAGTCCTGTGCGAAAGAAACGAACAACCCCATTGCTGTCGTAAATACAGCCAGCGTCACCAATACACCCGTTAAAGCAGTGCCAAAATTACCTGCATAGTGAGTAATAATCTGAGCAAAGGCATCGCCACCATTCGCTGCAGGTTTGAATTGTCCTAAACTTGAAACACCCAATAAAACTAAACTCGTATAAAAAACACCTTCTATAACGATACTTAATAAGCCAGCTTTAGCCAATACCTTTGATACTTGGTTCTCGCCAAAACCAAGCCCTTTTACAGCGTACACAACCGATACAGCCAATGCGAGCAAAGCTAAGCCATCCATTGTATTATAACCATCTAATACACCTTGTAAACCAGCATTACTTTGGTACGCTGTATTGACCACTTGATGTGTGCCACCCATTGGCATAAAGAGTGCCACAAGTAATACAACAACTAATAAACCAATAAACAATGGATTCAAATATTTACCAATGTGTTTAGTTAGCTCAGCTTGTTTAACTGTTAAAAAGTAAGCCAATCCAAAGAATAAAGCAGAAAAAACTAGCATGCCTACCTGTTGATGTTCTGCTGATAAAAATGGTGCCACACCCATTGAAAAAGCTGTTGCTGCCGTACGAGGTGTGCCAAAAAATGGCCCAATTGTGAGATGAATCGCGACTAAGAATAATAATCCAAACCAATGTCCAACAGGTTTTGCCACATCGTATACACTTCGACTACGCGTGACACTAACAGCTAACATAGCTAGAAACGGTACAATAGTTCCCGTCACTAAGAACCCTAAAGTTGCAGGAATCCAGTTTCCACCAGCCATTTGACCTAATTGTACTGGAAAAATCAGATTACCAGCACCGAAAAACATCCCAAAAATTAATGAAGCTATCAAAAGCAATTGACGCCATGTCAGTTTTTTATCAACCATTATTTATTCTCCTCAACCCGGAGAACGACTGTACCAAATTCCCCTGTGAAATCCACACGCCATTCTCCTGCACTTAAACGTGGCGGTAATAAGAACGTTCCCGTAGATGCTTGCGTCCCTGCCAAAAATGGCTTATCTTGTTCTGCTAATTTAGCAACTAGCCATTCTAATGATGCTACTGGATTTCCCAATACCTCGCTTCCTTCTCCTTGTCCAGCCTGCTTACCATCATAGGTCAACGTAGCACTGACATTTGCCAACTCGTCAACAGTTAATGTGTCCCCATCTCGAGGTGTGCCTGAAACAACAGCACCACCTACAGCTGTATCACTTAATACTAAGTACTTGTCTAGTTTTGGAAACCATGACTTGAAACGTGCATCAGGGACTTCTAAAGCTGGTGCCACTGTCGTATTTTTTAGTAACGTTTCTTTTGACATATCAGGTGTCAAATCTACTTTAGCGGTAAATAGTAACTCCACTTCAACTAGTGGTTCGTTATATGACGCTAAGTCTAAGACATACGGTGATTTAACGAAACGATTAGCCACTTGTGCACCATATAATGGTGCATCTGATGCAAACATATGCTGCGTTTCAGGAGAAGTCAGCGATACTTTATAGCCTGCTGTTGGTTCATTTTTCAATGCCATAACTGCGTCTTGTACCTCATATGCCGTGTCAAAATCATGGACGACATTAACGTAATCGTTCTGATCTAATGGGACATTATCTTTAAATGCCTCAAACAAATGTTTTGCAAGCTTTTGCTGTTCTAATGTTAATGTCATAATACTCTCCTACGAAATGAAACAAAAAAGAGACAAGTTGCTTGTAAAAAGCAGCTTGTCTCTTTGACATTTATCAGCTGCCTATCAATTGATTGATAGGCACCAAAAATTATCAGCACCTATCACGAAATAATGATAATGCTGATAATAATTTGTGTTGTTGTATTAACTGATGTTGTCATTTGTTTATCTCTTTTTTATTTAATACATTTATTAAAACATACTAATCAATAGTTGTCAATATTTAATTTATATCACAGAATTAATCATCCCTTAATTCCTGACTTCTCGGCTAAAGGAACTAATATTTTACCAATAATCGTGACTAAAATGGCCCCTGTAATCACTTCAAATATACCGTTAAAGGCAACAATACTAACTAACCAGCCTAAAATATTATCTGTTGGTACACCTGTAAAATTGGTGTGCATAACCTTAAAGCCAACCGCCGTTGACAAGACAACACCAACAGTATTAATCAAAGCAGCTAATGCACCCAAGAAAGCTAATCCAACAACTTGTATTCTCGCGCTTTTCCCGCGCAATAATTGATTAAATAACCAACCAATTAAAAATCCCATTAAAAGACGTGGTACGATTGCTGTAATTGGATTTTGAAATATGAGAGAACCAATAGTTCCTGGTGTTGACCATGCTTGCCACAACGTTATTAATCCCCAAAATGCACCAATAAAAGCGCCCCAACGCGCACCTAAAATAATTGCTGCAATAGCTACTGTAAATTGTATAATTGTTGGCGCTGCCCCGACAACAAAAGCACCTAGTGGAATATAACCTAACCATGGGATAACAACTTGTATTATCACAATAGCCATGAAAAAAATTGTCAGTACTAAATATTTTGTCCTATTATTTGTCATCCTACATTCCCTTATCAAAAATAAAGACTGAATTAACCAGTCACGTTATAGTTTGTTTTTAATTTAATTTACGGTATAATAAAATAGTTCGCACTAATAGTTTAACAGGATAAAACGGGGACCTCCTAAGTCTTTGCTCCCAGTTCGAGTCTGGGTTAGTGCATCAAAAAGCACGACTTTTGTCGTGCTTTTTCCATTGCTAACAAGACTTATTAACCTTTAATATTTGCTCGTTCAGCCACTGGTAATAAGACATTGCCAACAACACTAATCAAAATAAATCCAACAATCATTTCAAAAATAGCGTTAAATGATACAATACCAATTAACCAGCTTAACAAATTTTGATCAGGAATACCTGTAAAATTTGTATGCATCACAGTAAAGCCCACTGTTGTTAAAATGACAACGCCAACAGTATTAATCATAGCAGCTAGAATCCCAAGAATTCCTAATCCAATGGTCTTAATTGTTCCTGATCGTTTACGTAAAAAATAATTAAACAATAAACCAATTAAAAACCCGACCAAGATACGTGGAATCAATGCTGTGAAAGGATTTTGGAACATGAGCGACCCAATTGTTCCTGGGTGTGTTAATGCGTTAATAAACGACATTATTCCCCAAAAAAATCCAACAACAGCGCCATACTTAGGTCCCAATAAAATACCAGCTAATGCCACTGTAAATTGTATAATTGTTGCGCTAGCACCAATTACAAACGCACCCAATGGCATCGTACCAAGCCATGGCACAATCATTTGAAGTAAAACAATCGCAACAAACAAAGTTGTAATAACATAATATTTTATTTTTCGATTTGTCATTTTTTTTTCAGTTATTTTAAAAAAACATAACCGCCCTTTTTTATTTATAACTATATTGTATCTTAGAAAGCTACTCCAACACAATAAAAATACACTGTTATTAAAATTAACAGTGTATTTAGCTTGCTCCTAGTTGCACGTGTCACCGTGCGTAATCAAACTTTTGCCACAACTAAACAAATAAAACCATTGAGAAATGCCACATTTATTAACTTTGAGCTAAAATAACACAGTTCTTCAGTTATTTATTTTTTAAAATATGCACTCATACTGATTTTATTCTAGTCCTTCAATCAAGGCTTCTGGATAGAATTCACGTATAATATCTGCTTCATGCTTTGACAAATTTGGAAATGCTGAGTCTGCGCCAATATCCTCATGAAACAGACGATCACGTGGCGATACACCACCAACAGCATGCTTTACCGAGATTAGAACCCCATCATATAATCTCACGTCAACTGCTGTTTTAGCATCAACAATATATAGCTGTGAAACCATCAGAAGTAAACGAACATCAGCATTCAAATCAGCCAACAGTTGTTGTTGCTCTGTTGTCAAATACAATATCAAGGCTGCCTCAGCATTTTTACCAATTAATTCAGCTGTTCTGGCTTCTTCAAGCGCCTTATTAACTGCATCTCGCATTGCCATAAAGGTAGACCAGTTTGCTAATAACTCACTTGTATCGCCCAAATTCTGTACTTCTGGCATGTCAGAAAGATACGCAAAATCAAGTTTTTCATTTGGCAAATATTCCCAAACTTCTTCAGCTGTATGTGGCAAAACAGGCAACAATAACTTTGTTAAAGCTATTAAAGTATCATAAAATACTGTTTGCATTGAACGGCGTGCATGACCATTTGGTGCTTCAACATAAACAACGTCTTTGGCAATATCCAAATAGAAGGCCGACAAATCAACGTTAACAAAATTAATGACACGTTTAAAGATATCATTAAATCGATAATTATCATATGAATCACGTATATCTTTAATAAAATTATTTAAAACAACTGAGAAATATTGATCGTGCCCAGCTCTGTCATTAAAAGCAATTGCATCTGTTGCGTAGTTAAAATCGGCCGTATTAGCCATTAAGAATCTCAAAGTATTACGTAATTTACGATAACTTTCAGACACTTGCTTTAAAATTTCATTTGATACTGGCATATCTTGTGATGTATCAACTGAAATTGTCCACAAACGCAAAATTTCAATTCCCATTTTGTCAGCCACATCAAGTGGTGATATGGTATTACCTAGTGATTTAGACATTTTATTACCCTTACCATCCAAAGTAAATCCTTGAGATAGTACATTTTTGTAGGGCGCTTGTCCTGTAACAGCAACAGAAGTAATCAATGAGGAATTAAACCAACCGCGATACTGATCTGATCCTTCTAAATATAAATCTGCAGGATAATCTAATTGATCACGTGTATTCATGACACCAGCCCAAGAAGAACCTGAATCAAACCAAACATCCATAATGTCTTCTTCTTTAGCAAACTTGCCATTAGGCGAGTGCGGGTTGCTATAACCTTCAGGTAATAGGTCTTTAGCTTCATGCTCAAACCAATAATTTGAACCATTTGCTTCAAATAAATCAGCTACATGATTAATAATAGTTTGATCTAAAATAGGCGTTTGGTCTTCTGCATAAAAAATAGGTAATGGCACACCCCAGACACGTTGACGTGAAATAACCCAATCGCCACGATCGCGAATCATATTATATAAACGCTTCTTTCCCCACTCAGGGAAAAAATTAACATTATCTAATTCATCCAAAATATTTTGACGGAATTTCCCTACCGATGCAAACCATTGTGGTACCGCACGCCAAATAATAGGCTTTTTTGTACGCCAATCAAACGGATAAGAATGCGTAATTTTTTCTTTAGCCAAAAACAAATTAGCTGCAGTTAATTTGTTGATGACAAGGCCAACAACATCATCGTAAAATTTGCCTTCGAAATCAGGTCCAGCATTTTTAGTCATATAGCCTTTTTCATCAACTGTAACAACAGCTTCTAGGCCATATTGCTTACCAACATTAAAATCATCCTCCCCAAAACCTGGGGCAGTATGAACTAAACCAGTTCCAGAATCAAGCGTCACATGATCTGCATTCATAACTAATTCTTCGGCATCAATATCCCATGGATGATACGCTGTCATACGATCTAATTCTTCGCCTTTATATGTTGCTAAAGTCTTATAATTATCCCAGCCAAACAATGGTGTAATGGCCTCTAAACGGCCAGTAGCAATAACAAATTTACGTGTCTCTCCCGCTGGTTGAATAACTGAATAATCCATATCAGGTCCAAGCGTAATCCCACGTGAGGCCGTCACTGTAAATGGTGTTGTTGTCCAAACAACAAAATAAGTATCAGAATCTAAAATACCATGTCCGTCTTTCACACGATTAGCATAATACAATGATGCTGAATTGATATCGTGGTATTCAATCTCCGCTTCTGCTAAGGCAGATTCTGATGACCATGACCAATAAACTGGCTTTGAACCCTTGAAAATGTACCCTTTACCAGCCATTTCACCAAACACTCGTAACTGTGCCGCCTCAAATTCTGGCTGCAATGTGATATATGGGTTCTGCCAATCAGCCATAATTCCTAAACGCTTAAAATCATTTTTTTGCTTATCAACTTGTTCCAAGGCAAAATCTTTTGCTAAATCTCGCCATTCAGCTTTAGGCATAGCTTTACGATCATGACCAGCTTTTGTTAACTGCTGTTCAATTGGTAAACCGTGTGTATCCCATCCTGGAACATAAGGTGCATAGAAGCCAGCCATGTTTTTGTATCGCACAATAATGTCTTTTGATATTTTATTTAAAGCATGCCCTAAATGAATATTTCCATTAGCATACGGCGGGCCATCATGTAAATTAAAATGTGGCTTTTTTTCATTTTGTGACAAACGTTGATTATATAAATCAGCATCATACCATTTTTGTTGACGAATCGGCTCTGTTTTTGGTAGTGATCCACGCATTGGAAATGCCGTTTTCCCCAGATTAAGTGTATCTTTATACTTCATAATGTCATCTCCTATGTATAACTTAGCGTTAGCAATAAAATAATTAGGTCGTGTTTTAAAACAATCAAAAACGTCCCTGTGTTTCAAAACACAGGGACGTTTTCACGTGGTACCACCCAATTTTAGTTGTTTGCAAGTAAACAACTCTCAAATCAGTATTAACGGTCTGCACCGGTTAAACTTACTCAAATTTCAGTCTAACAACTTCATAACTGATTTAAACGGCTACAGGGACGGTCATCTCTAACCACCATGACTCGCTGCACGTATGTATGCCATTCTTATTGTGTTATGCTTCTTATAATTTATTATCTTCGTTTTCACTTGGTTCGGGAAACACAACAATTGGTCCTTGTTCAGGAGCTGTTTCCTCATTTTCTGTTTCTTTAGAATCTGATTCGCTTGCTATCACTGGCATAACAGTTTCAGTTTCAATTGTTGCTATTTTATCAATACGATCAGCCGTTGCTTGTCCTACGGGCAAACGATGAACTGCCTCAGCTAAATCATCATTTTCTAATAGTTTACGCTGAAGCTCCAATAATTTCAAGAATGAATTTTTAAAATTTTCAACTTCAGTTCTTAATTCATTTTGCTCTTTAATTAGACCTTCATTTTCCTGCGCTAAACTTGTTGCTTCAGCCTCAGCCTTTGTACGTGCGTCACTAATAATTTTAGTAGCGGCTTCTTGGGCATGTGTTAATTGCTTTTTTACTTCACCATCAGCTTCTTGTCTCAAACGGTCAGCAGCTTCTTGAGCAACAAAAATTGATTGATTGACTTGCTCACGTTTGGCTTCCAAACCATCAACTTTAACTTGCAACTGTTGATTATCATTTGAAAGTTTATCACGTTCAGTAATGATAGTTTCATAGTCACCATTAACTTGGTCTAAAAACGAATCAACCTCAGATGCAATGTATGCACGTGAACCCTTTTTAGTAAATTCATGCTTCAAAATTTCATCAGGTGTTAGTACCATCTTGGTCTCCTTTTAATTTTGATATAACTCGAGTTAACTTAACGTCGAATAATATTAACAATTGCTTTAATTTTATCTTTTTTGCTAAACCCATCACACATTTTAATTTGCATACGTCCATATTTACGAACAGATACAATATCTCCTACTGCTACTATATGATCTGGCTTAACAATCGTTGTCCAATTAACTCGAACTTGCTGCTGTTCAATTAATGTTTTTGCTAAACTACGTGATATATTAAATGCCATTGAAATAATTGTGTCAATTCGCAGAGATGATAATAATAAAAATATTTCACTCCAATCATCGTGAACTGCAATGACATCTGACACATCCCGTGCAATCAATTCAATTTTGATCCGTCCAATCTTTTGAACTGTTTGTTGAATATACATAATCATTTTTGCATCAACAACAACTTGCCATTTTTTATCATCAGATAAAATATCGCCAATCACTTCACGTTTTATACCAGCATTCATAAACGCGCCAAGTATCATTGCATGATGCAATTCGGCAAATTTTACTGGATATTTAATTTCAAGAATTGCTAATTCAAAGTCCGCCAATGCTACAGTATAAAAATCTGGCGCAACGATAGCACGTTGATTTTCGGTATGACTAGTCGCACCATTATAATGGACTTTCAAATTTTCTGCACGATTAACTAAAGTTTGCAAAATATATTGTTCTCGCGGGTTCAAAAACCGTGTTAGAATACCACGATACTCATCTTCACTTTGACGAATCCAATCGCTTGCTTGCTGAATAAATGATACTTCTTCTGGTCTAAAATGCTGTTCAATTGTTGAAAAATCATCTACCATATTACAAGAAAATTAGCACAAGATGCGACAAACCACTAATTGCAAAATTCAACGCTAAAATAGCGACAATTGGTGAAATATCAATCATACCACCAATTGGTGGTATGATTCGAAATAAGTTTAGATAGGGTGAAACGATGCGTTGAAGCCATTTGCCAAACACTGATTGTTGGGCGCCAGGTAACCAAGACATTAGAACATAAATGACAATTGCATATTCATAATAGTGTGCGATACGTATAATCCAACTTAGTATTTCTAACATAAATTAATACCGTGTATTCGGTTCTAAATTATCTGTTAACGTTCCTGAAATTTCAAAAGTTGCAGGCGTTACCAAAAAAATAGACTGACCGATACGTTCAATTTCTCCATTGACTGCATATATAGCACCACCGAGGAAATCTAAAATTCTTTTGGCTTGCGCCTCATCAATTTGAGTAAAGTTAACAATTACAGCTTCTCCGCCTAATATCTGAGACGCAATGGCTCTAGAATCCGAATACACTTTGGGCTCAAATAATGCAATTTTACTATTAGCATTACCTGGATCTGTCATTGTTGATTGTGACGATTGGCGACCAAAATAAGTTGTTTGTTGCTGTGACGTTTGTTGAACTGGTTGTTGATATTGTGGTTGTTCTTGATAGTTGTTATCATCATAACTATCTTCATATAAATCGTCTTCATCATTACTGAAAAGACGTTTAATTGTATCGCCTAATGCCATGATCTCTCCTTAAACACGCAGGTTGCAATTCACTGCTTACATAACAATACATTAATCATTGCATATTATCGTCATACAACACAGTAAAAGGTAGACAACTCACGTTTTTTTATATTAACGTTTTTTAAAGAATGGTGGTTGTTCAGTATCATCGTCATTGTTTGAAAAATCTACTGGTGTTTCATTTGACGTTGGTGTATTGAATACATCGAACGCTTGTTTTTGTACACCATCAAACCGCTCATCATCAGCAAAGGCATCTTTGGAGGCACCACTAATATTCCAATCAGCAAATGGGTCATTTTGTGGCGCTGGCGTTGTTGATTTAACAGGCTCTGTTGTTGGTTTTTCAAATATTGAAGTGGTAGGTGTTGCTGGTGTTACATTTGTGCTTGTCGTGCCAAATACTTTAGCAGCATTTGCTTTTGGTGCAGCAGCTTTTTTGGCTGCAGAATCTACCGTGACGTTTTGAAGGCCAGTTGCAATTACCGTCACACGAATAGAGTCACCTAAGTTTTCATCAATAGATGTACCAAAAATAACGTTGACTTCACGTCCAGCTTCTTGAGCAATCACTTCTGAAGCAGTTTGTGCTTCAAACAATGACATATCCAAGCCACCGGTAATGTTGAGCAAAACATCCTCAGCACCTGACATGTCCACCTCAAGTAGCGGTGAGGAAATAGCTTGTTTCGTCGCATCAGCGGCACGTGTTTCGCCACTGGCTTGTCCAACACCCATTAATGCAGGCCCAGCATCTTGCATAACCGTTTTTACGTCAGCAAAATCAAGGTTAATGAATCCTGGATTTGTAATTAGTTCTGAGATGCCACGAACGCCTTGAGCCACAACTTCGTCAACAACTTTGAAAGCTTCTGACAATGGTGTACGCAAATCAATACGATCTTTTAAACGTTCGTTGGTAATCACAATCAGTGAATCTACTGATTCAGACAATGCTTGTAATCCTTCAGCAGCGAAACGACCACGTTTTGGGCCCTCCCACTTGAATGGACGTGTCACAACAGCAACAGTTAAAGCACCTTGTTCTTTAGCTATGCGTGCAACAACTGGTGCTGCACCGTTGCCAGTTCCACCACCCATTCCAGCCGTGATAACAATCATATCTGCACCTGAAATTGCTGAGGCAATATCTTCAGATGATTCTTCGGCAGCTTTAGTGCCACGTTCAGGATTAGAACCAGCGCCTAAACCACCAGTCAATTTTGGACCGATTTGTATTTTAGTATCAGCCTTAGATTTATCTAAGGCTTGTACATCAGTGTTAGCAACGATAAACTCAACACCACTAACACCTTCTTCGATCATATGATTGACAGCGTTTGATCCACCACCACCAACACCGATAACTTTAATAATTGCGCCGGTATCTTGGGCGTCATCAATTGAAAAATCCATAAGTTGTCTCCTTAATTATGCTAATCTTCGCGAAATAAATTCTTAATTGTTTGTATTAAACGGCTAAAAATACCTTGCCGCGGTTGATCATCTTGATCGCCTCCATAATTGTACAGTGGCTGATCAGTTGACTCAGATGTTTCGACGTAATCATGTGCTTGTTTAGGTGCTGCCGGCACAGATTCCATACTGTTGCTATCTTCACGGTGCGACATGATTACTTGTTTAATGACTTGCTGCGTCATATTTTCACGCGAAGCAAACATTGCATATGACATTGCACGTGTATAAGAAGGATGACGTAGCCCTATTTGATCAGGTATAAAAAGTCGGACATTCTCACCCAAAATAGTTTTGGCATAGTCTACCATACGTGGCAAAGCTGCATTTCCACCAGTTAAAACGACACCACCTGGCATGTTCAAACCGTTAACTGCACTCAGCGGGTCCAATGCACGCATGTATATTTGTTCTAAGCGTGCCGCAATAATTTCTGAAAGATAATGTTCATTGATTAATTGCGGTGTATTATCCCCAACGACTTCAACAGAAAACTCTTTATCAGCACTTGCCTGGGTTGGATCGGCATATCCAAAATCACGTTTAATCTTTTCAGCATGCGTATAAGATATACCTAGCACAGTTGAGATATCTTTCGTAACATTATCCCCACCTTCTAAGTCTACATGATTAAATTTCAACTTGCGATCATGTATAATAGATGTCGTTGTTTGTCCACCACCAAGATCTATTAACACGGTCCCAAAGTCCTGTTCGCCATCGTTTAAAATGCTAGTACCGATAGCCAATGGCGCCAAAACAAATTCATGTAATTTCAAGCCTGCTTTTTGAATTGCCATACGCGTATTATCTAAAATTTTACTTGGTCCAACAAACGCTGTACCACGTAATTCAAGTCGCACACCAATCATTTCGTGAGGATCTTTTATCCCATCAAAACCATCTACAATAAATTCTTCAGCAATTAAATCAATAACATCATGATCTGATGATACATTGTGTGATAAAGCCTGCTTTGCCACATTTTGTACATCAGCGTAAGTAATACGTTTATTCTGATTAGCAATGGATACGAGGCCTTCGACATGAACCATTTCAATTTGATTTGCAGGAATACCTACAACTACTTCATCAATTTGAAAATTTGCTTTTTCTTGTGCTTGTTCAATCGCTTCGCGTATCGCACTGGCAGTTGCATCAATGTCCACGATCACGCCCTTACGTAACCCCCGAGAAGGTGCATTTCCTGCACCAATCACATTGAATTGATTACCAGTTGTTTGCGCAATGACTACTTTGATGGATGTGGTACCAATGTCTAAACCCACCGTCACGCCTGAGTTATTCATGCGTCGTGCCCCTTTACAAAATTATTTTTTAATAAAATATACCTAACTATAATAATATCATAAACCATAGCTATTACGCCACAAATTCTCACTTTTGTTTATCTTTATGATCATTTTTTTTGTGAGTTGCATTTGTCTGTGACGTACCATAAGCATACGAATAAGCACCAAATTGCAAGTCCACAATGCCTTTAGCAGGCATTTGTGCTGCAATTCCAGGATAATAATTAATTTTTTTACCAAATGTATTTAACGTTGCATACACAGTATTGCCATCATTCATAATAATTATGAGACGATTAGCGTTATCTTTATTGGGCGAAAAAATAATTTGACTAATATTTTGACGTAACGTTAATTCTAATGACACAAACTCTTTCGCTAGTTTTTTAACAGGTGTATTTGTTTTAAAATTGACATATACCGGTGCATTTCCTTCAGGAGCTTGAATCTTTTTAAACACTCCTTCTCGATCAATAATATACCAATTATTGCCTTGTTGAACATAACCTGCAGTTACTTTTTCAACAATGTTAATATTAACATTGTTACCTTGTAACGTGACTTGAGCTGCGTCAATTTGATCATCTTGTTTAACAATTTGTTGGGCAATAAAGTTTGTTTGGCCTACTATACGCCAATATGGCGTTTGTTGCTTGATATTAGCATATTTCTCAATTTTATTAGCTGGTATCATCATGGTATTGATGTTGACTGTTTTAATTGTTCGCCAAGGTTGTAATAAAAAAATGATTGAGACTATAAACACCACAAAAGCCGCTAAACTTATCCAAAGTTGTCGCGGTCGTTTTGTTTGCAGTATTTTTTTGTCTTTTAAAACATGCACTACTTTAAGCTTTCTTTTCTAAAATTGCATCCTGTATCAAGTTATATAATCTATCGCCTGCATCAGGTATGCCCACTTTTGCAACTTGTGCAGCCATGTTTTCGCTAACGATGTCATTTAACAATAACGAATCAACAGCTGTTATAAGTGTTTCACCATTCAAATTCGTTTCAGCTACTACTAGAGCGGCACCATCATCAACCAAACTCTGTGCATTTTTAGTTTGATGGTTACCAGTAACATGAAGACTTGGCACTAGAATTGATGGAATCCCTAAGGCTGTGATTTCAGCAATTGACGTTGCCCCAGCTCTGGATACAATTGCATTTGTTTTTGCTAGTACTTCTGGCATATTGTCAATATATGGCAGAATACGAATATTATCAGCGACAGTAATGCCCCGATCATTTAGTTCTGATAAGACATTATCATATCGTTTAGGCCCAGTTACCACAACAACTTGATAATTTCTTAAATTAAAAGCATTCATAGCTTCAATGACTGCTGAATTAATAGCCGGTGCACCCTGTGAACCGCCAAAAATTAAAAGCGTTGCTTTATCATCTCGCAATCCCAAAGTTTGCCAAGAAAACGTTGACACAATATGTGCAACTTGTTGCGCACGAGGATTACCAACAAGTGTCACTTTCTCTGATGGAAATTGTTGTTTAGCAACATCAAAAGCCACACCTATTTTACTTGCCCCACGCGCCAAAAATTTATTTGTCACACCGGCAACAGAATTTTGTTCATGGATAACGGTTGGAATATGCATGCGTTGTGCAGCATACACCACTGCTCCAGCGACATAACCACCTGTACCAACAACAACGTCAGGTTTAAAGTCTTTAATAATTTTTTTAGATTGTTTAACTGCTCTTAAGAATAAATTAACTGTTTTAACATTATCTAAGGATAATGATCGTTTAAATCCTTGTACAGATAACTTGTCAAAAGCCATACCAGTCGCTGGTACAATGTTAGATTCCACACCACGTTCCGATCCAACATATAAAAATTCCGAGTCTGGTTCATGTTGCTTAATAACTTCAGCTAATGCTAAAGCTGGATAAATATGGCCACCTGTGCCACCACCTGATAAAATTACACGCATATTATAGCCCCAATACTTTCTTTAACTCAGTGACATAACGTTCACCGCGTTCTTCAAAACTCTTATATTGATCCCAGCTAGCTGCTGCTGGTGACAATAACACAACATCTCCAGTCGCAGCTAATTTCACTGCGACTGGTACCGCTTGTTCAACGTCAGCCACAGTAATAACTGGTTTATTAGCAGCACGTGCTACAGCAACAACTTTTTGCTGTGTTTCGCCAAAGGCAATAACAGCCTTCACATGTAATAAATTTGGCAGTAATCTCATTAAATCATCCCCACGATCTAATCCACCTGCTAACCAAATTGTTGGTTTTTGAAAACTATTTAACGCTGTTTGTGTGGCTTCAATATCTGTCGCCTTAGAATCATTATAAAAAGCAATGTCATTGTGCGTAAAAACATGTTGTAAACGATGTTTTACACCACCAAATGCTTCAAGTACCTGCCTTATTGCCAAATCGTGAACGCCTGCTAGTTTTGCAACTGTCACTGCAGCGATAACATTTTCCAGATTATGCGGTCCGACTAATTTAATATCACTTAACGGCATTAAATGATTGTCAGAAATAATGAGATCAACACCATCCGTACGTACAGTATACTCGTTTTTTATGCGAGAAAATTCAATAACTTTTGCATGTGTTTTTTTTATAAAATCATTTGTATCTTGTCCATCAGCATTTAGGACTAATAATTGGTTATGCGTTTGATTTTTTGTTAGTTGGAACTTCGCAGCCACGTAATTTTCGCGTGTCCCATGGTAATCTAAATGGTTGGCAAAAATATTTGTAATTAATGCAATATCTGGCCGTATATCTGGAATCCCCATTAATTGAAAACTTGATAATTCTAACAACAATGTATCATCTGCTGTTAAATTTTTAACAACCTCGCAAACTGGGATACCTATATTTCCAGCAGTTGTCACTTTTTGGCCATCGTTTTTGAGCATATCTCGAATTAACGACGTTGTTGTTGTTTTGCCATTCGAACCTGTCACAGCAATTAAACGGCCTTCAAACGAACTCAAAGCAACTGCTACTTCCGTCAAAATAGGAACGTTTAACTCTTTTGCTCGTTTAACTAATGCTGTTTCATAATTAATACCTGGATTTTTAACCAAATAATCAAAACTATCATTTAATGATTTCGCATCATCATGATCAATAAATTGAACGTCTGCCGCCAACAATTGTCGATAGACTATGTCATCTTCGAATTCGCCACCATTAACAACAGTGACTTGCGCCCCAAGTTCAAGTAATCGTTGCGCCGCTGCTTTTCCTGAACGTGCCCAACCAAATACCATCACTTTTTTATTGTTAAAATCTTGTATTTTCATCATAACCTGATTTCTAAAATTTTATGTACGCGAGTAAACCCGCTTTTAATTCATATAAAAGATACCAGCAACTGCTAAAATTGCAGATAAAATCCAAAATAAGGTGCCGATTTGCCATTCACTCCAACCAAATTTTTCAAATGAATGATGAATTGGTGCCATTGGAAATATACGTTTATGCCAGAAATGATAACCAATCGTTTGAATAATAACTGATAATGTTTCGATAACAAATACCAAGCCAAACCAAATCAAAGAAAACGGTATACCTAGCAAAATTGATTCAATAGCTAAACCAGCTCCTAAAGCAAGTGAGCCAGTATCACCCATAAAAATCTTAGCTTTAGGTTTATTAAAGATTAAAAAGCCAATCAAGGAACCTATTACCGCAAAATTGAAAATGACCAATATTTGATTATGCATATTCATAGCAATAACACTGTAGGCGGCATAAACAATAATACTTATACCCGCGAGCAAACCATCGAGACCGTCAGTTAGATTAGTTGCATTTGACCAGCCAACAAGCCAAAACCAAAGAAATACAAAATAGAAAATACCTAAATTATATGTTCCAAACAATGGTATATACAATGTGAAAGGAACACCCATACGCCACATAATTAGCATAATAACTGCTGCACTAATCGTTTGGGCTATTAGCTTTGGTTTAAAAGCGAAACCATCGTCAGCATGATTAACTAATTTCAATGTATCATCAATACCACCAATAACGGCATAAGCCAAAAATGCCACAACAGGAAGCACCATAGCCATTACACCTTGCCAACCATTATGAATGCCACCACCTATAAGTGAACTAATAGACGCAGCGACAACAAAAAGTGCCCCGCCCATACTAGGCGTACCCGACTTTGCTTGATGATCGGGCCCAAGCTTTCGAATAACCGCCTGTTCTTTTGATTGTTTTAAAAACTTAATCAGTAACGGCATAAATATCACTGTTATGATTAACGCGCGGGCCAACGCCCATAAATTTTCAGACATACTTTTCCCTTATTTCTTCTCTTTTAACTTAACAGCCACTTGGCTAGTATCCACAACTAGCTGATCTTTAGCCACAGTTTGACCCGCGACATAGCCAGATCCCGACCAAGTAAGTTTAAACCCTGCCTCACGAGCAAATGACTGTGCATCAGCTAAACTCCATCCCGTCATGTCTGGCAAATGTGTATTCCCTTTTGCGCGCAAAATCACTAATTGATTTGTTAATGATTTTTGTTCTGGTAATAAAGATTGACTACTAATTTTGCCACTATTACCCACAATCGCTGTTCTAAAACCGGCATCAGTCAGTGTTTGTGTCGCTTTAGTAATTGACTGCCCAACAACATTAGGTACTGTCTGTTTCGTTGTTTTAGATTTAACAGCACTGTCACTATTATTTAAAGCTTGAAGCATTAGCGGCTGAAATACCTTATTCATTGTTATTTGAATTGTTGGATCAGGGAAAACCTTAGGTTGTTTCACAGCCATATAGAAAATATATTTCGGATTTTTTTCTGGTGCCAAAACTATAACAGAATGAATAGCATTGTTTAATCCTTGTAAATACTGGCCATTTTCAGAAACTTGCGCGGTGCCAGTTTTAGCTGCAATTTGATAGCCAAACTGCCGTAAATCAAACTCTTTTGCGGTACCCGTTTCTTGATTGACAACATCGATCATATATTTACGAACTTGCTGCGCGGTACTTGATTTAATTGGTTGTGCAACAGTATCTGTTTTCCCTTGTTGCAGAATTGCCCCCGTTGCAGAATTAACCACTTTATCTACAAAGTATGGTTTAACTTCCTTTCCATCATTTGCAATAGCTGAATAGGCTTGAATCATTTGTAGTGGTGTCACACTAATTCCTTGACCATAAGCAGTATTGGCTTGATCAATAGGATAATCATAAGAAATATGCCCTGCTTCTTCACCATTTAGACCTGATTTAGTCGATTGTAGAAACCGAAATTTTTCAAGATAACTACGCCATGTTGTCGCACCAAGTTTTTGTTCAGTTCGTGCAAATGCAACGTTGGACGACCGCCAAAATCCTTCTCGATAAGTTAACATGCCTTGATCTTGTCCGAATGCATCAACAACTTTTTTACCATCAATTAATAGTGTACCAGATGGATAAGTATCATTAGGTTGCCATTTGCCTGAATCAATTGCAGCAGCTAGCGTGATACCTTTCATAGTAGAACCCGGTTCAAAAGCACCTTGGTCCAATAAATTAGACCATAACTCCGGATTAATTATTTTATCATTCGGATTAAAATTTGGTCGTTGTGTTGCAGCAACAATCCGACCAGTTTTGGCTTCCATCAAAACACCAACTGTTGCTTTTGCTTTCGTCGTTTTAAGTAAATCATCCATACGCGTTTCAAGTGTATTTTGCAGTGAACTATCTAACGTGAGGTAAACATCATCCCCTTGTTTTACCGTCCTACTATCCTGCACATTTTCCACTTGACCATTGTACTTTTTAACCCCATCTTTTCCGGCAAGTATTGTATTTTCAGCAGCCTCTATGCCCATAAATCCAATTTGTTGGGATTGACCACTCTTTTTATTTTCACTTGTACTCATTGCCCCAATCAAATGTGATGCCATATTACCATTAGGATATATACGTGATGGCCGTGATGTGAAGCTTATACCTGGCAGTTTAAGCGCTTGAATTTTTTTATACTGATCAATACTTAAATTTTTACTGGCCTGCACTTTTTTAGAGATAAACTCAACCTGATACACATTTTTTTCTAACCGGCTCAAGATATCTTTTTGATTCATATCAATAATTTTACTAAGTTTTTCTGCAGTTGTTTCTTTATCTACCACATGACCAGATCCATCAACATATTTACCTGTTTTTGTGTCTTTAACACGTGCAACTTTTTTATCAAGTACAGCGTACATATCATAGACTGTTGTATTTTCTGCTAATACTTGACCATTAGTATCATAAATTTTACCACGATTTGCTGGTACTATTTGGTTCGCCATAAATGCACGACGTGTTGCGTCATTTAAATTATGTCCATCAACCGAACCGCTTGCTATAACAAAAAGACGTATTCCAAGACCTAAAGTTACCAGCACAATTGCGCCCAACAATACACCGCCAAAGGCTTTGACGTTTTTCGTAACTTTTTTATTTGGTATCCGTCTCATGGTATTTTTCATAATTATTGGTTAATATTTCTGACATTACTATCAGATAATGTCATATTATATTTCTTAGCAACCTCATCTAAATTTTGTTTACTTGTTTTATTTTGAATATCACTGCGTAAAGCGTTATTAGTTTCTTTGGTGGTCTCAGTTTCCGCTTGCATATGTGTAGCACTCGAACGTGCCGCATTCGTTTGCATGCTAGAAAAAACAACACCCACCATCAATATCATAATAACGGCTGAAACAAAGGTAACCATTAGTTGCTCTTTTCTTGTCCAACGTGCTGCTTTATACTTGATACGTGTTTTTGGTTGTGCCAAAGGTAACGCTTCAGCCGTCGTTGAATATTGATATGCATTCTGTGCCATTTTTTGCCGCTCCTAAATATTATTTGCGTTCGATGCCACGTAACTTGGCCGATTGTGATCTATGATTAGTTTGTGTTTCATCATCAGTTGGTAAAATAGGTTTACGTGTTAACAAAGTATAATCCGCTTCGAATTGTCCTGGTAAGACTGGTAAACCAACTGGCAATTCTGGAGTTGATGTTTTTTCGCGAAACATTTGTTTCACTAAACGATCTTCAAGTGATTGGAATGTGATTGCACTAATACGACCATTTGGTGCAAGTAGGTCAAGTGATTGAGTCAGAGAATCTTCTAATGCCCCTAATTCATCATTAACGGCTATTCTTAACGCTTGGAAGGTTCGCTTTGCGGGATGCCCACCCTTACGTCGAGCTGGCGCTGGAATTGCTTCTTTGATAATATCAACTAATTCAAATGTTGTATTAATCACGCTATTTTCACGATGACGCTCTATCTTACGCGCAATTTGTTTAGGAAAACGATCTTCACCATATCGACTTAAAATACGTAAAATATCGTTAAATGACCACTCATTAATAATCGTTTTAGCTGTTAACGTTTGACGTTGATCCATCCGCATATCTAAATCAGCATCGTAATTGTAACTAAATCCACGTTGCCCATCATCAAACTGTACGGAACTGACACCTAAGTCATAAATCACGCCATCAACTTGTGTCACACCAAATTCAGATAACGCCTCAGTTAACGTACGGAAATTCTTATGAATTAATACTAATTTGCCAGCTTCAATTTCAGCGGCATACTGTTCTTCGTTATACTTAATTGCTGTATCATCTTGGTCAAAACTATATAGTCTACCCTTATCTAATTGCTTTAGAATTTCACCAGTATGACCACCGCCACCTAGGGTTGCATCAACATAACTACCATCTGGTTTTATATTCAATAATGCAACAGCCTCTTTTAAGAGGACTGTGACATGTTCAAATTCAGTCATTCCATTTATCCTTTTAACTAGAAGTCAAAGTCAACTAGTCCTTCTGCAATCTCATCAAAATCATCAGCTGTAGCAAGTGTATAATCATGCCAGTTTTCTGAACTCCAAATTTCAAAGGCGTCCCCAGATCCTGTTACTGTCACACTTTTTTCAAGTGAAGCATAGTCTTTTAAGTTAGACGGAATTATAATTCGCCCTTGCTTATCAATCTCTGCTTCCATAGCACCTGCCAAAACAAAACGTTTAAATTGGCGTGCTTCTTTTTTTCCTAATGGTAACTCGTTAAGTTGTTTTTCTAATTTTTCCCAAATTGGCATTGGCATAGCGCGTAAAGCATGTTCCATCCAACGCGTCACAATAAACTTCTCGCCTAATTGGTTTCGAAATTTTGCTGGAATAATAAGTCGCCCTTTTGTATCGAGCGTATGTGAATATTCGCCCATAAACATCAGGACCACCTCCAATAAAAATTCTATACTACTAATTTACCACATTTCACCACTTCCCTCCACCTAATTACCAATTTGTCATCATTTAGTAAATTTTAACACACATAAAAAACGCTGCTATGTAAGAATAACAACGTTTTTATCGACAAACTATATTAGTGGTGCCAAAACCCAATAATTGTCACAATTAAAAGTAATAAACTACCAATCAACCCACTCCATTGCCAATACTTATGCCAAAACAAGCGCCAATGCCATTTGCTTTGTAATAGAAACCATGACAATATAGTCCCCACAACAAACCATACTAATAGAAACCATAAAAGCAAGCTAACACCAAAACGGTATCCCATAGTAAAATGTAATATCACCCAGACTGGGATAACAATGATATCTAATGTTTTAATTTTAAACTCACCAAAACGGGTCCACTTATTTAACACAAATATAAATAATATAAAACTTACCGCACCTAACGGCCAAATCCACCACTGCATTACTTTACCTCACAGTTTCTTTGCACTTTAATAACAATACCTAAACCTAAACCAAAAGGCAAGAATTTCTATTATAATTTATAAATACATCGTATAAAATTAATTGACTTACCGTTTTAAAATTGCATATAGCTAGCTGATTATGATACACTATTTTTGAGTTATAAAATGAGGTGAAACATGACAGATGAACAAAAAATGCGCCCTGTTAATGCTAAATTACAAGCAGAAATTGACGCAAAATTAAATCAACACCGTGTTCCTAAAGCTGTTCAAAAATCACGCACCCGCATCGAAAAAATGACGCTTGTCATGTCGTGGGTCATGGTTGTGTTAATGGTTGGTAGTGTTTTCTATGCTGCAATTAGTGCATTAGGTTGGTTATAAAAAATAACATTTAAAAACTCTGGCGCAATTATAATTGCGCCAGAGTTTTTAAATATTATTTTTTATACATCACTTATTCAACCGAGATTAAAAATGGATATAACGGTTGTTTGCCATTATGAATTTCAATCTCAAGACTGTCATCAAGCGCTAAAATAGCCTCTTCTAACTTTTCAGCATCCTTTGCACTGGCATTTTCTCCAAAGATAATCGTCACAATTTCAGAATCATCATCAATCATTTTTGCCACCGATTGACTGGCAGCATCAAGTAGTTTCTTAGTCACAACTTCAATCTCGCCATCAAGAATTCCCATCCAATCACCATGCTTAATATCTATACCATTTAGCTTGGTATCTCGCACAGATTTTGTGATTTGGGCTGATTTAACATCTAACATCACTGATGCCATCTCGTCAGCATTGTCTGATAATTCTGCTTCTGGATTGTATCCCATCATAGCTGTTAAACCTTGCTGAACCGTACGCGTTTTGACAACACTTACTGGCATATCCACTAAATCAACAGCTTGATCAGCAGCCATGAAAATATTTGAATTATTAGGTAAAATTAAAACACTTTTAGCATCGATGGCTTTAATCGCATCAACAATATCAGCCGTTGATGGATTCATTGTCTGTCCACCAGAAATAACTGTATGCACGCCTAAGCTTTTGAACAATTCAGCGACGCCGTCCCCAGCTGCAATTGCAATCACAGCCGTATCAGAGGCTGGTACGGCTGCAGCAGCCATTTTAGCAATGTGTGCTTCTTCTGTACGCTGTGCGTCAATAACTGCTTGCTGCTGGTCTCTCATGTTATCGACTTTCACTTTAACTAATGAACCAAAATGCGTTCCCCAACGAAGAACTTCTCCTGGATTTTCTGTATGAACATGAACTTTAACGATTTCATCATCATTGATAACAAGTAACGAATCACCAAGTTGTGATAGATGATGATAAAATGTGTCATAATCAAATTCATGATCATATGTTGTCCCTTTAGCAATTTGCACCATAACTTCCGTGCAATAACCATATTCTATACTTTGGGGATCTAAATGACTATTGGCTTGTGCACCAGCATGTAGTTCTTTAACCATTTGCTCTAATTCAGCATTATCCGGCGTTTTAAGGTCCGCTTCATTGAAGTTACCACTTAACACCTGATAGAATGCCTGCAACACAAAAACAAGCCCTTGACCACCTGAGTCCACAACGCCAACTTGTTTTAGTATAGGCAACAGATCCGGTGTCGATGCCAACGCAATTTGTGCTGCCTCATTGACAGCCTGCATTAATTCAACCAAATCATCTGTATCATCAGCTACTTTATTTGCTTTTGATGCTGCTTCGCGAATGACCGTTAAAATAGTCCCCTCTGTTGGCTTCATAACAGATTTGTAAGCTACTTGTGCACCTGACATCAAAGCGTCAGCTAAATCACGTGCCGATAATGTTTTTTTACCTTCAACTGAGTTGGAAAAACCACGAAATATTTGTGATAAGATAACGCCAGAATTACCACGCGCTCCCATTAACAGCCCTTTAGACGTTGCTTTAGCCAGTGTGCTAATATCTGTATCTAGTGCATCACGCTCATACTGCGCGCCACTTGCCATTGACAGACTCATATTTGTGCCTGTATCACCATCTGGCACAGGAAAAACATTTAGTTTATTAATCGTATCCGCATTTGCGGCAAGTGCTGCTGCTGCTGCATTAATCATCTTACCAAATTCAACATTGGTAATTGTCGTAATTTTAGTCATGATACTCCTAGTCCGTGACGCGGACACCTTGAACAATCACGTTAACTTCCGTTGCGTGAATTCCCAGTAGTGCGTCGAGATTATATCTTACTTTACCTTGAACTGATTTAGAAATTTCTGATAGCTTTGTGCCATACTGCGCAACCAAATAAACATCCACGTTTACGCCGTTCTCTTCTTGATGAATGACAACACCCTTAGCATAATTTTCGCGATTCAAAATCTGATTCATGCCATCACGAAATGTTGCGCGAGAAGCCATACCAACAACCCCAGGGTTCTCAATAGCAGAACCGCCAACAATTGTCGCGATAACATCGTTTTCAATTGTAATCTCACCAATTTTAGTTTTAATTTTGATTGCCATAATATTTAAAGCATTAACTCACAAACACTCTAATAGTCATACTATAAAATAACTGTAATTAATTTGTAGCATAAACAATTTGAGATTAATTAAGTTAATGTATCTCCTCCTTGAAAGGTCTACTGCTATTATTTTAACATATCTCAACAATAAACGTATCCGAGCAATCCATTCTTTGATATAAAAAAACCACCGGAGTGGTGGTCGTTTTATATCAGCTATGCACAAATATTTAGCATAACTTCAATCGTGCTGCCGTTTATACGCGTTCGATAGTTCCAGTCTTCAATCCAGACTTCAAAGTACGCGCTGATAAATAAACTTTCTTTGCAGGAGCACCGTTAATCTTAACAGTCACTTTTTGCAAATTTGGCTTCCAGCTACGACGACTTGAATTCAACGCGTGTGAGCGTTGGTTACCAAAACGTGTGCGTGCGCCTGTAATAGCATCTTTTGCCATGTTCGACCCTCCTTTTCGAGCCAATATTTAAAAAAAGCTCTTTCTACAACATTAGTAAATTCTACCAGATTAAAACCACTTTGGCAAGCTATTTTGTATATTTTGACAAAACAGCTGCTAATTGATCTTTTGTATGGAAACCCGTTAATCGCTCGACCACTTCACCATTTTTTTGAACGAGCAGCGTTGGAATTGCACGAATACCAAATTTTGCTGGTGTATCAGGATTAGCATCAACGTCCATTTTAACAAAATCAACGTTGTCGACCTCTTCAGACAGCGCCTCTAATACTGGTGATTGCATACGACAAGGGCCACACCAAGTTGCCCAAAAGTCTGTGATACTGAC
Organism: Leuconostoc inhae; assembly: GCF_019656015.1. Lineage (GTDB taxonomy): Bacteria > Bacillota > Bacilli > Lactobacillales > Lactobacillaceae > Leuconostoc > Leuconostoc inhae_A. The sequence goes on along the minus strand of NZ_BPKW01000004.1, from coordinate 27,665 downwards.
GCCAGACGCTGTGATACTTTCAAATGTTGCATCTTCAACTATTTTTACTGCCATAATTTTATCCTCATAATCATCTGCGTACTTACTTTTCCAATGACATTATGTTTTATCTCTTGTTTGCGTAACCATAATAACGCCTGTATCAAAGCTCACATGTACCATCTTGCTAACAAATTCATTTGACGACCACATTTTATAAATATTATCCGTTGAATCTAACGTATATTTTGCATCAATTATTTTAAAATTAGAAACTGAATTAAGTGGCATAAACCCAAGATACTTTGCATTCGGTATTTTGGTAACTGTTTTCAAACCAGGCTTTAAATAACTCACACTATTAACATTATCGATAATTTTTGTTTTTTCAACAATTTTTTCAAACGTAGGGTCTGCTAACAGCCACAAATTACTTAATAGGTGGTCCAGTCGGCCACCAGTTGCACCAAAAATATTAATTTCATCCGGGTTTTTAGCTTGCGCATAGAGTAATGCAAGCTCCGTATCAGTTTCATCTTTTTCAGCCTTAACATGTATAATTTCGTTGGCTTTTAGATGTGATTCTAATACATGTAGCTCATCAGAAGTTAGTGAATCAAAGTCTCCTACAGCCATCAGCATCGGTATATTGTGTTGATACAATCGCCATGCGCCACGATCAGCGCCAATCCAGAGACCTGGAAGATCAAACAAATCATTCGGCCATAATGCCGTTTCCCCACCTGCCAAAATATTAATTTGCATTATTTCGTCAGGTCTTTCAAGGTAGCAATTTTAGCGGCAGGATCAACTTTATCATACACATATGATCCTGCAACAAAGACATTTGCACCTGCTTCAAATGCAGCAGTGATTGTCTCATTATTCACACCACCATCAATTTCGATATCAAATTGATAACCTAATTCATCACGGATAGTTTTTAATTGCGCAATTTTTTCAATTGCAGATGGCAAAAATTTTTGTCCCCCAAAGCCTGGATTAACCGTCATCACAAGAACTTGGTCAACCATATCCAAAACAGATTCAATTGCTAATACAGGTGTCCCAGGGTTGATGACAACTTCGGCCTTAACACCTTTATTTTTAATCATTTGCAATGCACGATGGATATGTGGCGTTGCTTCCACGTGCACACCAATGATATCTGCACCAGCATCGGCAAATTCATCAACAATTTTTTCAGGATTCATGACCATTAAATGTACATCCAACACCATTTCTGTTTCTGAACGTAATTGTTTAACCCAACCTGGACCATAAGAAATTGATGGTACAAAACTACCATCCATCACGTCAATATGCAAATATTGAGCCCCTGCGGCTTCTACGAGCTTCACATCACGCTCTAGATTCGTATAATCCGCACTTAATATGGATGGTGCAATAATTCCTGCCATGTTACTATTCCTTCTTCCTAAATGTTTCGATTATCTGTATTGTATCTTGGCTTCTGCGACTTGATTAAATCGTAAAAGGCCTTATAACTATTATACCGTGATTGTGCTATAGCACCAACAGTTACGCTTTCTTTAACGGCACATCCCGGTTCGTTGAGATGTAAACAACCGCGAAAACGACAATTTTGACGTGCAATAACAAATTCAGGAAAATACTCATCTAACTGTTCAACTGGAAAATCAAAAACTTCATACGATGAAAATCCTGGCGTGTCGGCAATCAAGGCATCATCCACCCGAATAAGTGTTACTTGCCGAGTTGTGTGTTTACCACGGCTCAGGGCCTTTGAAACAACACCCGTTTCCAGGCCTAACTTAGGCGACAAATGATTTAAGAGTGTTGATTTTCCAGCACCCGTTTGTCCCATAAATACAGCAACTTTACCGCGCAGTTCAGAGCGTAATTCAATAAAGTCACCATTTGTATTGTTTACGGATGGTAATATTGTCGTATACCCTATTTTTAAATAACGGTTTGACACTGCCGTTGCATTTATATATTCTTGGTCAGTCAATAAATCCGATTTTGTAAAATAAATTAAGGGTGTCACACTGGCAGCTTCTAATGCAACTAATTGCCGATCTAGCAAGTTCGGCGCAAAATCCGGTTCTTTAAGTGCCGTTACAATGACTGCAACATCAATGTTAGCAATTGGTGGTCGAACTAACACATTTTCTCTTGGATGAATTTTCCAAATTAGTCCTTCATCGTTTTCACTCTCAAAGTCAACAAAATCACCAACAAGTGGTTTTTGCCCTGATTTTCGAAACTCACCGCGCGCGCGTGTCCGCTGCACCTCACCACTTGAAACTTGTATATCATAATAGCCACTTAATGATCTAATAATTCGTCCTTTTTTCATATCATTTATTATAACAAAAAAGCCGATTATAATCGACTGATGTTGTTTTAGTTTTTATTTTTGTTACTTGATGCACTGCTGGATGAAGACGATGAACTAGATGAACTTGAACTGCTTGATGAAGATGATTCATCCGATGAACTCGAACTATCAGAAGACTCACTTGATGAGGCCTGAGGGCCTTGTGAAATGGTCACAAGTAATACCATATCTTTAGTAATACTTGAACCACCACGAATCGACTGACTGATAACATGATCTTTTTTTGTATTACCATCATATTGTGTGTTAAAGTTTACGACAATATCATGTTCACTGGCCCAACTCTGTACTTGTTCTTGTGTACTCTTTCCAGTAAAATCTGGCACATTAATTCGTTGTGCACCAGTCGAAACTGTGAATTCAACATTTGTCGCAGTCGGATCTACTTTGCCATTAGCATCAACAGATTGTAAAATTATTCTACCTTCAGAAACACTATCAGAAGGGCTATCTTTTCTTGTAATAGAGTAACCTTGAGCACGGAGTTGTGCCGCGGTCACATCATAATCCGAACCAACATAATCGCCAAAACGTACTTTAGCGCGTCCAGAAGAAAGAATTAAATTAATTATATCTCCTTTTTTGGCTTCTGCACCACTATTTCGTGTTGACCGAACAACATGCCCACTAGTAATTGTTTTTGACGGTGTTGAGCTAACAGTGCCAACAACTAAACCAGCTTTTTTGATTTTCGTTGTCGCTTGATCTTGTGTTAAATTCGTAACATTTGGTACCGTGGTTTTAGTTGATTGATAATTTAAGAAAATAGTTACAGAAACAATCATTAAAATGATTCCCAGTAGCACCCAAGGCCACTTTGGTGCTTTACGAAATTTAATCCCATTTTCTCGTAAAACACTACGGACATAATTAGGTGTACGATCAACAATATGTGCGATATCTTTAACAGAATAGCCCTTTTTACCATGTGCTATAATAACATCTTTTATTGAGGGTTCTTCAGGTGCATCATCTGGCAATATTTTATCAGATGATACACCTGTTTTTAACTGATCTTGAATTTGAGCCATCGGAATAATGCGTGTTTCATCTATCGTGTCTGACATCGGTGCAAATCGTATTTCATCTGAACGTCTAGGTGATAACGTCGTATTCAAATCTTCAGACATCGCTGCTGCACTTAAATAGCGATCTTGTGGTCTTTTGGCTGTTGCCTTTAAGATAACATTTTCTAAGGCCTGCGGAATTCTCGGATCAAAATCACGAACAGATGGCATATCTTCTGTTGTATGTTTCATTGCAACTGCAACAGGTGTGTCACCTTCGTAAGGCACTTGTTTGGTCAGCATTTCGTAAAGCATAACCCCCAGTGCATATATATCTGATTTCGCTGAAGCAAGGCCGCCGCGCGTTTGTTCAGGCGATAAATAATGAACTGACCCGATAACGGTGTTTGTCTGCGTCATATCTTGCACTGATTTTGCAATTGCAATGCCGAAGTCGGTAATCTTTACTTGACAATTTTTATCAATTAAAATATTTTGTGGCTTTAAATCGCGATGAATAATATCCGCGTCATGTGCTGCTTGTACTGCACTTAAAACTTGCGTCATGATATCAACAACTTGTTGGTACGGAATTGGAAAATGTTCGGCAATGAAGGACTTTAAATCATTCCCTGCTACATATTCCATCACCAAATATTGTGTGCCTTCATATTCCCCGGTGTCATATACCTGAACAATATTATCATGGACTAATTCCGTTGCTGAAATAGCTTCACGCTGAAACCGCTTGGCTAGTTCAGCATCGTTTTTCATATCCAAACGCATCATTTTAAATGTGACGTCGCGATCCAAAAATCCATCATGCGCCAAATAAACATTGGCCATGCCACCCCCGCCAAGCGATTTGATAATTTTATAACGATTGTCTATCACTGTATCTGGTAACATAATTATTTTGTATCCTCTTCATTATCACGGCTCACCAAGAGAGCTGTCACATTATCTGGCGCACCATTGTCGTTAGCGAACCTAATCAAGTCGTGTGCACGAAAATTCAAACTTGCTGGTGCCCTCATAATTTGTTTAATTGTTGTTTTATTGAGCACCTTAGTAATACCGTCAGATGTTAAAAACAACATGTCTTCACCAGAAAATGTATGTTGCCCAATTTCAATATCTGCGTGCCGATCAACGCCTAAAAATCTTGTTACACTATTCGCATTAGGGACATTTTCGGCTTGCCTTTTGCTAACCGTACCGGTACGAACAAGTTCATTTTTAAGATTATGATCAAATGATAGTTGTTTTAGACTATTATGATGCAACAAAAATGCCTTAGAGTCACCCAAGTTACCAATAACAACCTGCTCATCAAACAAAATTGCTAACACAAGTGTCGTAGCCATTGTTTTTAAGTCATCAAATCGTTGCCCTGCTTCTATAATTGCATCGTTTTCAAAGGCAACTGTTTCTTTTAGCCAAGCGATTGATGGATTGATTGTTTCAATTGTTGTTTTTTCCCAGGCGTGTCCAAAATGTTCTACAGCCATGGCGCTAGCAACTTCACCACCTTCAGTTGAAGTTACACCATCAGCTACCATAACCATCACGGTGCCTTTTTGATTTGTAAATGCGCCAACGTAATCTTGATTTTCATTACGTTGGACGCCGGAATCGGTATGAAATGCTATTTGCATAGGATTATTTTATCTTCTAAAAAACGTTTCTGCTAAAAAATTTCTAGTCGTTCACCAAAAAAATTTGCTTCACGTGCTGTGCTTTCACTTTACTTTCGACAATAGATTATGCATTGTAGGTCAGTGCTTTTTTTGCAATGTTGCAACGAAAAAGCCATCTGTTTGATAATCATTCGGATAAACATGTAGCACGTTTTCAGAACGGTTTGGCTTCAAGTTTTTTGACGTTTGTGTTGGTACAAGTTCAAAATCCGAATTTTTCAATAAGAATTTTGTGATCACATCATCATTCTCTTGACGCAAAATCGTACATGTACTGTAAACAATCATACCATTATCGGCAACATTTTGACTAACAGAATCTAATATCTCGAATTGCAGTTGTGCTAAATTCTTGACATCTGCTAAAGTTTTATCGTAACGAATTTCTGGTTTGCGTCGTAGTAAACCAAATCCTGAGCATGGCGCATCCACTAAAATACGATCAAATTTTTGATCAATTTCTGCTGGTACTTTACGTGCATCCAACACCCGCGTATGGATTTTTTCTGCTACATGTAACCGTTCAGCGTTATTTTTAATTAATTTAATTTTATGTTCATGAATATCTAATGCCGTAATTGCAACATCTTCACCAACAGACTGTGCAATTTGTGTCGTTTTACCACCAGGAGCGGCCGCTGCGTCAAGGATTGTTTTAACATTTTCTGTTAAACGCATACTTTCAACTGGTAACATGGCGCTTTCATCCTGCAAGGTTAATAGCCCATCGTGAAAGGCTTTTGAACTAGCCACATGCCCGCCAGAAACAATGTAAGCGTGCTCAGCGACGCGTGATTTGACAGCGGTAAATTTTTCAGCTGCCAAGGCTGTTTCTACTTCCTCATCACTTGCTAATATCGTATTCACACGAACAGACTGTTGTGGTGCATCATTGATGGTTTCAAGCATAGCAAGTGTGGCTTCTTCACCATTTTGTGAAATTAATTCTTCAATTAACCAAATTGGTAGACTGCTTTCAATAGACAAACGTTGTATTGGGTCTTTTATTTCAGCAGTATCTCGTAGCCCTTGGCGACCGATATTATGTAAAATAGCCGTCACATACTTCCCTGTTCCAACGTGACCAAGTATCTTAGCAGCTTCAATAGATTCATTAAAAATGGCATGTTCTGGAATTTTATCCAAGAATTTCATTTGAAAAATAGCTGAATACAATAATTCGCGCACCCAAGCATCAATTTTTTTATCACCGACAAATGGTGCTAGCCAATAGTCAAATGTCATACGGTGTTGGATAACGCCGTACACAAGTGTTGTTAATAAACGCTTATCTGCTTCACTCAGCTGATGTTGTTTAATCACTTGATTCAACTGTAAATTAGAGTATGCGCCATTTTTAATTTTGGCTAACGTTTGTACTGCTAATACACGGGGATTATCACTATAAACACGTTTATCACTCATTAATTGGCTCCTCTGCCCATAAATCTCCTGTTTGCAACTGACTGCCCGCTCCGTTGAGATAAGCTGCAATAGTCATCTCAGATTTTCCAGCTGGTTGTAATCTATCAATACTAACCACGGTTTGATTAGCTGCTGCAATTTTTAACTGTTTTTTTGTTTTTTCAACAACATGTCCTGCACCTAAGCTAGTTGTTTCAACCAATGGTGTCACTTGAGTAAGCTTAACCCGCTGTCCGGCAACTTGCACATGTGCTGGATGTGTTGGATAAAGACCGCGCAAATGCCAATCAATCTGTTGCGCTGTCTCACTTGCAAAATTTAAATTTTGCATATGGCGTGGAATGTTAGGCGAAAATGACACATCATCATCATTTTGTTTAACTGGTGAAATATTCCCAGTAGCAATTTTAGGTAAACTTGCTAATAGTAAGTCACGTCCAGCTAAACTCAGTTTATCAAACATTGTTCCAACATTATCTTGATTTGTAATGGGTACTTTAACGACATCGATAATGTCACCAGCGTCCATTTTTTTAACCATATACATGATTGAAACGCCAGTTTCCGTATCCCCATTCATAATAGCGTAATGCACTGGTGCGCCACCACGATATTTAGGCAATAATGAGGCATGTGTGTTGACAGCGGCTATTTTAGCTGCTGCCAATAATTCATTGGGCAAAAACTGACCAAAAGCCGCAGTAACAATAAAATCTGGGTTTAATGCGATAATTTGTTGCATCTCATTTGAACCACTAATTTTTTCAGGTTGAAATACAGGCAAGTCATGTAATAATGCTGCGACCTTAACTGGACTAGGTGTCAATATATGTTTACGCCCTTGAGGTTTATCTGGTTGCGTAACAACAGCCTTGACATCATATTTATCATCAGTAATTAATGCTTCTAAGATGGGGACTGCAAACTGTGGCGTTCCCATTAATACAACTGAATATGTCATGAAAAATCGCACCTCTTTTCTATACAATATATGGATCAATAATGTTAATTGTGTCGTTCAATGACTAAAATACCAAACTAATAATAAATTATATCCTTATAATCACTAAAAAATACTCGCTAATACGAGTATTTCGCTTCCTAATTATTATAACATAGAATATTGTCATACATTTGTCACATAAAAGAAACTGGCTCACGATCAATCACTAATTGTAACCCATTTTTTGATTTTTGAGCGCGATTTTGCAATTCTGTCAATAAAACGTCCATTTCATGCTGATGTTTGAATTTTAAAATAATTTGAAAATAATAACGATTACGTAATTTAGCAATTGGTTTTGGCGATGGGCCTAAAATAATAACCTTATCACTAGCACGAGAACGTAACCAACGGGCAACTTGTATCATCTGTTTTGCAGTTTCGTTTTCCATGACATGGCTAGCTTGAATTTGAACAGTATAGTAGTACGGTGCATAATTACCTGCATGTCTGACTGCCATTTCTTGCTGATAAAATCCTTCATAATCATGATTTTTTGCATAAACGATGGCATAATGTTGTGGATTAAATGTCTGGACTAATACCTCACCTGCCTTTTTAGCTCGACCAGCTCGACCACTGACTTGTGTTAACAATTGAAAGGTACGCTCACTGGCGTGAAAATCAGGCAAACCTAATGATGTATCAGCGTTTAAGACACCGACTAATGTCACATCTGGAAAATCAAGCCCCTTAGCAATCATTTGTGTCCCAAGTAAAATATCAGCTTCATGATTTCCAAATTTTTGCAACATTTTATCCATGCTACCTTTTTTACGTGTCGTGTCTTGATCCATACGGATAACGCGTGCTTCAGGTAACAATGTTGCCAGCTCTGTTTCAATTTTTTCAGTCCCAGTGCCGTAATAACGAATGCGATTTGAACCACAATTAACACAAATTGTTGGAATAGACTCTTCATGTCCACAGTAATGACATTTTAGTGTATGCGAATCCATATGCAATGTCATAGCCAAGTTGCAATTAGGATCACGTGGCACAAAGCCACAATCACGACACATAACAAAACTAGAAAAACCACGCCGATTCAACATTAATACAGACTGTTCTCCACGTTTAAGACGGTCTTGCAACTTATTTTTCAATTGTTCAGAGAAATTTGTTTCAGGTCCCTCTGCTAATGTTGCTTTCATGTCTATGACATCAACTATCGGTAACTTGGCGCCACCAGCACGTTGTGTTAAGCGCAATAATTCATAAACACCACGCTGTGCACGCGCACGACTTTCTAAGGAAGGTGTTGCTGAACCTAATACAACCGGTATTTGATAATATTCACCACGCCAAAGTGCCACATCTCGTGCATTGTAACGTGGATTATCTGTTTGTTTATAAGTTGTTTCATGCTCTTCATCAACAATAATGAGTCCAATATGATTCAATGGTGCAAAAACAGCTGACCTTGCGCCCACAACTATTTTAACATCCCCACGTTCAATACGACGCCATTCATCATATCGTTCGCCATCGGATAAACCAGAATGCAACACCGCAGTTTGTGCACCAAACCGTGATTTTACACGACGAACCATTTGCGGTGTCAATGCAATTTCTGGTACTAAAAACAAGACTGTTTTTCCTTGATCAAAAATATGTTGTGCTGCCTGTAAGTAAACTTCAGTTTTACCAGAACCTGTAATGCCTTCCAACAAAAACGGTTGATATTTTTGCGCATCCGCACTAGCAACAATATGATTCAATGCATTTTGCTGTTCTTCATTAAGTGTTAAAGCTGTCGTTGGTGTAATGTCATTCATTGAAAAAGGGTCACGTAACTGCTCTACCTGTTTTTTTATTAACCATCTTTTTTCGACGCCTTGATTTAACGTGGCATTACTCACATTAATAACTTCTTGCAATGTTTTTTTTACCCATGTTTCTTGCAAATGCCCCATAATAAACGTGAGTAGTTCAACCTGCTTTTTTGCAATTGGTCTCAAATCTTCTAGCTCATCTTCCAAAAACATCATGTCATCATTGAATTGATAAGCCAATTGAGTTTTAACTTTTGCTCGATTTTTTACGTTGACGGACACTTCGATTTTATGTTCACGTCGTAATTTAGTTAAAGTGGCAATATCATAGGTATTTAATTCATTTGCTTGATACACAATTTCATCTAATCCTTTAAAAATACGGTCACGAACATCGTCATCAACCTCATCGATAATTTTAAAAGTGCGTTCATAGCTAGCTCTTAAAGCATTTGGTAACATCGTTTGCAAAACAACAATACGAAACGCAAACGTTTCTTGCGCTAAATAATCTGATAAATTTAATAATTCTGTGTTTAAAACTGGTGTTAAATCCAATAAGCCTTTAATATGACGCAACTTGTCAGTTTCTAAATCCGTTGTTGCTCGTAAGCCTACAACAAATCCCATAACCTGTCGATGACCAAAAGGAACATCCACACGCATACCGGGACGTACTGAGTCAATCATTGTCTCTGGTACAACATAAGTATATGGTTGGTTAGTTTGCATCGTCGGAACGTCAACGATGATTTGTGCATACTGTAATTTCGTCATACTCTTATTGTATCAAATCTGTCAATAGCATAGCGCTGTTACGCAATATATGAACCTGTTTTTCTTTTAAAATTAAAAATAGACTAACACTTCTTGACATTAATTATCTTTACCTGCAATATTTGCACTAAAAAAGAGTCATTGCTGCTGACTCTTCTCTGCTTATATATGCGTTTCAATCCATTGCCAAACTTCGTCTTTACCATACTTTGTTTCAGATGAAAAAAATTGGAAATCACTCTCATCTTCATCAAAACCAAGTGTTTGCTTAATATTTGATGCATATTTGTTAAATTTACTTTTTGAAATCTTATCTGATTTTGTTGCCACAATCAAAATTGGAATATTATAATAATGCAACCATTCATACATTGACACATCATCATCACTTGGTTCATGACGTGCATCAACTAAACTGACAACACCACGTAATTGTTTACGTGATGTGATATATTCTTCAATCATATGGCCAAATTCTTCACGTTGTTTTTTAGAAACTTTAGCATAGCCATAACCTGGGACATCAACAAAATATAATTTATTTTCCACATTATAAAAATTCAATGTTTGTGTTTTTCCTGGTTGTGATGATGTTCGTGCAAAATTTTTACGTTGAATCAACGTATTAGTTAATGATGATTTACCAACATTCGAGCGACCAACTAATGCAATCTCTGGCTTGCCGTCTGTTGGATACTGTGCAGCAGAAACTGCACTCATCACCATATCAACATTGTGTACATCCATTATTTCACCTTTTTTAACTGTAATTCTGGTTGCTCCCCACCAATAACACTGGCTTTGGTAATAATGACTTTTGTGACATCATCACGACTAGGAATATCATACATAACATCTTTCATAGTTAATTCAATAATTGATCGTAACCCTCGTGCACCAGTATGTCGTTGAATAGCTAATTCGGCCATTGCTTCTAGTGCATCTGGTTGAAATTCTAAGGTGACATCATCCAATCCCAGTAAAGCCGTGTATTGCTTAATCAGCGCATTTTTAGGTTCAGTCAAAATTCGTGTCAAATCATCAATTTTTAATTCATCCAATACAGTTACGATTGGTAGACGGCCAATAAATTCAGGAATTAAACCAAATTTAGTCATATCTTCTGGTTGCACATGTTCAAGAATATTTTCAGAATCTAAAGCGGCAGCATTATCGTTTGCATCCGACCCAAACCCAATAACTCGTTCACCTAAACGTTCTTTAATAATTGTGTCGATTCCAGCAAATGCACCGCCAACAATAAATAAAATGTTAGTCGTATCAACTTGAATCAACTCTTGTTGTGGATGCTTTCGACCACCCTGTGGTGGCACGCTAGCAATCGTACCCTCTAGCATTTTAAGAAGTGCTTGTTGCACACCTTCACCGGAAACATCACGTGTAATTGAAACATTCTCAGATTTTTTTGCAATTTTATCAATTTCGTCAACGTAAATAATGCCATGTTGTGCTGCTTCTATATCAAAATTAGCTGACTGCAGCAATTTTAATACAATGTTTTCAACATCTTCTCCGACATAGCCAGCCTCTGTTAATGTTGTGGCATCAGCTATTGCGAAAGGGACGTCCAAAATACGAGCTAAACTTTGTGCTAAATATGTTTTACCAGAACCAGTAGGTCCAATCAAAGCAATATTAGATTTTTGTAATTCAACATCGGTTGTTGGTGTATAGTTTTCATTGATACGTTTGTAATGATTATAAACAGCAACTGCTAGTGTCTTTTTTGCATCGTCTTGTCCAATCACATAGTCGTTCAATTCTGAAACGATTTCATGTGGTGTAGGTAATGCTAGTGTTATCGGTTTTGTTACTGTTTGATCCACTGTTGCTTCCTCGCTCATGATATTTTTTGCTAAATCCACACATTCGTTACAAATATAAATGCCACTTGGTCCAGCAACAATTTGTTGTACCTCACTCGCAGATTTGCCGCAAAAACTGCAATAAACTTCTTCTTCCAAATCTGGTGTCTGTGTCATGTTATCTTCCTTTGAATTTCATTTAAGTCATACAATTATGTCAAGTTTAAATACTATTCTATTCTAACAGATTACACAATAATTTTAAGTACAAATTTTTATCTTATTAAAGCTAGTTCATCCTAACCTTAAGTTATTAAAAAAAAGCCTCACGGCTTCTCTTAAAAATAATATTACTTTGCTTTTGCTGAGTCAGTAACTCTTTTAATGACTTCGCGCATGGCAATGTCATGCTTCAATAATGAATCTGACAAGTTTGCACGTACTTGCGCAACTTCCATCTTATATTGTGTTGCCAAGTTAGTGACTTCTTCGTTAATTTGGTCTTCACTTGGTTCAATAGCTTCTGCCTTAACAATTGCTTCAAGAACTAGATTAGTTTTAACACGTGTTTCTGCGCCTTCTTCAAATTGCTTGTGCAAATCATCTTCAGTTTGACCTGAAATTTGGAAGAACATCTCACGTGAAATGCCTTGTTGTTGTAGTTGTGCCAAATATTGATCGATTTGACGGTGAACATCTTCATCAATCATTGCTTCAGGAATCTTATCACCATCAATTGATGCGTTATCAACTGCTTTTGTGATCACTGCATCTTCGAAAGCTGCTTGTGCTGATTCTACCTTGTCTTCAGTCAATTTCTTAGCTGTTTTTTCTCTCAATTCAGCTAAAGTTTCAACTTCTTCGTCAACATCCTTGGCAAATTCATCATCAATTTCAGGTAATTCCTTACGCTTCAATTCGTGAATTTTAACTTCAAACAAAGCTTCCTTATTGGCAAGGTCTGCTGCTTGATAGTCTTCAGGGAATGTCACAGTAACGTTAACATCTTCGCCTGCTGAATGACCAACTAATTGTTCTTCAAATCCAGGAATAAATTGACCTGAACCTAATTCTAATGAAAAGTCATCAGCTTGACCACCATCAAAATGGTCACCATCAACTGAACCATCAAAATCAATAATCACAGTGTCGCCGTTTTCAGCCTTAACTGAAGCTTCTTGCAAAACTAATTCAGCTTGACCGTCTTGTAAGTGCTTGATTTCTGCTTCGACATCATCATCTGTTACTTCAGTATCAGCTGCTTCAACTTCAAGATTCAGGTACTCACCCAACTTAACTTCAGGTGCAGTTGTGATTTCAGCCTTCATTGTCCAGTCTTCACCTTTGTTCATTGACACTGGTTCAATATTAGGACGGCCGACTGGTGTAATGCCAGATTCATCAACAGCAGCTTCATATGCAGCTGGTAAAACAATATCCATTGTCTGTTGATACAATGCTTCTTCTCCAAATTTTGAGAAAAAAAGTGCCTTTGTTACTTTTCCCTTACGAAATCCAGGAATAGAAACATCATTCTTGTTTTGTTGAAAAGCCTTTTCTAAACCTGCTTCAACTTGTGCGCGTGAAATTTTAAATTCTAATGTGCCTTGGTTCTTTTGATCCTCGGCTGCTGTCCAGTTAGACATTGTAAGTCCTCCAAATGTTTTAAATACCTTTTAATTTTATCTTAAATACGACTAAATCACAACAATTTTATCTTATTTATTAAAAGTCAGTCAATATGTCAGTATGATTATTTCAATTATCACACTTTTCAAAGTTAATTTAATCGTCAATTTCGACATTATAAAAGCCTTTTAAGTTAGCTTTCCTAACTCAAAAGGCTTTGTTAAACTCACTACTAGCATTATTGCGCTAAACGATAAACATAATAATACGGATAACCATTTTTAGCAGCGTATTGATTGTATTGTACTTCTTGAACTGCAGTACCTTTTTGTCCCTGCGTAATATAGCATGTTGAAATGAATAAGGGATTATCTAAGTCATTTGTTATAATACCAATGTGACCAGCAGCCCCGTCACTATGACCTTTTTGTCCCCAAATAACAATATCTCCACGTTTTGATAACCAACCATTACTATCATTGTTATCAATAAGTTTATAAGCATTATCTTGCAAATAACCGTGAATTGCCTCGGTATTATACAACCATGTGAATGGTGTACCGCCAGCATCTCGAATAGCTTGTACAACAGAACCAGAGCAATCAGCTGTACCATCTGCGCCATTACGAGAACCATACATTGAATAAGTTAACTTTCCCTTACGGCTTTCGAACCAATTAATCACTTTATTCGTATCAACTTTTTGAACATGCTTAGCAACCATAGTCTTATCGGCACCAGGATTTTTAGATGTAATTGAATCAGCATCGCCATCTTTATCGAAATGATAAATTTTATCACCAAGTGTTACGGATTGATTGCGCACTTGCTTAAAATCAGTACCATAATATTCAAATCCTGTTGAACTATATTGACGCAGACCCTTAAACGCATCTCCGTTAGCTTTCATGTAATAATATGTATTACCTGTTGGCACATAGTTATTTCGGATTTGCTTATGGTTAGCATCATAATACTCCATGTTTGAACCATAATGACGCACACCAGTCATCGCATGACCATTCCCGTCAAAGAACATTAATGAACCATTTATCCACGCATAATTATTCTGTACTTGTTTATAGTTATTATCATAATATTCAATCTGACCGTTAACTTTGTGTGTACCCTTAATGGCGTCCCCGCTACCATTGAAATAGTACTTTGCACCATTAGTTGTAGCATAATTATTACGAACTTGTTTAAAATCAGAACCGTAATACTCAAAACCTGTCTTACTATACTGACGCAATCCCTTAAAGGCATCGCCATTTGCTTTCAGATAATAATACGTGTTGCCGGTACGAACATAACTATTTCGAACTTGCTTATGGTTAACATCGTAGTATTCCATGTTCGAACCATAATGACGCACACCAGTCATCGCATGGCCGTTGCCATCAAAAAACATAAATGACCCATTTATCCATGCATAATTATTGCGCACTTGTACATAATTAGCACCGAAAAATTCTAACTGTCCATTGACTTTTCGTGAACCTTTATAGGCGTCGCCATTACCAGTTAAGTAATATCTTGAACCACCTATTGTCGCATAGTTATTACGGATTTGCTTAAAATCAGAACCATAAACTTCCACACCACCGCTGTAGTGTCTTACACCAGTTAACGCGTGCCCATCGGATGTATCAAAAAACATCAGAGCCCCATTAGTCCAGACATAACCATAGTGCATTTGACCAGACTTAACATCATAAAATACTGTTTTATGTGTCAGTGCCGTCAGACCTTTTGATTGTGCACCATTTCTATCAAAATTATACCAATGACCCTCAATGTGCTTTTCACCAACGACAGGCGCGCCCTTAACATAGTACTTGGTTACGCCATTTTCATTTGACCAACCATCTTTATGTACAGGCTTATTCGTGTATCGTTGCAAATCTTGTTCCAAGACTTTGGTTATGACAACACCATTATCCAATTTAACCTGATAATAGAAATTGGATGATAACTGATGAAATCGCGTGACCTTGGTGATCGTAGCACCAATACCGCGATAGGCGATAATATTTTTAGCATCGCCATCATGTGTCGCATCTTTTTTAATTTCAACGCGGTTATTAATTGCAAACGCACTGGTTTTAACAAACGAAGCGACACCTGACTCTAAAACATGAGATACGACAACACCATTATCCAATTTAATGTCATAGCTATAATTTGTATTGACATTCTTTGGCACAATGACTTTCGTCACAACACCTGATTGGTTGCCATAGCTTTGTAATTGTGTGCCATTGGCTGTTTTTGCTGAAGGAGTTAATACAATGACAGAACCGGTTTTAAATTTGGCCTGAGGCATTTGAATCGAACGTGTTGAGGGTGTTACGTTAGAACTAGCATTTTGGGTAGCATCATCTACCGCAACTGAATGTTGTGATTCTATCGTTGAACTTGACGTTTTAGTGCTTGGTACTTGTGATGTAGCACGCGAACTTGGTGTCGTTATACTTGCACTTGACACTTGTGTCGCTGCATGTGTTGTATTTTCAGCAGCATTAACCGTAGACATTGTGCCTAAGACACCACCAATAATTATTGTTGAAACGAGTAATTCTTTCACTCGTATTTTTTTATTTACCAAAACAGGAAAATTTCCCTTTCTCCATCTCACATTTAACGTGATTATTTATAACATAATATATCATACCATAATTATTATTTCTTGATCTTATTTTTTTGGTAAATATAAAATATAAAAAAACGCCTAAGCGTTTTAATTTTATTGATATGCACAAATACGCTAATAAAGCCCGGTTAAAAACCTCTTACACACTTTGCTAATCACTAAGCATCGGTATGGTTGCACACGTCAATATCAATGCTGTTTACTTAACAGGTGCCTTCTTAGCCACTTGCAGTGCCTGATTGATCACCTTAGCATATAAAACATCACCGGCTGGAATCCCGCCAAAGTGCACCCCATCAGTGCCATTAAATATTTCAGGATGTTGAGCAGCAATCTTCCCCCAATCAGCGACCGTAATGAACTTATACTTAGCCGGCAGGCCTCGTTCCAAAACAGCCAATTTAGATGAATTCCAATCCGCATCAGCTTGCGCATTATACGGTGTCATCATAATTAATTTATGACCAGGCGCCAAATCGTGAATGAGCTTCATAGTTTGTTTTGCATAATCATCTAACGCGTTAGTTCCGATACAAATCACCACGTACTGTCGTAACGTGTGACTCTGTTGCTGACTCATCATCACGTTGTACGCAAGGTCCATAGTTCGATCTCCTTCGGCGTCAATGTTACTATTAGCGACATGAGCCCCCAAATAACTACGCGTTCCCAAAGTCACACTATCTCCAATAATTGACACGCCCGGTGCTTTTGTTTGATTCGCCTTAGTAGCCCCTTGCTTTTTATTTGGTCTTACGGCCGCTAATACAGTATCATGAGTTGTTTTAATCTTATCAATATCTTGATAAATGCCACCCACCCATAATTTTTGTTCAAGCGTCGAGAGTTGTGGCGCATTTTTGACCACAATCCCTGTATTGATAGCTAGCAATAACCCCACAACGACAACCGGCAACTGTAATTGTCGCCACGTCACTGTGTGCCCAAAAACATTGGCCTGCTTACCAGCAATGATTGGTTCCAATACATAATACGATAAAGCTGACAATATAATCGAGAGTACAGTCGTGACTAGCACTGCTAACCAGTTGACCATCATGTGTGAAAAAATCACGTATAGCGGCCAATGATAAAGGTACACGCTATAGCTCACGTCCGCCAAAAAAGTAATCCACCGCGGTTCATTTATGTTAGGCGTTTGGTCATGTAACAACCGAGCACAGTAAATCATGACCCCTGCCAGCACGGTTGCGAGTAGTAGGCCACCTTGATACGTTTGCAGCGCATCGAATGTCATGCGATAGCCCATAGTAACGAGTAGTATAAAACTAATCAGCATTCCTACGCCCACAATAATCGGGTTACTGTGCGCCGTGGTCCATCGATAGATTGGCCCTTGCGCCTTAATGCCACTCAAGATACCAATAAGACCACCGAAGAAGAATGGAAAACAGTGAGTCAAACTCGAAAAGTAAACCGGCGAAAAGTCTTTCAGGCCGCCTGCTCCAAAGAACATCATCACAAAGCTCTCGACTGCAAAGATGGTTGTTAAAATACCCAACCCCCAACGAAAATACGTTAAGGCGCGTGGCCCACTAGCCAACCGTTGACTAATTTTAGCCACTGACCACGCCATCAATCCCCATAAAATATAGAAGTGCATTTCAATTGCTAATGACCACGTATGGACGAATAAATGCGGAATAAATTTATTTTCATAACTGCCACCCGTCGCAATTTCAAAATAGTTTGTGGTAAAGCCAAGGGCCGCTGCGACCTGCTTACCGATATCAGTCACGAAATCGTGGTTAATCAGATAAGTTAGTGGTAAAACGACTAGTACCATAATAAATAGCGGTGGCACGATCCGGTAAAAGCGGCGACCGTAAAAAGCCATTAATTTAAAATTATCCGAACGCGCAAATTCATCAACCATTAATGCCGTAATCAAGAACCCAGAGAAGGTAAAGAAAACGTCCACGCCAATAAAGCCACCAGTAAATTTAGTCTGAAAAAAGTGATATGTCAATACCAGCACGAGTCCCGTTATTCGTACTAAGCTAAACCATTTAATTCGCATTTTCCAACTTACCATCTTCCGTAATTTTTTTCGCGTAAGTCTTATTACCGACCTGCAACTTGACTACGCCATTCAGTTCGCCCTTGCTAAAATCGCCTTGTAAGCGCCAACCACTCGGTCCAGTGAATTCACCAGAACCTTCAAAACGGCCGTTCGCAAAATTACCGACATAGTTCCCCTCTTTTTGAATGTGCAACGTCCCGTGACCATCAAATTTATGGTTCAGCATTGCCCCACTATAATTCATACGTCCGTGATCTAATCGCACACTTTTGCGTTTTGTCGCTGATGGCATTAAACTGATGACGGCAAAAATTAGAATACCGATAATCGTTATAATCTCAAAGACCATTCTGCTATTTATTTTTTTCATAAAATATCTCGCCCTTCTATTCTCCATAAGAATATCATATGCCTAATTTTGAAATATTGCCATTTTAGTAATCACATGATTAAGCGTATGATGCATATTACAGTAGTAGCTCAATGACATAAATTAAAAATTCTAATGAAGCCACAAAAAAACCAGATTAATTAAAATCTGGTTTTTGAACTTCATTGATTTGATAGACATCTGAAGCTAGTTATACTTGTCAACCCTTTTTATAAATATTTTTTAAAGCGTAATCCAATAGGACTAGTAACATAAGCACAATAAATATGGCGTCAAGTTCCCCATGTAATATTAGTTGTGGTAAGGTCATAACTAATAAGAACCCAAAGAATATTATTAGACCTGTAAACACAATTCTTATAAAGTTCATAGCAAGCCTCCTAAATAGCCATATAAACGGTACAAAGGAAGCATAACGTACTGAGCTATTACAGCTGCGTCCGCCCTTGCAAACCTCATTGATCTGACACACATCTGAAGCGGTCGTTTATGTGTGATTTTGATTGAGTCAGGTTTGAACCTCATTGATCTGACACACATCTGAAGCGATTGCGAGTACATATAGTCTATCCATGGAGGTTTGAACCTCATTGATCTGACACACATCTGAAGCAAAATCAACAGCATCTTGTTTAATGTTGAAGGTTTGAACCTCATTGATCTGACACACATCTGAAGCATAAATCCTCGTCTCGTATGCCATATTAATGGTTTGAACCTCATTGATCTGACACACATCTGAAGCGTTAGAATATAAAGTCGGTATTTTATCAAAGGTTTGAACCTCATTGATCTGACACACATCTGAAGCGCCAAAAAGTGGTTGATAGCGAAAGCAATTGGTTTGAACCTCATTGATCTGACACACATCTGAAGCAGCAAATTACGCCTTATTACACTAGGACATGGTTTGAACCTCATTGATCTGACACACATCTGAAGCTAATACGAAATGTTAAAACAAGCCTAGAACGGTTTGAACCTCATTGATCTGACACACATCTGAAGCAGACCGCCTGTTCGCATTGGTTAGTCAGCACCAAATTGAACGAAATCTTCATCGATGAAAATTTCTGAAGACGAACCCTGTTTAGTCATAACAGGATTTTGTGTCAAATTAAGAGAAATCAAACATAAATTTATTGCCTTCGCTAGATTATTCAGATAGTCAATCTGATCAATCGACAACAACAAATAGATATTGGTAAAAATGATTAAACGTTGCTCTGAAAACTCACCAGCAACGTTCACTACATCTTCTATTTTACCAAATCCAGAGCTATTTGTCAGTGTTTCTATCTTAATTTTCTTCTCATTTATCAAGTCACCAATATTAAATTCTGTTTGGAAATAGAAAGGTAAATTATTTTCTAATATAATATTTTCTAGGAGTTGGTTTAGTTCAGAATTAATGCTATAAAATCTTTCTAATGCTTGATCATCTGCGTATTTTTTCACCGTATTGACAATATTTTTTTGATATAACTTATTCACATCAAGTTGCGCACTTATATCACCAATGAACATAACTCCCTTACTAACATCGACAATATGTCCATCTTGCCCTAATGTTACGTCTTCACTAGTCTCTTTCAATCCTGTACTTAATTGCCAATATAGTTCATGATTAGTGATAGAAACCATAGTCAATCCTGAAGTTACCTGTATGGGACTATTCGGAAAACATACGATCGAATAAGTCATATGACGACCATCTTTTCATCTGAATTTCTGACATCATCACTAGATGTACCAGATAAAAATTTCATCATTGTATATTGTTTTTCTGTCACAATTAAAGATTGTACTAGCCCATCAACTGGTGTAATCGCCTGAATACGATTTTCCAATAACGTTGCCGCTTGACGATTAGTGGTCACACGTACATAAACAGACTCTTGAATCATCAAAAACCCTTCGTTAATCAAACCTTTTCTAAAATGGCGATAATTACGCCGATCAGCGTCAGTTAAAGTTGGTAAATCAAAAAAAATCATCACTCTCATTATACGATACCTCAAATTTCAAACCGCCATTCTGGTAATTTTAAACCATTATTTAAATAGTTTATTGCATCACGTACTAAAATAGTGATTGCATTAGTCACTAACATTTGTTGCCCATTGATTTCAATAACTTGGTTAATAACATCTACCAAAGCCAATTTGATATCTAAGTTTAGCGCCGTTTCATGTTCATATTTTTTTGCGACTGCATCAATCAACGGTCGAAACGGCTCCATTAAGTCAGAAGCCAAATTATAATCATTCTGTGCGCCATTATGATGAATACCCAACTCTGACAAATAACCTTGTAATACAATTTCTCTGGCAACTGCAGCCATCAAAATTTGATAGCCATAATCTAACATCGCATTAATAATTCCTGATTCATGTCTCACAAATTCATTGCCAAATAGTCGATTAAAGTACATTCTAGCGGCCACAGCTTCACGATTCGTTTCATCGCCAATCTCAATACTATCGACCAGATCCTGAAATTTTTCTCTGTCTGTCGTTTGCTGGGTAACTAATACTTGCATTTGATTTTTAATCTTTAATTTGACAATTTCGCGCCATAGCATATTTTTCCGTTCCGATTGCCACACAATTTGTTGACTAATATTACGATTATGCTTACCGTTCGTATGATACTGATTAATTTCACCAATGGGCTGTCCATTGATATCTGAAAAAATAATTTTAATATTTCTTTTGATTGTTTCGGCAATCACATAAGCTGTGACAACTGCCTGTGTGGTCGTAATCAAAATAATTTGAATGTCTTCCATGGGTATTTGAAATGTTTTTTCTGACGTTTGTACCACTAAATGATTCATTTTATAGTTTAGTTTACTATGTTTTGTTATCACGACTGTCCGCCATGCCATGTTGTATCCTCCAGTTATTTATGATAGAATAATACTTAAGGAACTAGTCATTCCTTAGAGGCTGAACCTCATTGATCTGATACACAGTATTGAAGTAACGCAAGGCTTTATGCCAAGCTTAATTACTCATCAGAGTGGCCTTATGGCCGTACATAAAATCCCGTGTTGTTACTAAACAGCACGGGATTTCTTTTTTATTCGCCAACAATTTTGATTGTTTCAAATATTCCTGTTGGTGATTGGTATACAATGTTTGATTCTGAAGAGAGTTTAATGCCGCCATTCCCCCTATCTTGGCTCTGTAACGAAGTCCAAGCCGGTTTCTCTTTAATATGCTTAAACGGATCACACCATACAGCATCATTGTGCAGTTCATCAATAACATCCGATAAAATTGCCGCTTTAATCGTATTATTTGCTTCAATAAATTTGTTGCGTACCATTATTAAGTGTCGTAAATCTTTTTCATAAAACTTAAAATGTTCGATTGTCTTGTCACTGACCAAAAAATCAAATATAGCGATTAATTTTTCCGTGGCGGCTTTATCTAATTTTTGAGCGCTTTTCAAAATTTCTTTGGGTGCCCAAAGTTGCTTAGCGTTGTGTTTCATTTCTGACGTTGCTGCATAAAATTCACTACCATTTGTTTCTCGAATTAAAGTACCTAAAGGCAACTTTTCAATAACGACACGACTAAAGTCACGCAAATTCAACGTTTCAATATACTTTGATACTGTTAACTGTTTATTATTAACACGATTAGCGATAGTCATCGGTACTTTAATCAATTTATACGATTGCTGCCCTTTCTTATTGAACTCAACTAAGCTCATATAAGCTGATTCAGCTTGTGTAAAGCCACCATATAATTCAACTGAACGATTCGCTTTTGAGGCAATTAATTTAGCTTTAGGATTTGGTCCAAACAGCGTCTCTTTATACAATTGTCCAGATGAACCACCTAAACGCCGTGTCACTAGTATCTTTTTATACCCCAACACTTGACGTAAATACGTTACATTCTCATCATGCCAGACAATTTCGCCAGTTTCTGTGTTCACCTGTTGACGTACTGATTTTGATTGCATCGATCCGACAATGAACCCAAATGGATTTACCCGCTGACTATCATCTTTAACGCCAGCACGTGCACGCTTTAGCCAGTCTTTCGTGTATAGATTATAAGCGTTATCAGCGTTATCGCTGACATTGCCTTTATCAAAAAAACCACGCTTATCAACATATTTACCAACAGTTGCCATCATAAGCGCATCATGAGCATGATGGAAATCATTGATATCACGATTTTTGGGCCAATCTAGGTAACGACGCATTTCGCCAGTTAATGATGCACGAATTGCAACTGCCTGAGTGCCTTCGTAATTATTTTTGATCAAATCAGCGACATTTTTGATGATTTGACGTGTTTCAACCAATTGACGAGCAATGAAATGACTTGTCTGATTGTCACTAAACGTTTTACGTCTATCTGTTAATCGTTCAAATTTTTCTTTTGAGATTAACCCACGCTTCACCAATGATTGCCACCAAGATTTTCGGGCATCAATAATATCATTGGTAAAGGTTGGTGAATCAGACTTACGTGCATTGGTAGCACGGTTGACTAGGACACGATTATCGAGTGAGTCATCTTTCGTAAATGCCTGCGGGATAATATGGTCAATATCATAATTAGTGCTTAATTGCTCTACTGGAATGTCCTTTCCAGTATACATATCTTTTCCTTCTTGAAGGTAGTAAAGATACAATCTATCATCATGAATGGTTTCTTTAGTTTCAGTTGCCAATTGCTTAACTAACTCAGAAAATTCAGTTTTCAAGGTGGAATTAGTATACAATTCTTGCACACGATTTAGCCTAGAGTTAGTTAAACGTGAAGCTTGCGGTTCACGTGCAAATTCTACATAAACTTTCTCTGGATTGCTACCCATAGCTTTTTTGATATCGGCAATAATACCAAAAACTTGTGTAATACCACGCTTAATATTTTTTGGCCCCGCTAGGGCATCAATTTGATCATAGAGACTGTTGCCAGACTCTGTTCCCTTATTTTGTGCTGTCATCCATTCCTGTACATTGAATTTTTTATCAGTCAGAATTTCCATTAAGTTTTTATCAGAGTGATAGAGCAAATCCATGATACTGTGTGATTGCGGTATGATATCGCCAGCTTCTGATAAAGTAGTCTCTATGAATTTAGTGCCTAATAACTTTTTTGATAATCTGCCCCACCCAGTATAATGCTTAGCTGATAGTTTATCTTTTTCTTGTTGCGTTAAATAATCTAAATTTGATAGTCGTCTAACAACAATATTTCTATCTTCAAACACAGTTTGAATTTCAATAATTTCTTCTAACTTAGCTTCCCCAATTGCTTCGGTTTTTTCGCGACCAAGTACATCAACAAAATAATGATAACTCACTAAGTTACTGTTAAACTTGCCTGACCGTGTGTCCGATAAACCAGTTATTTCAAAGTCACCATAACCATTTAATTTGAGATATGTCAT
This sequence comes from Leuconostoc inhae, assembly GCF_019656015.1. Taxonomy (GTDB): domain Bacteria; phylum Bacillota; class Bacilli; order Lactobacillales; family Lactobacillaceae; genus Leuconostoc; species Leuconostoc inhae_A. The sequence continues at coordinate 3,649 of NZ_BPKW01000004.1, read as the reverse complement.
GACCTTTTTAGCAGTAACATTTTTATCTACTTTAAACACATGTTCATAGATATCTTGTTTCACTTTAATTGGCAATCGCTGATGTCTTTCATTGCGAACATTGTTCAATTCTTGCAACACATTATATTTTTGATACAAAAGCGAATTTTGGGGCAACGTTGGTTCCCCAATTAAATAACTGTCAGTACCAGTTATACGTTTGATAAACTGTTCACCACTTTTGTCTTTATCCACAACATCATCAAAGTTAAAAGGTGTAATCGGTGTATTTTCTTGCGTTTCCTTTTTAATTAACCAGTGATTGCTTGCATCCCCACTAACTTTTTCAGGTTCTACAAGCGGCCCAACGTAGTAAGGTACTCTGAATTTTAATAGACCAGCCAATTTATTTTCTGGCTTATTATCTTTCTCAAAAGTGTCAGCCAAAAATGGATAATATTTGCTTTGTTTTGCAATAATTTGTTCTAATTCTGCTAAATGTAGTTGGTATGGCAACACACCATTTCGTTTCGTACGTTGTTTTAGTAAAAACGTATCATTTTCTATGCGCTGTAGTATGTCAGCATCATGAATGTTTGTTTTAAAATATTCCAAACCTTTTTTATGTTCATCTTCATTTGATGAGATGACTTGTAGATAAGCCAAATTAGATGGATATATTAGTTTTTTGGGATCTAACTTAAATATTTTGACACTGTTTTTATCGGGTTCAATTTTTTGTTCGTTTATTCGAACATTGCCTTTAATATACGTCCAATCACGTTGATGTGATTTATAACTTTCAATCATTGATTGACTAATACTTTTGTAATCACCCAAAATCATTTTTAGAGTAATGCCATCATATGCTATTAAAATAGCCTCTAGAAAAGCATTTTGTTCATCTGAAAGCTTTGCTCGCACAACATCTAGTTTTGTTTCGACATCTTCTAAATCTAGTTTAAATTTAAAGTTTTTTGCTTCATCTTTTTCCAAATCAAGTAGTTCAAAAATAGTTTGAAAATTAGCTGTATTACCCACTAATGCTGTTAATACGGCTTTCAATATTTTTGACTTACTATCTGAAGTCGCTGACATGGCATTTTCGACACGGACAGATTTGTTGCGGGCATTTTTATCAGTTAGCATATCCGAAAACAATTGCACATCTTTAATTAATGGTAGTGGCGTTTCAATAGATTCATTATAATCGTTTAATGCTGCCACAAATAAATCAACATTGAAAGAATTATCCGCATTAATTTTATCTGCTGTATTCAAAAAGTTACCACGATATTTGACAATATGATGGATCGCCAAATAAACCTCACGTAAATCATGTCTGTCCGTATCAGTCATGAGTTTATATCGCAAATGATAAATCGTTGGATAATTTTCGTGAAATACTTTATCCGCCTCACTTGATCCAAATAACGCCCCGTTTGCAACATTATCGTTCAATTGCGGGTTTTGCTCGTCAGCTGGGTTAACCCATGAATACTTGAGCCGTGGCAGAAAATTTTCATCTAATTTTACTAAATTTGGTGAAAATATATCATTTAACAAACGTAAACGCCAATGACGACGTGATAAACGACGACGTGTCGTACGATAGCCACGTCTTTCGGCTGCTGTAGTTGCTGAATCAAACAGTCGTACACCAATTAAATTCTTACCTTTGGCACGCTTTAAACGGTAATCATCCTCAATTACAGCCCAACCAACGGAACCAGTCCCTATATCTAAGCCAATTGAATATGTCATAAATTGCTCCTCATTAATTTATTAATAGAATAGCACAATCAGTAACCAAATAACGTATTTTTTCAAAAATTAATTTTATCATTATTGTAAATCTAAAATTGATTCAATATATCCTGATTCAACCATACTGATATTAAAAACATTACCAATATATTCTAATGCCTCTTTTAAATGTGATTTGTCACTTATCCACCCCTCACCATCAGTAATATAAATAAATTCGTGATTAGTTTTAGCCAATCTATCACGTAATGTTTGAAACTCCGTGGAAGCGGATTTTGATTTACTACCACTAGCATTAAAAAGATTTATTTCAAATAAAATAAGTTTTAATTTTTTTGGATTATATAGTGCACCATCAAAACGACGGTTTTTAAAGATATATTCAATATCAATGTCAAATTCTTTCTTTATTTTGCTGGGTGTTGACTGTCCCATCCATTTTAAATTATTTCTAGATGCAATTGCCGCTAATTTTGCCTCTAAAAATTTTTCACCAATTTTACCAGAACGATTTTTGCGACCATTTGAATCCATTCCTGCCTGTACCCCAATAGAATAATCAAAGACACTTTTTTTCAAACCTTGCGACAACAACTGCATCAAACCAGAACTCGTCAAAAAATCAAAGTATGAATGCATATTTTTGGTATCAATAGTATTAAAATTAAGTTGATATTTTTCTTGGATATCTTGCACTGAAAGATTCCCATATTGATCTAATTTATCTTTTCGAATGCCTAATAGTAATGGCAACAATGTCAATAACTGTGGCCTTTCATAAAAAAATAGCTCAATTTCCATTTGATTTTTACCTATTAAATAATCTAGCGTAAATAGGTCAGGTGCAATTTTTTGAGGCACATTTTTATAAACATTATCAAAATTAACCCAGTAATCGGCAAATTTCTCTATATTTGACAATGTTGAAACAAAATAGTCTAAACGCTGATTAATCTCTAAATTACGATACTCAAATACGTTCAATCTATTTACCATGAACAATAACCTCCCCAACTTTTTTACGTGAAGAAGCTTTTGCACCAACCATGCGCGTAACACTCACCTGTTCAATGACAATGCCCTCAATATGACCATATAATTCTTCAATTAAGGGTACATCAGAATTTGACAACATCACATGTACCCCTTTTTGATGAAGCCTTACAAATACATCTCGCAATCTAACTTGCTGATCATAACCGAACTCTGAACTATAAGCCGTAAAACTACTCGTTACAGAAATTGGTATGTATGGTGGATCAAAATAAACGAAATCACCTGTTTGAGCATCTAAAACTACTTGTTCAAAGTCTGAATTTGTAATCGTTATATTTGCATCACTCAAATATCTAGATACCGTTTTAATCGTATCTTTATCTGCAATATTTGGATTATTATAACTACCAAATGGAACGTTATTTTGTCCTTTTTTGTTAACTCGCCACAAACCATTAAACCCAGATTTATTCATATAAATAAATCTGGCCGCACGTTGCACCGAAGTCATACTTTCTAATCTGCCATCACGATCTGCTTTACGCAAATGCAAATAGTATTCTTTACTATGATTTAATTGATGTTGCTTAAGTTGTTTTAATAGTTCTTCCGGTTTGTCTCTAACCACCATCCACGCAATAGCTAATTCCAAATTGAAGTCATTAATTATTGCGTGTTCAGGCGATAAAGCAAGTAAAAAGGCACCGCCACCTAAAAACGGCTCAAAATATGTTCCAAAGTGCTCTGGAACATACTTCGCCAATTCTGGTAACAGTTGCCTTTTGCCACCGACCCACTTTATAAAAGGTCGTAATTCAGCTAATTGTTGCTTGTTGCTTGTTGCTTGTTGCTTGTTGCTTGTTGCTTGTTGCTTGTTGCTTGTTGCTTGTTGCTTGTTGCTTGTTGC
>NZ_BPKW01000003.1 GCF_019656015.1 Leuconostoc inhae | reverse complement strand
TAATCATGGGCCTGATCCTTTATCACGTCAATTTTTTTGATCTTAATTGTGGATCAAAATGTGAATTAGATCAAGAGGTAAATAAAAAACAGCAATATTCTTGCTGTTTTAATGAGTAACCTAATTATTGAAACTTAATACCACCATCGACTGCTAGTGATTGTCCTGTAATATAGTCAGCTTGATCTGAAACTAAGAACGACACATATTTCGCAATATCTTCTGGTTCTTCCCCACGACCAAGTAGAATACCATCAATAAAGGCTTGACGTGTTGAACCAAGTGGTACATTCTTACGTTCAGCAAAGCGAGCATCAATTTCGTCCCACATTGGTGTCAAAACAATACCCGGGTTATAAGCATTCACACGAATATTGTCAACAGCTAACTCTTTAGCTGCTGCTTGCATCAACCCACGCGCAGCGAACTTAGTGGCCGAATAAATACCCAACATTTCAAAGCCTTCCATGCCAGCAATTGATGAGGCTAAAATAATTGTTCCACCCTGTTTACCATTTTTTCTTAAAACTGTTGGTGCTGCTTGTAAAGCCCATATTTGTGATTTTAAATTAATGTTTAGAATGTTATCAACTTGTTCTTCGGGTGTCTCTTCAATTGTATCAACCCAATCTACACCTGCATTTGCGACGAAGGTATCTAAACGTCCATACTTTCCCATCGCAAATTGCACTAAATCAAAGTTCACCTGACGTGACTGAACATCCCCAACAAATAGTGCTGCTTCACCACCAGCTGCTTCAATTTTTTTAACAACTGTTGTGAGCTTATGTTCTGTACGACCATTGACAATAACCGAATAACCATCTTTTGCCAATCGCAATGCAATACCTTCACCAATTCCTTGTCCACCACCTGTTACAATCGCTACTTTCCCTGACATGATAATCTCCTTTTTATTTTGTGATTTTATTAACAATTTAATTGTAGAATTTTATGTACTATATGTCAATGGTAACTATAAAAAAACTGCATGATTAACTTGTCTAGTCAATAAAAAAACCAATCTCAATAGATTGGCCAATTAATTATTACAAATGTTTAATATTAAATCCTGTTTTTTCCTGTATCGCATCTAAAGCCTGTAAGTAACGAGCATAATAGCCATAAGGATCTTCATTTTCACCCTTAGCATCAAGCAACACGACTTTGTCCATAAAGCCATACTGTTTTATAACACGCATCAATTCATTATGAAATGCCCACCGCGACTCATCATCAGTGTTATTCATGTTTCGAAAACCATCATCAGTGTAGGGTGTCACGGGCGGAATAATTAAGATGAGATCGATCAATTCTTCACTAATTGTATTATCAAATAATGGTTGTAATTGCCTACTATCCTCTTGACTCAACCACAAATCAGCATAGACTTTAGTTACCATCGCATCCGTATCAAAAATGGTTAAACCGTTGTTAGCTGGTGAATTAATTTCTTTAGAATTAGCATCATACTGTCCCTGAATTAAACGAATGTAATCTTTGACTACTAATTCGTCATCACTTACATTTGAATTTTCTTGATATTCACGTGCATATTCTTCAGAAAATGGTGAGTTGCTCGTACGTGCTAATCGTCGTACTAAAGTCGATTTCCCTGTGGATGCCGATCCCATAACAGTGACTTTTTTTGTAAAATGACGCCGAAAAACACGATTAATATAGTCCCAGTTACCAATTGGATCTTGACGAATGTCAGTTGCTGAAATTTTTAAAACCGTACGATCCATCAAACTAACAGTAAATTGACCAGTTTGAGGTAACCGTTTTTCTAAATCCAACTTATATTCTGCTTCACCGGTATAAAAAGTAATTTTAGCATTCTGATTAACGACATTGCGTTTGACGGTTTGCACTAAAATTTTGGTCCATTCATCCCACCCTGCTGGCATTTGAGGAATGCTATCCTCATTAATATAATCTACTTTAATAGCTGTTTCATCACTAAATGCTTCTCTTAAATAGCGAAATCGTTTTTCAACAGAAAGGCCCATTTGATCACCACGATCACCTGTGTATCCTGATGCAATAACCACAACCCCATCATTTAGAGCGGCAGCCTTATAAATTTCTGCTTGATGACCAACGTGCATTGGTGCTAATGTACCAAAAAAAACGCCAATTTTTTCGCCTTCTAAATCATCTTTATATAAATTACCTGCAAAAGTTCTCATATTTATAAACGCGTTTAGCTACCATTTTTGATGATAGCTATCCTCTCACTCTTTCTTTGTTAACTTTCGCCATTGAACAATACCATAAATTGCATTAACTGTGAGTGCTAAATTCATGCCAAGCATAGCAAAGGCACTCGGATCTGCATGTCCAGTCCAAGCTCGACCCCATAACACCAGTTCAACAATATCAAAGAGTAACCAAGCATACCAAGATTCAGCAAATTTTGCTGTCTGCAATATTTGTGCACCCATAGAAATTGTTGTTGTCATACCATCCATATAGGGTTGTCTTGATCCTGCCTGTTCTAGAATCAAACCGACAATCGCCAAAAGAATAAGAAATACGGGTATAACAAACAGCCACTGTTTTCGCGACATATATTTTGTGGTAACGACTTCTTGGTCACTTTTTTTATTGCTCTTATCACGTTTCATAAAACCTAACCACGCAACAATACCAACAAATTGCATGACAACCCAAAACGCACTAAGTGCCACTTCACCAAATAGCTGAGACTGAAAGGCTAGTGGCATGTACATTGCAGAATAAACTAACCCCCAAAAATAGTTAGTAATTCGTCCTTTTGCTACTAATACAACCGTAATAATATTCATCAGGCCAGTTGCTAAGCCGAACCAGTCAACATTGTGCGTGTGCATAACGCCCAATCCCCACACCGTACTTTGCAGCAATACTAACACAATCAATAAAATTGCTTCCGGAATGGTCCAGCCTAATAATAACTCTCTTACAATATTTACAGGGTTAAAATATCGCCAAAACTGATTTTTGCGGGCATTTTCAATCATTTGCTCTTCTCCAAAAAAGTAATTTCCTATATTATAACAAACTAAAAGAAACAAATGAAAAATATTATTCAAATAGTGACAAATACTCACCATATCCTGCCGCAACTAAGTCATTTTTCGGTACAAATTTTAAACTAGCTGAGTTAATACAGTAGCGTAAGCCACCTTTTTCAGTGGGTCCATCAGTAAATAAGTGTCCCAAATGTGAATTTGCATCACGCGATGTCACCTCTGTTCGTGTCATCCCAAATGACTGATCAACATGGCGCTTGATATGTTGATCATCAATACTTTGTGTAAAAGATGGCCAGCCACAGCCGGCATCATATTTATCAGTTGAACTAAAGAGTGGTTCGCCGCTAACGATATCCACAAAAATACCAGCTTCCCACCATTGATCATATTCACCCGTAAATGCACGTTCAGTTGCTGCATGTTGCGTTACTTGATAAGCCTCTGGTGTTAAGCGTTTTTTAAGTTCTTCATCCGTATATTTTTTCATAATTTTATACCTTCCTTTATTAACCATGATATCTCTTACAAAAATGAGGTTAGAACACTAATGTATTCTAACCTCATTATACTAATCTAACGCTGTAATCTCAGCAATCGCTTGCGCATAAATTGCGATTGATCGATATAAATCATCTAAAAGCGCGAATTCATTGACTTGATGCATTGTATCTGGTGAGTCTGGGAATAACGCCCCAAAAGCTACACCACGTGCCATCAAACGACCATATGTGCCACCACCAATCACTTGGTCGTGTGCTGGCAATCCAGTTTGTTCATGATAAACTTTCAACAATGTTTTTACGATAGGATCAGATGGCGCGACATAGTGCGGCACTTGTGCATGACCACCAATAGTTGGTATAACATCCCATCCATTGAGTTGTGATGATAAGCCAGATACAATTTCTTCTGGCAAAATACCCTTTGGGTAACGGAAGTTAAAGTTAATAAATAACTCACCGTCAGCCACAAATTTTTGAATACCAACGTTCATTGATAATTCACCCATCACATCATCAATATAATTAATACCAAATTTTTTACCAATTGTATCTTGGTGCGCAGGGGTTCCTAAGTATGTTAAATAATGTTTAGCCGTGCCACCAAATGAAAACTTTTGCAAAAAGTTAGCCAAATAAGTACCGGCATTTTCACCTGTTTCAGGCATTGCGCCATGCACCTGTTTACCATTGAGCGTTAATTTAATCGTATCGTTATCAGTTTCAGAAAAACCTGAAATTTCTTTATTTACTGACAAAAAGGCTTCAAATTCAAGCGCTATTTCTGCTGTTTTTGGCGACTTTACTGATGCAACAGCCAAGCCAGGAACCATATTAGTACGCAACCCCGAATCAAATGACACCAAAGTATCGGCTCCACCATTAGTGGCTTTGCCATTAATAAGGATTTGAACATTGCCCTTCTCACCGTTAATAATTGGATATTCTGCATCTGGCGAGAAGCCAAACACCGGCGCAGGTTCCACTTCAAAATAACGTGTCATGCCAAGCCAATCATTTTCTTCATCCGTACCAAAAATCAAACGCACACGGCGCTTCAATGGTACATTCAAATCTGACAGGATTTTAAAGGCATAATAAGCAGCCATACCAGGTCCTTTGTCATCAGAAGCACCACGTGCAATAATTTTGTCATCAGTAACTACTGGTTCAAATGGTTCTGTCTCCCAGCCTTCGCCGGCCGGCATAACATCAACGTGAGATAAAATAGCAACATATTCATCAGCATCTTTCGGACCAATTTCAATATAACCAACGACATTATCAATATTTTTTGTCGTAAACCCATCACGCTCAGCAATCGACAACATTTTAAGTAAGGCATCTTTTGGACCTGGACCTAATGGTGCGTCCGTCGTTGCCAGAGAATCATCCCGAACTGATTTAACTGCTAACAAAGACTTCAAGTCTTCAATATAGGCGTTTTTCCGTAAATCTGTCTCTTGTTTCCAATCAATTGTCATAATAGTTTAAAAACCTTTCAATGGTAAGATATAACTTTATTATACTGTTTGTTTCGATTATAGCAAGCACATGGATTTGTTAGACGTTGCTAATTTACAACTCATATCAATTGACGCAAAGTCATTAAGATAGCTTTGCACATTTGTAAATATTGGTTGAATCATATAAAATTAAATGTGACTAACGTTAGGTTATAAACAACACACATAATTTATCTCCTAACGTTATAAATATCCTGATCATTCAATGTTTTGAAAAATATAAATCAGATATTATTAAGGGCGTTAATCATGAACAAAACAACACTTTATGCCACTATTATTGCCATCATATTGATGTTTGTCTCATTAGTCAGTTGGATAGTTGATCAAATGACGTTTGCGATACTATCCGCCAATTTAGGTGTGGTTATTCTTGCTGTGGCAACACTTTGGGATAATCGCAACCACCTGACCAAATAGAGATATCGCAATATATCGGTCACACATTGTCTATCAAAAAATTAGATTTATGAGGTAGCAAATGATGAAATTACTAACGGAAGACATACTTTATAAAGTCATTAATAAACGTCCCAATCAATCACATAAAGGCACCTATGGTCGTGTATTAATCATTGGCGGCACCTCCCAATTTGGAGGTGCCGTTATCATGAATACTATAGCAGCAATCAATGCTGGTGCCGGATTAGTCACTGTGGCAACTGACCCGAATAATTTTACAGCAATTCATAGCCATAAGCCTGAAGCGATGGTTGTTGATTTTAATGACGACCTGACTGCTTATGTAACTACTAGCGATGTGATTTTAATTGGTTCTGGACTTGGTGATCGTATAGATATTGTTCAAACAGTTTTTGCTACTATTTCAGAAAAACAAATAACAATCATAGATGGTTCTGCCCTCACTTTAGCTGCAGAAAAACGCTTATCTTGGCCCAAAGGCAATTTGATTTTAACACCACACCAAATGGAGTGGCAACGAATTAGTGGTGTTCCGATTGCCCAACAGCCTTTTGAAGCCTTTAATTTGCTGGCCCGTAACAAATTCGTCAAAAAGCCAATAATTGTTCTCAAACAGTTTCATACTCAAATATATACAGATAATGGCATTTATGAACTACCTATCGGTGGCCCATACCAAGCAACTGGTGGCATGGGCGATACTTTAGCAGGTATTATTGCCGGCTTCACTGCCCAATTCAAAAAAACGACACTATCAGATACAGTACTAGCCGCCGTTTATATACATTCAGCTATTGCTGATGAACTTGCCAAAACGCAATACGTGACCTTACCAACACAAATAAGTCATGAGCTATCAACTTTCATGAAGAAATACGCTAACTAGTCAACTATAAGCAATTGCTTAACATATACTATTTCAAAAGGACCCTATACATGCAATTCATATCTTGGAACATTGATTCAATCAACGCTGCTGTTGAACACAAATCAGCTCGTGGTGAAATGACATGGAACGTACTAAAAACTATTGCTGCCAAACAGCCAGATGTATTTGCCATTCAAGAAACTAAACTTAAAGCAACAGGCATGACAAAAAAACAGTCAGAAGCTATCACTGAATTGTTCCCTGATTATCATGTCTATTTAGATTCCAGCACGGCACGTTCAGGTTATTCTGGCACAATGATGTTAACACGCATCGAACCAGTAAGTATCGAATTTCCAAAAATTAATGCACCTGACACAATGGATATTGAAGGACGCATTATTACACTAGAATTTGATAATTATTATGTTTCAACAGTGTACACGCCAAATTCCGGATCAGCTCTTGCGCGTTTATCTGCTCGTGGTGAGTGGGATGATGCTTATCGTACATACATTCAAATGCTCGATGCTAAAAAACCTGTGATTTTTAGTGGTGATATGAATGTTGCCCATCAAGAAATTGATCTTAAAAATTTCAAAACAAACCATAATTCTGCTGGATTTACTAATCAAGAACGTGAAAAGTTTACAGCCTTGCTCGATGCGGGATTTACCGACACGTTGCGTATGCAAAATCCTAATACCCCAGAAATTTATACTTGGTGGGCTCAAATCAGCAAAACAAGTAAAATTAATAATTCTGGTTGGCGAATTGATTACTACTTGGTCAGTGACCGCATTGCAAAAAATGTCTCAAAGACTGGTGTTTTAGATACTGGTTTACGTCAAGATCATGCCCCAATCTCACTCACAATTAACGTATAAAAAAATGACCTGTCCTTAACATTAGGATAGGTCATTTATTTTGCACAAACTGTTTTAAATTATCAACACCAAAATGTTCAGCTTCATATATTAAAATATTAGCTGCTGCAACAGCATCATCAAGTGCATTATGATGATGATCTAGTGTTATACCTAGGTTATTAGCAACAGTATTTAATTTGTGGTTTTCAAATTTAGGAAATAATTTACGACTGCTACGTACCGTGTCGAGTAACATATAATGTGGTTCTTCAATTCCATAATGCGCTAACGTGCCCTTCAAAACATTATTATCAAATGATGCATTATGCGCGACAACTAATTTATTTTCTCTAAACAATGGTGCAATAATTGGCCAAATCTCAGGAAACTTCGGAGCATCAACAACATCACTTTCACGTAACCCGTGAACCGCAGTATTACGTGAACTAAAATAGGTTTCTGGTTTTATCAAACTATAAAATTTATCAACAACTTGATTATCACGGACTATTGCTATTGCTATTGATACAGCCGAATATTTTTCATGGTTGGCTGTTTCAAAATCCATGGCTATAAAATTCATAATGATGTGTTCTCCTTATTTAAAAATTTAATCATACGTTGTAACTTGGTTGCACGGCCATTCGGTAATGTCAAATTGACCTCATCACCCATTTTTTTAAAGTTAAATTTATCATAGATATGTATCGCTACTAAATTGTCCGTTTGTACATCCAACCAAACTTCTTTTAAGTTAACAACTTCTGCCCAATCAAGTAAGGATGCGATTAAACTATGGCCTAAACCAGCACCTTGAAATTCTTTCAAAATTGCCATGCCGATTTCACCATTTTCAATTGAGGCAATACCAACTGGCAGGCTGTCATTTTTTTGCTCTGCAATCAATAATAAAGTAATTGCTGGCTCATCAGTCTTTTCTTCTGGCTCTATTTGACCATCACGTACACTAGCAACCAAAAAAGTATCCGTTTCTGCCATCAAATTTTGAATTAAAGATTGCCAAGATTGGGCACGATTTAAACTTGCCTCTTCCAAAGTAAAAGTAATTGGCTCTGCGCTATCAAAAGTCATAATTGCCTTTCTATTTCTACTGCACTACCCACACCATTAATTTGAATTTTACGGCTATCATCATCGTTCCCACGCGTAAAAATTAATTCTAATCGGTTGTTAGGTAACAACTCCGTCATATACTGTGGCCATTCAATCAATGTCACACCGTCTGTGCCAACATAATCTTCAAATCCTTGATCCTGTGCACCTGTTTCTTCTAATCGATAGGCATCAAAATGATAAATTGGAAATAGACGTGCATGATAGGTATTCATAATATTAAAGGTTGGACTCTTAACACGCTCAGTCACACCAAGTGCACGTGAAAATCCTTGCGTGAAGGTTGTTTTGCCTGCACCAAGATCACCATTTAAGGCAATTACTAATCCTGCAGTAGCCAATGCAGCAACGCGTGCAGCAAATTTTTGGGTTTCATCTCTATTGTTTGTCAAAATTTCTTTCATCTTTTTATTATATCACGGCTTTTACAGAATATTTTTGCTATAATGAGTTTAATAATTTTAAAGGAAACTATTATGCGCTATCCAGACGATTCATTCGCATTGCACACTGATTTATACCAAATAAATATGATTTATACTTATTGGCAAGCAGGTATTGATCAAAAGCAAGTTGTTTTCGAAGCCTATTTTCGTGATATGCCCTTTAATAATGGCTATGTTATTTTTGCTGGGCTAACACATATTGCACAATATCTTGATTGTTTGCACTTTAATGATAGCGATATTGCTTATTTACGATCACTTAATTTGTACCACGAAGATTTTTTAATTTACCTAAAAAAATGGCAATTAACTGCTACTTTACGGGCACCCTATGAAGGCGAAGTCATGTTTGATCATGAACCATTATTGCAAGTTGAAGGGCCATTAATTGATGCGCAGTTACTCGAAACAGCTTTGCTTAATATAATTAATTTTCAAACGTTAATTGCAACCAAAGCTTCTCGTATTGTAGCAGTTGCCAATGGCGATTTATTAATGGAGTTTGGCACCCGACGTGCGCAAGAATTTGATGCTGCGCTTTGGGGTACACGTGCTGCCTACATTGGCGGCTTCAATGCCACCTCAAACGTTCGTGCCGGTAAATTATTTAATCTACCCGTATCAGGTACACATGCTCATGCCCTTGTTCAAGCATATCAAAATGACTATGATGCTTTCACAGCCTATGCACGCTCACATCGTGATGTTGTCTTCCTAGTTGATACCTTTGATACATTAAAATCTGGTGTGCCTGCTGCTATTAAAGTTGCTCGAGAATTTGGTGATAACATCAATTTTCAAGGTATTCGAATTGATTCTGGTAATATGATATTATTGTCGATAAAAATTCGCAAAATGCTTGATGAAGCAGGATTTTCTAACGCTAAAATTTATGCATCAAATGATTTAGATGAATATGTCATTTCTGATTTAAAAGCAGGCGGCGCAAAAATTGATGTATGGGGCGTTGGTACCAAGTTGATTACGTCATTTGACCAACCTGCACTGGGTGCTGTTTATAAAATGGTCAGTATCGATGGTGAAAATACGATTAAACTTTCAGATGATACTGATAAAATTTCAATTCCTGGCAAAAAACAAATTTGGCGCACAAAATCTGGCGACATGTTATCTTTTGCAACAGAATTAAGCTCTGGTAAGCCAATATTACATGATATTTTTACTACTGGTCAAAAAGTATATGACCTACCCACCATCCAAGAGATACAAACATATGCAAAAAATGCTTTATTAGAATTACCCGATCGTTTTAAACGACTTAATCACCCTGATCATTATGATGTCACTTTGTCTAAACAATTGGCAAATGCCAAATCCACCACTATTGCCGACATTCAACTAAAAATTAAGGAGAATTAATATGCGTCCACTGCAAGCCAAAATTATTGCTGATCTCCATGTTCAACCAGTCATAAATCCGATCACAGAAGTTCGTCGGTCAGTTGATTTTTTAAAACAATATTTACAACATAATCCACAATATACCAGTTATATTATTGCCGTTTCTGGTGGACAAGACTCCACGTTAGCAGGAAAAATTGCTAAAATAGCGATTAAAGAATTAAACACGACTACAGCGATTGACTATAAACTCATCGCTGTACGCCAACCTTATGGTACCCAACGCGACGAATCAGATGCCATTGCAGCGCTCGATTTTATTCAACCTGATCAAGTTATAACGACTAATATTAAATCAGCTACTGATGCTATGACGACTGCTTTACGTGCAAGTGGCCTTGGTGTCAACGATTTGAGTCGTGGGTCTATTAAACCAAAAATGCGTATGATTGCCCAATATGCCGTAGCCCGTGAATATCAAGGTATTGTAATTGGTACCGATCATGCAGCAGAAGCTTTTGCTGGTTTCTTTACAAAATACGGCGATGGTGGCACTGATATTAATCCGTTGTGGCGATTGAATAAACGACAAGGCCGTGATATGCTTCAAACACTTGACGCACCAAAAGCATTGTATGACAAAACACCGACTGCAGATTTAGAAGACGATCGGCCACAGTTACCTGATGAAATTGCGCTTGGTGTCACATACAATTGTATTGATGATTATTTAGAAGGAAAAAATATATTAACAAAAGATGCCGAAAAAATTGAACATTTATATTTGACCAGCATGCACAAACGTCATGAACCAGTAACTATTTACGATACATGGTTTTATTGAATTAATCATATCATTTTTTCAAGTTGTACAACTATCAAAACCATTTAAGTAAACGACTAGATTTTGATATAATAGTTACAGAGGTTAAACTATGACAAATCAATCACCCATTTGGATTTATTATGAAAATATTGCAACACATGAATCGCTTTTAACGCCTGAACGTTTAGATGGTTTGCCAAAAACAACTTACACAATTGACACACCGAATATTTCAAATTATGTGTATGTTGATAATTCAGGTGAATTATCTGGTATTTTCGGTAATTCCCCACAGTCTTTACACCTTTATTATCGACCACAAAGCTGGCGTGACGCACATCGTGTTCATATGTACATCGCATTACATGTTGAGATACTTGCACATAACAATCCCGATGATTCTGCTGATATTTCAACAACATTGCCTGCTGACAGTTACTGGGCAACGCCACTGCGTGTGATTTCAGGAAATGGTCAATTTTGGTACCAAGTTGGTGATCATGTTTGGATACGTTATGACGCATCATTAATGTCATTATCAGATACAGCACCTAATGTTGAAAATATCAACTATATACAGGACTTCAAGGTTGAAAATGATCAACCTAATGCCTTAGTAAATTTCCTACCAAATATGTCAACTGAGATATTTGCAACCCCTTATGGTTTACCAGTCGGCAGTGTTTTAGATGGCGATTTTATAGCCATTTCAAAAGAAGAACGTCATGAAAACGGTCTTTTGTGGTATAAAATTGCTAACAGCGGTTGGATTAATAGTATGTACGTTCATAAAATATAAAAAATAGGTGGCCTCTGCTTAATTAGAAGAGGCCACCTATTTTTATTTTACTTTATCTGTCGTTTTAATTATTTTACCTGTCTCAAGATAAGTTACCGCATCTTGAAATGTTTCTACAGGAATTATTTTAACATTTGGCGCATATTTTTTTGCTGTGTCTCTAGCAAGTTGATAATTTGTTTTATGCTGTTCTTCATACTTCAAAATTTCTTTCGTTGGTGCTATATAAGGGGCAAAAAATACGGTTGATCCTGCTTCCCTGGCGGCAATGACTTTCTTATCAATACCACCAATTTCACCAACATAGCCGTTAACATTCATCGTCCCAGTACCAGAAATATTACGATTTTTAGATAACTTATCACCGGTCAGCTGATCATACATTTGCAGTGTAAACATTAAACCACCAGAAGGACCGCCTATTTTACCTGGATCAACAGTTATCTTTCGTTTTGTTGAAACTGCGACGTTGTCTGTCAAAACAATGCCAATCCCCGAACGACCATTAGGATATTCTGATGACTTACTACTAGGCAATTTGATTGTCTTACCAGAAGTTTGTCCTCGTTTACCGTTTCGCAAATAATCAACCGTAACTCGAACATCCTTTTTCTTATTAGCAAGATATTTAATAAAACCATCAGAATTTTCATAATGGTGCCCATCAACTGCTGTAATCGTGTCACCAACCTTAATTGATTTTTTAAAATGTGACGTCCCACTCACACTTAATACATAAATACCACGATAAGTTGCCGTTATTTCTTGATTAGCTTTCTTAAATGCGACTTGCTCAGCGTTGGCAATGGCACTTTGCATATAAAAATTCTGTACCTCATTAAATACTTCAGAACTTTGCCCACCCATGACATCGGCAGATTTAGCGTAGGACATATGTGGATTAATTTTTGTTTGCAAATAACTAAAACCATTTGCCCGAGAAAGATACACCGATGTGATATTATAACGACCCTTTGATGTATCATTTTTGCCATCAATTTTTACAAATTGTGATAAATCATCTGCTTCGCCAGGACTTTCAATATAGCCATCAAGCGGACGCACAAGCCATACTAAGCCAATAATTACGAAGACAGCAACAATTGCTGCTATAATTTTACTTTTTTTATGCATTAATTTAACCGTTCTTTCAAAGCATCAACAACCACTTTAGGAACAAATTTTGCCATATTATCTGCCCCCATTGCCCCAATTTCTTTAACCATTGAACTAGATATATTTTGATTTTCTGGTTTAGACAACAGTAAAATTGTCTCAACATCAGCCAACGCGCTATTAACCCCTGCAATATCACGTTCATATTCAAAATCTTTACTGTTACGCAACCCACGGACAATAAATCCAGCATTAATTTCTGCCATAAATTGTACTGTCAAACCATGCATCACTGCTACTTCAACATTATCTAAATCAGCAACAGTAACTGATATCAACTCTATTTTTTCTTCAGGTGTAAATAGCGCTTTTTTACTCGTATTATTACCAATACCAACCACTACTTTATCAAACATTTTGCTTGCACGACGAATAATATCTAAATGACCATTCGTTAATGGATCAAAACTACCTGGAAATAATGCA
This sequence comes from Leuconostoc inhae, assembly GCF_019656015.1. Lineage (GTDB taxonomy): Bacteria > Bacillota > Bacilli > Lactobacillales > Lactobacillaceae > Leuconostoc > Leuconostoc inhae_A. The sequence goes on along the minus strand of NZ_BPKW01000003.1, from coordinate 78,514 downwards.
ATACTCATATCTGTTCCCCTTTGTCAATCTTGTTGTAAACCATTGTATTGATAAATCGTAACAACAGTTATACCATATTGCTTTTGTCGCATAATTTCAAATGTATTATCTTCAATTGGTAAATTTGCCACATCATTGCTTTCAGCTAAAATTATGGCTCTATTGGATAATAAATGGTTATCTGCCATATATTGCATATCCGCATTAATTGTTTCTTTAGCATATGGTGGATCTAGAAAAACAAGATCAAATGTCACATTTGCCTCAGAAAACTTTTGGAGTGCTTGCTGAGATGTCAGTTTTAATACTGTAAAAGCATCTTTAGCATGTGTTTTTTCAATATTATTCTGAATCACTTGAATCGCTTGAAATTGGCGATCAACTAAAGTTGCCTGTTCCATGCCGCGAGACACAGCCTCAATGCCAAGGCCGCCAGTCCCAGCGTATAAGTCTAGTACATTCCCGCCATCTAAATGCGGCATTAACATACTAAACATCGCTTCCTTCACTTTATCCGTTGTTGGACGTGTTTTATCCCCATCAACTGCTTCTAATCTTGTGCCACGAAATTGGCCTGCTACTACTCGCATTTTATCAACACGCGTATTGTCGCTGCTGTTAGTAACACAAATTCATATTACTAGTCCCAGCTATACGTCAATTTACGCTCTCCTCATCATAATTTTCAAAGAAAATATCATCGTGCATATCGCCTAAGTCTGGATCAATATCTGGTCGTGGTGATTGTAAAACTTCTCGAACAAATTTATATTGTTTAATTTTTTCAATTTTTTGATCAATGTCAATATCATCAACATAAATCATAGCAAAACTCATCTTTTGAGAAACATAGGTCAATTGTCCAAATTTCTTTAATTGTGTGGCATGTCGATTGTTTTTTAAATAAACATACAAAGCACGACGTGGTTGTATTTCTAATGTCATTTTAAATCCTTTCTAGCAATGATATCTGCTGGGTGAATGGCGACTAATTTTTTTTGTGTCGCAGCAATATTTAACACTAAACCAATTGACGCACTAAAAACAATATAAGACGATCCACCACCAGAAATAAACGGGAAAACAACACCTGTAATTGGTAAAATACCTACTACACCACCCAAATTAACAAGTGCTTGTACAAATAACAATGTTGCAACGCCAAACAATACCAGTCGCGCATACTGACTTTTTTGCCGAATACCCAAAATTATCATGCGTCCAACCAATATTAACATTAACCCCAGTACTGATGCTGTTGTTATCGCCCCTAGCTCCTCTGTCATGACTGCCATAATAAAATCAGTGTTTGATTCTGGTAAATATGGCTTAATAAGTGAATTACCTAAACCAACACCAAATATACCACCATGTGCAATGGCATAATAACCATAGAGTAGCTGTCGGCTAGTGTCAACAGCATTGGGATCCCATGGATTAACAAAACTCGTCAATCTTGCAAGGGCATAATGATTACTACTCGTTAAATTAAACAAATGATCAGCCAGTCGAATCAGTGTTTGCAAAAATCCAAATCCCAACCCCATTATAGCAGCCACTAAAGCGATGAAACGTCGTGATACGCCAGAGGCTAAAAATAGTGCCATTAATATGAGTATAATAATTAAACCATTACCATTATCCGGCATGAAAACAACTAACGCAAGGCCTGTCAATGGTAAAAACCAGACACTCAGTTGACTTACTGGTTGTAACTTTAATTTGACATGATTTTGCCATGGTTGTCGAGCAAAAAAATTCGCAAAATAAAGAATCATCGCTAATTTCAAAAATTCAGCTGGCTGTAAAGTAATGAGTCCTAAATTAATCCAACCATGGGCCCCATTGACAGGTGGCATAACAAATCTAGCAACAAACAGCGCCACAATAACAGCCCATTGCATGTTACGCATCCACATTTGGTTTTGTAACTTTTTAAGATTCAAATGATACAAAAAAAATGCACCGATTAATCCTATCACAACAAAAATGGCTTGCTTAATAAAATTACTCAGGGCTGCTGTTGTTCCCTGAGTTGCTGAAAAAACCATCACAATGCCTAACATACTAAGAATTGCAAATGGTACAGCTATCCAATAATCTAATTTTCGTAATTTTTTAAACATGCAAAATTAATCACCTAAAATTGTTTTTAAAGTCGATTCGTCTAGATTTTTCGCAATCGCAATAACAAAATCTTTTGCTGCTTCAAAGTCTGCAATTGACCAAATCGTTTGATGTGTGTGAATATAGCGTGATGCCACTCCTAATGCTACTGAAGGTATGCCCGTTCGTTCACTTTGGGCTGCTGCTGCATCAGTACCGCCTTTTGATACAAAATACTGGTACGGAATATGATTATCCTCTGCAGTTGATAATAAAAATTCTTTTAACCGCACTGGTAATACAACGGTAGGATCAAAGACACGTAAAAGCGTGCCTTGATCTAGTACACCTTGGCGGCCCACACTCTCCGTAACATCATCGGCAGCACTGGAATCAATCGCAAAAAAAATATCCGGTTTCATTAAATTCACCGCACCATGTACGCCACGAACACCTACTTCTTCTTGAACATCAGCACCCATAATTAACGTGTTAGGCGTTTGAACATTCTTTAAAGCATCTAATGCTTCTAGAATGGTGACCACACCAAAACGATTATCCCACGCTTTTGAGATCACACGTTTTTTATTCGCAGTCATAATTGTTGCCACTTCTGGAACAACAAAATCACCTGGGAAAACACCAAATTCATGTGCTTCTGTTTCATTCATGAAACCACCATCAAATAAAATATCATCTACTGTTGGTAGTGTGTTTTGACTGCCACGGCCACGTAATAAATGGGGCGAAACTGAACTTGATACAACTGGATAAGCACCATTTTTCGTAAATAGTGTAAACCGTTGCGATGAAATCACAGTTGGATTCCAACCACCAATAGCAGCTACTTTCAACGCACCATTAGGCAGCACACTGGTTACAATGAAACCTACCTCATCCATATGCGCCGCAAACATGACACGTGGTGCCTGTGGATCGTTATTATTTTTGATTCCAAACACACCGCCTAAACCATCTTGTTTAATATCATCAACCAATGGCAGTAATTCGTCACGAAAAGCTTTGCGAATGATTTGTTCTTGTCCCGACGTGCCTTGTAATTCTGTATATTTTTGGACTCTTGCCCATGTTTTAGCGTTCAAAAGCATTCTCCTTTTTGCCAAAAAGCGTTAGTTTGACTCTAAATATTGGCGTTCACTCATATGAAATTGATCATCGAACGTATAACTGATTGGCTCACCATTACCAATTTCCAAACCATCAATGTCATTGTCACCAATTTTTTCTAAATACTTTATTAATGCGCGCAAGGTACTCCCATGGGCAACAATCAATTGATTATGACCAGCGCGCAATTCAGGCGCCACAACTTCTAGCCAGTAAGGAAGCATACGTTGACTTGCCATTTTTAAACTCTCACCAAGTGGTTCAATATGATTAGGATAGCGTCGGTCTGATAGCGATTTTTCTAATAGTGGCGGTACCTCCGTATAGCTCCGACGCCATAAAGCAACCGCTTCAACACCATATTTTGTTCGTGCCATATCTTTGTTTAAACCACGTAGTGCACCATAATGACGTTCATTTAATCGCCATGTTTTACTAATTGGCAACCAAGACTGGTTCATTTCAAGCAAAATAATATTAGCTGTTGTAATAGCACGCTGTAAATAAGACGTATGCACCATATCAAAAAGTAACTGCCTTTGTGCTAAAATCGCACCGACGCTTTTGGCTTGTTGCCGACCTTTTAAAGTTAAAGGTGCATCGGTCCAACCAGTAAATTCATTATCTCGATTGGCTGTCGATTCACCATGTCGAACCAACACAAGTTGTGCAACCATAAGTTAACTTCCTTAAATCAATGTTATTTCTATTATAACATTAAAAATTAAATAAATTGTGAGTGACATGCTCCAAAAAAAGTAACTGAATTTGTTTAACCGCTTTATTATGTCAAAATATAGTAATTTTAGTGCAACAGTTATTCACTTTTTAGGTACAAAAAAATAATTATCAATAAAAGACGAACGCTCTTATATTATTGTTCGTTTTTAAACCGCTTTCATGATTTTTTTAGGTTGAATAATCTATGATTTGATAATATAAAAGGCATTTTTATGTTTTAATTCATCTTTTATACTGCTAAACTTAAATAGAACGTCTAACGTTACTATATTTTTGGGAGGCAATCATGTCTGCGATTGCAAATTATTTTAAACTCGACGAATTGAATACGTCAATTCGTACTGAATTCATTGCTGGCTTAACAACTTTCACGTCAATGGCGTACATTTTGTTCGTTAACCCTTCTGTCTTAGGTGCTGCTGGAATGGATAAAGGTGCTGTCTTTACTGCAACAGCTATTGCCTCAGCTGTTGCTACACTATTCATGGGAATTGTTGCTTTATATCCAATTGCCATTGCTCCAGGTTTAGGTGTCAACGCATTTTTTGCCTATTCTGTCGTTATTGGTATGGGTGTCTCATGGGAAACAGCCATGGCAGGCGTTTTCGTCGCTGCGATTATCTTTTTGATCCTAACATTTTTTAAGATTCGTGAAAAAATTATTAACATTATTCCACAAAACTTAAAGTTAGCCATTGCAGCGGGTATTGGGCTATTTATTGCTTTTATTGGCCTACATGATGCTGGCTTAATTGTTGCTAATAAAGACACCATGGTGTCTTTGGGTAATTTAACAACCCCCACGTCACTTTTGTCAATTTTTGGCATTATTCTGACTTTTATTCTATTAACACGTAAGACACCAGCCGCTATTTTTATCGGCATGGTTGCCACATCAATTGTTGGTATTATATTTGGCTTAATTAAATTGCCTGCTACAATTATTTCACCAGTTCCCTCACTAGCCCCAACATTTGGTGTTAGCGTGATGCATATTGGCGATATAAACTCTTTGCAAATGATTACAGTTGTTATTACATTTTTGTTAGTCACATTTTTTGACACAGCAGGTACAATGATTGGCTTAGCTACCCAAGCTGGATTTATGAAAAATAATGAAATGCCCCGTGCTGGACGGGCTTTAATGGCTGATGCCGTGGGCATGACAGTTGGCGCTGTAATTGGTACCTCTCCAACCTCTGCTTATGTTGAATCATCATCAGGCATCGCAGTAGGCGGCCGTTCTGGATTAACTAGTGTCTTTACTGGACTATTCTTCTTGTTAGCCTTATTCTTTTCACCTTTACTAAGTGTCGTAACGTCACAAGTTACTGCACCCGCACTGGTTGTTGTCGGTGTTTTGATGGCTAAAAGCTTACGTCAAATTGAATGGGAAGACTTAGCAATTGCCGCACCTGCATTCTTGATTATTATTGGTATGCCACTTACTTACTCAATTTCAGATGGCATCGCTTTAGGGTTCATTTTATACCCTATCACAATGATTGCAACGGGTCGTGGTAAAAAAGTGCATCCATTAATGTATGCACTAGCTATACTATTCGTTCTATTCTTAGTCATTGTCGCACATTAAAATTAAATAAAAAATATCAAACAAAAAGCTATTCACTAGATGAATAGCTTTTTGTGTGATATTTTTATTACGTATACATCATTAGTATGGCAATTTTAATGCTTGTTTTCGAAGATCTCGCGCATTAGCTAAAGCAGTTTCGGTAATATTATCGCCAGATAACATCATAGCAATTGCGCGTTCACGTCCATCTTCATCAAGTGCTTTCACCTGGGTCACTGTACGATCCATTTCAGTTGTTTTAGCAATTAAAAAGTGATGTGTTGCTGCTGCTGCAACTTGTGGTAAGTGTGTAATAGCAAGCACCTGTGAATCAGCTGCAATCGTCAACATTTTCTTAGCGATTGCTTGTGCAACGCGACCAGAAACACCAGTATCTGCCTCATCAAATACAATTGATATAATGTGCTGTTGCTTTGTAAAAGCTGTTTTAATGGCTAACATCAATCGCGCTGTTTCACCACCAGAGGCAATTTTAACAAGCGGCGCCATGCCTTCACCCACATTAGTTTGCACATGAAACTCAACTTTATCTGTACCAGAAGAAACAAAACCTTCAATTTGTTCAAAATGTACTGCAAACTCTGCCCCACTCATCAAAAGCTCATTCAATTGTTGATTGACAGCTTGTTCCAAGTCGCGTGCGACTTTTTGTCGCACTTCACGTAATTTAATTGCTTGCTTACGCAAGACCTGTCTTAAATCATTTTGCGTCATTTGTAACTTTTCAACATCTAACTCATCATTGTCCATCATAGATAATTCTTTATCAACGTGATCTTTAAACAATAAAACATCAGCAACTGTGGTCCCATATTTACGTTCTAATGAGTGAATTAATTGGAGTCGCTCGTCTATTCTTAGTAATTCTGCTTCATCGTAGGTTAAATCACTCATCTGTTCATCAACATCACGACTTACTTCCTGCGCTGTATAATAACTATCTGCTATCGTTCGGGCTAGCTCAGCATAATTGTCATCATACTCAGCAATTTCTTGTAACGCTTGCATTGCTTCTGCCAAAAGATCGACGGCTCCGCCCTGGTCACCATTAAGCGCCATTTGTGCGTTTTGTAAACGATCCGCAATCTTTTTGTAGTTTAATAATTTACCCCGTGTATCAAGCAAATCATTTTCTTCATTTGGTTGTAAATTTGCATCTTCCAGTTCCTGTTGCTGAAATTGTAATAAATCTAGCCGCTGTGTAATCTCTTGCTGAGAGGTCTGAATTCTTCGAATACGTTGTGTAATTGTCCTAAATTCATGAAAGATTTGCTGATAGTCAGATTTTGTGGCCAATAATTGTGCATCACCATAAGCATCCAACAAAGGCAAATGCTCTTCGGGGTTTAATAGTTGCTGCGTATCATTTTGTCCTTGAATATCAACGAGATATCTACCAATAATTGATAGGGTTTTTAAATTAACTACTACACTATTAATGCGTATCAGGCTACGCCCATTGTGCTTAAGTTCTCGATAAATAATCAATTCACCATCATCAATATCAATACCATTTTCAGTTAATTTATCAATTAAAATTTTATTTTTAGGTACACTAAAAACAGCTTGCAGGATTGCTTTTTGACTGCCATGACGTATCATTTCTGAATTAGCACGTCCGCCCGTAAGCATTAAAAGTGCATCAATAATAATAGACTTTCCAGCACCTGTTTCACCTGTTAAAACAGTCATACCACTATCAAACTGTAACGCAACTTTTTCGATAATGGCAAAGTTTTCAATGATAAGATTTTCTAGCATAGTTATGGTGTGCTTTTATGCACATTTTCTTTCGTTTATTTTTCCAATAATTTCTGAATTGTATTAGTCATCTGAGATGCAACCACACCATCTTTTAATAATACGAGCACAGAGCCGTCATCACTTAAAGTACCAAAAATTTCTGGGAATTTCACCTGTTCAAACAAATTAGCAATGAGTTGCCCATTACCTGGTTGTACTTTTAATATAATTTGTCCACGTTGTGCACGTTGACTAAGAAATGACTGCTGCAAAGCGCGTCGTAAACGCTGAAGATAAGGTCTATCATCTTGTTTTGGCAAATGATAATGAAATCCACCTTGTGAATTAGGAATTTTGATAAGCCCTAGTTCATTAATATCTCGCGATATTGTTGCTTGCGTGACTGTTTCGCCTAATGTTTCAAAATGTGCCACAATGTCTTCTTGGCGGCCCACTTGTTGTTGCTGAATTAATGCTAACAGTACTTTTTGACGCGTTTTTTTATTCATTGGCTTGGCTTTCTGTATGATTTAGTTGTGCATACGTCTGCGCTAAGAGCTGATCAATATTGATATTATCAGCCATACTTGGTGAATCGTCACGTATTAAAACAGCAAGAAATTCGATATTCCCCTGCCCACCTTTAATGGGAGAATAGGTCAACGCGCTAATAGTAAAACCATCTTGTAACATTAATTGGGTAGTTTTTTGAAGCACCTGTTTATGAACTGCTGGTTCTTTAATAATACCGTTTTTACCAACATTTTCACGTCCCGCTTCAAATTGAGGTTTAATTAAAGCAACAACGTGCCCCCCCATACTAATAATGTTTGCCAATGGTGGCAATATCAGACCTAATGAAATGAAAGACACATCAATTGTTGCAAAATTTGGTTGTCCAAACTTAAAATCATTTAATTTTGAATAACGAAAATTTGTATTTTCCATCACTTTAACACGATCATCTGATCTTAGTTTCCAAACAAGCTGGTTTGTCCCAACATCTAATGCATAAACTAACTTGGCACCATTTTGCAAAGCAACATCCGTAAAACCACCTGTAGAAGAACCAATATCTAATACAATTTTATCTTTCACTGTAATGTCAAAGTCATTTAACGCTTTTTCCAGCTTCAACCCACCACGTGACACATACTTCAGTTTTTCACCTTTAAAATGTAATTCGGTTGTCACTGGTATTTTTTGACCTGCTTTATCCAGTCTTTCTTCATTTTTACCCAGAATTTCTCCTGCCATGACTGCTCTTTTTGCTTGTTCTCGTGAATCAAATAAGCCTTGCTGAACAAGCAAAATATCAACACGTTCTTTGTCTATGGCACTCATATATTATCTCCAATTAAGTTCAAAAAATCATCCAACAGCGCGCGATCAAATGTCAAATTCTGTGTTGCAAGGTCAGTCAATGTTTTTCGTGCATGAGTAAGGTATTCATCACGTTTCTTGCTAGCTGCATTAATGCCAATCAAATGCGGTAATGACGTAATATTTTCTACATCATCTTGGTCAAAATCATCCAAATCATCTTGAATTTGAAACGCCATACCAAAATCAATACCAAATGTTAGTAGTGCCAAATTAGTTTGAGTTGCCGCTAATTCAGCCGCCTCTGTCACAGCATTCAAATGGGATAGTCGTGAACCAGCTGCCGCCGCAAAGCCTAATAATGCTGCTGTTTTAGGCGCATACACATCATTTAATAACCAATTGACATCAATTTCTTTGTTTTGACGATGGTTTTTCATATCCTCAACTTGACCAAGAACCATGCCAAAAGCACCTGCTTGAAAAGATAACATCTGTGATAATAATAATAATTCTTCTGCAGCAATGGCTCCATTTTCTGTAGTGACACTATTAGCACTGCTTATGACATGAAAAGCGCCTGTGAGTAGTGCATCGCCTACCAAAATGGCTTCTGCCTCACCATATTGTGCATGTACACTGGGCTTTCCCCGGCGAAGTAGGTCGTTATCCATCGCTGGCAAATCATCATGCACCAATGAATAGGCATGCACCCATTCCACTGCCGTTGCCACTTTCAACATATTTGGCGTTATTTTTTGACCAAAACTTGCTATTACCGCTAAGGTTAACATTGGTCGTAGACGTTTGCCACCATTCAAAACAGCGTATGCCATCATTTCAGAAAAGTCGCTATCACGTGAAGCGTTTTCTAAATCTTGTTTTAATTGTTGTTCAATTTTTGGTATCCATTCTGATTGAAAAGCTGTTAATTTAGTCATTTGTTTGTTCCAAATCAGTTAATTCATTGTTATCATCCATTACTTTTGCTAACGTTTGTTCTGCATTTTTTAAAGTACCTTGCAACTCTTTTACTAAGCCAACGCCACTTTGAAAGTCAACCAAGGCACTTTCTAATGGCCTATCACCTTTTTCAAGTTGACTCACAATTTCTTCTAGTTGTTGTAGCTTTTCTTCAAAAGTCATTGTTTCACTCATTTTTCAAATCACTCGTTTCTATAATTTTAGCTTTTGCCATACCATCTGAAAACCGCAAGTCGATATGATCGTTTTTCTGAATGTTACTAATTGTACGCACCACCTGTGCATTTTTTTCAATGAGAACATAACCACGATTTAATATTTTCAGTGGGCTCACTAAATCTAATTTTGCTGCCATAAGTTGCACTTGTTCTCTAGGCTGTCTTAACACTGCTTGCCTGACTTGTAACTGCCTTTGTACAAGAACCGTCAACTGATGTTGAATTGTTTTAAGGCGCTGCTGTAAAACCTGTATTAACGTATGTGATAGTTGATCAACCCGTTGATTATATGCTGTATACAAACGATCTGGTTGTTGGAAAATAACATGCTGCGTGACGCGATCAACTCGTTGCTGACGGATATCAATCAATTGCTTCATGCGTAAATTTAATCTTATTTGTAGCTCATTTAAACGGCTAATCACTTGTTCTAATGTAATAGGCGTCGATAATTCTGCAGCAGCTGTTGGTGTAGCCGCACGTTGATCAGCAACAAAATCTACCAGAGTATTATCTGTTTCATGCCCAACAGAACTAATAATTGGTATCTTCGCTGCAGCAATCACGCGTGCTAATTTTTCATCATTAAAGGCCCATAAATCCTCAATTGAACCACCACCACGACCAACAATCAAAGTATCATAGCCGCCTGACTCATCAATACGTAAAATTTGTTTAATAATTGTCGCTGCTGCCTTTTCACCCTGCACCACTGCAGGAAAAAGAACAACCTGAGCACTTGGATATCTTCTTTGCACGGTACGTGCAATATCCTCAATGACAGCCCCTGTTGGTGACGTGACAACAGCAATTTTTTTAGGAAACGTCGACAGCTTTTTTTTAGGAAGATCAAATAGCCCCTCATGAGATAATTTATTTTTTAACTGTTCATAAGCCAAAAATAATTCACCAATACCATCTGGTGTCATTTGTTCCAATATAATTGAATAGGTACCACTTGGTTCATATATTTGAACACGACCGATGGCATTAATTTTCATACCTTCTTCTGGCTCAAATTTTAAACGGCTGGCATAAGAAAACATTGCAGCAGAAATAACAGCGCCACCATTTGGATCTTTCATTGAAAAATACAAATGTCGCCCACGACGGCGTCCCATATTAGAGATTTCGCCTGTCAGATAAACTTTTTCCAAATAAGGATCGGCATCGAATTTACGTTTTAAATAGCTCGTTAACGCGCTAATTGTCAAATATTTTTTGGTTTCAGACATAGTTAAATTATACCATTTTTATGCATATATACAAAAAAGCATAGCGTACTATGCTTAATCGAGAATTGTTGTCGAAAATGTTTTATCGTTTGCATTACGAATGAGTATTGCTTGTAATTCATTAGCGGTCTGTACCACAATACGGACAGGCACATTATTAGGCAAAAATTTTAAAGCCGACTGAGACACATAAGTTGTGAAACTATCAATTTCTGTTTGACTATAAAATTGTGTCGTAACAGTCACGTTAAGCCCGGATAACGTGCCTTTTTTAAAGTTTGCTACTGCAGTGGCGCCAGCAATATTTGGGAAGAAATTTGATACATCATTTTTAAAATTGGCAAAGCCATTATTTTCATCATTACCTAGGCTGGATGTATCAGTTGCTTCTTTTGGTAGCACAATTGATTTATCACTAATATCCGTCCATTCAGATAAGTCAGTACCTTGTGCGCTTTTTACTTCAGCATAAAAGCCACCAGGGGCCAACGAATCAGATGCTGAATTAGCATACATTGCAACGACAACTGGTGTATTTTTTGATACACCTGATTGGCTACGAATTTTTTTAATGATTTGCGGTGCGACTTTTTTACCATATGCTACTCTATCAGCTTCAGAAATTTCTTGTTTATAGGTTGTTCCGTATTGCTCTTTTTGATATTCATCTTGTGTATTCATCGCAATACCAACAACTATGCCAGACAATTTTAAATTATTGCCTGATTTGGTCATGAAATCTTGTTCTGTCAAAGTTTGAACATATATAGGATTACGCGAGGAGTCAGTTTTACCATTATCTTCTGGGTTTAATCCGTTTGAATTGCTACTACTTTTCCGACTGAGTAAATCGTTCACGGTATCTGATGATAAATACTGTCCTTCCTGAAAAATATATTGACTAGGCTTAAATTGCGTTTTTGATAAATCCAATAGACTTGATTCAAAATGTTTAACATCTAAACTGTTTGGCTCAGAGGTTGCGGTAATTCCTCGTGCAGCACTTACCAAATAACGACCATCTTTAATGACAGTTTGATATTGGCCAGAGGCTCTTTGTGTGATTTGAACACCATTTGCTTTATTTGTTGCTGTAGGTGCGACACGATTTATATTAAAAAAATACAGTCCGCCAATGGCAAGAGCCACAATTACTATTACAATAACCATATACCCGCGAAAACCTATACGTCTCATTTATCAATTTCCTCTTTTACTTGCGCACTAATGAACTCTTGTTCTGTCCATGTTGGCACACCTAGTTCATTTGCTTTTCGCAATTTACTACCTGCAGCTTCACCTGCGATAAGTAAATCAGTCTTTGCTGATACAGATCCTGAAACACTTGCCCCATGATCTTGTAGCCATTTTGTAACTATAGAACGACTATTTTTTTCAAGTTTACCTGTTAAAACAATTTTTTTGTGATAGAAAAATGAATTTTCATCAATTTCAACATCAGACAAATATCTTTGATTAACGCCAGCATCTGTTAATTCTTTTAGCAATTGTTTTGATTCCGGCATATCAAAATATTGCACAATTGATCGTGCAATTCTGTCTCCAATACCATCAATATTGGCAATGTCTTCTGTCGTTGCCATTGCAATTGCCTGCAGATTTTTAAATTTTCCAGCAATAACACGCGCGGCTTTAGCACCAACCATTCGTATACCTAAGCCAAATAACAGCCGCTCAAGTGAATTGTCTTTTGAACGTGCAATTGATGTCAATAAATTAGTCACCGCTTTTTCTTTGAACTTATCCAATGAAAACAATTGTTCTGATGTCAAACGATAAATAGCAGCAACATCCTTAATATAACCTGCCTTTAGTAACTGTCCAATAACTCTTGGCCCCATTCCCTCAATGTTCATTGCGTTACGTGAAGCAAAATGTGTCAATCCTTCTTGTATTTGTGCCGAACAAAACGGATTAATGCATCTGAGAGCAACTTCGCCTTCAATATGCACTAATTCTGACTGGCAAGCAGGACAAAAAAGTGGTATTTCGTAGGCTTTGCTGTCAACTGATCTTTTAGATAAAATAACTTGACCAATTTCTGGAATGATATCCCCAGCTTTATGCAATGTCACTGTATCTTCTAGTCTAACACCTTTTTCATTAAGATAGTCTGGATTATGTAAACTTGCTCGTTGTACCGTAGTACCCGCAAGTTGAACAGGGTCCATGACAGCTGTTGGTGTCACTGCGCCAGTTCTGCCAACTGTCCATTCAATAGCACGCACAACTGTTAGTGCCTCTTCTGGCGGAAATTTATAGGCAATAGCCCAACGCGGAATTTTAACCGTATTACCTAAATCGAGTTGATCATCTAACTGATTGACCTTAACAACAACACCGTCAATACCATAGGCTAAACTATCACGTGCCGCAGTATATTCATTTATATAATTAGCAATATCCGCCATTTTAGTAATCACGCGGTTGTGTTTATCCGTGGGCAGCCCTAACGCCGAAAATCGTTCCAAAGCGTCACTTTGTGTTGTACTTCCTAAAACATCTGGTTCAGCGGTATAGTAAACAAAAGCAGATAAATTACGTTGCTTCATGATTTTGGCATTTAATTGTCGTAATGATCCAGCAGCAGCATTACGCGGATTAGCAAAAGGTGCTAATCCGTCTAATTCTCTTTGTTTATTTAAATTCGAAAAACTGGATTTTGGCATATAAATTTCACCACGAACCTCAATCGTAATTGGTTCATTTAACACCTGTGGAATGGCCTTAATCATTTTCACATTTGCTGTTACATCTTCTCCAATTGTACCATTACCACGAGTAGATGCTTGCACAAGCTTACCCGACACATATGTTAATGCGACTGCCAAACCATCAATTTTTAATTCCAGGTTGTAATTTGATTGGAAACCTAGCGATTTAGTGGTCCGCAAATCCCATTCGTCAAGCTCTTCCAAGCTAAAAACATCACCTAATGATAGCATTGGTGCTGGATGTACGACCTTGTCTAAACCAGACTTAGTCATCGCACCACCAACATTTTGTGTCGGCGAATCAGGATTTATAAACTGCGTAAATACAGTTTCTAATGCCACTAATCGAGCATACATCGCATCATATATATAATCTTCTACTAGCGGCGCATCTTGCTCATAATAGGCTACCCCATATTGCCTCAAATCGTCTTGTAACTTGATTATTTCTTGTTGTGCCTCTTCTGTCGATAAGTTTTCAATTGGTCTTAATTCTGGTAGCATATTTTTTCCTAATCTAGCTTGATTCATTTGGTACAAATTACTTGCTTTTAATCCGTTTTTGTAATTGGTGCAAAGGCCGCCAACAATTGTTTAATCCCTTCAGATGGAAAGGCTACTTTCAATTCCTGATCATTTGTACTACCAGTTACTGACACAACTGTCCCTGTTCCCCACTTTTTGTGTGACACTTTATCACCGACCAACCAAACAACACTATCACCACCGGTAGTGCCACTGACCTGTTTTGTCACTGGTGTTGACTGATACGTTGTTGCTGTTGCCATTTGTCTTTTCCGATCAAATGGCATGACACGATTATTGCCAATGTGTGGTTCTGACTGTTTTGACTCAAGTAATTCTGGTGAAATTTCATCTATAAAACGGGATGCTTCATTAACCTGTGTTCGCCCATAAAGTAACCGTGAAAAAGCATTAGTCATGAACAATTTTTTCATTGCTCTGGTAATACCAACATACGCTAAACGCCTTTCTTCTTCAAGAAGATCTTCATCCATTAATGATCGTGAAAGTGGAAAAATCCCCTCTTCCAAGCCTATCAAAAATACAACCGGAAATTCCAAACCTTTAGCCGCATGCAGTGTCATTAAGGTGACAGATCCGTCGCCTTCTTCAAAATTATCTAGATCACTCATTAAAGCAGTTGATCCTAGAAAATCAGTCATTGGATCGACTGATTCAGGATCTTCCGGATTATATTTGGCATCAAATTCTTTTGTAACAGACAAAAACTCTTCCAAATTTTCTAATCTTGCCTGACTATCTGGATCATTTTTTTCAGCCAACATTTGACGATAGCCAGATTTTGTCATAGCCATTTCAGCAAGTTCTGTCACATTTAAAAATTCTGACTGCTGACGCAAATCATGCATCATCTCTGCAAATGTTAAAAATTTAGTAGCTGCTCGCGTTGAAATTTCTGGCGCAAGCTCAATACTGTCAATTGCTGTCATGTAAGAAACATTTAAACGATTAGCTAATTCTCTTAAGCGTATTAACGAAGTCGCACCTATGCCACGTTTAGGTTCATTCACTACACGTTCAAATGCTGCATTATTGTCAGGATTTGTAATTAAATTCATATACGACATAATGTCTAAGATTTCTTTACGTTCGTAGAACTTATGACCACCAACCATCGTATATGGCATATTCGCTTTAACTAGGGATTCTTCAACACTACGAGACTGTGCATTCGTACGGTATAAAACGGCAAAATCACTATACGCCATCTTGTTTTCGGTCCGCATTTTCTGAATGTTTGATAAGATGAAATTCGCTTCATCATGCTCTGTCTGTGCACGATAATAGGTTATTTTATCGCCTTTACCATTTTGTGTCCATAATTCTTTAGGGACACGCTCATTGTTATGATTAATTACGGCATTTGCAGCATCCAAAATATTTTGTGTTGAACGATAATTTTGTTCTAGCATGACAGTATGTGCCGTTGGGTAGTCTTTTTCAAAATTCAAAATATTATTCATGTTAGCACCACGCCAACCATAAATAGACTGATCAGCGTCACCAACCACGGCTAAATTTTGCGAACGTTGTGCCAACAGATTAACAATTGTATATTGCGCATCATTGGTATCTTGATATTCATCAACATGTAAATATTCAAATTGTTTTTGGTAGCGTTCAAGCACTTCAGGTGAAGATTGAAATAAATCAATCGTCAACATAATTAAATCATCAAAATCAACACTCTGTGAGCGTTTAAGCTCGGCTTGATATGACGTATAAACCTCTGCAACTGTTTCTTGAAATGCATTGTCTGCTTGTTTTGCGTAATCATGTGGACGTAACATGTCATTTTTAGCGTTTGAAATCATACCCAAAATAGTACGAGAATCATATTGATCGGTATTCAGATTCAAATCACTAATCACACGTTTCATTAATGTGCGTTGCGCACTCGTGTCTATAATCGTGAAATTACGCGCCAAGCCAATGCTTTCTCCGTCACGTCTCAAAATACGTACAGCTAGTGCATGAAACGTTGATACCCATATATCGCGTGCAACATCTTCTGACAATAACGAACTAATTCGTTCTCGCATCTCTTTTGCTGCTTTATTAGTAAATGTAATGGCTAATATACGCCATGGAAAGACATTTAAATCTTGCACTAAATGCGCAATACGATGCGTCAAAACGCGAGTTTTACCTGAACCCGCACCTGCCATAATCAAAAGAGGTCCTTGTGTGATCTGGACTGCTTCGGCCTGTTTATCGTTCATTCCGCTAATAAGTTCTTCTACTGACATGTGCGCTCCTAAAGTGTAAATTAACTTCTATATATTATACCAGATTTTATAGCGAACATCAGTTCGCTATGACAAAAATAAAAAACGAGATACCTCTCGTTTACTTTTGTGGTATGTCAAAACGCGATAAGTGCCACTCTTGAATAATTGCAATTAATTTTTTTGCATACATCGGATCAGTTGCATAACCATCTTGGGTTAATGCCTGAGCTGCTGACTTATAATCGCGTGCTTGTAAAACATGCTCATATTGCTCAGTATTCCAACTCGTCCCATGATATAGTAATTTTGCATGCGCTTTCATGCTCGCTTGCCATGTATCATAAGCTGCAAAACGGCCTTGAATTGTTATCCACTGACCATTTTCAAATTCTTGTGTTGGTAAAACAACACTTTTTTGATTCGCATCAGCCTTAATGCCGTATAAATTATTATATTGTGTTGACAACGTTGACGTATGCCAATCCGATTCTAAAATAGCTTGTGCAATACTGATTGAAGCAATGACACCATACTCTTCTTGCATTTGTCTTGCATATGGTGCCAACTGATTAATCCAATCAGTTTTTTGTTGGCGCACTGCATCTTGATTGGGCGTTTCTTGTTTATCATAAATAAGTGTTTGCGACCAAAAAGTAGCGCCAATTGCTATGATTAAAATACTACTTACCCATAACCATAAATTTAATTTTAATAGTCTTTTTTTTGTACGTTTTTTTCTTTTTTTTGCCATTATTTAATGCCATCCATTGTCAATAATTGTTGAAAGTGAACTGACGTTTGACGTAAGTTTTTAGGTGTATCCGCTAATACAAAACGGCCATTTTCTAAAAAATAGGCCTTATCAACATAGTCAATACCTGTTAAATGATGCGTCACCCAAATAATTGTTCGATCTTGTAATACTTCAAAAATTTGTGTTAACACATCATATTCAGTTTTCGGATCCAAACTAACAGTTGGTTCGTCCAAAATAACAATGGGTGCATCTTGTAACAAGATACGAGCTAAAGCAAAACGTTGCTGTTCGCCTCCTGAAAACCTAGCGCCAGCCTCCTGCATTTGTGTTTCATAGCCATTTGGTAAACTGTCAATTAGCGGCTGTAAACCAGTTTGTTTAATCGCCAATTTCACCTGATCATCTGTCGCTTTTATATTACCCATTCTCACATTATTTAAAATTGTTGTGTTAAATAAATACGATTGTTGATCTAAAACCGCCACGAGTTTTGATAATTGATGTTGTAATTGATTAATCGGCTGGTTACCAATCGTGATAGTCCCAGAAAGTGGTGCAATATCTGCAGCTATCAGTTTTAAGAGTGTTGTCTTCCCAGAACCAGATCGCCCTAATAATGCTATTTTTTCACCCGGATGTACTATTAAATCTACTGCATCAATAATTTTTTTATTATCATATTTAAAGATTACATGATTTAAAGCCACTGTTGTATCAGTTAATTTCTCAGCTTTAATCTGACTTGTTTCAGGAACCGGCAAAGCATTCAAGCGTTCAATGCTATCCTCATAAAACGAAGCCTCACTAACACCTTGGTTGACGCCAATAAAATCATCAATAAGGGGAAAGATTGCCAATGTAAAGGCAGCAATGAAATTAACTGCCATGTGATTACTTTTAAATTGCAAACCTACACCTATCAAGGTCGTAATTACCAAAATTAAAGCCAACATTTGAAGCGCAAAATCACGCCACCAACCAAATGTCATCCCAGCATTTTTTGTTTTCGCTAAATTAGCCATGATATGACCTTGTTGCGTCACTAAATCCTTTTGGCGACCTGATAGTACCCAATCTTGTAAACCCAATACAGCATCAGTTGCGTCAGTATATAATTGCGACTGTAATTGCTTTTGTCTGTGCACACGTGCCCGGTTCATCAAAAAACTTATTGTCGGCACAACGATCATAATGATAGCTAGCATAAACAGCCACCATAGCATAAATAGCCAATTAACAGTGCCAACAGCTACACTAACAAATAAATAGACCAATAACCCTGTAGCTAGAGGAAATAGTGTTCTTAAATACAAATTTTGTAACTGATCTAAATCATCTGCCAACAAACTTAAAACTTCGCCTGTTTGTAATCGCCCACGAATACTGCTTGCTGTACTAGCAACACTTTCGTAGAGACGTTGACGAGACTTTGAAACAAAGCGCAATACCCAATTATGTGATACTAGCCGCTGTGCATACCGAAAAATTGGCCGTGCAATACCAAAAGCACGCGTTAGCACAATAGGCACATAAATCAACAAAATATTATCAGGACGCTGGGCTGCTCGCGAAATCAGATAGCCAGAAACAAACATTAATGCACTGGCCGCTACTATTGTTAATAAATTTAGAAATATCGACCAAAAAAAACCTGATTTTTGTGTCTTCAAAAACGGTACAATCCATCGATCATTTGCTAATAGATGCTTTATCTTGTTCACTATACACTTCCTAAGTCATGACGTAATTGATTTAATTGGCTGTGCCCATCTGCTAATAATTGCTGCGGTTCACCTTGTTCTACTATTTTGCCATGCCGCATGACTAAAACATAATCCATTTGATCTAACCAATGCAGTCGATGTGTTGCAAAAAATACTAAATGTGACGATAAAATTGGCGCCATAGTCTGCTTCAGATCATATTCGGTTTCAATATCAAGATGTGCGGTTGGTTCATCAAAAAATAAAATTTTTCGCTGATCATCTAATAACATTCTTGCCAATGCTATTCTCTGTGCCTGTCCACCAGAAACCTGTCGGCCACTTTCACCGATAATACTATCCAAACCTGCTGGTAAGTCGTTGACAAGTTCAGTTAATCCAGCTTTTTGCGTAGCAATTGTTATTTGTTCATTCGTAACATTTTTCGCATAAAATGTTATATTTTCTCTCAGCGTATCATGAAAAATATAAGGATGCTGTGGCATATAAAAAAATTGTTTCTGCCAATCTACTTGGGCTAAATGCGGCATTGTTTGATTCGCCACAGTAATTTTTCCACTAGTTGGTAATAAAAAGCCACTTATAATATTAAGTAAAGTCGATTTTCCTGAACCACTTTCACCCACCACAGCAATTTTTTGGTAACCACTAACTTGGATATTAATATCTTTTAAAACGACTTGTTCATCATAAGAAAAATCAACATGTGCTAAGGTTAATTGTTCCGAATTATGCCATGTTTTTAATTGCAATTTATCCTGATTTTTAATTGTCGGTCTATCAATCATTGATAACACATCAGTTAGCGCATTTTTACCATTTAATGTGGCGTGATAATCATCAGAAAAATTTCGTAGTGGCAAAAAATATTCTGGGGCTAAAATTAATATCGTTAAAGCAGGTAAAAGTGTCAGCTTGCCATTCAATAAATCAAATCCCAAAAAAACTGCAACAACAGCAATAGAGAGGGTCGTAAAAAAATCTAAAGCAAATGTTGAAGTCATTGCAATTCGCAATGTTCGCATCGTTGTTTTGCGATAATCTTCAGAAATTTGATAAATTTCATCACTATATTGATCTGCCAATCCAAGTTGTTTTAAAGTTGGTAAGCCACGCAAGGCATCAACAAAACGATTATTTAAATTTTTAAAGTTAATAAACTCCGCGTCCGCTTTGCTTTGCGCTGCTAATCCTAAGATAATAAAAAACATAATGACTACTGGGAAAATCAATAACAAAAATAGTCCCTGCTCCCATTTAGTATACAAGATGTACATTAAAATTAACCAAGGAATAATGCTTAAATCAAATACTTTAATCAATAAGAGCTGAAAATAGTTTTTGACATTATCTAAACCAACGCCTAGGGTCGTCACCGCATTACCAGTTCCTTGATCAGCAATTATAGTCGAGCCAATCTCTGTATATTTTTCTAATAGCTTAATGCGATAATTTTCAACCGCCTTGTCAGCATAAACTGCCATATATTTATTTTTCATAACAACTAACAGCTGTCGTACAAAAAAAGCTAGCGCAAACAAAGCAATATTAATGCTCGTTTCAGATGATAAATTATTTTGCCAGAAATCAACAATCGCTCTTGCTATAAATATACCTTGCGCAAGGATCGCTAATCCTTGAACCCCAGTCATAAATACAAGCACAACAAGTGTACTTATAATACCTTTAAGTTTAAAAAGTCTTTTATCTATCATTTTACTTTATTCCTATATTTACTGCTGTTCATTTTAAAAATCCTTTTTCTATGGGGAATCTTTTTTAAAATAAAAAACGCCTACATACAATTGTAAACGTTTTTGTTAATTTTATTCTACCACTTTGTGTGACACAATACGTTTACGGAAAACCCAGAAACTCCAAATTTGATAAACGAGTGTGACAGGTAAAGCAATCATCACAACAATTGTCATCACCTTTAATGTATAAGCAGAAGAAGATGCTGTCACAATATTTAATGTGTGTAATGGATTATTTGCTACCATTACGCGTGGAAACAGTCCGGAAAATAGCAACACAACCACTTCAATCAATGCTAGGCCCGACAAGATAAATGGTATAATTTCCTGCCGCTTTTGCACAGCTAATACCCAGCCTATAATAGTCGTTAAAACAAGTGTTACCAAAAGGATAAGCATTAATACTGTTTTAGTTTGTATAAAATCTGTATAAAAGAATAACAATACGGCAAACAATGCCTCACCAGCTAGTAAAACCGGATACAAGTATTTTAACTGTGTCAGCGCCCGTTGTCGTAACGGTCCTTCTATACGCAACCGTGTATAATTTAATCCATGCACATAACTCATTAACGATACTGCTACGCCACCAACTAATGTAAACGGCGTCACATAATCAAAAAATCCTGCTGATAAATTACCTTGTGCATCTATTGGTGTGCCAGAAACCATAGCGGTGAAAATCATGCCTAAGAAGAATGGCACCAAAAATGATGTGAGTGCAATTAAGCGTTCCCAAAGTTGTGTCCCTTGAATCGTCGGCATTTGCTCACGAAACTCAAATGACACACCACGATAAATTAAAGCTAATAAAACAACAAATAGCATCAAATAGAATCCTGAGAACAAAGAAGCATACCAAAATGGAAATGCCGCAAACATTGACGCACCAGCACTAACTAGCCACACTTCGTTTGCATCCCAGTTCGGACCAATAGCTTGATATAAAGCCTCGCGATCTTTTTGGTCGCGGGCATTAAGAACAAACTGCATGCCAATACCGAAATCAAAACCTTCTAAAAAGAAGAAGCCTGCCCATAAAATACCAATCAAAACAAACCAAACAATTTCCAAAGTACTCATTAAGCTTCACTCCCTTCTGATAAATGACTATAAGGGTCACTTTGTGACGACTGTGCCTCTTCTTCAGCGTATGGCCCTGCATGCAATGCTCTGCGTGCTAACCAAATCATCACACCACCAATGGCTGCAAAAGTCAAAAAGTAGATAATATTAGAAATCAAGAGTGAGGCTGCCGAAACATTTGGCGAAACGGCATCACTGATTGGCATTAAGCCATAAACAACCCATGGATAACGACCTAACTCTGTTACCAACCAACCAGCAGTGTTTAATGCAAATGGCACATAAATGGCAATACCCAAAATCCATAAAAACCAGCGTTGTGTCAAAATAAGTTGAGACTTTTTACGGTTCATCCACAAAGCAACAATTGCTAACATGAGCAAACCACCGGCACCAACTGCCATGACACGAAAGGCATAAAATAACGTATTTTCGGGCACATAATAATTTTTAATATCACCATGTGTTTTACCGTATTTCTTTTGGAATTGCTTTTCAAGCTCTGTTGTACCAACTGTATCACCACCCGTTAATGAATGATGCCCCAAAATCGATAAGACATATGGTATTTCAATCTTGGCAATAACTTTATGTGTATCAGGATTTGTAACAGAGATAGCAGACCATGGCTGAGCTTTGTCTTTTCTGTCAGATGATTTAATTGTCTCATCGACACCTTCCATCGCTGCATACTTCATAGGTTGCATGGATTGCAAATCAAAAGCATGCCTATCACCTGTCACTAATGCACCAGCTATGCCAATCATACCAATAATCAAAGCAATATTAATTGATTTTCGGAAAAATAGAATTTGACTATCATTTTTTTTCAAATTTAATAGTTTAAATGCCGACATACCAGCTACTAAGAAACCAGCTGTAATTAATGTGCCAACAAGTACGTGTGGAAATTGAACCCACAATTGCTTATTTTTGAGCAATGCACTAAAACTAACTAGCTGGGCACGTCCCATATGATTATCAATGGCATAACCTACAGGATTTTGCATGAATGAGTTCGCAGCTAAAATCCAAAGCGATGATATTGCGGATCCAATGGTTGTTATCCAAATGAACAAAACATGAATACCCGGCTTAAATCGATCCCATGTAAATGACCATAAACCGATAAATGTTGATTCAGCAAAGAATGCTACTAAGGCTTCTATCGCTAACAGCGAACCAAATATATCTCCGACATATCTTGAATACGCAGACCAATTCATACCAAACTGAAACTCTTGAATTAGTCCTGTTACAACACCAACGGCAAAACTGAGTAAGAATATTTTGCCCCAAAACTGTGCCATTTTTTTGTACATCACATCTTTTTTGATGACGTACAATGTTTCCATAACCGATACCACCACACCCAAACCAATTGACATTGGTACGAAAAAGAAGTGAAATATCGTTGTCATTGCAAACTGAAATCTTGCTAAATCCAGAATGCCTACTAATGTAACCATGTGTTCCTCCAAAGTTATGACCAGCGCTTATCTTTACTGAAAAGTAACTCATCATTCATTTTTAACTCGTCAAAGATACTAAGATGCCATTATTCCCTGTATCATCTCCATTTCCTAGTTTATCACTTGATAAGCAATTAAGTTGTTAAATTTTTGTAACAAAAAAAACGCAAACTGCGTTTTCAGTCGTTATTCAAAATTATTATCATCGTCTAAAAATGTATTTAATACTTCTTCAACCATGTCCCATTCTTTATCATCTTCTATTTGAATCAGGTCTTCTTCAGTGGCATCCCCATTTTCATCAGGACTAAAGATGTAAGCTTGAATATCAACTTCTTCATCATCTTCAACACCTTCTGGAACAAGCAAAATATAATCTTTACTATACTCATCAGAGTGAAATGTGAATAGTATTTCATACAGTGTTTCATCCCCATTTTCATCAACTAATGTGATGTTTTGTATCTCGTTTTGATTTGCCATATTTATTAGCGCGTGAATAAGTTGTTAACAACTTATTCACGCATTCCCTTCAAAGTTAATAACTATATTATAACGTAAAAACAACGTTTCGTATAGAAACGTTGTTTTTACGTTATTTTGTTAATTTACCATTAGCATCTAAATAGTTTTGTAAAATAAACTCGGCAGCAATTTTATCAATGACTTGTTTTCGTTTTTTTCGCGACACATCTGCTTCTTCAATTAACATACGCTCTGCTTGTACAGTGGTAAGTCGTTCATCCTGAAAATCTGTTGGTAATTCAAAATTTTCTTCTACCATTTTGGCATAGTCACGCGCAGCTTCTGCTCGTGGCCCTTCAGAATTATTCATATTTTTTGGTAAACCAACAACGACTCCTTTAGCTTGTTTTTCCTTGATAATTTCACCAAGTCGTTTCAAACCAAATTCTTTTTCGTCCTCATTGATACGAATAATTTCAACGCCTTGTGCGGTCCATCCCATAGGATCACTAACTGATACACCAACTGTACGGCTTCCTACATCTAATCCTAATATACGCATTATTTTTTTAGATAGGCGCGCACAAGTTCTTCAATAATTTCATCACGTTCATGACGTTTAATTAAATTACGGGCATCATTAAGACGCGGGATATAGGCTGGATCTCCTGACATTAAATAACCAACAATTTGATTAATTGGATTATAACCCTTTTCTTCTAGGGCATTATAAACTATCTCTAATGTATCATGGATATCTTTTGGCATTTGATTGCCAAAATCAAATATAGCTGTTTCATCTCCTACTGACATCGTACACGCTCCTTTCCTTTTGAAAATTTATGATATCTTATCATCATATGAAAATCTTGATTTGTTGCATACCACCACTATACCTAATTATTATAACCATAACATAACAATCAGGTAAAGAATCCAACTTTTTGTTTACACTTTAGCTAAATAATTAGCGACTTCCGCAAATGCGTCAGCAATGCCTGCAGGGTTTTTACCGCCTGCTTGGGCCATATCAGGGCGTCCACCGCCACCACCACCTACTAGAGGGGCAATGGTTTTAATTAGGTCTCCTGCTTTAATACCTGCGGCATTTGCATTTGGCGATGCGGTTACAATCAGATTAACTCGACCATCAACAGTAGCCGCCAATACCAAAACATCAGATGGATAATTGGTTTTCCAATTATCGGCCACTTGTCGCAAACCATCCATGCCTGAAACTTGTAGTTGTGCGGTGATATATGAGTGTTTGTGACTTGTTTTCACATCAGAAAATACTTCCGTAGCAGCAGCATTAGCTAATTGAGATTCAAGTGACTCTAACGTGCGTTGTGTTGCCTTTAATTCTGCTTGCATATCGGTCACTTTTACAGGGGCATCTGTTAGTTTTTGTGCTTTGACAGTCACTGCGATAGCTTTTAAAGCAGTTTCTTCTTCTTTGTATAACGCAAGTGCTTGTAAACCAGTTACCGCCTCAATACGACGAACACCTGCACCAATACCTGATTCAGAAACAATTTTAAATAAACCAAGTTCTGCAGTAGATTTAGCATGTGTACCACCATCGAACTCTTTATTGAAATCACCAATGGAAACAACACGAACTAAGGTACCATATTTTTCGCCAAACACAGCCACAGCTCCCATTTTTTTAGCTGATTCAATATCAGTTTCTAACCATGACACAGGCAAATTATTAGCAATTTCACGGTTCATCAAGGTTTCAATTTTTTCTATATTTTTCTCTGAAACGGGGCCTTCATTAGTAAAATCAAAGCGTAAATATTCAGGCTCTACAAGTGACCCAGCTTGATGTATGTCACCGCCAATAATATTTCGTAAAGATTGATCCAACATGTGAGTTGCAGTGTGATTTCTTGATATTGCACTGTGACGTGCAAGATCTACTTGCAAATTCACTGTGTCAGTCAAACTAAAATCACCTAACACATTAACTGTATGAATATGCTGTCCGTTTGGCGCATTTTGCACATCAACGACATGGGCAATAACTTTACCTGAGGTCGTTGACACCTCACCGTAATCAGCTACTTGCCCCCCCATCTCAGCATAGAATGGTGTCTTATCAAAGACTAATTGTAACTTTTGGCCTGTACTAGCTGAATTTAATAAGGCATCAACACCTTGCTTATCTTGACCAATAATAGCCAAAATTTTGGCATCCTCAACCGCAGTAACTGACCACCCAACATACTGAGAGTCAACTTTCAAATCCGTCAATACTGCATTTTGGACACCCATTGATTTGTCAGTTGCGCGTGCGGCACGTGCACGCGTACGTTGTGCTTGAAGCGCATCATTAAATCCTTGAATATCAACAGTCAAGTTAGCATCAGCAGCCTGTTCCTGTGTTAATTCCAAAGGAAAACCATAGGTATCAGATAACTTAAAAGCATCAGCTCCGGATAATTGTGTCTTGTTTTCTGCCTTAGCTTGATTAATAACCTGGTTTAGTAATGCTAAACCACCAGTTAATGTTGCATTAAAACGTTTTTCCTCAGCGGCAATTGTTTTTTGAATTTTAGCTGTATTTTCCAAAATTTCCGGATAATAGCTTTGCATGATATTGCCCACAACAGGAACCAACTGTGTTAAAAATTCACCTGTTATACCTAATTTTTGGCCATGCAAAACTGCGCGACGTAGTAAACGCCGAATAACATATCCGCGCCCTTCATTGGAAGGTAATGCACCATCACCAATTGCAAATGTCACCGCACGAATATGATCGGCAATAACTTTAAAACTTGTATTACTTTCTGAGTTGATACGGCTATCATATTTAAAGCCGTCTGACATCACTTCAGTTGCTTTAATAATTGGTAAAAATAAGTCTGTATCAAAGTTAGTGCGCCCTTTTTGGAAAACAGAAACTACACGTTCAAGGCCCATACCAGTATCAATATTCTTATGTGGCAATTCTGGATATTGCGCGTTATCTGTTAAACCTGGCAGATGATTAAATTGTGAAAAGACAATGTTCCAAATTTCTAAATATCGTTCATTTTCACCACCTGGATACATTTCTGGATCATTGTCTGGCAAATCCTGAAAATCTTTACCGCGATCAAAGAAAATTTCCGAATCTGGTCCTGAAGGTCCCTCACCAATATCCCAAAAGTTATCTTCTACTTCATAAATATGCCCCTCTGGAATATCTGTTTTTTCTTGCCAGATTTTTTTAGCTTCAGTATCTTTGGGATAAACTGTGACATATAATAATTCTTTATCCAAACCATACCAATCAGGGCTTGTTAATAATTCCCATGCCCAAGGAATCCCTTCTTCTTTAAAATAATCACCAATTGAGAAATTACCCATCATTTCAAATAATGTATGATGTCGTGCTGTTTTACCAACATTTTCAATATCATTGGTTCGAATAGCCTTTTGTGCATTAGTAATTCTTGGATTTTCTGGGATAACTGAGCCATCGAAATATTTTTTTAAAGTGGCAACACCTGAATTAATCCATAATAAGGTTGGATCATCTTTTGGAATAAGATTTTTTGAAGGCACGATTTCATGCCCTTTTGATGCAAAAAAGTCTAAAAACATTTGACGTATTTGTGAGGAATTGAGTTCTTTCATAATTAATTTCTCCTTCATTTAACTATAAAAAGACCATAACAAAGTGCGGACGCGTGACCGTGGTACCACCGCAATTTGTAATGATCTTTAATCTTTACCTTTAAATCTCATAACGCTGAGGCGCGGTAACTTTTCAGTTACAAGATGACCTGAGAGCACAAAATTCGTGACGTGTGTCTCACATTAACCAACACATTTCTAACTTGACGTCTTAGAAATTTTGCATATTCAGATTTCATAAATTATTATAGCACATTACCAACCAATATGATTGTCAGTTTTTGGCAAAGTTAACTTACCAGATGCTAACTCACTAAACGCCTGTTCTATAATATTAAATGCATGGGTTAATTGCTTTTCTGTTATCACTAATGGTGGTTGAAAACGTAACGTATTGCCACGCAGGCTAATCATAATTGCGCCTAATTCAAAAATACGATAAATTAACTTTGTTGTTGCCTCATTATCGGGCATACCAGCCATGTCTACAATATCAATGCCACCATTCAAACCATATAATCTTACATCACTAATAAATGCATAGCGTTGTGCTGCTTGTTGAAAAAATGCTTGCGCTAACAGGCCTAATCTTGCAGAACGTGTTACTAGCTGTTCTTCATCTATGACATCTAGCGTTGCCAATGCCGCTGCAGCGGTAACGGGATTTCCCGCGGTTGTATAGACATTAGCTGGCGCTGACAAACTCGACATAATCTCAGTACGACCAATAACAGCACTTAATGGTAACCCGCTTGCAATTGATTTGCCAATACTCATCATATCCGGTGCAATACCAAAATGATCAATCGACCACATTTTTCCTGTCCGCCCTAGCCCTTGATTAACCTCATCAACAGCAAAAACAATCCCATTTTCTCTAGTAAACTCATATACTAATGACATATACTTTTGTGGTGCCTTAATGATGCCACCATCACCTTGAATAGGTTCAATGATTACTAGGGCCACTTCATCTGCTGGTAAATAAGTTTCAAACGGTAATTTAAATTGTTTAAATAACCGTTCGGAAAAATCATTGTCCGATTCTCCAGATAATCTCTGTGTTTGATCCGGGAAAGGGACTTTAACAGTTCCTGGTAAAAGTGGTCCAATATGACGTGCCATATTTAAACTCACGCCAGAAATAGACAACGCACCATAGGTTGATCCATGATAAGCACCGGTAAAGCTCACAATATATTGCCGACCAGTATATCCTCGAGCAAATTTAATCATTGCATCATTGGCATCTGAACCTGAATTACCAAAAGCAACTTGTTTATCAAAATTTCCAGGTGCCAGCTCAGTTAATCGCTTTGCTAAAGTAGCTGTCGTTGTATTAGCGAAATACGCCGGTGTATACTGAATCAGTTTTTTTGCTTGCGCCGTAATTGCTGCCACAACTTTTGGATGCGAATGTCCAATATTAGTTGCACTAGCACTGGCTAAAAGATCAATATAGTCGCGACCATTTGCGTCAGTAATTACTGCGCCTTGACCGTGATCAATAACTATATCAAAATATTTAACCCGAGTTGCATCGGCTAAATGTATTTTTTCTTCATTCAAAATATCTTGATTTTTTGACATACAGTCACCTTCTTTTTGCTTACAATAAAAGCCCCGATTTAACAGGACTTTCGAAGTTTATTCGCGCGAT
Organism: Leuconostoc inhae; assembly: GCF_019656015.1. Lineage (GTDB taxonomy): Bacteria > Bacillota > Bacilli > Lactobacillales > Lactobacillaceae > Leuconostoc > Leuconostoc inhae_A. The sequence continues at coordinate 49,376 of NZ_BPKW01000003.1, read as the reverse complement.
ATTTTACTGTGTCTAACACCATAAACAGCGTAAATAATTAAACCAATAACAAACCATCCAAAAGCATACAATTTTGCTTGATTGTCTAATTCATAAAAAATAAATCCAGATCCTAACGCTGACAGTGCTGGCATCACTGGATAAAACGGCATTTTAAATCCTGGTTCTTGAATATCTTTGCCTTCACGGGGACGCAATGCATAAATACCAAGTGACACAATTATAAATGCAATCAAAGTACCGGCAGAAATCAGTCCAGCTAACTCGGTAAAGCTAAATACTGAACCAATCAAAATAGCAATAATTGACAATACTAATAAAGCATTGTTAGGAAGACCTTTATCATTAACTTTTCCTAAGAAAGCAGGTAGTAACCCATCTCGGCCAAAAGCATACAATAATCGTGAACCAGCAAGCATCATACCAATGATTGCGGTGAACATACCAAGCAAAGCTACAATTGATAATAAATTAGATGTAAATTCATGTCCAGAGTGCAACAATGCCCATGCAGCAGGCGCTGCGTTATTGGCATATTTTGAATAATGGAACATACCAACTAAGACCAATGCTACTGTTACAAACAGGATTGTCGCAATAATCAAGGAACCAATAATACCACGTGGCATCGTCTTTTTTGGATCTTTAGCTTCAGCTGAACTGGCTGCAATAGAATCAAAACCAATATAAGCTAAGAAAATTTGTGAGGCGCCAGCAAACACACCTGACCAACCACCAAAATTGGTACTCTCATTACGAGGTGGAATAAAGGGTACGTAGTTACCCGGGTGAATGGCCGTTAAGCCAACGCCAATGAAAATCAAAATAACTAATACTTTACCAACAACTAACACATTTTCAACGCGCGCTGTTGTGTTTGTTCCGTGCCACAATAAAACAGCTACGACTAAAACTGCAAATAATGAAGCGATATCAACCATGCCACCATGCCCAGCAGCAAATGATCCTGCTAAGGCAGGTGGTAAGACTAGATTATGAGATCCAAGAAATAGTTTGAAGTTTGCTGACCAGCCAGAAGCCACAAAAGCAACGGCAATAAAATATTCCGCTAAAAGCGCCCAGCCAGCAATCCAGCCAAACACTTCACCAAAAACAACATTTGCCCAGGTATAAGCTGAGCCAGCAAATGGTAAAGCAGACGCAAATTCAGAGTAAGCAAAGGCGGCCAGCCCCGATACAATAGCAGCAATAACAAACGAAATTGCAACCGCCGGTCCAGCATGATTAGCAGCTACAATACCAGGCAGTGTGAAGATGGCAGTTGATACGATTGTACCAATCCCTAGTGCCAACATTTCTTTAACCCCTAGTGTTTTACGTAAGTGCGCATCACTACTAGCAAAGCTCGATGGACTCGCTTTATGAAACCACCCAGTTTTTGATTTTGATTCCGACATATATTTATCCCTCCAAAGGTTACAAAAGTTACTTGACAATATTAACATTTTCTAATCTTATTGTCAATAAAAAAACAGAATCGAAATTCTGCTTTAAATATATTATGCAAATATAGCCGTCATAATTAAAATGATTATTAGACCAGTCACTGAGATAATTGTCTCAAGTACTGTCCAAATTTGAAAAGTCTGTTTAACTGATAAATCAAAGAATTCTTTAAAAATCCAAAAACCAGCATCATTAACATGTGAAGCAATAAGTGAGCCTGCACCAATAGCTAATGCCACGAACACTGGTAATAATGTATTGCCTGGATTAGCAGCTAAAATACCCGTTACAATGCCTGCAGCTGTCATACCAGCTACCGTAGCTGAACCAACTGAAATACGTAAAATGGCTGCAACGCCCCACGCAAACAGGACAATAGCCATTGGGCTCATTGCGCCACCTGACTGGAATGTTGATGCAATTTTATCTGACAAACCTGACGTAACCAATACACCACGCAAAGCGCCACCACCACCAACAATTAACAAAATACCCGCAACTGCTGCCATACCGGCATTGAGTGATTTGCCTACCTCGGTCATCGACTTATGTTGCCAAATACCCATTGTAAATATTGCGAAAATCAAAGCAATCGTCATGGCAACTGCCGGATTAGCAGCAAACTCAATAATTTGATCCATCAAATTTGGATTTTTAGGTGTCACACCACCTGTATAAATCAATTTATAAATGGTGGCAATAATCATAAATATTAATGGAAAGATCGAAGTTAGCACAGATAATCCGAAGTTAGGTGTGGTCTTCAAATCATATTCTTTCACTGGACCCACTGCGGCAATTTCAGTTTTAAATTGAAACGCGTCAGGTGCATATTTTTGTGCCAATTTTGTAAATAATGGTCCCGCAACAATAGCTGTGATAACTGAGACAACTAATCCAAAAATCAGCATCATGCCAATATTAGCACCCAATGCTGAAGCAACAGCCGTTGGCGCTGGCTGAGGTGGCAAAAATCCTTGTGCAGATGATAGTGCAGCAGTCATTGAGATACCAAGGTAAAGTAAAGGCACCCCTGATTCAATCGCAACAGCAAACACAATAGGAATTAATAATACCATACCAACGCCGAAAATCATTGAAATACCAATAATAAACGAGGCAATCAATACCGCCCATTGTAAGCGCTTAACGCCAAACCAATCAATCAAGGTCTTGGCGATACGATATGAACCACCAGCATCAGCAACTAGTCGACCAATCATGCCACCAAAAATAAAGATAACAGAATTAGGTCCCAAAATATTACCAACACCTTGTGCACCCAATACAGCATCTGGAATCTCCATAGGCTTCATACCGAGTAGTAAAGCCAAAATAAAAGCTGTAATAATTAATGAAACGAATGTATTCAATTTAAATTTAGCTATTAAAAGCAATAAAATTAAAATTGATACAATCAACATGACAAATTCCATGTTATTTATATAACGCGTATCCTTAACAACGCGTTTTCTCCTAAATAATTATTTTAATACTAACCACAATAATTTAACCATTAAGCACTTAACTGACTAATTCATTGCCTGAATGTATTAATTTTAATCCTTTTATATCATGTCGTATGTTATTTACTTGCATGCTTTCTTTGATAATTGGCAATATTCTCATATTCAGTTTGTAACTGTCGAGATAACCGAATAAAAATAGGTGCTAATTCACGATAAGCTTCAAAATTTTCTGGCATTGGTTGGTATGTATTTGAATTGCCAACATACTTTTCAATTTCATACAAGTCATCAATTTTTCCTAAGGCTTTTTGTGCCACAATTACTGCAGCTAGTGCGCCTGATTCAAATGCTTCTGGCACAGTGACAGGTTGTTCAAAAATATCAGCAAACATTTGACGCCACAATGGTGAACGCGCAAAGCCACCAGTTGCTTGAATTGATGTTAACTCGCCCACAACTTCTTCTAGCGCTAAACTAACCATATAAATATTAAAGGTAATGCCTTCCAGAACAGCACGTACCATATGAGCTCGTGTATGTCTGTGATTTAAACCAAAGAATGATCCTCGAGCGTTTGCATCCCAAATGGGTGCACGTTCTCCACCTAAATAGGGATGAAAAATCAAACCTTCAGAACCCGCAGGAACACGCGAAGCAATTTGTGTCATTAAATCATAAGCATCTGTCCCAAGTAAAGCAGCCGTTGATTTTTCGGCATCGAACATATTGTCGCGCGCCCATCGAAAGACATCCCCACCGTTGTTAACAGGGCCACCAATGACCCAATGATCCTTATCCAAGGCATAAGTAAATGTCCGCCCCTTTGGATCAATTACTGGCTGATCTGATACCACACGAATGGCACCTGATGTCCCAATTGTAATTGCTGCAACACCAGGTTTAACCGCATTAACACCTAAATTAGATAATGGACCATCACCTGCACCATAAACAAATGGTGTACTACTTGGTAATCCGGTAATCACAGTATATTCAGTCGCCATCCCGGTTTCATATTCATAGGGTTCAACCGGTGTTGGTAATTGCTCTTTATTTATACCAGTAACTTCTAAAGCTTGTTCATCCCAATCAAGATTGAAAATGTTAAATAATCCCGTACCCGAAGCTAAAGAAATATCCATTTTATTTGTACCAAACAAACGGTGGAACAAATATTCTTTAATGCCTAAGTAATGTGCCGCACGATTATAAATATCAGAATGCTCTGCTTGCAACCACAATAACTTTGATAAAGGTGCCATTGGATGAATCGGTGTACCGGTTTTTTTATAGATTTGATCACCAAGACCAGATTTTTTTAATTTTTCCGTATACTTTACAGCACGTGTATCAGCCCATGTAATAACACGAGTCAGTGGCTGCCAATCTTCATCAAAGGCTATTAATGAATGCATAGCTGATGAAAACGAAACTGCTGCAACCACATCATCCGTATTAAAGTGAGCGTCACGCACAATATCATGCAAAGCATCCATTAGCGCATCAAAAATTTCATCTAAGTCTTCTTCAGCCATGTCTGGTAAATCACGGTATAACGGATATGCTTTGCTTACAGTCGTAACAACTTGATTTTGATCGTCAAATAAAACTGCTTTTGTTGCTGTTGTACCTAAATCAACACCAATCATATATTCCATAATTTTCCCTCAACTTTTTGCTAACCGCTAAACAATATTCACTCAAGACAGAAAAAGCTCCCTTAGCGGGAGCTTCTGTTCAACAATTAAACAGTACTTATATTAATTAATTATTTAGCTGAATCCATTGCGTGACCGCCAAAGCCGTTACGCAAAGCTGAAACAACCTTACCTGTAAATGTGTCATCTTGTAATGAACGGTAACGCATTGCAAGTGACAAGTAGATAACAGGGGCTGGTACGCCAAGATCTAATGATTCTTGAACAGTCCATTGACCTTCACCAGATGAATGCATACGACCTGCAATAGCATCCAAATGTGGATCCTTAGCAAATTGTTCTTCAGCCAATTCCATCAACCATGAGCGGATAACTGAACCATGATTCCACAACTTTGAAACAGCTTCATAATCGTAATCGAATTGTGATGCTTCCAAAACTTCAAAGCCTTCAGCAATTGCTTGCATCATACCATATTCGATACCATTATGAACCATCTTCAAATAATGACCTGATCCCAAACGACCTGTGTACAAGTAACCATCTTCTTCAGCGATTGATTCAAAGAGTGGTTCGATAACTTTCCAAGCTTGGGCATCATCGCCACCAATCATGAAGTTACCACCATTACGGGCACCACTCATACCGCCAGATGTTCCAGCATCAAAGAACTTGATACCAGCAGCTGTTGTACGCTTGTTTTGTTCCAAGTTGTCCTTATAGTTAGAGTTACCACCATCAATAATGATGTCGCCCTTGTCCATCTTTTCAATCAAAGTATCGATTGTTGAGTTTGTTGGGACACCTGCAGGTACCATTACCCAAACAGCCTTAGGTGAAGGCAATTTTGACAACATATCATCGATGTCTGATGCACTTTCAACTGATGATGAATAGTCGGTTGCTTCCTTAACGAAATCAGCATTCAAATCAAATGCTACAACTTCATGACCATTATCAACAGCGTTTTTAACTAAGTTCAAGCCCATCTTACCAAGGCCGATCATCGCAAACTTCATGGTTTACTTACCTCTTATATTTTTTGTATTTTTGTTACATACTTATTATATGAAAATTATTTACATATTGCAACCTATTATTGTAAATAATTTTCTAATCTTGTATACTTAATGTATTCAAACAAGCGATACTGTATACAATTATTACGTTGAAAAAATCGTATGGCACGTCATTTTTAACTAAACTAATTTAGGAAATATTAAACTATGTCACGCAACATTATAGCGCAGCTTCGCGCTCAAAAAAAGCAATTCAATACAACTGAAAATAAATTAATTGATTATGTCATTCGAGATACTAATCTTGCGGGAGAAGCAACTATTCAAGAACTTTCTGTTGGCTCTGGTGTTTCAACTGCAACTATTTCTCGCTTTGCTAAAAAAGTGGGCTTCGATTCTTTTCGCGATTTTTCTGTTGCCTTGGCAAGCGCACCAAAATCAGCAACGTCTGATTTTTTTGGTGAGATTACTGATGAAGATGATACTGCAGCAATCGGACAAAAAGTTTTTGCTGGTGCAACTAATGCATTAAATGCTACCATTAATAATTTATCTCCTGATTTACTAGATGATGCCAGTCATTACTTGATTCATGCTAAACGTGTTGGTTTTTTTGGTATAGGCGGATCATCCATTGTTGCCTTTAATGCCTATCACAAATTTTTACGCACCCCGCTTGATGTTATAGCACATCCTGATTATGATATTCAGCTTATGCAAGCAGTCAAATTAGACGCAGATGATGCTGCAGTGGTTATTTCTCACTCAGGTCGTAACAAAGATACCTTACTGATTGCTCAAAAACTAAAAGAAAACGGCGTTAAAGTTATTGCAATAACTTCTTTTGCTGATTCACCGCTATCTAAAATAGCCGATTTGGTGTTACTGTCACTTGCTGAAGAAATCAATTTTCGAAGCGAATCTATGAGTTCTCTTATTGCCCAAATCACCATTATTGATACCTTATTTACAATTGTCGGTTCGCAATTATCTAAAAAAACACAAAACGTTGTGGATACTATGCGCAACATTATTGAGGAAACGCGTTCACACTAAAAAAAGATTGTCCATTGTTGGACAATCTTTTTTCATTAAGCCTATTATTTAGGTTGTTTAATCATCGCCTTGGCTTGATTTGTTAACATATCAATCGCTACTAAATTTTCGCCACCTTCTGGGACAATAATATTCGCATAGCGTTTCGTTGGTTCAACGAACTGATGATACATCGGCTTAACAGTCGCCAAATATTGTTCAATGACACCACGAACAGTGCGACCACGTTCTTCAATATCGCGTTCTAAACGACGCAAAAAACGAATATCATCATCTGTATCAACAAAGATTTTCATATCAAGCAAATCACGTACGCGCTCATCGTTAAATAGTAAAACACCATCAACAATCACAACATCTGCCGGTTCAACATTTTCAACTTCTTGAGAGCGTGTATGCTGTTCGTAATCATATATTGGCTTATTAATTGATTCATGTCGTAATAAGCGACGCAAGTCTGAAATAAACAAATCTGTTTCGAAAGAATCTGGATGATCATAGTTGGTTAATATACGTTCAGACATTGGTTTGTCAGATTGACTCTTATAATATGAATCTTGTTGTAACAAAATTGCAGAAGAGCCATCCGCAGTTAAACGACGTACTAGTTCACGACTGACAGTTGTCTTTCCAGAACCAGAACCACCTGTAATACCAATCACTAATGGTTTTTGAACCATTATTTTTTTCCTCCTTCGCTGGCTTCAATACCAGCATGCAAGCCATCTAAGTCCAATGACATGCCTCGGAAGTCAGCATTCTCAATTGGCAAGTGTTGCACAAATTCGTCAAATACTTGCAGCGTGCCTGTCACATGAGTTGCTGAAAAATCCAAAATATGTCCAGCAAAAGATTTGTCATCAGACAAAAAGTGTAAATGCCAACCAGCTGCCGTTGGGCCATTAAATATTTCAGGTGCATAATAGCCCATTACGGTACCGGATATATTTGTCTCTTCAAATTCTGGTTGATTCGTAGCAACTTCTAATAAACTTGGAAATGGTGTGACTTGCTTAGGCGCAATACGAACATGCATCCGCGAAAAATCAGCATGAAAATTAACAGATGAAAAAATATTTTGTAACTGTGCGGATTTTAATTGATCACTCAATGTTGTAAAATCAACCTGGTCAAAGGGTAAATTTTGAGTTGGGTTATAAAAATGAATTGATGCAAACGGCAGTAACGTGTCTAAGTCTGTAATATGATTGACTTGCCCATCACTTTGCGCCTGATAGACTTGACCTTCTAAAATAATGACCTCACCATTGAGTCCAGTCAGTGTACCAATACCTGTGTCCCCATGTTTTAAAAGTTCAGCAGCTGTTATTGTTCCCTGCATCTGTTTACCCATAAGCATTGCCAACGTACCATGTTGATATAAACTAGTCATTTTTATTTTTTACGTGTGTATCATCTACACACTTCCTCCATACTTGTATTCTCTCCCATTCTAAGCGAATATAATCAGACTGTAAAGGCCTAACTATGTTATTTAATATGATTTACTTGACTAACTTTTTCTACCAATAACCGCACATAGTTACGATCACCTACTGGGCCTGGATGCACACCATCGTCAGCAAACCAGTCAGTATGTTGTTCCGCAAGCTCAAACCAATTAATCACATGTAGATTTGGATAATGTTTTGCTGCATCAAGTAGCATTTTGTTATTTTCATCTTGCCATGAACGGCTCTGGACAAAATTATTCATCCAATAAACTTGACGCTTTTTACCAAACGTTGTCATCATTTGATCTAGATCAGCACGTTTAATATCACCATTTGTCCCTAATCCAATCAACATGTTTGGTGCCAATTTTCCATTTTTAGCCAATTGTTCAACAATTTGTGGTGTTTGATACGATTGCCGTCCAACTTCTGCATCTACTACCATATTGTTATTCACTTCTTGCAAATAAGGTGCCGCGTCTAGCATGACAGAATCACCAACTGCTTTAAACGGCAAGTCTTTAAAAGCCAAATATTGTTTGGATTTCAAACCATAAGTTGCCACAATATTTTTTTGATCATTTGTTAATGTTGTATTTTTTTGCTTTTTAGAAGCAGATGCATGCGCTTTTTTTTCGGCTATTGCATTACGTTTAGCCACTTCAACTTCATTCTTTTTTAATGTTTTTTGTAATTTTGTTTCTGGTAAAGCTATGCCTGCCCGATGATCAGTTAGCCCGTTTCCTAAAAAAAGCAGATACATTAAACTAACAACGACACCACCAAAAAAGCGATTACGTGATGCTACAAACCATTGAAATATATGCTTCAATACTGTCGTATAACTGAAAATTTTTTCAATGTATCGATAGCTCAATTCACTAACTCCAATAACTATTAACACTTCAATGATCATATTTAAGAAAGATGTTTTATAGTGTGGCACAAATTTTTCAAAAAAAACGAACACTGGTAATTGATATAGATAGATACTGTAACTGCGTTTACCAAGATAGTTTAGAAATTTGTTATCAAAGGCGCTTGAAAACCATGATGCTGGATGCACAATAACTGCAATTAAAATGGTAATCATAATAGTGAACAGATACATTAAGCCATGATAAGTCGCATCATTTTGCCCATTTAGCCATAAAAAACCACTAAGCACAATCACTAATGAAACGACGCCTATACTATTCAGCAGGTTTTTTGATGTTTTATTTGCTATTGGTCGTAATTTGGTTGACGACCAAACAAATGCTAACGCAGATCCCAACAAAATTGCAAATAATCGTGTGTCTGTGCCATAATAGGCGCGATTAATTGCATTTGGTTGGTATAAAACAGCCATTAAAATTGCGCTCATTCCTGACATAAGCACCAACGATACAAAAACATATATTTTTTTAATGCGTAATTTCAAAACACCCCATACAACAAATGGCCAAACGAGATAAAATTGCCCTTCAATAGATAGCGACCACAAATGCGTAAAAGGTGATGAACCACCAAATTGTTGAAAATAGGATTGACCATTATTAATTGCCCAAAAATTATACACATAAACCAGATTAGTGATCAAAATATGTCTTAAGTTGTAAATGAGTTGTTGATCAAACAACAAAATAATTGTCGTGCTGATTAACAGCATACCAACCAATGCCGGATAAAGACGTTTCAACCGTCGAATATAAAATTTAATCGGTGCAATATGCTGTGTATTATCATACTCTTGGATTAACAAGTCTGTTATTAAATAACCTGAAAGCACAAAAAAAAGTGGCACGCCTAGCCAACCGCCAATTATTTTAGTTGGCATCAGATGAAAAAGCATCACACCAATAACTGCAATCGCACGTAACCCATCAAAACCTGTAATGTAACGTCTTTTCCCCATTTGAAAAACAAACCTTCCCTAGTACATTTCTTCAAAATAAAAAGCAAACCACTTTTATTAGTTTACTTTTTTTACGTTTAAATGTCAATTGTTACGGATTTATTTCTTTAACATATATTTTTAATTAATTGTCGTTCCACGTCGTTCTAAAGTATGTGGTAATTTAACTTGTGTGAGTTCAATTTTTTCATTGTTCATTAACTTTGTCAGCATTCTCATAGCAACAGCGCCAATATCATACTTAGGTTGCCCAATAGAAGTAACTTGAGGTCGCGTTATAATTGTAAACTTAGTGTCGTTTGATGTGATGATTTCAAAGTCTTCAGGAATTTTTTTGCCATGATCACGCAAATAATTCATAATGCCAATAGCAATCTCGTCATCATATGTCACAACTGCTGTTGCACCTGTGGCAAGAATTCTTTCAGCAACTTGGAGGCCTGCAGCATAATCTTGATGCGTTACAAACAATAAAGAATCGTCAAATTCTATTTGCGCCTCCTCAAGTGCTTTTTTATAACCAACCAAACGATGCATACCGTTAATTGCATGCGCCACTGGTCCGGTCACAATTGCCACACGATTGTGTCCATTTTTAATGACCGCTGTGACCGCCTCTTTAATAGCTGCAACATAATCAATGTTGACACTTGGTAATTGTTCATCACTATCTAGAGAACCTGCTAAGACAACTGGTGCATTGACGCCAGAAATTGTATTCACAACTTCATGGTCCAGCTCATTACCCATAAAAATAATACCATCAACTTGCTTACTTGCCAAATTGTTCACAGCCATCGTTTCGCGAACAGGATCTTCATCGGTATTTGTTAACAAAACATCATAATGATACATATTTGCCACATCATCAATACCACGCGCTAATTCTGAATAGTAGACATCGGTTACGTCTGGCATAACAACACCAATTGTTGTTGTTTTTTTCGACGCCAATCCACGCGCAACAGCATTTGGATGATAGCCAAGTTCCTCGATTGCGTCTAACACTTTACGTTTTGTTGAGTCGCGTACATTACTGTTTCCGTTAACAACCCGAGAAACTGTTGCTAAAGACACGCCTACACGGTGTGCGACATCGTAAATTGTTGCTGAATTTTTTTTCTGCATAATTGACCTTCTTTTTTATTTTTTATTCAATTAAATTTTTTCATAATTGACCCCTTCTTATTATATCAAAGAAATAGCAAATTGCAAACGCTTACAATGCTATTTTTACAAGTTTTCATCATTGTTTCTGTTTGTTACAAGAAAAGATAATTTTTATTGTAAGTGTTAAAATGTAATTAGTAACTAATTAAAAAAGGATCTATTTTTATGAATAAGGAAAAAATAGCCACATTAACAACTTGGCTTGAAAAAAATTCACTTGCTGGCGCTATAATAACCGATTTTCATAGCGTTGCTTATCTATCAGGATTTGAATCCGATCCGATTGAACGCGTACTGGCACTCGTTCTCATATCAGGACAGTCACCATTTTTATTTGGCCCAGCCTTGGAAGTCAACAGCATGAAAGAAAGCGGTTGGCATTTTCAAGCATTTGGTTATGAAGATCAAGAGAAACCTTGGGATAAACTTACCGCTCACATCAAAAATGCGACACCAGGTCAATCTTTTGCTATCGAAGCTGATAACTTATCAGTTTCACGTTATCATGCGCTGCAATCAGCGTATCCATCAGCCTCGTTCAATATGGACATTACAGATCAAATTAACCGCCTAAGGCTTATTAAAACCCCAGCAGAAATTGCGCACATGATTGCTGCTGGCCATGATGCAGATCGTGCATTTGATATTGGATTTCACACATTAACTGAAGGTATCTCAGAATTAGCCGTTGCAGCAAAAATAGAATATGATCTCAAAAAATCTGGCGTCCCTGCTATGAGTTTTGACACCTTAGTACAATTTGGTGATCATGCCGCCGACCCCCATGGTGCAACTTCAACACGCACACTGCAGCAAGGAGATATGGCACTGTTTGATTTAGGTACAATGACAGAAGGCTATGCCTCTGACGCCACTCGCACAGTAGCTTTTGGTGAAGTGAGCAAACAGGCTAAAGAAATTCATGCAGTGACATTAGAAGCACAGCTTGCTGCACAATCACAGGCAAAAATTGGCATGACTGCAAGCGAACTAGATGCCATTGCGCGTCAGATTATTATTAAAGCAGGTTATGGTGACTATTTTGTACACCGTTTAGGACACGGTCTCGGATCCTCTGTTCATGAATTCCCCTCAATCATGGCTGGTAACGATCTAATACTACAAGAAGGTATGGTTTTTTCAATTGAACCAGGTATTTATATGCCAGGTGTTGCTGGCGTTCGACTTGAAGATTCAGGTTACATGAGCACCGATGGCTTTGTTTCCTACACGCATACATCTAAAGAATTATTACAATTTTAACTACTCAATATAAAAGATGTCGCTACACATGTAGCGACATCTTTTATATTACATAGCTTTACTAATTGCCATAATGAGCATCGGTAACATTGTAACAGCATTATTGATAAAATGAATCATGATGCTATCTTGTAAATTACCAGTTTTTTTGTATACAAAGGCCAATACCATCCCCATGAGCATATAAATCAGATAACCCAACACATCAGCTAAATTAGTTGGTATCTCATTCATATGTGGGAAAGCAAATAATAAGCCTGAAAGAATAATACTTGCCCACCACCATGATTGACGGAAAAAATAATTAATAACTAGTCCTCGAAAAATAATTTCTTCAACAACAGGTGCCAAGAAGACACCGTATATAATCATACCAACCATTGTCACATTCAAATTTGAAGTTAAATTATCAATAGCGGTTTGATTTGCCGTTGTCGACACACCAGTCAGATGTATTCGTAAAAAAATGATGACATATTCCAAGCATATCATCAGAGAAAACACGCCCATAAGATACCAAATATGCTGCCAATGCCTCATATTTGGTTTATGGAAAATAGGTTTTATTGTTGTTTTTTTTAACAAATTATAGGCATAATAACCAATCGCAGCATAGATTAAAAACATGATCAAAACACAAAGTACTTGTAGCGCAACAGATTTTTGTAATACTGCAATACCTAATAGTACCGGCGTGATCATGATTAACAACGTCACGATAATAAAATTTATTATTCTTTGAAAAAGATACTTTGGTTGCGGTTCGTGCCTTAAATCAAGCAAATTCAATTATCCTCTTCTTCGTTTAAATGTTGCTTACGCGATTGCCAAAAAAGCCAAGTAAAACTCGCATTAACAATAATCAATAAAATAACTGTCAAGCCAATTGTGATACCTTTTGGCCACTGTTGGCTATCACTTAGAAAAAATAGCCCTAAAAATAAAATGAGTGTTATCACGCCAAGCATGACACTTGCAAGCCAATTCTTCATAATTATTTCACATAATTTTCAATAAAATCAGCAACGGCAGCCTCATTGTTAGTTGTCGTTAACACAATATCAGCAATATCTTTAATTTCTTGTTTGGCATTGGCAACAGCTACACCGATACCTGCAGCTTTAATTTGTGCCGCATCATTTAAATTATCACCTAAGGCAGCTGTATTATCATGATTAATCTGTAGTATATCTGCCAATTCTAATCCAGTGACACCCTTATCGACCCCTTTAGGATTAAATTCAACATAACGATTTGAACTAAACGTCAACAAAACCGATGACGCTAACTCGTTTGTCACGTTATCAGCAATTTTTTGCCGTACCGATGGCTCACTATGTTCAAAAATAACTTTCATAATTGGTTTTTCATGAGCTAGAAAAGTTAAATCATCACTTTTTATTTCAGTATATGGTACTTGTCGTTCACTCATATATTGCTTGTCAGCGGGTGAAATATTATAAATAAATAATTTATCTAACGTATAAATGTGTGTATCGACATCAGCTTGAATTTGTCCAAGCTTAAAAATTTTTTTTGCCAAATCAAGTGACATACTATGCTGGGCAATAACTTCTTCTTTGCCATCAGGATCAATAGCGACAATCGCCCCGCCGTTATACGAAACAACATATTGTCTTGTTTGATTTAAACCTAGCGTATTTAATGTGCCAGTAACTGACTTATACGATCGACCAGTATTTGGCACAAAATAGCCACCATTTTGCGTAAATTTTTGAATGGCATCAATATTTTTTTGATGAATAGACCCATCATCGTTTAATAGTGTTTCATCAAGGTCAGATAAAATCAACTGAATCATGTTATTCTCACTTTCTAATTACGTCTACAATCATTATAACTGAAGACGGTTATTTATTGCCAGTTTGACCAACAAAGTGTATTCCCCCGCCGCACAGGCCACACCGATAATTACCTTCTTGCACACGTCGTTTTCGCATGATATTATGTTCATTTTCACAACGATATAACCAAATTTTTTGTTCCCGCTTTAGCGATGGTGCGAAGCGTGAACCGCCCACTTGTGCGAGTAATCTTTTGAAATCTAAATCTTTATGTTGATAGCCTCGTTTTTGTATGTGCAAATGATAATGTGTCAATTCATGTTTAATGATACCTTCAAATTCTGGTAAATTAGCCATTTTTAAATTAAATTCCAAATTATGGCTAGCCAGTAAATAGCGACCGCCGGTCGTTCTTAGCCGTGTATTAAAACTTGCATTATGATCAAATGATCGGCCAAAATATTTTTTTGAAATTTCCATGACAAGCGTTTGCAGTTCATATTCTGTCATCATTTGAGTAAATTATGAGTTGTTAAGTAGTGTTTCGCTACTTGGCCTGCAGATTCATGCTTAACATTGACAGCATAATTCATTTTTTGCATATCCGAGTTTGAAATTTTTCCCGTTAAGCGATTAATAGCAGCAACTATTTTGGGATTTTGGGTCGCAAAACTATTTTTCATTAGCGCAGCACCTTGATAAATTGGGAAAAAATGGCGATCATCGTTTAATGCTTGTAACTTATATTCTACTAACTGTGAATCTGTTGAATACGCATCGACAACGTTTATCTGCTTTTGATTCATAGCATGATATCGGATTGCTGGATCTAAACTCACTGTTGGTATATTAAGATTATATGTTTTCTCAATACCTGGCATACCATCAGACCTATCTAAAAATTCAGCGGTCATACCTGCTTTGGCATTTGGCAGATGTTTCAAATCCCCAATCGTTTTCAGATCGTATTGCTTGGCTACTTTTATGGGTACAGCAATAGCATAGGTGTCATTAAAACGCATTGGTTGTGTTAAAAATAGCCCTTGTTTTGCTGCCACGTCTTTTGCCGCTTCGTAAGTTGTTTTAGCATCGGCACCAGCCGGTAATTTTATAGCAGGTTTAGCAAAAGATTCTGTAATCGTTCCTGTAAATTCTGGATAAATATCAATTTTACTACTTTTTAGTGCTGAAGACAGAAAAGTTGTCACACCAAAATTTGGTCGTAACTCGATTTTTGTATTTGGTTGCGCCTGTTTAATCAATGCAGCATACATATTAATTAAAATTTCTGGTTCAGAACCGAGTTTACCAGCAATTGTAATAGTTTGCGGTGCTTGTTTTTGTGGTATTAATGGTAAAATGCTACCACCAACAAATAATAAGATCAAAATACTGACCACACTTTTTCGTAACCAACCACTTAGGTTTACTACAAAAGTAATCATCAAACCACCAACAATAGCTAACAAAGCTGACGCCAAGGCGCCAATCAAAATTAAATTCGTATTATTACGATCAATACCTAGGAGAATGAAGTCTCCCAAACCACCGGCACCAATTAATGACGCTAATGTTGCTGTGCCAATAATCAAAACAGTCGCCGTTCTAATGCCTGCAATGATACTTGGCATAGCTAACGGTATTTGAATTTTACGTAATAGTAATCGCCGTGGCAGCCCAAGCGCACGACCGCCGTCCAATACACCTGGATCAACGCCTGTTAATCCTAAGTAAGTATTTTGAAAAATAGGCAATAACGCATAAATCACCAGTGCTATTAAGGCTGCTGGTGTGCCAATGCCAACAAGTGGGATTAGCAAACCAAGTATAGCTAATGACGGTAACGTTTGAAATATGCTAGTGATTTGTAAAAGCCACTCAGCATAACGTCCATGCCTTTCAGCCCAAATAGCAAGTGGTATTGCAATCAACGCTGCAATCACAACGGCACTGACTGTCAATTGAATATGCTGCCATAGCGCAGCAAAAAATTGCGTGTGACGAGCAATTAGTGTGCCCCACATAATAAACCTCTTTTTAAATTCTATTGCTGCCGCATAGTTTTAAATACCACAACAGTCATTTGACAAAAACCAATAGTCGTACCGAATTAAGACACTTCAATATACTGTATCAAAGTCTGAACAAAATGTTCCAAATCAGCCTGTTCTTGTTTACTAAATCGATTGAGTTGCGTTGAGTCAATATCCAAAACACCAATTTTTTGACCATTTGCAGTTGTAATTGGTATCACAATTTCTGCATTTGAATCAACATCACATACAATATGACCCGAAAAAGCATGCACATCTGGCACAACAATTGTTTTCTGTGCTGTAAAAGCGTTACCCACAACACCCTTGTCAGGTGCAATCAAAGCCGTAGCCGGTTTTCCTAAAAATGGTCCCAAAGCTAACGTATTTGTTTCTGCATGATACAAATAAAATCCTGCCCAATTCACTGCAGTCATATTTTGAAATAGGATTGCGGCAGCATTAGCATAATTAGCAAGCGTGTAAGACTCACTGTTTTCACCTTTAATCCAGGTTGCCAATAACTGCGAAATTAAAGGCGCATTTTTTTGAATTTCTGACATCTGTTAATCCTCCAATTTTATTAAGGCGCTATCACTGAGCTTCAATTTATCAAAAAAGCATTTCCGCACAAATATTTTATTTGTACAGAAATGCTAAACATGACATAGCGTTAATGATTAGCATTGCCATGACAGCACAACCCTAAAGTTTACATCATTCAAACGGACAATGTTTTGTTTAAATCACATACTTTTTTGACACGATAGCTTTGGTTAACTAACTTTTAAATCAGTATAAGCTTATTTTTAGTAAGTGTCAATCGCACTATATTCTCTTTTAATTTTGATGTGCCGCAATATAGTCAACAGTCTGTTGTAGTGTGATTAAGTTTTCTGAATCTTCATCTGAAATACTAATGTTAAACATATCTTCCACTTCCAAAATCAACTCAACAAAATCAATAGAATCTGCGTCAATGTCAGTTAAAAAATTCAAATCCGGTGTTACTGCAGAACGTTCCACATTGAAACGTTCTGCAATCTCGTCAGCCATCATATTATAGATTGCTTCTTTTTCCATAGCCATTGTTGGTTCTCCAATATTTATTTAATCAATTATCTCAAGTGATTAGTATACCACTAATCATTGAATTGTGCATGTAGCACTTCTTTACCAGATTGGAGTTCTTCTTTATGTGCTGTGATATAAGTCTGTACGTCTAGCACTAATTGATTATCAATCATTGTTTTAATCTGTCCCATAGTATTAGCCACGGCATTAGCCTTTGCTGAACCATGTGTTTTAACTACAGGCGCTTTGACACCCAAAATAACAGCCCCACCGCCTTCATTATAATCCAACTTTTTTTGAACCTCACGAAAGGCTGGTTTGAGTAGCGCCCCACCAATTTTGCCCTTAAGTCCAGATGACATGATAGCATTTTTGATTTGTTTTAGCATCATCAAAGCTGTACCTTCTGTGGCTTTCAAAGCAGCATTACCTGAAAAGCCATCAGCGACAACAACATCGGCAGTACCTTCAAGTAATTCACGTGCTTCGATATTACCAATAAAATTAAATGATGGTGCATCCTTCATTAGCATATGTGCTGTTTTATGAACTTCATCACCTTTATCTTCTTCCGCCCCATTATTAAGTAGTCGCACACGCGGATTTTTTATACCTAAAACATGCGTTGCGTAGAAACTACCCAAGATACCATATTGATATAGATGTGATGGTTTATTTTCAGCATTTGCGCCTAAATCCATGAAAACAAATTGATCATGCGGGCCATTAAAGCTTGGCAATGCTGTTGCGAGTGCAGGACGATCAACGCCTTTGATACGACCAATCAAGAAAATTGCACTTGATAATAACGCACCCGTATTGCCGGCACTAAATAATGCGTCTGCACGACCTTCTTTAACAGCCATAGCAGCTTGTACCATTGATGAGTCTTTCTTACGTCGCATCGCCTTTACAGGCTCGTCACCCATCTCTATGACCTCAGTCGTTGGAATCAATTCAATGCGCTCCCAATTTTGAACTAAAGGTTTAACTTTATTTTCTGTGCCATAAAGTTGAAATGAAATGTCTTTATAACGATCACGTGCCTGTTCAATACCTTTAACTATCTCTAGTGGCGCAAAATCGCCACCCATTGCATCTATTGCTATTTTCATAATTTTAGAAATGTTTGTCATCGCTTAACGTAACAGCTATCTCTTAATTTTTGGATATCATTTGTTATGATAAACAGAAAATAAAGTGTTCCGTTTTTATATACAGCGCCAAACATATTTCCTCCGTGTTTAATATTTACTTATTTTATCATTTATAGTCATAACGTGCTGTTTATTTTCTAGCATGTCTTTTACGTGTTAACAAAAAAATAATCGACATGATAAACAGAAATCCCAAACCAATAACTAGTGGTATGCGTGTATTTGGATTAATAACCATGTATATCAGCGTAATCAGTAACATGATCATGGCAAAGTAGTTCGTATAAGGCGATAAAGGCATTTTGAACGGATGTTCAGCCATATGTTGCTCGTTTTCACGTCTGAACTTTATTTGACTCCACAAGATGACAAACCATGGCACCATACCAGGTAATGTACTAGCAGAATAAACTAATACGAAAATATTTGAACTGCCACGCCAGAAAAACGGTAATATTGCGTTGAGTATGATTCCCAATAAGATACCGCCTGAAACGGCCAAAATTGGCAGTGTTGGCACATGATGTTTTGATAATCCCAAAAACTTTGGGGGCAGCTCCTTATTTAGTGCCAAAGTGTATAACATACGACTCGAGCTAAAAATACCAGAATTTAACGCCGACATCGCTGCAGTCAACATCACAAAATTAATGATTTCAGCTGCTGCTGTAATGCCAACACGTGAAAAAGTTTCCACAAACGGTGATCCAACTTGATCTAATTGATTCCATGGATATATTGTAATAATAACAAAAATTGCGCCAATGTAGAAAATTAAAATTCGTGCGACAATTGATCTAATCGAGGCAACAATGGCATGTTTTGGATTCTCTGTCTCTCCAGCAGTGATACCAATTACTTCAATACCCTGATATGAGGTAATAACAATTGATAAGGCAAACATAAAGCCCTTAAAACCACCTGCAAAAAAAGGACCATGACGCCAAAGGTTAGAAAAACCAACAGGTTGCCAATGATTACCCAAACCGAACAAAATAACCATCAAGCCTAGAATAATCATCAGAATAATTGTCACAACCTTAATCATCGAAAACCATGATTCCAGATTGCCATAAGCCTTGACAGTGGTCAGATTAGCTAATGTTAGTGTTGCTAACACAACAACGCCTGTTACCCAACTTGGAACGCCTGGAAACCAGAAGTCTAGATACAAACCAACTGCAATTGTTTCTGATATACCAACCGTAACCCACTGAAATACATTCGCCCAAACTGTTAAGTAACCAGCAAGTGGATGAATATATTTTGTAGCATAGTTGGCAAATGATCCGACAGACGGATCAACATATAACATCTCGCCTAGCGCACGCATGACTAGATAAAGTACAAACCCTGCAAGTGCATACGCTAATATAACAGAAACACCTGTCCACTTAATTGTTGCGGCTGACCCCATAAATAGGCCAACGCCAATCGTCCCACCAAGGGCTATCATCTGCATTTGGTGAGATGATAAGTCTCTATTTAATTCTCTGTTCTTTTTTTCTGCCATTAGCAGCACTCCTCCAACATGTTTCTCTATAATTAAATATTATCGGCGTAAAAAAAGCGCCTCTAGAACTTAATCTAGGGGCGCTTTTGCGCGGTACCAACCCAATTTTAGACGTAAAATATACGTACTTCTTAAAACAATTAGGTTAACGACCAATTACTCCGATGGTAATTTCAACTTTTAGTTTACTCATACCAAACCTCAACGGTAGTCTTTGCTAGTTCCCCTCATCATTCTCACCGTCCATGATGTCTCTTATTCAAGGGTAATCACACAAAATGTCCGTCTCAACGTCTGTATCTAATAATACTATGTTTTATCTTTTTGTGCAAATTTTTAAAGACAAAAAAAAGCAAGTAACCGAAGTTACTTGCTTTTAATGGAATATCCCAAGGTCTCCTGATTGTGAAATCAGTGCTCCCTCTCGGACTCGAACCGAGGACCTTGGGATTAAAAATCCCCTACTCTAACCAACTGAGTTAAAGGAGCAAACAATGCCGTAGCACATTTATATATATTACAGACATTCTTCTAAAAAAGCAACCCTTTTTAGAAAGTTTGTTGATTACATTTGTAATCACTTTAAAATTCGTTGATATACCAGCGTTTCAGTGCAAAAAAAAAATCGCTTTCGCGAATTTTTAATAGGATTATTTTTCAATATCACCGTCACTCAAATCATCTAAATCGTTTGTGCCGGTCAGTTCTGTCAAATTGTCATCAATCGACTCATCGTCACCAACAGCAATATCTTCGTCATCGTCATCTGCAACTTCTGAACCATTAGCATTGTTTTCATCATTACTAACTTCACCGAAATCTTCATCTTCTGGATCATCATCATTATAATCAATGACATCATCATCTGTAGAAGCATCTGCAAAAACGTTAACTTTCTTTGCAACTTTTTTACGCTTTGGTGTATCGTCGTCATCATCAATTTCATGAATTGATTCATCAATCGCATCGACTGGATACCAAGCACGTAGTCCCCATTCATTGTTTCCAAGGGAAATAAATGAGCCATCTGTGTTTAAATCTGTATAAAATTGTGAGAGACGTGACTTGAACGTCTCGGCATCAACTGCCAAAAAATCCTGAATTTCTTGTACTAATGAGCTAAACGGCATAACGTTCTTATGTTCCGCCAAAATTTCAGAAGCAATTTCAACCAATGCTAATTCTTCTTTTGGGTGACTGCTTAATTGTGTGAGTGCCATAGTGCCCGTCCTTTCGAGTTTCTAACTAATTAAGTTTACTAGATTTTTGACTAAATTGCAACAAAATATCATATTGCCCGACAATTGCATCATTTGCATAAAGTTCATAGCTAATATTTGCTAAACCGGATAGTTGTGTTAAATCAAATTGACTTGATAAAGTTGTTGTATAAGTTTCTAATTGCATCTGTCCTGCCGGTGTTTGATAATGCGCCGGCAATCTTTGACCTTCTGTAAAAGCAAGTTTAGTTGACCCCTCACCACTGCGATTTAATCGCGCATGATCGCCTGCTATTTTGAACAATACTTTTGTCTGACTTTGACCAGCAATGACTTCAGTATAACGCAAAAAAACCACCCCATCTTTAATTAACACTTCACCTGTTGTGTCAAATTCAAAAACTTCAGATTCACCCGCTTGATTAATTGTTGTTTTTAAATATATAGTCACATTATCATTTGCCATTCTTTTTCTCATTTCAATTATGTTAACGTAAAATTAATTATTAATGTGTCAAGTAACCGTATTATTTTACTCATTTGGCGCATTAATACAACTTTGTTATTATTTTCTTTAGAAATCAATTATAATATAAGAAAGACTAAAAGGGCAGAATATGTTACAAGATAAATTATTAAACGAAAAAGTACTCCGTGATCCTATTCACAACTTTATCCATATTCAAGATCGCGTCATTCTTGATTTAATTAACACAAGTGAATTTCAACGCCTTCGACGGGTCCAACAGCTAGGTATCACTAGTTCTGTATTTCACGGTGCTGAACATTCACGATTTGGTCATTCAGTTGGCGCTTATGAGATTGCCAGACGAATCACTGAACACTTTGAACAGTACTATCTGTCTCAAACACCTAATGATGGCTTATGGCAAAAAGACGAACGTTTAGTGACCTTAGTGGCAGCGTTATTGCATGACATTGGCCATGGTGCATTTTCACATACTTTTGAACACTTATTCGGTACAGATCACGAAGCTATTACCCGTGAAATTATCACCGGCAATACAGAAATACATGCTGTATTAGCAAGTGTGGCACCAGATTTCCCAAATAAAGTTGCCAGTGTCATTGCTAAAACCTATGATAACCCACAAGTTGTGCAGTTAATTTCTAGCCAACTAGATGTTGATCGTATGGACTATTTGTTGCGGGATGCTTATTTTACTGGCACGAAGTATGGCGAGTTTGATATTGATCGTATATTGCGGACAATGAAACCGACCAAAAATGGTATTGCCTTTGACATTGCTGGTATGCACGCCGTTGAAGATTATGTTGTCAGTCGTTATCAAATGTATCTACAGGTTTATTTCCATCCAGTATCTCGTGGTATGGAAGTACTGCTTGAGCATTTATTGCACCGTGCACGTGAATTATATCGCGCCAGTGAGACACATGAAAAAGATTTTGTCGGTCCGCTACTCACGCCATTATTTAATGACGCACCACTCACTATTTATGATTATTTACAAATTGACGACCATGTGTTTATGACTTATATTTCTATGTGGCGCCATCATCCAGATCCGATTTTATCTGACTTGTCACAACGTTTCTTAGATCGACGGCCATTAAAATCTATCATTATTAATGATGAAACAGCGCCGTTACTAGAAGATCTCGACAAATTGGTTGGCATTGCCGGCTATAATGCCGAGTACTACACAGCACGAAATGATGCGTTTGATCTACCATATGACGATTACAAGCCTAACGTCGCCAAGCCACGCACACAAATAGACTTTGTGTTAGATGATGGTTCACATAGAGAACTATCAGAATTATC
Organism: Leuconostoc inhae; assembly: GCF_019656015.1. Taxonomy (GTDB): domain Bacteria; phylum Bacillota; class Bacilli; order Lactobacillales; family Lactobacillaceae; genus Leuconostoc; species Leuconostoc inhae_A. The sequence goes on along the minus strand of NZ_BPKW01000003.1, from coordinate 26,314 downwards.
GCCACTTGTTGCAGCAATCAAAGGACAAGTGTCGTTTGATAAGCGATTTTATTTTCCAAAAGAAATGTTAAACATCGAACCTGACGAATTATTTGCGGATACTTTTAAAACATTTCGTAGTTATATTCATAATAATTCACTCACGACGCCAAATCCCGAAAGTTGAGCAATAACTGATGGCCTAGCATTTACTACGACGATAAAAAGTCGAGTTAATGCTTTTTTATTGTGGTAGCGTTAAATTACTATTTTCATAATCAATTGTATAAGTGATCGCCTGATTGCCACGTATCGTCATCTCAAAATCAGTGGCATAAATAATTAATCCTAATTGATGTCCTGCACGTAATTTGTACAACGTTGGTTGCAATTTAAGGGTTATTGATACATAATCATTGGCAATTAACGCATCATTTTGCCAAGCATTTGTGCGATTTTGTAAATTAATATGTCCAATTGTAATCATTTTGCTACTCGCTTTTTGCAACTCAAATTCTTGTAACGCGACTTTAGCAAAATTAACACCGCGATCAATCATGACATTTTGATTAGTGGTATGCGGTTTGAGATAATCATCTTCGCCGTAATCAATTAACATCGCGCTGATCAGTCCAATATTTTTCGATGATTTAACGCGTAACTGTAAGACACTTTCTCCGTTAATTACCTGTGCTTTTGTGATCCTTTCACTTCTAAAATGTTGTTGCGTATGCAGTAATTCTGGCACTTGTTTCAACGTTTGAGCACGCCAATGATTAAAATTTGTTGTATATTTTTTAAATAGTCTCTCAGGCAAATAATCCGTAAAAGCGCCTTCACCAGTTGCAGGCGCTAAGGTCAGTTGATTTGTTGCTAAATAATATGTCGTCTTTTTTGACGCTGCACCCCAATCTTCTAATTTATACCAAGTTTGCGTTTTGGTGTTATCTTGCCAAGTTACTGTTGGCAAAATTGTTGTAGCGCTAGTATCAAGATCTAGTAACTTATCAGAAAACCATAAATTGATTTGGTCAGCAAAATCGAGTGAACGATTATTATTAATGTTAATATGTTGGCCTTGATGCAAAATCAGTTTATGATGAGCGGTTCCTCGTAATGCTTGCCACAAACGATAAACTTGACGTGGCTTGACATTCCAATCGTTTAACCCATGCACAGAAATAATGTCCACTTTGATGTTTTTAGCTTGATTAAGATAATTTCGTGCAGCCCAATAAGTATCATAATTACCATTTTGACGATCTTGCAACCGTGCCGTGTTCTGTTGATAAATTTGCCAAGCTGATTTTGTACGAGCCCAATCAGCAGGATCCTGCATACGACTATAAACTAACTCAGCTAACACATCCATGTCTTCACCTGGAAACCCGCCTGGTGCAATCACTAAGCCATTATCACGATAATATTGATACCAATCAGAAATAGCCGCTTCAGAAATAACTGTTTTCAAGCCTTCAACACCAGTTGTTGCCACTGCTGTGGCTAACGTGCCTAAATAAGAACGACCCGTCATGGCGATTTTGTGATTAGACCAGTCAGCAGTAATTGCAATTTGGCTTGTCCTGTCTGTAAAAGCCACACGATTGCCTGCTAGCCATTCTACAACGTTCTTCATAGATTCAACCTGTTCTGGTGAACCAGTGTCTTGCATGCCATCAGAATGCCTTGTACCCACGCCAGCGGCATATGCTACCGCAAAACCACGTGATAAAAAATAATTGTTCAAATCCCAAGCGCGACCTGCAAGATCCGTAAAGGTTTTTGTTGCTGTGGTTGTTTCATCGGCAATCACCCGCGGTGAGATTGCCTTCATATCATGATGAGCAGTGGGCGCATTAGCCACTTTTGTCGGTATTTTATACGTTAATAGCTGATTAACATCATGTATCTTTGCATCGTTTTCTTTCAACATCATACCTTGATAATACGGCGACGCCGTAAACAAGACTGGTAATTTTTCCAGTGATTTAGGCCGTTGAATATCAACTTGTACAAGATCTGGTTTGCCATCATTATCCGAATCAACTGCTGTTTCAACCCAAACCGTTTCTTGAATTAAATCTCTCGTATCGTAAGTGACCAAAGATTTGCCATTAAATATGAGACGTTGATTGGTTGCTTTAAAATAACCATGGCTCGCCAATTCGTCAACGAACAATAGACCATTCTTCGTATGCGTGTTTAAAAGGACATACCACGCGTGATAAATATCTGATACATCAGTTATGGCGAGCCCCACATTTTTAAAAACCTGTTGTCCATCAAAATTAGCTTCCTGCAATTCGTCCTCAAAACCTAATAATTGTGTCGCAATTGTGTAAAAAATCGCTGTCGTTAAGGGTTGTTTGTTTTGTAAAAATTCTAATATCGTTAACTCTGCTGTGGCTAAATGATCCGTTAACCAGTCATTTTCTAGAGCATAGCTATGATACTCAGGTAATGCTCGACGTAGCAAATGATTTAAAATATCTGCTTTTACCCATGTCTCATTATAAAATCCAATGGTTGATAACTCAGTTATTTCAGTTGTTTTATCCACTGTTTTTTTACCAAATTGTTGTATTTTTGTCATCTCAGCGTACCTTTCAATAATTATTCTCATTATACACCCATTAAGTTGACATCAAAAAAGTTCACAAATCATAGTTTGATTTGTGAACTTGCAGATTTATTAATTTGTTTCTTGATATTGACTATTTGCTCCAAGTTTTTTAAAGTCTGGAATCGTTAACATGAATACCAAACTAATCAAGTACATCACTGTCAAACTCAACATGACTGTGGCGACATCATAGTTGTCCATAATCCAACCAATAACAACGGACGAGAAGGCACCTAAGGCGCGTCCTGAGCCCATGAGCGTGTTAGCAGCCGTTGCTCTAATTTCGGCTGGATACAGACGGCTAATGACAGCACCAAAGCCACCATACATACCATTAGAGAAAAAACCAACGACAGCGCCCAATATGGTTAACGTCCACATGTTATAAGCAAAGGTAAACGTATAAATCATAATCGCTGAACCCACTAAGAAAATAGCAAACGCCTGTCGTGGTCCAATTCTATCTAAAATAGTCCCAAATGTCATCATCCCAACTGCCATCCCCATAATAATTGGAATCATGCCTAAGTTCACATAACCGGCTGTCACAGTTGACGTTATCCCCAACTGTTTACGCATAATTGTTGGTAACCAGTTCATCAAGCCATAATAGCCAGATGTTTGGATGGTTAGCATAATGATCAACACGAATGATGTGTAAGCACGCTTTGGTGTGTTAGCGATAAATTTAAAGCTGAATTTCTTTCGACCTGATTTGTAGTCTGATTTCAATTGTTCAAATGCCGGTGTTTCTTTCAAATGCCGACGAACAATATAAACAACAATTAATGGTAAGAAACCAATCATGAACAAACCACGCCAACCAAAGGCTGGCATAATCAACGTTGCCAAGATGGCTGCTAGAATAGCACCCACTTGACCGCCAATTGCTGTAATTGAACTCATTCTACCGACACGGTTAGCTCGGAAACTTTCAGCAATCAACGCCATGCTGACACCATATTCACCACCAGTTACCATACCTAATAAGAAACGAGAAGCATAAATCGTATGTGCATTATCAAGAAATGCTAGAATGACCGTCGCAAATGTCACTAACATCACTGTATATGACAAAACACGTACACGGCCAATGCGATCAGCTAATATGCCAAACAGGACACTACCAAGTAAGGCACCCCAGTTAGACATGGCAGCAATAATACCACCTTGCGCCCCAGTAATGTGCAATTCTGCAATCATCGGTGCCAAAGCAAATGACAAAAATGTTGCATCCATGTGGTCTAATGTAAAGCCTAACGTTGTCGATCCAAGGACCACTTTTTGTTCGCTAGTCATCTTGCTCGACATTAAATTTTCTTCGGTGTTACTAGACTGACTCTGTGACATTATAATTCCCCTTCAAAATGATTGCTCACTGGCAACCTTTATTTTGTCCGTTAAATATTAAACCATAAATAACGATAAGAAGCAATTAAACGTTTAACATTTTTATTAAAATACAGACATCTGTTTCTTTTTAACTTAAACTAAAGCGGCTAAGTGCTTCATAACTTTATCATTATCTTGATTTTCTAATTTTTTTACTACAACAAAAAAGGAACCCTAGCTATGGTTCCCCTTAGTGCTTAAATATTATCAGCAATCACTTGATTCACTGCGTCTTTTTCTGATGCGATTAGTGCCACACGACTACTAATTACACGTGTATCCATTTTAATTTCACGAGTTAAGCCCGGTTGATCAATTTTTGGATTAAAGAAATTTTTAAATTCTTCTAGGCGTTGGTCTGTTTTCAAAACACTAGCAGCCACGGTAATGTAAGTCGTAAATTCCATATCACCACCAACTTTAGCTTCTAGCCAAGCCCAGTCTTGTCGTAGCCAATCCCAAGCAGCCTGTTCGCCATGTGCGTTACGCAAAGTATTACCAAACCATCCCCGCAAATCTTGTGGCTTAATCACATCCGTGTTTTTAAATGTTGCCACCAACTGACTGACAAGTTTTGGATCCGTGACACTCGTAATCGCTGCACGCAAATCTTGTTTGTACCCCGCGTCAGAAGTTTGGCGATAATTTAAGAGCAAGTCATCAAATAACGTTTGATTGCCATAATTTTGAACTTCATTACGAATAATGAACACACGTATTTCTGCTGGTAACTGCTTCAAATCACCCTCATGCGTTTTGAATAGGTCATGCGCCTGTGTCGTTGCAACACTATTCTCTGCGTACAATGAAGCTGAAACAATGTAACGACGCGTTAATTCATCATCTAATGATTCATTTTCCTTGGCATGCCAACCTAATCGTTCAAATTGCTGATGACTCAATTTATCATAGAACTGCTTCAAATTCTTTTCTTTATCAGAATCAGGTGTTACAAATTGACGTAGGTCTTGTGCAACAGTGTATAAAGCATCATTAACAATCTTAGAGTCACTGTTAGCAAAACGTACAAGTAACGGTACAATTTCTGCAAATGCGATTTGTCGTCCCTGCGCAAGTATATGCAAATCTTGAATAATTTGACGTTGCGTAATCGCGTCTAGTTGATCAACATTGACTAATATATCTTGTAAGAGCGTCGCGTCATAGTTGACAATAAAATGCGAATCATTGCTCATGTTGAGATAAAATGCTTCGCCAGCATCTCGTCGTAACGTCACATAATCACCTAAAACAACTTTTTGTTCAGTCATTATTTTAGGCACTGCCTCATAGTTACTGTTAACAGGTATTTGCCACAAACGATTAGCGTCTTTACCTTCACCAATGAAGAATTGTTGCTGTGTTAAAGTTAACTGCCCATTAATCACTTCAGCAGAAACAACTGGATAGCCTGGTTGTTCTAACCACGAGTTCATAATAGCTGAAACGTCTTGACCAGAGGCATCACCCAATGCTTGCCACAAGTCAGATCCAGTGGCGTTGCCATATTTGTGCGCAGCAAAATAATTTTTTAAGCCTTGACGCAAAGCATCATCGCCAATTAACGCACGCACCATCACCAACATACGTGCACCCTTTGCATAAACAATTGCGGCATCAAACAGCGAATCAATCTCAGCTGGGTGGTTAACTTGAACATGCACAGCTTGCACACCATCGGTTGCATCGCGGTGTAAGGCTGCTGGTACGTCAGATGTTTGGAACAATTCCCAAATGTGCCAATCAGGCTCAAGCGCATCAATAGCAACATATTCCATCATGTTGGCAAAACTCTCATTTAGCCACAAATCATCCCACCATTTCATCGTCACCAAATCACCAAACCATTGATGGGCGAGTTCGTGAGCAATCACTGTGGCAACAACCTGTTTAGCTTCCAAAGCCGTATTGTCTGGATCAAGCACTAAATATGCTTCACGATAAGTCACCAATCCCCAGTTTTCCATGGCGCCAGCTGAAAAGTCAGGTAATGCCAGTTGATTTGATTGTGCTAATGGATAAGGTGTTTGATAGAAATCTTCGAAAAATTCAATCGAACGTTTAGCGATATCTAATGCAAAATCAAGTGTTTTAGGGTCATGTGCCTTTGTCGCATAAACACCCACTTTAACCCCACTATCTGTTTGTGTTTGTTTGTTTTGTAACTCACCGAACGCAAAAGCAACTAAATAAGTTGACATTTTTACTGTGGTATCAAAATAATGGATATTATTTTCAACACGTAATTCCGGTGTGTTAGCCAATACTGTTTCGTCTGACTGTTCATCAAACTTAATGGCTAAATCAAATGTTGCCTTAGCCTCTGGCTCATCAATACAAGGAAATGCTTGGCGTGCAAAATTAGTTTCAAACTGTGTACCAATAATTTGCTTCTTTTCGCCATCAATCTCATAGTAAGACGGATAAATACCCATCATCGTATCCGTTAAAGGTGCTGTATAGTCAACGGTTACCTTTGTTTCCCCAGATTTTGGCAATGTGATGTTAAGCGCGTCTAGTTCATGGTCAATCAAAAATGGCACTGACTGGCCATCAACTTGTACAGCATGAACAGACAAATCTTTTTGATGCAACGCAATTTTTGACTTTTGCGCTATCCCTGAAATTGTCGTTGTTCCAGTAATTATTTTTGACGATCGATCAATATCCAAATATATATCATAATGATTTGGTTGGAATGTATTATAAAATCGTGTTAATTCAGCCATAATTTCTCCTTCAAATTGTTAGAATACTTCTATTATACACGTTTAAAATAAAAACGTCCCTCATCAGGAACGTTTAAAAAATAAGCATTAATTTAACTGATTCACAGCTGATTCTGGTTTTTCTCCCTGCAATACACGCACAATATCGCGTGTTGCATCAATTGCCATCCGTGCCTTTGTTTCAATCGTGTTAGACGCAATATGTGGTGTTAGTAAAACATTATCTAAGCCAACCAATGGGTTGGTTACTGGCAATGGCTCTTCTTCAAAAACATCCAGAGCAGCGCCACCAATGTCATCGTTTTTTAAAGCGGTCACTAATTCTGATTCAACAATAATCGCCCCACGCGCCATGTTAATTAAATACGCATCGTTTTTCATCATTTTAAATTCAGCTGTACCAATCGTGTGTATTGTTTCAGGTATTGCTGGTAAATGGATCATAACATAATCAGCTGTTTTAAAAATTGTCTCACGATCAACTATGTTAACGGTATCTGTCGATTTTGCAAATGGATCATAGGCGATTATTTTAACATCAAAGCCACTTAACTTTTTAGCGACCTGTTGCCCAATACGACCAAATCCAAGAATACCCACTGTTTTGCCTGCAATATCACGACCTGGATGTGCCTTACGATAATGCCAATTATCTTCATGAATTGCTGTTGCATTTTGATACAAATTTTTACTAATCGCTAATAATTCAGAGACGGCTGTTTCAGCAACTGAGCCAGACAAGGCTTTAGGTGTATTTACCACGTAAATACCACGCTTTGTTGCTGCATCAACATCAACCGCATCATAACCAACACCATTACGGGCAATTACTTTTAAATTAGGCATGCTGTCCATCATATTGCCATCAAAAGGCTGCGTACCAATCAAAACTGCAGATGCTTGAGCCCCTTCATTTTTCATTGTTTGACGTTCACGACCAGAACCAACACTCACCTCAAGGCCGGCATCAGTTAAAATTGTCTTGCCAACTGCCGGAATATCATCTGGTAAATATACTTGCTTTGTCATGTTTAATCCTCTTTCTGTTCTGATATTAAATATTGTGTCAACTCATCTGGTGTTGGATAGCCATCATTGTCACCCGTTGTTTGCACCTGTAATGCACCAACCGCATTACCACGTGCAACTGCTTTAGCCATTGGTAATCCTTCAATGAGTGCAGTAATCAATCCTAATGCAAAGCCATCCCCTGCACCAACCGTATCGACTACCTTTTTAACATGAAATCCTTTAACTGTATAGCTGTCGCCAGATTTATTTTTAACATATGCACCTTCTGGCCCAAGTTTTACCACAACAGTCTGCGTTCTGTCACTATTTTCCAAGTAAAAGTCAGCAATTTTTTCAGGATCACGTGATCCCATCAGAATTTCCCCTTCGTTAATACCAGGCAACACAATTTCACCATATTTAGCTAGATCATTAATGGTTTCAATCATCACCGCCTGTGATTCCCATAGTGCTGGACGTAAATTGGGATCAAATGTCGTTTGAATGCCTCGTGTAATAAGTTGCTCAGCAAAGTAACGAAATGCTTCTCGTGCCTGCATTGAAATAGCTGGAAAAATACCTGATAGGTGGGCCATTTTAACATCAGTAAAGTCAATATGATCAATATTTGATTTATCAAAATGTGCCGCTGCCGACCGACGTCGGAAATTAAACGTGGTTGGATCCCCTTGATCAACTAACTCTTTTAACTGAAAAGCGGTCCAGTTATTATCATCAGTTGAAATATATTGATTGCCCACATGATATTTCGATATTTCTTTGATGGCAAACTGCCCTAAGGGGTCAGCACCCACTTGAGAAATATATTCAGTGCTATGTCCTAAACGCGTGGCACCAATCATAACGTTAAGTTCTGCACCACCCAAAAATTTATAGTAATTAATGCTATCAACTAATCCTGCATTCAAATCAGTTGATGTAAAGGTAACAATTGGTTCACCTAATGTCAAAATTTCACTCATTTTATTCTCCTTAAACTGTTCGTTTTAATGTCCAAAGAAAGCAAACACTAATAATTCATTCACAATCGAGACTGCCCACATCACTGGAATACCCATTTTCAAATACTCTTTGGTTTCAAGTTTAGAATACGTCAATGCCCATGTGTTCCATGACTGAGTCAAGTCGATAGAAACCGCCATAATACTTGCTGTGTATAAGAGTGGTAACAAAAAGATTGGTGGGAATGTGCCAGTTGCTGCTAAAACTGCTGCCGTTGCTGCACCAGCACCCCAAACATGCAATGGTCCACGGAATAAGGCTAATGGTGCTAAAATACCCACGGCAATAGCCAAAACTAACGGGCTATGTGGCAAAATCACTTCAATAATGCCCTTAAAATGAGGCACATTAACAGTTGCTGCACCGGCAAACATAACCAATGCCATCAAAAAGATGATCAAACCAGAAATATCATTAATTGCTTGCGACACAGTTTTATTAATAAACGCAACTAAGCCAGTATAGGATTTCATTTGACCAGTTAACAGTAAAGCAATAATTGTTGCTAACAATAACGCCGGAATCGCATCCCAGTGAAAAAACATGTTTAGGGCAACTGGTATGATTGGTACAATGAATGTCACTGGATGTGTCCGCTTGAATGCAACTTGGTCATTGGTAGCAATCGTTTCAATTTTACCGTTTTTAATACTTTTGCTATGCACTAAAATAAAAATAATCACACCAATCAATTGGACACTCATGGCTGTTAAACCAAAAACCAAATAGTTACCAGAAAAGTTAACTGAAGGAAAAAAAGCTTTAATTTGATTAAATAGTACCACGTTGATATACATTGGCGCACCAATGGCCATTGTAAATGCTGGAATAGCGACTTTTTTAGGGACACCAATTGATAACAGAATCGGAATCAAAATAACACCGATTGCAATAACTGACCCCACGCCATAAGCTGATGAAAAAATCAAAGCCGTAACTAATACAACCAAAATAGCTGCAAGAATTGGCGCCTTACGACCAACTTTTTCGGTTTGAGCAGAGATGGACCCAGCAATACCAGAATCCACTAATACGCGACCAAACCACGAACCAAACACAATATATATAATTGTTGGCCCATAATTGAGTGCTGGTTTCGCGATAACATCTTGGATTACGACATTAAAGGGAATCAAGCCAATGACTGACCATAGTAGCGCCATAATGAAGAACCCGATGACTAAATTGCCACCTTTAACAATATAATAGATAAATCCGACAAACGTCAGTAACAGTAAAATACTAATAATAATATTGGTCATCATATACCTCAATTAAACACTTTAAGTGCTTGAATACCATCAAGAATGGTCTGTTCATTTGCAGTTGGATACTCGATAGCTACTGGGACATCTTGTGGTAATATATGCATAATTTCATGCCATGCAATGTCACCATCGTTTAATGGCACAGTAACTAACTGATCGCCAACACCTTTATCGTCTTTGACATGAATGTATTTGACATATGATGATAATTGTTTTGCTGCTGTCATCTCGTCTTCCCCTACATATCGCCAATTCCCCATATCATAAACATAACCAATAGCAAGATTTGCGGCATGAGCTGCGACCATAAATTTTTCAATGGCGCGCATTTTACCAGATGTCTGCGTCTGGTCGTTTTCAATATTTGTTTGAATCCCCATTTGCAATAACTTTTCTAATGTCGCAATATCTTCTGGCAATAAAATATCAAAGTCTCCCGTATTGAACTTGATGACAGTCACACCTAGCTGAATGGCCTCATCATAATATTGACTCAACTTTGGATTAACGCGATGATTAACAAACACGTCATCAGGTACCGAGTAAAAAAGACGTAGATTTTTAATTTTAGCATATGCTGATATTGCCGGTGCTTCTGCAATGATGTTGTCGAAGTATTCACGCCGTAACTCAGCAGAATTAACACCAAAACCAACGACTTTTTTTAACATATCTAATTGTTGTTCACCCTTTTCGCGGTCGGATGCAAATACTAAATGGTTCAAAACAATTTGTGATTTTTCCATGATACACTCCTTAATATTTATTTAAATCTGCAACATGTTTCAATAACGCATCAAAGCCTAAGTCTGATAAATCAGGTGATTGTGATTTATCAAAATTTTTGCTTTCAATTTTATTGAATTTTTCAGCAAGAAAATAAGCAGACAGATAAGCTGCTAACTCTTTTTTAGCCATGCTCTCGAGTTCTTTTTCATCAAAGTCAAAATTGACAGATGCAATAAACTGTAGGGCAAATTTCTCAGGATTAATACTCATTTTTTCTTTTGTCATCATTTATCCTTTTTTAGTTTAACGTTTTCGGAAACCGGTTTACAAAGTCTATTGTAAACGCTTCCAGATTTTTGTCAAGCCCTTGTTTTTAATTTGGCGTATAATATCTTCATGGATAAAAAAATCACAATTAACGATATTGCTGCAAAAGCTGGCGTTTCAAAAACAACAATTTCTCGTTATTTAAATGATAAATTCGACAATATGTCAAAAGCAACAAAAGTTCGTATTGAACAAACAATTGCTGAACTTGATTATCGTCCCAACAGACAAGCCCAAGCCTTGAAAGCCCGTAATTCTTTTTTAATTGGCGTCTCCGTGGCTGATATTTCGAATATGTACACCTCTCGTTTGCTAAAAGGTATTGGTGATTATTTTCAAAAAACACATTATCAAGTTTTAATCATGGATGCTGATAACAATATTGATCGCGAATTAAGTAATTTAGAAAAAATGATGACAGAGCAAGTAGATGGTATTATTTTGCAACCATTAGTTCATCAACCTGATCATTATCAATTTTTGATCAATAATAAAACACCAGTGGTACAAGTCGATCGTTACACCGAACCGTTTACTTGGCCAGCTGTTGTATCTGATAATTTTCAAAAATCAGTTGATCTCGCCAAAATATTTAAGACAAAGCATTACGATACAGTCATCGTATTAGCCAATAAGATTACTGGTGTGTCAAGTCGTATGAATCGCTACAATGGTCTAAAAGCTGGGCTGACTGGAAGCCAGATAACAGTTCATTTAATTGAAATTGATGATTCCAATTGGCAATCAATTTTAACCGCTACCCTAAATGCTAATCAACGGACAGCTATTTTTGCACTTAATGGTCAAGTACTATGGTCTGCTGTTCGTTTCTTAAAATTACAGCAGCTACGTGTGCCAGAAGATATCGGCTTGATTGGCTACGATGATGACCAATTTGCAGACATGATTTCACCAGCAATTGCTTCTATTTCACAAAATCCGCAAGAAATTGGGCGTACCGCTGCTGAAAAATTAACTATGATTATGAATGAACATGGCCTGTTGCCTAAAAACATCCGCATTCCGTCTACGATTCAATTGCGCGATTCCTTATGATGAACTAAACAACGTTTTCATGTCAAAAAAGCGTCCTTTTGTGGTGGCTATTTAATATAATAGACCGTATAAAAATTAACAAGGAGTAACATGACTACTTTATATACCTTAGCTTTATTATTGATTGGTGTCATTGCGACCAATATTATTAAAGAATTTGTTCCTAAAATACCTGAGGCTTTTATTTTAATTGCTGTTGGTGTTGCCATGTCATTGACACCAATTTTTAAAAATTTTGAACTTGAACCTGAATTTTTTATGTTAATGATTATCGCCCCAATCATGTTTATTGATGGTCAAAAACAATCATTTGCTAAAATAAAAAAACGTTTTGAAGGTATTTGGCTATTATCGGTCGTTTTAGCCGTCGTGACGACGCTTGTGGTTGGTATCATTACCAATCACATTGAAGTCACTTGGACACTACCTTTAGCTATTACCTTAGCTGCTATTGTCACGCCTACCGATGCAGTCGCTGTTAAATCATTAACAGCAGGCACTGACATGCCTGAAGGCGTTGGCGAGGCATTAGAACTCGAGTCACTTTTTAATGATGCTACCGGCCTGGTCATGTTAGATTTGGCGCTATCAGTTTTATCACAAGGTACTTTTTCCGTTGTTCATGGCTTAGAACATTTTTTCTTCGTGGCAGTTGGCGGTGTTCTTGTTGGTACAATTCTTGGATTTCTTATTGTGGCATTACGTGTTAATTTACAACAGCGCGCATCAAACCCAGAAACAACCATCATTCCTATTAGTTTGTTAACCCCATTCGCTGTCTATTTACTCGCTGAACACTTAGGAACGTCTGGCATTTTAGCAGTCGTGGCAACTGGCATGGTGCATAATTGGGAGTCAAGTCGCTTACGTTTGACTTCGACAACTGTACAATTAACCTCGCGTACGATTTGGCAAACCATTGCAGATGTGTTAAATGCTGTTGTTTTCTTAATTTTAGGTGTTTCTTTACCTGGCGTTTGGTTATCAATCACAAAAATTGGTTTGTCTGGCACATTACAACTCGTGGCATTGAGTGTTTTGATTTATGTCATTATGCTGGTTTTACGATACTTTTGGGCTTTACGCGACAGTAATGATAGACAAAATCATCATAAACCAAGCAGCTTTGCATTATTTTTTGGCGATCGTAATGATAAACAACACAAATTTTATGCCCGTATTTTCGCTATTAGTGGTGTTCATGGCACTGTAACGTTAGCCATGGCTTTTTCTTTACCTTACAAAATTGCAGGTCATGCATTTCCCTACCGTGAAACACTCATTATTGTGGCAACCTTAGTCATTTTAATCAGTATGCTTGTTAGTGCCATTGTTTTGCCATTACAATTACCTGCAAAAATCGAATCATATACAACAGTTGATTTCAACCAAACACGTGATAAAATGATAGATTACGCCTCACTAAAAATTCTTGATCATGTATCAGATCATGATATCCGTGAAACCCTGTCAACGCAACTTCAATCACAAAAAAATAAATTGTTCATGATGGATGATAGAAAAAGCGCTTCATCTCAATTTCTTGACTTACTAGCAGATACACAAGATTTTGCTTTGATGTACATTCGCAATGATTCCGTCACTAAGATTTACAGCGCCAACACAATTAATATCTATGCTAAGATTTTACAACACACTCGCAATATTGGTCCCAAGCAAACGAGATCGTTCAAGCACCAACTTAAACGCACTTTACGTCGATACGCTCGCGAATCAACTTGGCACCTTGCAAATGGCGTTATTACACGTGCGCAACGCAATCGTTTCCGAAAAAATAAATTAAAGACTGATCCCACATTTGCTGCCAACATCAAAAAATGGACTGACACACGTGATGGGCTCATAGCACTCAATATCGACCTGACTCATGCTACAGATACCTATTTGGATGATACATTACGTGACCGCCTTGCCAGCCAGCAAAGTGATAATGACCACATTTATTTCGTTCGTGAAACAATGAATCGCTTCTTTAATCGCGTAAAACGTGACTATAAGCACGAATCTGTCCCCGTTAATAGTTCCCTTTATATTCAAGCATTCCAATATGAATACGACTTTGTACAACAAGGTGTTTCCGAAGGTACTATTGTCCAACCCATGGCAAGTGCGCTTTACAAAGAAATTAATCAGGCACAAATGTTACAATTAGATCAAACTGAACAATTGGCTACAGATGAGTACGTAGAATCGAAAGTATAATGTTTCGTCAATAAAAAATAAGGACATTCATGTTTGATTATCATGAATGTCCTTATTTTTGTTAAGATCATATAGTTCTTTATACGCAATCATTATTTTCTATCAGAATAAAAATATCTATTGATTACAATTGACATCACGGTCATAATAATTGTAAAAATCAAACTATCAATTACCGTGTCATGAAAGTTGAACTTTTGTTTAAACAGCAAAGAAAATACAAAAATACCTATAAAATATACAATTGCCATCACCATACTGCCTATGGTTTCTCTTAGAAATATTTTTTTCATATTAATTTTCCTATACATTATTGTTAGATATCAATAGATATCAATAAATATCTAATAATATTAAATTTTAAATTAATGATGCGTTGCAAAATAACCTGCTGTACTGATATAAAATCCACCTACAGCACCAATGCCTGCTCCTACAACAACTCCTTCTCCTGTCCACCAAGATCCCAAAGCCCCCTTAGTAGCACCTCCAGCTGTACCGGCAGCAACCGTCGATAAATATCCTCCCATATTTGGCTTAGCACCCCCATGTATCAAAGATAAATTTTGTTCACTGATAAAGTTAACATTGTTCATGGCATTTTCTCCCTTGTTAAATAATTAATTGTGTGATCCCAAATAGGTAATCGTTGAGCCATAAAATCCAGCAGTTCCCCAAATTCCCGCTCCAATAACCATACCTTCTGGTCCAGCTAAACGACCATTCCAAGCACCTTTTAGCATTCCAGTAGCAGTTCCAATAGACGTAGATGCAAGATACCCTCCTATACTACCCTTAGCTCCTCCAAAAATTTGTGATAATTCTTGTTCTGACAACTTATTCATAAATATCCATTACTCCTTCTATAGGTTATCTTATATTATATACAAGATAACTTATAAAATTTCGGACAATATGTCCGAAATTTCACTTTCAAAAAATCAAGTTATCAACATCTGTGTTCAGAATTTCAGCTAATTTGATTATTGTATCAATGTCAGGCACCCTAGAGCCTTTTTCATACTTCGTAATTGTTGATAAACTAACATTTAACATGTCCGCTAAATCTACCCTTTTAAATCCAGCAGTTAGTCTTAGTACTTTAAGGTTAACTGCTATATCTTCAGAGCTGCCACCACAAATGTTTGCTAGGTCTCTTTCAGTCAGTTCACAAAAAACAGAGTTGTCAATCATGTTAATCCCCCTAATATTTTTAGAATATGCCATATACAATTCTATTTCCTATATTGAAGTTTTGGTACATTCAGTCTTTCTAAAAAGTACAGCAAACCTTAATATTATCCACCTAAACCATCATTTTTATACCCAAGATTCAATACGCGTCGCCAATTCTGCCTGCGATTGCGCGCCATCAAGCCAGATTAATCCTGGAATTTGATGTCTCAGATACGTTAACTGGCGCTTGGCATACCGCCTAGAGTCTTGCTGCATTTTTGTTATAGCTTCATCCAGCGTTATGTCACCATATAAATATGGAAAAAATTCTTTATAACCGATTGCTTTTCCCGCTTGAATATTTTCACCGCCAGCATTTAAAATGCGGTTTGCCTCTGTTAGCAAACCAGCATCAATCATCGTTTGCGCGCGTGAATTAATTCGCTCGTATAATATATCACGTGACCAATCAATGCCAACAACTAACGCATCGTATTTAGGGCGCATCGTTTTTTTGACATGCGCCCCATGACGAGCAATTTCAATTGCTCGAATGATCCGCTGTTTATTATGTTGATCAACTTTATTTGCTAACGTGCTATCAAGCCTCTGTAATTCACTCATAAGATCAGACAAGTCACGTTGTTTTAAGTCAATCACTTCTTGTGCGTCACTTGCGACAAAATCAAGCGGTTGCTCGCCTAGCAATGCTTTGACATAAAAGCCTGTTCCTCCTGCGATAATCGGCAATTTACCACGTGACACAATATCCACAATCGCCGCATCAGCACGAGCAACAAAATCAGCCACCGAAAATTGGTCGGTCATACCAATAATATCTATCAAATGATGGGGTACTAGTTTTCGTTCAGTCAAGGTGACTTTTGCTGTGCCAATGTCTAACTCACGATAAATTTGCATCGCGTCAGCTGAAATGATTTCACCGTTAAATTTTTGTGCCATGGCAATGGCTAGGTCACTTTTCCCCGATGCAGTCGGTCCCGCAATAACGACTAGTTTAGTCATGTTCATCCCCTTGAATTTCTTGACGTATTTTAGTAGCTAATGCCACTTGGTTTGTGATTATTCCCCGTAAACCAGCCTTAAAAATACGACGCATATCTGCCTCGTTATCAACCGTCCAGGTTCTCATGTGCACGTTAGGTCGCCAAAAAATATTTGGTTTATTTTTTAAGACACGAATATCTGAATGAATATAATCAAAGACACCTCGCCACTTCAGCCAATAAACTATTGGCGTTGCCCAATATACCAACGCCGCAATGTCCGCATTTGGCTGTAATTTTCGGACAATTTTTAACGAATTTAAATTAAAACTTTGATATAGCACATGGTATTTTGGTTGATAGGCGTCCACTTTATCCAATATTTCTTTTTCAATACCTGGGTAAGCAACATGATCTGTTTTTATTTCTAACATTAATGTCTGCTCAAAATTTTGTGTACGCAAAAAAGCCAAAAACTCATCAAAAGTTGGAATTGTCACACCAATCATTTTTGGTTCTTTATAACTACCAGCATCTAACGATTTAATTTCAGCTAACGTCATATCTTTGACAAATCCAGTCCCATTAGTTGTGCGATCAACTTTTTCATCGTGAATCACTACCAGATGCCCATCTTTAGTCCGGTGAACATCCATTTCCAACATATCTGGTTGATAAGCTAAAGCTGCTTCGAAAGCTGGCAAGGTATTTTCCGGTGCTACGGCACGGTAGCCACGATGCGCAATAATTTGTGTTTTATTCATCATAACTTAATTATACTAAATTCATTTACAAATGCGTCAAAATAGTTGATAATAGACTTTAAGAAAACTTAAGAAAGAGGTTGTTACTATTATGAAATCATTTAAGTCAGGTATTATTGTTGGTATTTTAAGTTCAGTTGCTGTCGCTGCTGCCACAGCACTAAGCTACCGCCATACAGTGATTAAGCCAGCACAAGAAGCCGAAGAACATCATGAAGAAGTATCAAAACAAGCAATTCGTCGTAGTGTTGCAGCACATCAATCACGCTACTAAAATCAACCATAAAACCTGTGACTTACCAATAAATTTTGATAAGTCACAGGTTTTTTTGAGTAGTCATTTATTCTTTTACAACTGATTAATAAATTCTAACACAACTTGATTAAACATCTCTGGCACTTCAATATGCGGTATATGTCCTGCACCATCAAAAATAACATACTGCCCATGTTTGGTCATTTTGGCCGCTAATTCAGCATGCTTAGCAGGCCATAATGGGGACTCACCACCGGCTAAATAAAGATGTGGTGTACGTTCACGACGCACCACATCCCGCCAATCTTGTACAGCACTATTTAACAATAATGGCATGTTAAATTGGAAATCAAAAGGTTGATAATTTTCACCGATTGCCCGTTTGATGTCATCTGAAATTTTCAACCGCGTCAATTTTGTATGTGGTAACTTTTCAATTGCCTGCATAAGTGTCCCCATGTCAGCATCAAAAAGTCCAAAGGGCCATGTATCATCCTGTAACATCGTTGGAACTTGATCTTCAGTAATCACAGCGCTAACACCTTCATCACCAAATAACGACAAATAAGCCCAAATCGTGCTTGCTCCCATGGAATGGCCTAACAATATTGGCTTTTTTAACTGAAGTACGGATATCAATTCTGCTAAATCTTTGCCATGCCGTGACAGACGCATCCCGTAATTAACCGTATCACTTTTACCATGATTACGGCGGTCATAGGTAATAACCTGTAACCCATTGGCTACTAAAACGTCAATTTGTGCTACCCATGTTGCCTGATTACCAGAATAACCTGCAACGAGAATTATCGGCTGTCCCAGCCCATATATATTATAGTCAATCGTAACATCATCAGTTGTTGTAAATTTTGCCATGTTTATTCCTATCTAAATAAAGTTGCCACAATTGTGACAACTTTATTTTATCATGATTATTTAAAAGAGCATTGTGATTTAAATATGAATTGGTAAACCATCAGCCAATTCCGCAGTGTCCATAATTGCTTCTCCCAATGTTGGATGTGGATGAATTGTTAATGCTATATCATTCGTAGTTAACCCATTTTCAATTGCAAGTGACAATTCAGAAATCAAATCTGATGCACTTGGTCCAACAATTTGACCACCCAGTAGCGCATGTGTCTCCTTATCACTAATGAGTCGAATAAAGCCAACTGTTTCATCCATGGAAATAGCACGTCCGTTACCGGCAAACGGAAATTTTGAAATTTTAACATTCAGTTTTTTGTCTTTTACTGAATCTGGTGTTTCACCAGTTGTTGCTAATTCAAAATTAGTGTACGCCACAGCTGGTAATGAATAATGTAAATCATGGGCTTGTGGGTCTTCTGCAATTGCACCAGCCGCAATTTTTGCTTGAAAGCTCGCTTTATGCGCAAGCTGTGGGCCAGCAGTAATATCTCCAATCGCATAAATATGTGCAACGCTTGTTTGCATATTATCAGCTATTTCAATCACACCACGATCTGACAACTTAATATCCGTGTTATTCAGTCCGACATCATCCGTGTTCACACGACGTCCAACTGCCACTAGCAAATATTCACCAGTAACTGTTTGTTCTTTACCGTCAACCTCATAAGTCAATGTCACATCATCTACTGTTTGTTCTGCTGATTTAGCAACTGCAGATGTCACAATCACACCACCACGACTTGTGAAGTCGTCTAATACTGGCTTCGTCATTTCGTGATCAAAGCCGTTTAATGTGTGATCTAAACCTTCAATAATTGTCACTTGTGTCCCTAAATTAGCATAGGCCCCGCCTAACTCGGAACCAATCACGCCACCACCTACAATGATCAATTTTTTTGGTATAGCAGTTAAATTCAAAGCCCCCGTTGAATCAATAATACGACCGCCAAAAGGCATGTTAGCTAATTCTACTGGGCGAGAGCCAGTTGCTATAATCGCATTATTAAACTGTAGTAATTCATGTCCATCTTCTTGTAACACATTGAGTGTCGCATTATCGTTAAATCTTGCTTCACCTTTAATAACTTCTACATGATGCTTTTTGAGTAACATATCAACACCACTAGTCAACGTATGAACAACCTTATTTTGTTTCCAATCTTGAACTTGATGCCAATCAAGTGCCGTTCCAGTCGTCGTTAAACCAAAAGGTGTTGGCGACATTGATTTACGATAATGATGTCCTACATTAATTAAAGCCTTTGAAGGTATACACCCGACATTCAAACAAACACCGCCAATCGTATCGCGTTCAATAATAGTAACTTTTTGGCCTAACTCAGCTGCACGAATTGCAGCCACATAACCA
Organism: Leuconostoc inhae; assembly: GCF_019656015.1. GTDB lineage: Bacteria > Bacillota > Bacilli > Lactobacillales > Lactobacillaceae > Leuconostoc > Leuconostoc inhae_A. The sequence continues at coordinate 6,446 of NZ_BPKW01000003.1, read as the reverse complement.
CCAGGTCCAGAACCAATCACTACAGTATCAATTTCACGTGCTTGTGCACCGACAACCATGATTAAACCTCCATTAACATATAAGCAGGATCAGCCAATAATTGCTTCAAATAATTCAAGGCTGATTGCCCTAACATACCATCAATTAAACGATGATCATAACTGAGAGATAACTTCATATTTTGACCAATCGCAAGATCACCCGCTTCATTGACAATAGGTTCCTTCAAAATCGAACCCAGTCCCAAGATAGCAACTTCTTTACCGCTAATAATTGGGGTAAACAACGTGCCACGTGCTGACCCTAAGTTAGAAATAGTAATCGTCCCACCTTGCATTTGCTGAGGTCGAATAGTCCCAGTACGAACCGCCTCGGCGAGTTCAGCAATTTCTGCAGCAATAGTTAAAATTGACTTCTGATCCGCATGTGCAATCACTGGTACATACAGTCCTGATGGTGCACTAACTGCTATCCCCATATTAACATCATCATGATAGATGACTTCTTGTGTTGCCATATCTAGACTCGCATTCAATTCTGGGAACTTTTTAGCTGTGGCAGCTAACGCCTTCACAACATATGCTAAATACGTCAATCGAATGTCATCATTAGCAGCTTGCGCTTTAAATGCTTGACGATGCGCCACCAACTTACTAACCTCAACAGAATCAAAATTAGTAACCGTTGGAATTGTCGTATTTTGTGTGCTCATTGCTTTAGCAATTGCCTTACGTACTGCTGTTAATGGTTGACGTCCCTCTCGCAATGGTTCAGGTGCAGCAGCCAGAGGCGCATCATTCTTTGTGGCGATCGCTTCTTTTGGCTTAATAGTTGGTTGTACGTTAATTTCCGTTGTTTCATCAATATCTTGGAAATTTTCAACATCGGACAAAGTAACATGACCATGTCGACCACTAGGTATAACTTTTGTCAGATCAATTCCTTTTTCATGAGCCAAATGACGAACCGATGGCATGGCCAAAACATGGCCATTAACAACTTGTACGGTTGTTTCTGCTTGTGTACTTGTCACAGTTGGCATTTGTGCGATTTTATTTTCTGGCACTGTTTCAGAAACTGGCTTTTTTTCCACCGTGTCGGGTTGCTCTTCACTGACAGAATCACCACTACCATCGCCATCAAATTCAATTAAGGAATCACCCACTTCAACAGTTGTACCCGCTTCAACAAATAACTTAGTCACTTTACCACCATAAGGTGATAAAATTTCCTGAATCAATTTATCATTTTGAACTTCAGCAACGGGATCATCCATAGCAACAACATCTCCGACCTTAATAAGCCATGTTGTAATATCTCCTTCAGCCATACCTTCGCCAATATCAGGCATCTTAAAAATCTCAGTCATAATTCACAACCTCCATTACCTTGGCCACAACATCATCAGATTTAATCATCCAATCATTTTCTGCCTGTCCAAAAGGATACACTGAATCTGGTGCTGCAATACGCCCAATTGGCGCTTTTAAACTCAAAATAAATCGTTCCGAAATTTCACTCATAATACTTGCACCAATACCAGCCATACGTTGTGCCTCTTGAACAACAACAACTCGACCAGTTTTAGTAACCGTATCACCAATACTTTGAATATCCAATGGCGACACCGTACGTAAATCTAACACTTCGGCCGAAATACCATTTTTATTTAATTCATCTGCCGCTTTCAAAGCAACTGGTACACCACCACCGTAAGAAATAATTGACACATCTGTACCTTCATGAACAATTGCTGCCTTATCTAGCGGTGTTGTATAGTATCCTTCAGGTACCTCACCTTTCATTGAACGATACAAATGTATATTTTCCAAAAAAACAACAGGGTCGTTAGATTCAATGGCACTCAAGAGTAACCCTTTTGCATCTGCAGGATTAGCTGGCATAACCACACGAATACCAGGAACCTGAGCCACCATACCTTCAAGATTATCTGCATGCATTTCAGGTGTTTTAGTACCACCACCATAAGGTGATCGTACAACAATAGGCATATTACGTGTACCATTAAACCGGTATCGATTACGAGCCATCTGACCAGCAATAGAATCCATCACTTCAAACACAAAACCAAAAAATTGAATTTCCATAATTGGCCGATAATCTTGTGTCGTTAATCCAATGGCTAATCCGCCTATACCTGATTCTGCCAAAGGCGTATTGAAAACACGGTCTTCACCATATTTTGCTTGTAAACCATCTGTCGCTCGAAATACACCACCATTTTTACCAACATCTTCACCAAAAACCAAAACATTATTGTCTTTTTCTAACGCTAAGTCCATCGCTTCACGAACCGCATCAATATAACTTTTAACAGCCATGTTACTTTCCCTCGCTTTCAAACTTGGTAATTTGCTCAACCATTGCATAGCTTGGTACTTCAAGTGTATTTTTGATAAAGTCAGAAATTTTTTGTTTAGAAACCTTATCAGCTATCTTAATTTGGTCATCAATCAGGGCATTGACTTCAGTGATGTAAGCTGTTTCTTTATCTTCATCCCAAATACCTTGGCTGGTCATATATTGACGCATGCGAATTAATGGCTCTTTTTTCCAAGCAGCATCAATATCAGCTTGTGTGCGATAACGTAATGGATCATCACCAGCAGTTGAATGCGCCTCTAAGCGGTTAGTGAGCGTTTCAATCAAGACAGGTCCTTTGCCGCTCGTTGCCCATGCTCTTGCTTCCTTTGAAGCCAAATAAACCGCAATAGGATCGTTGCCATCAACAACAATACTAGGTACACCTGCAGCCCAACCTTTTGCAGCCAAATGCGATGCAGCCGTCTGCATCGCACGGGGTGTTGAAATAGCGAAACCATTATTTTGTATAAAGAAAACGGCATTCGCCTTATAAGCACCAGCAAAATTAACGCCTTCATAAAAATCACCTTGTGATGAACCACCTTCACCTGTATAGGCATAAGCAACAGCGTCCTTTTGACGCTTTTTCATGCCAAGTGCAATACCTGCCGCCTCCACATACTGTGCACCGATAATAATTTGTGGCATCCATGAATTAACTGGTTTTCCTTCTTCAGTTGTAAACACATTACCCAATGCATGCCCGCGCGACCATAAAATCGCTTTCCAAATTGGCCATCCTTTAACAACAATTTGAGGAATGTCACGATAGCCTGGCATTAACCAATCATCATCTTTAAAAGCATATGATGACGCCATTTGAGAAGCTTCTTGTCCAGCAGTTGGTGCAAAAAATCCAAAACGTCCTTGCTTTGCCAACTTAGTTGAACGAATATCTAGTTGCCGACTTAATAACATACGCTTGATTATAGTTATAAAATCTTCTTCGGTTAACTGTGCCCTTTTCAGTGATTCATTATCAACAATTTCACCATCACTGTCTAAAATATGCAATATTGGAAACACATCATCTTGTATCTGTATTTGATTATCGAAATCAAGAATTTCCTTATTTGCTACAACGACATCACGCATTAGTCTCTACCTCATCTTTCTGAAAGAACGTTTTTAGCAACTCATCATTGGTAATGCTACCAAAATATTGACCATCCTTATTTTTCTCTAAAATATCAGCAATATATTCATATGTGAACGGTACATCAATCAATTGTGACTTCATCTCTCGCCAGTCACGAACTCCTAAAAAATCACCTGTAAAATTAATGTCTGTTATCTTACCATCATGAACATCAACTTGAACATCAATACTACCACCATTGAATTTGGCATGATTATTATACATAAATTCTGGACTTTGACCATAATTCCATGACCACTGAGAAAACTTTTCATCCCGCAACGTTAAAATATCGGATTTTTGTTTAGCATTTAATTTATATTCATCGTCTTGTCCCTCATTCGTCAAATAATAAGTCAACTGTTCAATAAATTTGTCAATCGTCAAATCTTTTGGCGCATAGTCCTTAATGTTACCAACACGTGATCGAACCGATTTAGCAGCCTTAGATATAAATTTTTCATCGGCAACGTTCAATGAGCGAACCATAGCATCCACATCAGTGTCCCAAAGTAACGTACCATGGTGCATCAAATAGCCACCAGCATAACGCTGTGCATTACCTGACACTTTTTTTCCTTCAATTTCCAAATCATTTCTGCCAGATATATCTACATGGATACCAAGCGACTCCAGTGCATCAGCCATAGGCTGAACAAATTGATGAAAATCAACGCGTGCACTGCTAGAAACAGGGACAAAGAATGTAAAGCAAATATTTCCTAAATCATGATAAACCGCACCACCTCCAGATACGCGTCGTACAACCTGCACGTTATGTGCATCAACATAGTCAGCATTAACTTCAGAAAATGTATTTTGATTCTCACCAACGATAACAGCACGTTTATTTTGCCACAAAGAGAATACAGGCTCTTTCGGTTTTAAATTTTTTAACAACCAAGCGTCCATGGCAATATTTGTGTAGGCATCTTGATTAAAATAATTAATATATCGCATAAATAACACTCCTTAAATTGTAACCGCTTACATATTACACCTTTTATTATACACGCTTTTGATAAAAAATAACTATAATTTTTTAGACAAAAAAACACTTAGAAAAATCTAAGTGTTTTTTACTTCAATATCAGTTATTTTGTAGTTTTACCATCATATCGACTAAAACCACCGCGTAAAATAAATATGTTACTTTTATGATAACCTTGCTTTTTCAAAGACTTACCAACACGAGCCACATCACGTAATCGTTCGTCATATAAGAAAATGTCACGGTCTTTTCGTAACCCAGATTTTCCCTGTAAAAAATTGGTCATTGGTATATTCCGCGCACCCATTATATGCGAACGCTTATATGCAGCAGACTCTCTCACATCAATAATTTGGCCGTTTTCATTTGATATTTTGTCTGTAAAATCAACAGGTTTAAGCAATACAGCACTATTTTTTGCAGATAAAAACACCCACAACCAACTTCCTAAAGCAATTAAACCCCACACAACAACAACTATAATGACAGTTGTTAATAAATTCATAACTCACCTCTTCTAATCACGCCAATTTCTATATTATACGACACACTCATTTAAAAATATTTTTTATTTGGGCAAGTGCATCTTCACGCATAACTATTTCGCCATGCTCACTTAGCACATCTTTTTTAATAGCACTTTCTGAAGCAAATTCAATCGCAAAAGATTTTTGATCTTTAATTTTTTCCAGTGTCATTTTATCAATTGGAAATGTCAATACAAGATAAAATGTATCATTATATCGATATAAATCAGACAACGTATTTTTTATTTGATTTATTTTTGAAATTGCAATAATTGACTCAAAATCTAAAAGTTTTAAAACTAATTCAGAATTCATAGCACTATCAGAATTTGTTGCTACTTTGTTTGATTCAGGGCCATTCGAACTAACTATACTATCGTCAGTTTGTTGTAATTCAACACGTCTTTCATCGCTAACATCGTCAATGTTTTCCGATTTATTTTTTGCATAACTCATTAAGTTGTTAATAACATCGCCTACTTGGTTATCATTATCTAATCTTGAAATAAATAATTCCAATCCATTACGATTAGGTAAAATTTGAAAACTAACTTGATCATCATCACTAAAATCATGATCAACATCAACCTCAGATAAAATATTATAAAAAAAAGACTCTATTTTATCGTGATCCCCTAGCAATTCCATAACAGAAATACCACGTTCCTTTAAATCAGTATTTTCAATCATGACACGAATTGTATTATCATTAATTCTTTCCATTTCCATAATTTAATAGCCGCCTTTCATATCAATTTTAAAAATTATTATGGCAAAACTAGCTGAAGCTAATTATTCTCTCTCAACTACTAAATCTTTTGCCTTTTCTTCAAAGTCCGCCTTAAATGTTGCACGAATAAGTTCACGCTGACGTATATCACGAGGTAGAAAACGACGTATTTCATCATCATTATATCCAACTTGCATGCGATGATCGTCCATAATAATTGGTCTCTTCAGCAAAGAAGGGTTAGCCACTATCAGTTCAATAAATGTATTAGTAGAAATACTATCAAGGTCTATATTCAATTTAGAAAATATTTTTGAGCGCTTAGAAATAAGCTCTTCTGTCCCATCTTCAGTTAATCTAAGTATTTCTTTAACTTCTTCAGCACGCAGTGGTTCTTTATTCACATCACGCTCAATATAAGGAATATCATGATTGCTTAACCACAATTTTGCTTTTCGGCAAGAGGTACAACTTGGTGATGAAAATAGTGTAACCATAGCCATAGAATAATGCCTCCTTAAATACTAATAAGCTAATTATAACAAATTTTCTTAAGAAAGTATATGGCCTTAAATTACCAACAAAAAAAGCACTCTTTTCAGAGTACTCCCTATGTACGGCACCGCATCTTCCTATCCTCGCAGCCAGCGATCCGGCAACTACTTTCGGCGTGAT
>NZ_BPKW01000002.1 GCF_019656015.1 Leuconostoc inhae | reverse complement strand
TTTTTGCGTCATGGGTTATTCTCCTACGTCTATTATATCGTAGTAGAAACCGTGTCCATGTTTTTAGACTAACACCATCATAGTGAAAAAATAGTAATTGTATATTAATATTTTGCTTTATTGATGTGTGTTAAAATCGATGAGGTTAGTAAATTAAATATAAGAGAGACAAGCATGCAAAATTTGAATTTTTTTCTGAATAAAAATGATGCGTTAAAAATTGACTTAATTAATTATATTTTGGAAAATGATTTTAATTCATATGATATGCGCCAGCTAGAAACTGAATTTTCAATATCAGATTATATGCTAAAAGAAACGATAGATTCCTTAAATATTGACTTGCGTAATCAATTACATTTTGAGTGGCTATTTATTGAGAAAGGTATTGTTTATCAACAGTACCTTATGACACGGTACCATCTTTACAAAATTGCAAAGTATTATTTTTCGTTATCGCCATTGAAAATTATCCTAGAACAAAGGATACTAATTGGAGATTTTCCAAAATATACTGCTATGCAAGCAGAATATGGTTGGAGTACGTCATATTTTTTTTCACAAAGAAATCAATTGATTAATTTAGTTGAAGACCAAAGTAGCTTTACGTATATACAATTTGTTTATACAAGCTTTACATATTTTGACTCAGTACCTAATTTTAGTGAACGTGTTCATAACATAAGCAACGAAATTTTGACATTTTTATTCAAAAAGCAACTGATAGATAAACGCAGATATGAACATGAAAAATTGTTAATAGAGATATGCGTGTCTGAAATTCTTAATAATGAGCACAATTTATTTAGTCATGCGAAGAGCGAAACAAACTTATTGATCCAAACAGATCAGTTTCTTCCCAAAAAAATTTTATCGCTCATCGGTACTTCAGAATCCAATTATTTAATAGTGTTATTAAGCGTGTTAGATTCTTTTGATTTTTTAAATATAACTGATCAATATTCTTATACAAATCAAAAGGCGATTAATCAAATTGACAAATTAATCCATCCTTTAGTCTCGTCGTTTTTTGATACGTTTGATGATGAGACAATTGATAGGCTAAGTATGAACATCGCTTGTTATACACAACGATTTAGCCAGAAAAGTCAATGGGTGTTTTCTTTAGAGGGTCAAGTATCCATTTCATATTTTAGAGATATATTTCCTTCAGTGGTTTGTTTTTCAGAAAGACTGGTTGAACAAATAAATAAGCATGGCGAATTAATTTTGAGCAAATATCTTAATTTCTATCTCTTTAATATTATTAGCATCATGTATGAAGAAATTACATCTTCAAAAGTTGATGCTGTAAAAATCAACGTTAGTTTTTCTGCAACAGAATTAACCAATGAAATGATCAGTTCAATGCTTAAAAATCATATTAATCATGCGAGTGTTTCTTTTATTAAAAATACCAAAAATGCTGATATATATTTGTCAGATACGATAAATGATGACGTGACAGGTGAGCAAGTTATATGGAAAAAGCCACCAATTATAAGTGATTGGAAAGCATTAGGCGAATTAATTATTAAAATAAAACAACATGGTAAAAAAATATTTTAAAAAGAAAAATTTAATCTATGCAACGACTATTGCGATGCTTTTTTCTCCAGCGTCTAGTCTATTTAATTGTCAAAATATTAAAGCTGAAAGTCGTATACTTAACAATCAAAGCAATTCTAATAATGATCTTGATCATTTTGAACTTAATGGTTCTGCTAGATTACAAAACAATACTTTTACGTTGACTGATGATCAAAATCATCAATCTGGCACAGCATTTCTGAATACGCCTATCGATTTTTCAAAAAGTATAGCCTTGGATTTATTGATCAACATTGGCAATAAAAAGCAACAGATAGGTGGCGGTGATGGCATTGCGATTAGTTTTGTGCCACTAAAAAAAATTAGTGAGATCGCAAAAGCAGATGGTGGTGCGTTGGCGCTTGGTGGTATACCCAATGTATTCGGATTTAAAATTGACACTTATTTCAATAGATATGGTGAAATAGGCAAATTTGATGCCGATCCTGGCCAATTTGGACATATACAAGGTAATGGGGAAGCATTCGGAGCTTTTTTTGAATCATCTGAAAATGGCGTGATTAAAACGCTTGGCCAAGAAGCAACAAAAATTACGGTTCCTAAAGTGCATGTTTTTCAACCCCTAACCTTTGTGTATGATAAAAATACTGATGTGGTAAACGTGACGTATGATAACCAGAATTGGCGATATCAACTGAACCGGACACAAACATTTGACCAACCAATGGTACTTGTTATTTCAGCAGCAACGGGACATAATCATAATTTGCAGCAAGTTATTGTTCGTAAAACTGATTTTCAACCTTTTACATCAAAAGTGACTATTAATTATTTTGATGCAAAAAAGAACAAACTAAGTCCGTCAACTGAATTGTCTGGAAATATCAATGCGCAATATGTTAGCCAACCAAAAGATATACCAGGATATCAGGTCATTAGTACACCTAAAAATAGTGTTGGTCTTATTTCTGAAACAAATGAGGCTGTCGATTACTATTATAAACCGATGAAGCATGATGTCGTTATAACATACAAGTATCATAATAATGTATTGAGAAAAGATATTTTATCTGGAAGTAGTGATGAAAAAATAAGTTATTCACCTAATTTAGTTCTTAAAGTTTTAAAAGATTATCAGGTCAGCCATTCTGAATGGCTGGGAGAATTTCTAATCCCTAAAAATGATACGCCTATCTGGTATTTTGAAATAACTTTAGTTAAAAAGCCAATAGTAACAGTGAAAGAAGCGCCAAAAATAACTCATAATCATGGACAAACTGCGAAGTCCAAATCCAGCGTATCGCATAAACAAGACATTGTAAAAGCAAGCAACGATCCATCAATGGCACAAGAACAAATAAAAAGTGTTGCAAAAGAAGTGGAAAATGATTCTAAAGCGGCTATTGAAAAATCAAAGAATAACAAGGTTTCTACAACTGGTTTGGTTTCTTTGAATTATGTCACGTCATCACATGAACAATTCATACATCATAGTGTTGCTCAAACGCTTTATTCGAATAATAGGGATGGTGATGACGTTTTATTTCAGAAAAATATCGCTTTGAAACGCACACAACCTAGCCCTATAGATGGCAATATAACTAATTTTACGCATGTTTTAGTCACATTATCAGCATTTACGACATTTACAAATAGATGACATAGTCACATTTTTCATATGACGCAATCAGAATAAATTTCTGATTGCGTTTTTTGAATTCAGTGCTATTTAAATTGTCAAACAATTATTTTTTTCTGTTTTTATTATTTTTAGCAAAACAGAAAAAATTATACACAGTATTTTTAGGTAAGATAGTCTGGTGCACGGCCTGTAGGCGCCACGCACCAGACTATTTTTAAAGGAGTTTTAAGGTGATGCGTTTTTATCAAATTGATTGCATTAAGGTATTTGCTGTTTTTTCCGTCGTGGCTGTTCATTTTTTATTAAATTCAGGATTTTATGACATCCAAATTAATTCATGGTTAGCCTATTTTTATACACTACTACGTTTAATTTTTATCACAGCGGTACCATTGTTTATTATGACAACAGGTTATTTGATGGGTGAAAAAAAACTGAGTTCAGAATACGTTGCTCGCTTATTTAAAATATTAATTGTTTATGTTGTTGTATCATTAATCGATTGGGTAGGACAAACCATATTTTTAAACCATATTATGTCGTTTAAGGATGCTCTATATGGATTACTCGATTTTTCAACGAACAGCTATTCTTGGTACGTTGAAATGTATATTGGATTATATCTTATCATACCAATTTTAAATGCTGCGTGGCATAACCTGTCAGAACAGCGATATCACAACTATATTGTATTGCTTGCCTTCATACTTCTATTTTTACCTTCTTTATTTAATTCAGGTGGAAAAATTATATCTGATTGGTGGACTGGTGCATATCCTGTCGGTTATTACTACATAGGATTATATTTAAAAACGTACCCTGAAAAATATCAAAAACTAAGCACACGATTTGTATGGGTAGCTTCTTTTATGATATTTGTAGTCTTATCAACGTTGACGTTATTGGCTAACTATCACAAAATATTCTCCTGGACAAATGAAAATGATTATATGGGTTATCAAACGATGGTAATGGCTATTCTAATTTTTGTCCTATTACTAAGACTGCCGTTTAACAATAAGGCAGTTCGTAATTATCGATTGTTAACTAAAATTTCAAGTATAACATTGACCATATATCTTTTTTCAGATCTTAGTGACAGCATCATTTATAATCAGTTTAAAATACTTGTGCCAGAGATGGAACACCGCCTTCTTTTTGGACCAGTCGTGGTCACGTTGTCTTTTCTAATAGCTACCATACTTGCTATTATTGTCGAATATTTTATAAAAAAATTTTCTAAATCCAGTAGGAGGGTTTAATGGTTCCTTTTTTTAATGTCGTTCAACTTTATACAGCCTATTATCCGATAATTATGACTATAGTCTGGATTATGGGATCATGGGTTTCAGGACTAATGACTCACCGCGCTATGATAAAAAGTGATTCTCAAGCAAAAGTAACCATTTTATTAGCCATGTTTAATGAAGAATATACAATTGGTACAGCGTTAAATTCTCTGAGTTATTTGACGTATGAGAACTTTGATGTTGTCGTTGTCGATGATAAAAGTGAAGATGAATCAGTCACTATCGTTATGCGTTGGATGACGGCGCATCCGACTATTAAAACGAGACTCATACAACTACCAGAGAATGTTGGGAAGGCTGCAGCCTTGAATGAAGCGATTAAAGTCATTCATGCTGATTTTGTTTTGGCAACTGATGCTGATGCAACTTTGGCTCCGGGTAGTATTCAACAGTTGTTGGCAAGTGTGACCAATGACCGTATTGGTGCTGTTACTGGTAAACCAATTGTTCGTAATCGCACAACGTTGTTAGGGCGATTACAAGCACTAGAATATGTCGTTATCATAGATCGAATTAAAAGAGCTCAGGATAGTTTTTATGGCGGTATTATGACAGTTGCTGGCGTCATTTCTCTATATCGAACGGATGCTTTACGTGACGTTGGGGGCTTTGATAGTGCGGCAATGACAGAGGATATTGATATTACCTGGCGACTTAAGAAAAACAATTGGCAGGTGCATTATAATCCTAAAGCATTGGTTTATATACTAGTGCCTGAAACATTGAAAGGCTTCTTTAAACAGAGAACACGTTGGTCTGTCGGCGGACTAGAGGTGCTATTGAGAAACATCAGTTGGTCGTGGAAGCAAGGATTTTCTGCTCAAACATTATTATTACTTGATATGTGTTTTAGTCATATTTGGGCCTGGTTTTATGTGATGACCATGACGTCATTTATAATCACTTCATTTGCTACAAGAACATTTTCTTTACCAGGTGTTATTATTTTTTTATACGTCTTATTATTTATAATCATGTTTATACAAGGCATACGCCAAGACGAAAAACAATCTCATTTAAGTAAGCGTGATTTATTTGAATTACCATTTTATAGTATTTTTTATTGGTCAACAGCATTGATGACAGCAATTATGTCTCAATTTGTTGTGATATTTAGTAAAGATTCCAATGGCAAATGGACTAGTCCGGACAGAGGTAGGTAATTTTAAAATGTACAATATTATTAGACGAAAGAATTTATTAGGAAATTTTTTTTCATGCCTCGCAAGCTTATTTTCTTGGGGATTGATTATAGGAATTATGTTACTATGTTTAGCAACGCAATGCGGTATTTATTCCGATGGCATCGTTGTTTTACAATTGCTTTTAGGTGTTAATATGGCGGGTATGAATCAGGGCATACATGTGCTTATGATTTGTGTGACTTTAATCATTTTGCCAACACTCATGGGTGTACTTGCCAAAAGAAGGACAAAACATGCTTAAGAAACAACGAAAAATATTAATTTTTATTATTTTTTTGATGATTACCTGTTTTGTGGCATTAATCTGGTTATCATGTGATCAAATAAAACTTCAAAAAAAGCAAAGACAACATGTGGATTATACGTATAAGAATTTCGCGGCCAATAATAAGTCTGTTACTGACGGTGTCATTATTTTAGCTTATCATCGTATTCTTAAAGATAGTGTCACAACGTCCGTCGCACAAAAGGTATCACAAAATCCGCAATTACATGAATATAATGTTAATGAATCAAAATTTGTCAAACAGATGGCATGGCTAAAAAATAATAGCAGCGTATGGTCAATGGCAACGTTTCTTAACAAAGTACAAGACAATGACATCAAGGGAAAACATGTCGTCATAACATTTGACGATATTGATACAACATTACCACGTAATGTTGCACCAGTGATGAGTGATAAAAAAATACCGTATACCATGTTTGTAATTACAGGTAAGGTTGGTCAAAATATGGACGGGGAACAGATGGCATCTTGGCAGCAATTGAAACAGCTGGCAAAAAATCCATTGGTTGATGTTGGTTTGCATACCCATAAGTTACATTATCAAGAAAATAATCAGCCTATTCTATCAACTAATCACATTTCAAAACAGCGAATGATTGCTGATTATAAAAAATCGTACCAAACGCTACAACAAAAAATGCAGGTTAAACCAACTGTATTTGCGTATCCTTACGGTAGTAAAAATAAAAATTTAACGCATTATATGGCTGGGCATGGTATGCAAGGTATTTTTTTATTAGAACCTGGGATTATTACAAATGACTTAGCAAACATAAAAAAGGGTATACCACGATTTATCGTTACCAATTCAAACTTCAATGCTCTGCAGTTATGGTTAGAAAATTAATTAATAATGCGACATAAGGTGTGAAAATGTTTAAACATGTCATTCTGATTTTAGGGAAAATTTTTTATCACAACAATGGTGATTTATATTGTCAATAAGCAGTCCTTAGCTGATTATCAAAGTCTGATGATAAAGGCATATCCAATAAATGACAAATACGGAGACAAACTTTTAAAAAATAATCGATGCGCAATTAATTTTTTACAATCTATCGGTCAAAAATAAAATGATGGTATCATATTATTCATAATTGAATAGAAACACGCCTAAAAAGGTGAAAAAATCATGTGCCAAGTGATTTTTAGTTGACATAATCTGGCCAATGAAAAAAAGAAAGGTTGATGTAACAGTATGTCAGGCAACGTTGCAGGTATTGACAAATTACGTTGTACGACGTATAATTTAGTGTAGTTCAATTGAAATGTCGCAGACTGTTGTTTGCGACATTTATTGTTGAAAGGTGGTCTATGGCAAGTAGAATTCCAGAATCGTTCATTGCGGAAGTACGTCAAAAAGTGAATATCGTCGATGTGATTAGCCAATATACTGATCTCGTTAAACGTGGTAGGCAATGGAATGGCTCTTGTCCATTTCATGATGATCATCATCCGTCATTGTTTGTTGAAGAAAATAAGCAAGTGTTCAATTGCTTTTCTTGTGGCCGATCGGGATCAGTTTTTTCATTTTTAATGGAAAAAGAAGGCATGAGTTATCCGGAAGCAATTTTGTCATTAGCTGAAAGTGCAGACATGCAGGTTGATAGTAGTATTTCTGCTAGTGTCACGCAACAAGTTGATAGTACAACACAAAGTATTTACCAATTACATACTGCTGCACAACGACTTTATCAGCACATATTGTTGAATACAACGTCTGGCGAGCAAGCATTGGCTTATCTTCATGATAAACGTCAATTAACTGATGATATTATCAAACATTTTGGCATTGGATTTGTCCCAGAAGATAATGCCCTATTAAGTTATGCAACTGAACAAAATATTTCTCGAGAGATAATGCGAACATCGGAGTTGTTTATTGCGAATGATCAAAGTGAATTACGAGATCGCTTTTCTGGTCGCGTAGTTTGGCCAATTAAAACTGAACGTGGTCAAGTCGTTGGCTTTTCTGGTCGTGCATTAAATGCTAATAATAGCATCAAGTATATGAACAGTCCAGACAGCCCTTTTTTTACAAAAGGAAAGATTTTATATAATTTTGATCTTGCTAAAAATCAAATTCGTCAAACAAATACGGTGATGATTTTCGAAGGATTTATGGATGTTATTTCTGCAAATATGGCCGAAAAGTCTGTTGGTGTAGCGACAATGGGTACGGCGCTGACACGTGATCATGTGAGAACATTATCACACATAGCTAAACGTATTTTATTAGTATATGACGGTGATGAAGCAGGGCAAAATGCAGCACGTCGTTCTATTGATCTTATTCGAGAATATGCACAAAATATTGACATTGGTGTGGTATATTTGCCAGATCATCTAGATCCAGATGAAGTACGTATGCAGCGTGGATTACCAGCATTAAAACAAGCACTAGAACAAAATATTCAAACACCAGTAGAGTTTTTAGTCAACGCAGCGCGTATCGGAAAAAATTTAAGTAACCAAGTACAGTATCTTGCATTTTTACAAGACGTGATGGCTACATTGAAATCTGCATCGCCTGTTGAACAAGATATTCAATTAACGCGAATTGCTAACGAATTTGGCACCTCAAAGCACGCGTTGCAAACACAATTACAACAAAGTATCAACCAAAAATCAAATGCATCCCCCAAAAACTATAGTACAATGGTTGAACCACCAGTATATAGCAATGATTATGATATTGGTTTAAACCAAGCAGATATTAATCAAAGTGTTACACAAGTAGAACAGGCTGAAAGAGCATTAATCATGGCAATGATTAAATCATCACAAGTGATGCTTCAAGTAAAAGAAACAGCTGGCTTTGCCTTTGTACATCCAGATTATCAATTATTAATGATGTTGACAAATATCTATCAATCTCAGCATCCTGGAGATTTTGATTTAGCGCAGTACATGGATTTTATCCAAAAACCAGAATTAAATCAGAAAATTATGGCAATCGATCGATCCTATGGTGACCTGACGATTGAAAAAGCTGCAATTAATGATTACCTTCGTATTATTATGTATGATGCACCTATTGATGCGCGAATTCGTGAATTGCAACAAGCGATTAATACAGCTAAGCAACAGCATGATGATACAAAATTATTACAGCTCATGACAGAGTTAATTAATATCAAAAAGAAACAATCACAATTATAAATATAATCAAAGACATGTGTTTATCACAAACCTTTGAAATGCCCTTTGTGCTAGGAGAAATAATCAATGGCAACTATTTTAGCTTCAAGTAAAATTTCAGACATCAAAGACTATCTAGATGAACAAAAAATTTCATATAATAGTCGTGCTAAAAAAGCAGAACTTTTAGCGTTGGCACAAGGTAAGACACCAGAGGAAGCCGCTGCTGCTGGAAAAGCTTCCAAGCCTAAGGTAGCAAAAAAATCAGGAATTATTAAAAATCCAGAATATGATAAAGCTGTTAAGGCATTGATTGCGGAATATAAAGCTGCTAAATCAATCACATATGCAGATTTAGCAAAAAGACTAGCAGAACCATTTAACCTAGACGGTGAAAATATCGAACGGTTAATGGAAAAAGTTGAAGATTCTGGTGTTGCAATCGTTGATGAAAAAGGTGAACCAGCGCCAGAAGTATTAAAGGCAAAGCAAAACAAACCATCTAAAGAAGAGCTAGATCAAGCACAAGAAACACCTGCTGGTATTAAAATAAACGATCCTGTTCGTATGTACCTCAAAGAAATTGGTCGTGTCAATTTATTAAAGGGCGATGAAGAAATTAATATTGCTAAACGCATTGAAGATGGCGATATTGAAGCTAAACAAGAATTAGCAGAAGCCAATTTACGATTGGTTGTCTCTATTGCTAAACGATATGTTGGCCGTGGAATGCAATTTTTAGATTTGATTCAAGAAGGCAACATGGGTTTGATGAAAGCCGTTGATAAATTTGATTACACTAAAGGATTCAAGTTTTCAACCTATGCTACCTGGTGGATTCGTCAAGCAATAACACGCGCTATTGCTGATCAAGCACGCACCATTCGTATTCCTGTTCATATGGTTGAAACAATCAATAAATTAATCCGTATTCAGCGCCAGTTGTTGCAAGATTTGGGTCGTGAACCATTACCAGAAGAAATTGGGGCTGAAATGGACTTGACGCCTGATAAGGTACGCGAAATATTAAAAATTGCGCAAGAGCCAGTTTCGCTTGAAACACCGATCGGTGAAGAAGATGATTCACATTTAGGCGACTTCATTGAAGACAATGAAGCTGTTTCACCGGCTGATTCAGCAGCGTATGAAATGTTACGTGAACAACTTGAATCTGTTCTGGAGACATTAACTGACCGCGAAGAAAATGTGTTACGTTTGCGCTTTGGTCTCGAAGATGGCCGCACACGTACGCTTGAAGAAGTAGGCCGTGTATTCGGTGTTACAAGAGAACGTATTCGTCAAATTGAAGCTAAAGCATTACGTAAGCTTCGCCATCCTAGTCGTTCTAAGCAACTAAAAGATTTTATGGATGATGGTAACAACTAACTATTTTTGAAGCTACAGATTCTGTGGCTTTTTTTATTACCATATGTTATGCTACTTGTTAGCGGTTCATCAACCATCCCGCTTATAAAAAAACTAGGAGATTTTTATTGTGCAAAAAAATCCAACTCAAACAAATCCTTCTATTGGTCAAGTACAAAACATTACGATGATTGCGGTCATTGCCGCTGTTTATGCTGCCATTACGTTTGTGATTCAACCATTTGCGTTTGGACCCGTACAATTACGTGCTTCTGAGGGACTAAATCACTTAGCAGCCTGGAATAAACGCTACATTATTGCATTAGGATTGGGTGTGTTTATTGCTAATCTTGTGTCACCACTTGGCTGGATTGATTGGATATTTGGGACTATGGGCACCGTTGTTATGACAGGAATTACCTATTTAGTGACACGTCGTGTTAAACATGCTGTTACAAAAATTATAATCAGTTCGGTCGTGGTTGCCACCATAGGCATGGCAATTTTAGCTGCAGAATTCACATTGGCTTTCAATATTGGTGCTAGTGGCGCATTTCCTTCAGGTTCAACGGGTGGTATTTTTGCTCAGTGGTTGGCATATTATTTAAGCGTGATGCCAGGTGAAGTTGCTTCATTAATTGCTGGTGGTATTGTTATCTATGCATTAAGTAAAATAGTTGATTTAAGTAAATAATGATTGAACAAAATTATACAAATAAAAATATTTTATTAACCGGTGCCGCATCAGGGATCGGTTTTTCGCAACTAACAACATATTTAGATTCAGGTGCGGTTGTTTATGCATTAGATTATCAAGAAATCCCTTTAAAGCACCCGCGACTTCATACTTTTCAAACTGACTTAAGTGAACATGACGTCTTACTAGCACTTGTTAAAACACTAACGAATTCAGTTGATTTTGATATATTATTAAATACGGCTGGTATTTTAGACAACTATCAACCATCAATGAACACGTCACTATCTGAGTGGCAATTGGTGTTGAACACTAATTTGACACCGATGTTTATTTTAAGCAATGCTGTGTTACCAGCAATGCTAGCACGTGGCTATGGTCATATTATTAATATGGCTTCAATTGCTGGCTTTTCAGCTGGTGGTGGTGGTGCAGCTTATACGGCAAGCAAACATGCTATTATTGGTTATACAAAACAATTAGCATATGATTATACGGCACTGGGATTGCATACAAATGCTATTGCTCCTGGTGCGATTAAAACGCCTATGAACGCGGCAGACTTTACTGGCACTGGTGATATGGCTAAAAAAGTTGCGTCTCAAACACCAGCAAAACGTTGGGCAACCGCACAAGAAGTTGCTGATTTGACGTTATATTTAACAAGCCCTCAAGCTGATTATATTAATGGCACGGTACTGCCAATAGACGGTGGTTGGACAATCGGGCATTAATTGACTATTTTATTAGGTGCATACGCATAAAGATATGATTCAAAACAAAAATTGTGACTAAATTAAAACTAATAGTTCAAAATACTTTAAAAAACATCGCTAATAGAAGATAGTTTATACATATTATTGCATATTAAATAGTGTGATAATTCTCAATGAGTAGTGCTATAATAAAACCAAGCGCAAGCTTATTTTATAAATACGTAATCATGGTAAAGGAGAACTATAATGAAGGCAGCTGTATGGCATGGCGTTAAAGATGTTCGTGTTGAAGAGGTAGAATTAAAACCAACTAAATCAAATGAAGTTGTTGTGCGTGTTGCGTATGCTGGCATATGTGGCAGTGATTTGCATGAATATCTTGAAGGCCCAGTATTTATTCCGGTTGATAAACCAGATGAACTAACTAGTGGACAAGCGCCATTGACGATGGGGCATGAATTTTCAGGTGTTATTGAAAAAATTGGTTCAGACGTTACTAACTATAAAGTCGGTGATCATGTGTCAATTAATCCAACGATAACAAAAGGAAATGTACCGGATGATGTCGATGTTTATGATGGTTACAGTTTCATTGGTTTGAGTACTGATGGTGGTTTCACTTCACACGTCAATGTGCCTGAGGATAACTTATATCGGTTACCAGAAGATTTTTCAATGAAATTAGCAGCTACAATTGAACCTACAGCGGTTGCTGTTCAAGCTGTTAAGGAAGGTGGTCTTCGTTTCGGTGAAAAAGTAGTTATCTTTGGTGCCGGACCCATCGGTGTGCTAGTTGCTGCTGCTGCAAAAGCAGCTGGGGCAACTAAAATTGTTGCCGTTGATTTGTCGGAAGTACGTCTTAATAAGGCGCTTGAAATGGGTGCAACTGATATTGTTAATCCGAGCCAAGTCAGCGATACAGTAGCTGCCATTAAAAATATTATTCCTGGTGGTGCAGATGTTTCGTTTGAAGTAGCTGGCGTTCAACCTACATTCGAGCAAGCAATTGATGCAACACGGCCACGCGGTACAATGGTTATTGTGTCAATATTTGCGCGCCCAATTACATTTAACCCAATGCAACTTATGAATGCTGGCGTTAAATTAACAACGACCATTGCTTATTCAAGAGAAACTTTCCAACAAACTGTCGATCTTGTAAGCAGCGGTCAAATTGACGTGGCACCAGTAATTACTGATACGATTGAACTAGATAACATTGTGACTGATGGCTTTGAGTCATTAACGCATGATAAATCTCAAGCCAAAATTATAGTTGATTTAAGTAAATAATTATTAGAGCAGTCATTTTCTATTTGGAAAGGCTGCTTTTGTCTTATTATTAACAGGATAACTTGCATTTTGTAATGTAGGTCATAGAAAGGAAAATTAATGTCTGAAAATGTATATCAATTTACTGTCATGAAAGAGAACGGGGAAACTTATTCACTTGATGAACTACGAGGACAACCAATAATTATCGTTAATACAGCGACTAAATGTGGTTTTGCACCACAATTTTCAGAACTTGAAGCAATTTATCAACAATACAAAAATGAAGGATTAATGATACTTGGATTTCCATCAAATCAATTTAAACAGGAATTGAGTTCAAGTCATGACGCAGCAGAAGCATGTCGACTTTCTTATGGTGTAACCTTTCCAATGCATCATTTAATTGCAGTTAATGGTAAAAATACAGATCCTTTATTCACCTATTTGAAAAAAAACGCAACTGGTCCGGTCGGAAGTACAATTAAGTGGAACTTTACCAAATTTTTGGTTAATCGTGAGGGACAAGTAGTGAAACGTTTTGCGCCAAAAGCGAGTCCAAATGATATGATTGATGATATCAAAAAAGTGTTAAAGTAAGAAAAATAATATAAAAAACATTTTGGGTTCACGCCACACTGTCCAAAATGTTTTTTATATTATTCAACTTATTTTTGATATTTCGTATATAATATATGATATAGAGGGAGAGTTCAATGAATTCATTTATATCTTGGCGTCCTAGCCAACTGTACCGTTATTTTGTGTTAGCTGTTATTATTGTGCTTATTGTTTTTTTAAGGCAATTTATGTCATTACTACTGCTCACAATTATTTTTTCATACTTGGCGATTAATGCCGGTAAACGTGTATCTACTGTTTTAAAAACGTCTCGCGCAATATCAATTGCTTTAGTTTATATTCTGGTAATAGGTTTAATAATTTTAGGTATCAATCATGGGACAACAACTGTGATGCATCAAGTAAAAAGTATGATGGCATTAGCGACAGATACCAGTTGGCATACCAACGGTTTCCTAAGCGAAGTATATAAAAATATACATCAATATACGAATGTCTTAAATACTGATCAACTTATTTCAAAAGGCATTTCGCATTTAAATCAAGTTGGGCATATACTGTATGAGCTGATTTTAGCCATGCTATTTAGTTTTATATTTAGCATGACATACCCACAGTTGAAAGCGTGGTCTTTGAACTTTCTTCACAGTCCATACCATAAATTTTTTGGTGAATTTTATATTATTATTCATCGGTTTATTATTATTTTAGGCAGATTATTTGAAGTTCAACTCATGATAGGTGTCATTAATACAGCAGTCATGGTTGCTGTATTAGCAATTTTAAAATTTCCATACTTATTAGGATTTGCAATTTTGATATTTATTTTAGGATTAATTCCAGTTTTTGGGGTTATTATCTCATTAGTGCCATTAACGATTACTGCCTTTATCATTGGTAATTGGCATACAGTATTGATTATTTTAATAGCTGTCGCCTGCGTTCATTTTCTCGAATCATATTTTTTGCATCCACACTTTATGTCACAGCGAACACACATGCCGATATTAGTCATTTTACTCAATCTGATTATTATGGAAAAATTATTTGGTGTTTGGGGATTAGTGGTAGGTTTACCTATTTTAACATTTGTACTTGATTTCTTTAGAATTCAAAAGTTTAAAGGTCAATGAAGCCAGTTGCTCTGAAAGTTAAACTAACTTTTAGAGCGTTTTTTTATTGACATGCTATTTTTTTAATGTTAATCTTAACTTGTTAAATAATTAATCTTCGGGGCAGGGTGTAATTCCCGACCGACGGTGATGGTAGCTTGCTACCTCAGTCCGTGAACTGCGTTTTTATTAATGCGGTTGACACAGTTAAATTCTGTGACCGACAGTTAGAGTCTGGATGGGAGAAGATTTTAAAATGTCTTGGTATTGTTCGCGATATCTGGTCTTTTTGAATTGATATTAATATTTTAACCCCGATGTTATATTGATATAACTCGGGGTTTTTTGTTCTGAAAAAACAGGAGGAAAAATAAAAGATGGATGATTTAACATTAATGTCCTTAGCTGCAAAATACGCTGCTAAAGGAAAACCAGAAAAAACATTTGAAAATCCAAGAGTTGGTGCAATAATTGTCAACAATGATCGGATTTTGTCTGCTGGTTTTCACAAAGCCTATGGTATGTCACATGCTGAAATAGACGCTTTCAATCACTTAAGGGATAAATCCTCAGTTGTCGGGGCAACGATGTATGTTACTTTGGAACCTTGTGCGGTGAGAGGTAAGGTAGGATCATGTGCCGAAGAAATCAAACGTTGGGGGCTATCTCGCATTGTGATTGGTACCGTCGATCCTAATCCAGCAACTCGTGGAAAAGGTATTTTACGCCTTCGTCAAGCAGGTGTTCAGGTAGATATTTTAAATACGCAAGATAGCATACGTTTAAATCCTGCTTTTCATCATTATTTTGAAAAAAATGAGTCCTATGTACAGTTGAAACTAGCACAGTCTTACAATGAACGCGTGGCTGCACAGCCAAATAGGCAAACAAATATAACAAACAGCGTTGCTGATATAGATGTTCATCGACAGCGTGCATCTAAAAGTGCGATTCTTGTCGGCAGTCAAACAGTGCTTATTGATGCGCCTAGATTGACTGTTAGACATATTGACATATCTCATCGACAACCGTTGCGTGTCGTAATTGATCGACGTGGCCGATTAATAAAAAATCAATTGGTTAGTAAATCAGGTTGGTTAGTATACACGGAAAATCAAATATTTTTCGAAAAGGAACCAAATGCTGTATTAATGACAGCCGGTTTACCCGGTGTTTTAAAGGATTTGAAAAATAGACATATACAGTCAGTTATGGTAGAAGGGGGTCCAACATTAATTAAATCGTTTTTAAAATTAAATTTATGGCATGAGTTACTACTTTACACCTCAAAAGAACTATTACCGGATAGCGGTGTGAGTGGTCTACATTTAAGCCAAATTCCTGATCACACGTCGTATGTTGGCAATACAATAAAAAAAGTTTACATTAACCATAGGAGTGAGACATGTTTACAGGCATAACACAAACAACTGGCATGGTAGAACAAAAAGAAGTGTGTTCCGACAATAAATTACGGGTACGTATTAATACTGAGACACCTTATTTCGATGATAGTCAACTAGGCGACAGTATTATGGTTGATGGGGTATGTTTAACTATTGTGTCACGTAACAAAAAATGGGCGCTGTTTGATATTATGCTGCCGACATGCGAAGCAACAATTATTAAAAATTATCAGTTAGGGCAAATTGTTAATTTAGAAAAAGCGATGCTAGCATCAGATAGAATTGATGGTCATATTGTTTTGGGACACGTTGATGATACTGCTAAGGTGATTGATTCTGAAATGATTGAAACAACAACTATATTAACCCTAAGTCCTAAAAACAATCATTTAATGAATCAAATTGTTTCGAAAGGATCAATCGCTATTTTGGGTGTCAGCTTGACTGTTGTGCAAGCAACTGAAAACACTTTCAAAATTGGATTAATTCCATATACGATGGCACATACTAATTTAAGTAATCTAAAAATAGGACAAATAGTCAACATTGAGACAGATATTTTAGCAAAATATATTGCTGGGAGAAAAAATGATTAATAAGTCGATAACAAATGTACGTCAGGCAATAGCAGCATTAAAGCGAGGTGAATTAATTATTTTATCAGATGATAAAAGCCGTGAACATGAAGGCGATTTGGTCGGTTTAGCTTCTTTTGTGACACCAGAAAAAATTAATGAGGCGTTATCACTTGCAAGGGGACTTTTAGCAGTACCCATGACAAGTCAGCGTGCTGAATCATTAGGTTTATCACAGATGACTAGTAATAATTCTGAAAAATTTGGGACAAAATTTACTGTTAGTGCTGATCATATAGATAGTAAAACAGGTATTTCTGCGTATGAGCGCGCGAATACAATTAAACAATTAGCTAATTTAAGCACAACTGCTCTTGATTTTGAAACACCAGGGCACATTTTTCCACTAGTAGCTGAAGATGACGATGTATTAACAAGGCAAGGCCATACTGAAGGTGCGGTGGCACTTGCAAAAATTGCTGGCGTATCACCGGTAGCTTTTATTATTGAAATTCTTGACCAAGATGGGCATATGGCACTTGAACCAGCATTGAATAAATTAGCCAATGAGAATCACTTATTGCACTTGTCTATATCAGATATTGTTAGCTATCGTCGTCATGAAAAAGAACAAGTTATCAACGAAGGCGTAACGGTCCATTTACCTACAAACGATGGTGATTTTGACCTCACAGATTATGATGTTGGCGACATTGAGCCAACTATGTTAATTAGAAGTCGACACAATGTATCAGAAATACCACTTGTTAGATTGCATTCAGCGTGTGCGACAGGCGATTTATTTGGTTCTCAACGGTGTGATTGTGGGGCACAACTCAAGCAGTCCTTACAAATCATTGGCCGACAAGGCGGCGCGTTACTTTATTTACGGCAAGAGGGACGTGGTATTGGACTACATGAAAAACTACGTAGCTATGTTTTACAAGAAAATGATTATGACACCTACGATGCAAACATTCATCTTAATCATCAACCTGATGAAAGAGAGTATGCAACTGCAGCAGCAATTTTGAAATCTGCCGGTTTATCTAAAATTCGTTTATTAACAAATAATCCGGAAAAAATACAAAAATTACGTGACTTTGGGATTGAAGTTGTGTCGCATGTGCCGCTCATAACTGGGATAAATAATACTAACAGTGCATATATGACAACTAAAAAAATAAAATTTGGACATATGTTATAAGAAAGGGTTATTCATGATTTATACAGGAAATTTAACAAACCATCAGAATCGACACATTGCCATTATTATTAGCCGATTTAATACATTGATTACAGAACAATTATTAAGAGGTGCCCAAGAAACCTTGAAAATGCATGGTGTAGCAGAGGAAAATGTGACTATTTTTTGGGTTCCTGGTGCTTTTGAAATTCCACTTGTTGCAAAAAAAATTGCAAATACGAATCAGTTTGATGGCATTATAACATTAGGAGCCGTTATTAAAGGTGAAACATCACATTATGATTTAGTGATTAATGTTGCTGCAAACGGTATTAGCAATGTCAGTTTAGAAACTGGTGTGCCCTGTGTTTTTGGTGTACTAACAACTGACACCTTAGAGCAAGCACAGCATCGTTCTGGTGCAAAATCTGAGAATATTGGCACTGACGTGACAACCAGTTTATTGGAACTTTTGAGCATGTATGATCAAATCAATCAATTGTAAGTCTAAATAATCATCGGTTCGAATAGTTAAATAAAGCTCGTAGATTTAAATTTTAAAATCTACGAGCTTTTTATGAGGTTAAAACATAGATTTGATTAATTATGTTATGATATATATAGTACATTAATTAAATAAATACCATAATACGTGTTTCTTTTATCATCTATTACTAGTGTTGATACTGTTGCATCTCATAGAATGATGATAAATTTGTTATAAAAAATGGGAGTTATTTATTTTATAGTTGTATTAAAATGACTGAAAGTCAAGGAGGAATTCGAATGACAGCGTACCGAAAGGGTATTAAAGAAACAATAGCAGCGCAAAGTGCTAATGTGCAAGAAGGATTAAGTAAAGAACAGGTAATTGCTAACCGTGAAAAGTTTGGCAGTAATGTGTTTGTTACAAAAAAGAAGGAACCATTGTGGCACAAAATCCTAATGAGTTTAAAAGACGTTGCAACTATTATATTATTGATTGCGGCAGTTATCTCATTTGTAGCAACATACATAGAAGGAACAGGGCATTATTTTGAAAGCTTGCTGATTATTGGTATTGTGATCATTAACTCGTTCCTTTCAATTTTTCAAGAAGGTAAGGCTGAAAATTCATTAGCAGCGTTACATAATTTAAATCGTACACAAGTCAAAGTTTTACGAGATGGCGAGATCAATCTTGTTGATGCCGATGACATTGTGTTAGGTGACATACTAGTAATTGAAAACGGTAGCGCGATTGTAGCAGATGCTCGTTTAATTGAAGCAATTGAGTTACAAGCAGAAGAATCGGCATTAACTGGAGAAAGTTTACCGGTTGAAAAAGACGCCAATGCAACCTTTAGTTCAGATACTGAAGTTAGTCTAGGCGAGCGTGTAACAATGGTATATCGTGGGACGACAGTTGTCAATGGACATGGAAAAGCGATCGTCACGGCTGTCGGAATGCAAACTGAGATGGGTACAATTGCTGGTCTCCTTAATGCTGAAAATGGGACAGCGTTAACACCGCTACAACGACGTTTAGTTCAATTAGGTAAAAACATTTCTTGGGTTGCCATTGGCGCGGCAGTAGTTGTTTTGGTGCTTGGTATTGCGCAAGGGATGGATTTGAAACATATTTTCTTAACGGCAATATCGTTAGCGGTTGCGGTTGTACCTGAAACATTGGCTGTGATTGTCACGATGACATTAGCCTTAGGTGTGCAAAGAATCGCACAAAAACACGCCATTATTCGGCGCTTACCAGCTGTTGAAATTTTAGGAACAACAAATGTTATTGCTTCTGATAAAACGGGAACATTAACACAAAACAAAATGACTGTCCGTAAGGTATGGCAAAACGAACAAAACCATTTAAGTGAAATAAATGATGGCTTAGATATTCATGCTATAGAGGTTTTGTCATTGGCAGCCATTTCGACAAATGTGTCAATTAAAAAGAATAACGGTCAAACTGTATATGATGGCTTACCAACTGAAGTGGCCTTAGCCCGTGCTATTGAAAATGATCGTCCTCGTGATGAACTATTGGTTAACTATCCGCTGGTGGACCAAGTACCATTTAACTCTACAAAAAAGCGAATGACGACAGTTCATAAACGACCTGAAGGTGGTTATGTCGCAATTACAAAAGGCGCTTTTGATGTCTTGCTACCCATGATCAAGAATGGTAATGTGACGCAGGCCGAAAATATTAATACGACCTTTGGGCGCGAAGCATTACGTGTATTAACTATCGCAAAACAAACGTTTGATGTGATGCCTGAAAATCCCACACAAGCATTTTATGAACAAAACCTAACCTTAGTAGGATTAGTTGGTATTATTGATCCACCAAGACCAGAGTCGGCTCTAGCCGTTGAAAAGGCACGCTTAGCTGGAGTTAAGACAATTATGATCACCGGTGATCACGTTGAAACAGCCAGTGCGATTGCTTCTGAAATAGGTATTTTTCATGACGGGGATCAAACAATTACAGGTTCAGAATTGGCTAAGTTATCGGATCAAGAACTCGATGATAATATTAAATCGTATACTGTTTACGCACGTGTGACACCAACTGATAAAATCAGAATTATCAAATCATGGCAAAGACAAGACGCTACTATTGCAATGACTGGTGATGGTGTTAATGATGCACCTGCATTAAAAGCAGCCAATGTTGGTATTTCGATGGGTGAAACAGGCACGGACGTTGCGCGTGACGCATCGGATATTATTTTAACAGATGACAACTTTGCGACGATTGTTGATGCCATTTCTGAAGGACGTGGCGTCTATATCAAAATTCGAAAAACGATTAACTTTTTATTGAGTGCAAACATATCAGAAATAATTGTAATTTTGATTGCCATGCTTCTTGGATGGGGATCGCCACTGCTTCCGGTACATCTATTGTTCATTAATTTAGTGTCTGATGGCTTACCTGGATTTGCTTTGAGTCGTGAACCGATACTAACCAATGTCATGAATGAACCACCAATGCCTAAAAAAACTAATTTATTTGCACAAGGACTTGGGCGTCAAATTGCTATTAATGCGATGCTATTTGCAATTGTAACGTTAATAGCAATTTGGATTGGTCAACATGTGACTTTGGGTGGTTTGGCACCTAATGACCAAATTGGTCAAACATTAGCATTTATCGTTCTATCAATGACCTCAATTATTCATGTCTTTAATATCCGCTCAGAAAAGTCGTTATTTTCGATTAAATATAGTGCTAATCCTGGATTAGTCAATATGTCTATATTAGCAACTATTATCACACTGGTAGTCGCACTATTGCCTGTTACCCAAATATTGTTCGGCTTGGCAGCCGTTTCAGTAGGTCATTGGATAATTATCTTTATATTATCTCTTGTACCAACAATGATCCTTGAAATTTTGAAACGTATTCAACCGGCGTTATTTAAAGTTTAATGTTATAAATTAAACATCCTTAAATGACGACGTATAAAACCCTCAAAGTTAGATTTTATCCAACTTTGAGGGTTTTACTATGTTTATTAAGTGATAACTATTATTCAATTTTATAATGTGACAATATGTGATCAAATAATAGTTTCGTCGTATTAATGTGAAGACGTTTAATAATATCGTAAGCGTCACTAATTTTTTGTGTATCATCTTCAAAAATGCCTTCTAAAAATAATAGCCAAGTTTGAAATTCAAAGTCCTGCTGGGTAAATGTTAGATGTCTAATTTTAGCTAACAAATCACTTGTTATACGATGCTGATGTTGCATAATAGAAGATTCTAAAATCATAATTAATACTGGCGCTACCATACGGGACGTATTTTGAGACATAATTTTGTGCATATATTGTGCGATGATGTCTGTAACATAAGCTTGTATATGTTCAACGCTTATCATATTAGTGACAAAAAAAAGTAAACAAAGATCGTAGTATTGCCAATGTTCAATACCAAAGAAATAATCTGTGAGTTCTTGTTGTATAGATGAGGATGCCATATTAAAATCTAAATGATACATGGTGGATTTTGCCATTAAAAAGAAATGGCGTAGAGAAACATCGCCAGGACGATTAATAGACATGAGCGCGATTGAATCACAAATTTTTTGTAGCTTAATTTTATTTTGATCAAGATATACTTGTTCTAATTCCGACTTTAATAACGATAAACTGTTTTTTTTTTTCAAAAGCGGTTTCAAAGTAGTCGGCAATGGGCACATTTAAAATATCACAAATTTGTTGTAGTGCACGATCAGTTGGCGAGGTAAGCCCGTTTTCAATCCGAGATATCATAGATTGAGAGCCTATTAATTGGCCCAGTTCTTTTTGAGAAATTCCTCTTAATTTTCTTGTTTTTCTAATAATTGAATTACTCTTAACCAGCATTGTTTTCCCCTGTCTATAATATTCATTTATGCATATTATAAGAATCACTATTTTATTAGTGTATATTGAAAGGGTTGTTTATGTCAATTAAAGGTCGTTGAACCTAAGAGGGTCAGAAATAATGAATAAATTTTTGGAGAAAAATTAAGATGAAAAATCAAGAAACAATGTCCCGAAAAAAATTATACAAATCAGGTAAATTATGGGTTACTGCAGGCGTATCTTTGATTGTTGCTTTAGGCCTGTCTGTAGAGCAGGTTAGCGCTGATGCAACGCAAGATAATGCTGTTGCGACAACTAAAAAAGTAATGAATACCGATCAAGATGTACCTAATGCATCGACTCAAGCAAAAACAGTAAATGATAGTGCCCAAAATACCGTAACTACTAATGCGATAACTCAGCCGAATTCAACTCAAGATACTAACGATAAAACAACTAGTCAAGTTTCAGATAACACTGTACCTAATCAAAATCAGAATACTGATAGCAATGCAAAAACAGCACAGGTGAATTCTAATGTAGCTGTTAAAACGATTACTGATATATTGCCTGCAAATGACCAGGTGGTTAATAGTCAAAAAGAGACTAATACTGATCAAATAGCTAACGATCAAAAAGAGACTAATACTGATCAAATAGCTAACGATCAAAAAGATACTA
>NZ_BPKW01000001.1 GCF_019656015.1 Leuconostoc inhae | reverse complement strand
ATAATGACCAAATAGTTAACGATCAAAAAGATACTAATAATGACCAAATAGCTAACGATCAAAAAGATACTAATAATGACCAAATAGCTAACGATCAAAAAGATACTAATAATGACCAAATAGTTAACGATCAAAAAGATACTAATAATGACCAAATAGCTAACGATCAAAAAGATACTAATAATAGCCAAATAGTCAATAATCAAAAAGATGCTAATGTGGCTACTAAAACTGATGATTCAGTACCCGTGAAGTCGCAAACCGAGGCACAGACCAACAAAACAACGTCGGTAAAAGAAAGTGATCAATCGATAAAAAAATCAGAATCAAATCAATATCATTCTAAAAATATTCAAACAATTGATGGTAAGACATATTATATTGATGACAATGGTCAAGTAAAGAAAAATTTCACAACAGTTGTTGATGATCAAGTACTTTACTTTGATAAAGAAACGGGTGTTTTATCACCAACTAATGATTATCAATTCAAGCAAGGCCTCACGAGTCAAAACAATAGTTTCACAGCGCATAACGCTGTTGAAAATACTACTAAGGATAATTTCACTGAAATTGATGGTTACTTAACCGCTGATAGTTGGTATCGTCCGACAGATATATTAGTTAACGGAAAAAATTGGGCTCCCTCAACTGATAAAGATTTTCGACCACTACTAATGAGCTGGTGGCCAGATAAAGCGACACAAGTTAATTATCTTAATTATATGAAAAACATTGGTTTGAGTGATAGTTCAGTTGATTTTTCTGACAACGATGACCAGAGCGCACTCAATCAGGCCGGACAAGATGTTCAAATAAAAATCGAACAAAAAATTAGTCAGGAAGGGCAAACCGATTGGTTACAGCATGATATTTCTAATTTTGTTGATAGCCAATCTAATTGGAATGTTAATAGTGAGTTGCAAACAACTGGTGATGATAAAGACCATCTTCAAGGTGGGGCATTGCGTTATGTTAATAGTGATAAAACACCTGATGCTAATTCTGATTATCGCCTTTTAAACCGGACACCAACAAATCAAAAAGGTTATTCCTCATATTCTATCGATCCAACACAGGGTGGTTATGACTTCTTATTGGCTAATGATGTTGACAACTCCAATCCTGTTGTTCAAGCAGAGCAATTAAACTGGATGTACTATTTATTGAACTTTGGCTCAATCACTAATCAAGATGCCGATGCCAATTTTGATAGTATTCGCGTGGATGCTGTTGATAATGTGGACGCAGACTTACTACAAATTGCCTCAGATTATATGAAAGCTGCATACGGTGTTGATAAAAACGATGCCACTGCCAACCAACACTTATCAATTCTTGAGGATTGGAGTGATAATGATGCGGCATACGTTAAGGATCAAGGAAACAACCAATTATCAATGGATAATAAATTGCGTTTAGCGTTAAAATATTCTTTAACAATGCCATTAACTGATCAAAATGGTAATGCTATTCGAAGTGGTTTAGAACCGTTGATTACAAATAGTTTGGTGGATCGTACAACAGATTCAGCTGATAATATAGCACAGCCTAATTATTCCTTTGTACGGGCACATGATAGTGAAGTACAAACTGTCATTGCTGAAATTATTAAGGAAAAAATTGATGCTAATTCGGATGGGTTAACCCCAACAATAGATCAATTAGAACAAGCCTTTAAAATTTATAATGCTGATCAATTAAAAACAGACAAAGAGTTTACACAATTTAATATGCCCAGCACGTACGCCTTATTATTAACAAATAAAGATACAGTGCCGCGGGTGTATTATGGTGATCTCTATACTGATGATGGTCAGTATATGGCCAACAAATCGCCTTATTATGATGCCATTAATACGTTACTGCAGTCACGATTAAAGTATGTTTCGGGTGGACAAAAAATGTCTATGGCCTATATGACGGGCGATAGTAGCATGGATAAACAAGGCAATCATGGCTTATTAACATCTGTTCGTTATGGTAAAGGGGCTATGACAGCAGATGACAAAGGAACTGCTGAGACACGAACACAAGGTATTGCTGTTATCGAAGGCAATAATCCTGAACTGAAATTAAGCACAACTGATCAAGTTATTTTAAAAATGGGCGCTGCGCATAAAAATCAAGCTTACCGACCAGTAATACTGACAACTAAAAATGGTATCGTGACTTATTTAACGGATGCAGATGCTGATCCATCATTAGTCAAATACACAAACAACAACGGTGAGCTCATATTTAATCAATCGGACATACAGGGGGTTGCCAATCCACAGGTTTCTGGTTACTTAGCTGTTTGGGTACCAGTAGGTGCAAGTAATATACAAGATGCGAGAACAAGTAGTGATGATAGTCAATCTGTAAAAGATAACCAAACACTACATTCAAATGCCGCATTAGATTCACAAGTAATCTATGAAGGCTTTTCAAATTTTCAGTATTTTCCAACGACTGAAAATGACTATACAAACGTTATGATTGCTAAAAACACAAATTTGTACAAAAGTTGGGGTATTACCAGTTTTGAGTTACCACCACAGTATCGATCAAGTACAGAAGGTAGTTTTTTAGATTCAATTATTCAAAATGGCTATGCTTTTACTGATCGTTATGATCTTGGATTTAATACACCAACAAAGTATGGCACAGTTGATCAATTGCGTGATGCCATCAAGGCATTGCATGCTACAGGAATCAAGGCAATGGCTGATTGGGTGCCTGATCAGATTTATAATTTAACTGGTAAACAAATTGTGACAGCAGAACGTGTCAATAATTCTGGCGTTTACAACGAAAATTCAGTGATTAATAAAACACTTTACGCAGCTGAGACTGTTGGTGGTGGTGACTATCAAAAGCTATATGGTGGTGCATTCCTTGACAAGATTAAGTCATTGTATCCTTCGTTGTTTACAACCAATCAAATTTCAACAGGTGTCCCTATGGATCCCAGTGAAAAGATACAAGAATGGTCAGCAAAATACTTTAACGGTAGTAATATACAAGGACGTGGCGCCTATTATGTCTTAAAGGATTGGGCTACTAATGAATATTTCCAAGTGAGTTCGGCGGACAAAAACAACGACTTTTTGCCTAAACAACTGATGAATGAAATTTCTAACACCGGTTTTGTTTCTGATGATAAAGGTATGACATATTTTTCAACCAGTGGTTATCAAGCCAAAGATACATTTATTCAGGATGAAAAATCAAATTGGTATTATTTTGATAAAAACGGTTACATGCTTTACGGTCTTCAAACGATTAATGATGCTGGGTATTATTTCTTACCTAATGGTATTGAACTACAAGATGCCTATCTATCAAATAGTAACGGCGACGTTTATTATTTTAATAAGCAAGGCAAGCAAACTGTTAATGATTACTTTATGGATAGTAATAAAGATTGGCGATATTTTGATCAAAATGGTGTCATGGCTAGAGGTTTGACTACTATTAAGTCACATATACAATATTTTAATCAAGATGGTACGCAAGTTAAAGATAAATTTATCACGGATACAGACGGTAAATTACGTTACTTTACGGTAGATTCTGGTGATATGCTAACTAATCAATTTAAAAAATTAACAGATGGATCGTGGGCTTATTTTGGAAATGATGGATTAGCTGTTACAGGACAACAGACAATTAACGGTCAAAATCTTTACTTTGACGATAACTATCATCAAGTTAAAGGACACGAACAAGTTGATAATCAGGGCATACTTCACTTTTATGATGCAAATTCTGGTGAAATGATAAAAAACCGTTTTGAAAAAGTATCTAACAATTCATGGGTCTATTTTGATGCTACTGGTCAAGCAGTTAAAGGTTATCAAACAATCAAAGGTCAAAAACTTTATTTTGGTGATGATTCCTATCAAATTAAAGGACATGAGACAGTTAACTCACAAGGTCAGATACAATTTTATGATGCAGACTCTGGTGAAATGATTACAAATCGTTTTGAAAAGCTATCTGATGGCTCATGGGCATATTTTGATGCTACTGGTCAAGCAGTTAAAGGTTACCAAACAATTAATGGTCAAAATCTTTACTTTGATGATAATTATCATCAAGTAAAAGGTCAAACAGTTGTTGATAATCAAGGTATATCACGTTATTATGATGCTAATTCAGGTGCCATGGTGACAGATCATTTTGAAAAATTATCTGATGGCTCATGGCGTTATTTTGGTAATGACGGCAAGGTTAAGGTCAGTCAGCCTACTGTTTAAATGTGATATTCTAAATCGATTTCTTAGATGCAATTATCTTGTCTAAGAGGTCGATTTTTATGATGATAGGTGGTTATCAGTTGAAATTAAAAGACACAAAGACAAAATCTTTGCGTCTTGAATGGCTAATAGAAGCCATGGTTGATTAAAAAATACGTCATCAGATAGCAAAATCATCAATTATTCAAAGTGTGACGGTATAACTATCTGTTTGATGTCAGTAGGCTGCTGCTCTGAAAATTGCGTCATTAAAAGTTCAGCAGCTGTAGCACCCATGAGATAAGGAGATTGTTGAATGAATTTGTAGGTTGGTGCTAAATACTTAGGAATATTAGTATCAATGAAACCAGTTAATCTTTGTTGTGTTTTTGGCTCATGCAAAAGATCAGTGTTAGCTAATAATTGAATTAATAATCGTTCTTTCAGAACAAATAAAAGATGTGTAGGATTTTTTATATCTAAGTCATCAGATAATTCAGATAAGTTAAGATGATCTGTATCAACTTCAATAAGTTGAGCATGATTAAAAACTGAGCGCACGCCTGCAATTCTTTCAACACGTGTTGAAATACGATTAACGGGTTCTGTAATAATAGTTACTTTTTTAAAACCTTTGCCTAAAAAGCTTTCCATGGCAAATTTTGTTACTTGGAAATTATTTGTGGTGACAGTACTAATGTCACCATTGCCAATGTCTCTATCAATTAAAACGACCGGTATATGATTATTGGTGAATTTATCAATTAAATGATGCTGGGTTGATAGGGGTTGCAAAATTAAACCTGCAAAGTTTTGATTGTACACGGATTCTAGAAGATTAGATTCGGTTATTTCATCTGAGTTTGAATCAAAAAGCACGCCAATATAGCCTTGTGCACTCAAAATAGAGACAACGCCCTTGAAATATTCAGAAGAAAAATATTCATCAATATTTGAGGCGACAACAGCGACTAGATTCGACTTTTGTTTTGCTAACTGTACAGCTGCTGAATTTCTAATATAAGCAGTCTCTTTGATAATTTTTTTTAATTTGGATGCTGTTGTTGCGGACATTTGATTCAATTGACCATTAAGATACCGACTAACTGTAGCAGTGGAAACATTTGCTTTAGTAGCGATATCGTTGATCGTTAATTTTTTAGTTTTAGTCATACTAGTACCTACCAGTCAAATTAAAGGCTCAGTATTTTAGATATACTCTAAAACACTGAGCCTATTTTATTCTAGCATTTGCAAAGAACATTTACCAATGTTTATATTGATTACTATAAAAGGATTATCTTAATAAATAACCGCCATCAACTGGGAGCGTTATACCTGTAACATAGTCAGAAGCGTGACTAGACAAAAATACAACTGTCCCCATAAGTTCTGTAGGATTGGCCCAATGACCAGCTGGAATGTGTTGCAAAATTTCTGTATTTCTTGTTTCATCTTCTTGCAATGCTTTGGTCATTGGTGTATCAATATATCCTGGTGCAATAGCATTAACCTGAATATTTTGAACTGCTAACGCGTCTGCATAGGCTTTAGTTAGACCAACGACACCATGTTTACTAGCGGTATAAGGAAAGATAAATTTTCCAGCACGATAGGACTGCATTGAACCAATGTTGATGATTTTGCCACCACCATTTTCAGACATTAACAGGGCAGCAGCTTTAGAAATATGATATACAGCGTTCAAATTCAAATTAAGTACTGCATCCCAATCTTCATCTGGAAATTCTTGCCATGCGTGACGCTTTTGCATACCTGCATTATTAACGAGAATATCTAATGTCTGACTGCTACTTTTTACAAAATTAGTAATTTGATTTGCTGCATCTTTTTTGGTAATGTCTAACTTGAGAAAATCAATTGTTTGTCCGTGGGACTCAACAATCTCCTTTGTTTCTGTCCAACCACTTTCATCATATGACACAACTAAAATATTAGCGCCGACTGAACTTAATGCCTCAGAGTAGTATCTTCCAAGTCCAGAAGCGCCACCTGTGATTAAAGCTGTTTTCCCAATGAGACTAAACGTATTAATTGAAAAATCTGCTGATGTCATGTTGTTTTCTTCCTTATATCAGTTTTATATGAGATAAAATTTAACGTAAGCGCTTACGTTAAATATGTACACTTGTATAATACTACTATAAAAATAAAAACACAAGTGTGGACTTTTAAAAAGAAAGCGCTTACAATGTTAATATAACGTAACCGCTTACGTAAATTTTGGAGGACATGAATTATGCCACTATTAATAACATTAATATTTATCATTTTATTGATATTTATGATTGTTAAATTAAAACTAAATACGTACATAGCTTTACTGCTCACAGCAGTTCTGCTGGGTGTATCTTTAGGTATTCCAACAGAAAAAATACCTGCTGTCATCGAAGCAGGTATTGGTTCTCAATTAGGCCATTTGGCCATTGTTTTTGCTTTGGGGGCCATGATAGGCAAACTGGTTTCAGATACGGGCGGGGGATATCGTATTGCCCAAACCTTAATAAAAAGGTTTGGTGTTAAACAAATTCAGATTGCTGTTGTCATCGCTTCGTTCATTGTTGGTATCGCACTCTTCTTTGAGGTAGGTTTAGTTGTTTTATTGCCAATTTTATTTGTTATTGCAAATGAGTTGAAAATACCGTTGTTATATTTGGGTATACCAATGGCTGCTACATTAAACACAGCGCACGCTTTTTTACCACCACATCCAGGTCCGACAGCAATTACAGCAATTTTTAATGCAAATATTGGTCAAGTATTGCTCATTGGTATTGTTGTGTCTATTCC
Source organism: Leuconostoc inhae (assembly GCF_019656015.1). Classification (GTDB taxonomy): domain Bacteria; phylum Bacillota; class Bacilli; order Lactobacillales; family Lactobacillaceae; genus Leuconostoc; species Leuconostoc inhae_A. Next base: position 388,388 of record NZ_BPKW01000001.1, on the reverse strand, counting down.
AACAATTATAATTTCTGGACCGCTATTTAACTGGTTTTTACAAAAGGTGTACCCCTCGGCTTACCATAAAACAATGCCAAATATATTTGGGGATCTCAAAGCATTCGATATTGATGATACACCAGGTGTTGGTATTAGTATTTTGACGTCGATGATGCCTGTTATTCTAATTGGAGTAAGTACGATTATCCAATCACTGTTGGTTGGTAAAAGTATACTAAAAAACGCAGTAACATTTGTTGGTAGTCCAGACATTGCGATGATTTTATCTTTGCTATTTGCCTTGTACACTATGGGCATCAGACGTAAGCAAACGCTTGACAAGTTGAGTGGTAGTTTAACAGAATCTGTTAAACAAATCGCCATGATGCTTTTGATTATTGGTGGTGGTGGTGCTTTGAAGGAAGTTCTTGTTCAAGGTGGCATTGCTGATTATGTTTCTCAAATTTTTGCCACAAGTAATCTATCGCCAATATTTGCCGCATGGCTAATCACTGCTATTTTAAGAGTTAGTCTTGGATCATCAACAGTTGCAGGTATAACCGGTGCGGGGTTAGTATTACCTATGGTTCAGGCTTCGGGAGTGAATCCAGCTTTAATGGTATTGGCAGTTGGTGCAGGATCTGTATTTGCAGATCATGTTAACGATGCAGGATTCTGGATGATCAAAGAGTACTTTGGATTATCTTTGAAAGAAACATTACTGTCATGGACCACATTAACAAGTGTCTTATCCATCTCAGGGTTAATTTCTGTTTGGTTAGCATCATTTATTTTCTAAAAATGAGATTGATTTTGTATTAGAAAGGTAAAAAAATGACATTGAATTGGGCAATAATCGGGACTGGCACGATAGCAAATGAAATGGCGGCATCATTTCTGAATAAAGATAAGAACATATATGCAGTATTCGGACGTAATGTTGATAAAATGCAACAGTTTGCCGATAAGTACCATATAAAAAAACAATTTATTAGTTTAAAAGAACTCCTTTTAGATGATGACATTGATGCTATTTATATTGCGACACCGCATAATACACATTTTGAGATAGCAAAGCAGGCGTTATTACATGACAAACATGTATTAGCAGAAAAAGCCATTGTGATTAATCGAGATGAGTTAGATGAACTAAATAATATAGCGCGTGACCGAAAATTAATGATGATGGGAGCTATGACTTTATTGCACATGCCACTCATTAAGAAAGTTAAATCATTAGTGATAGCAGGGGCGTTAGGGCATATTAAGACCATCAATGTCACGTTTGGTAGTCATAAGCCTTATGATATCAAAAATAGATTTTTTAATCCTGATTTAGCAGGTGGGGCGTTACTTGATATTGGCGGCTATGCCTTTATGGCGGCTCGTTATTTTATGTCAGAACAACCAACACAAATTAATTCTTTCGTTAGTTATTTTGAAACAGGTGTTGACGAACAATCAGTTACAATCATTAGTAATTCAAAAAATGAATTGGCAACTATTTCTTTATCGATGCAAGCAAAGCAACCTAAAGCACTCACTATTTCAGGAACTAAAGGATATATACGGATACTTGAATTTCCACGTGCACAAGAAGCGACTTTGTATCATACAGAAACAAAGCAACATGAGACGATTATCGCGGGTAATACGGAGGACGCATTAGTATATGAAATTGAAGATTTTGAGAATGCGATTACAAACCCAAATCAGATTAAGAGTTTTAATCGCATGACGGCTGATGTATTCAGTATTTTTCAAAATATTCAAACTGTATGGCAATCTAATTAATTAGAAACAAGATATTAATTATTAAATTAATTGGATAAAACGATTTATTTTGTACTAGATAAAAACTGCAGATCATAAACGATCTGCAGTTTTATTTTTTGTGCGAGTGTAGGCATTTGATAATAAATGTTACTTTCGATAATATATATTATGTAAACTAAAGTGTAAGGAATTTACTGCTAATCTAATTCGGCAACGCGCGCCTCATTAAGTAGTTGTTTGATGTCTTTTTTAATCGTGCGATTTTCTTCTTGAATTGTTTTGGTATGTAAATCCAGCTTCATCTAACCGATGTAGTTTTTCCTACTGGTTATTTTTTGCACGTTTATTCTCGCGTCTGTGACTGCCACTACATGATCACTTTGTAGCTTATAATTATTATTCTTATGCAGAGCATCAAAAAATATAAAGGAGAAAAATATGATGTTGTTAAATAATCGGGCATCCATAATGAACATATTTTCCTTGATTACATACTAAATATAATGTTTAATATGTACATTGCTGTATATTCCTGTATAATAAACTTATAGAAAGTAATTAATCAAGGAGATAGAATCATTATGACAACAACACATACAAAAAAATCAATCACGATTAAAGTCGACGAAACATTAAAAAATGACGCTGACGATATTTTGGACCAAATGGGTCTCAATATGACGACGTTACTCAATATGACCTTAAAACGTGTTGTAGCAGATCGACAATTACCGTTTTTACCAACGGCACAATCATCACTCAATAAGGCTATTGATGAGTTAAACAACGGCAACTATAAAACATTTAACACGATTCATGATTTAATGGATGATTTGAACGATGAAGATTAAGCGAACAACCCAATTTAAAAAGGGTTATAAAAAGGCTGTAAAGGCAAATAAAAACATCAACAAGTTTATTGAAATTTTGACTATTCTTGTCCAACAAGAGCCAATCCCTGAAAAGTATAAAGATCACGCATTATCTAATAATTATAATGGTGAGCGTGATTTGCATATAGAACCTGATTGGTTACTTATTTATCATTATGAAAGAGATGAACTTGTCCTCACGCTTACGGCAATGGGATCGCATTCTGAATTATTTTAAACCGACTAAATTATTTAGTTGGTTTTTTTATTGCAGGAATCTGCCCCCCAGTCCCCCGTCAAGACCACTGGGGGATCAAAATAAATCTCATTTATATGAAATTCGAGATTAATTGAGTCGACTGATAGATAACCCCCCTCTATTTAGTCAGATTGATGACCAACAAATTTACGAAATTTTAGAAGTCATTAACAAACAATGTAATTTTCCAATTTCAGTATTAGCTGGCGAATTACTTTCATTATATGAACTATATGCTTTTTCCTACAAATATTCGTAAATCATTTGACTCATCATCCATTGCATAGATGATTTCTCTTGGTGTAGTTAAATTATCTATGATATTTGATGCAATTTCACTGACACTTGACCCGAAAATTGGTTGAACCATTTTATCAAATTCATCCTCGAGTTCTATTGTTGCCTCCTCTTTGATTGTTTCTGAATGATTGTTAAACCTCCGTGTCTTAGTGCCTAAATATTTGGTTGCTTTTAGAGGAATTTTGTTACTGATGTTACCAAGAGCTGCAGATCCTTTATGGTTGACTTTAGTCAATTACCATTAAAGCCTCTGCAGCTTTTTTATGCAAGTGTTCAGTTTTATTTTATAATCTGCCGACAGTAATAATTCAAGCAAAACTAGCTATCATGGCCTTCTCCATTGAGTTGATAACTTGAACGGGTTTATGTGACTATATCAAGCTTTTCAAATGATTTTTATGAAAACATTTTTGCGATTTGTTGACCCACATCACTACCTAGCAAATCTACAAATCTCACTTGGATTTTAGAACCCAACACTTCTGAATCACTAATAGTGCTCCTAAACTCATTTTCAGTATATCTTGATGAATACGGATATATCAAAACAACTTTCTGAACTGCCTCAGCCTTATGGCAATACCTTGTATAATAGGTGTACATCTGATATAAGTCTGCTTGCGACGGACCATATGATTCGAGAACCTTCCATTTTGTGTCTGCAATAATCGCATTTTTATCATTACGAATTACTAGGTCTGGCCGCAATTGATATCCCGCTTTGGTTTCAGGTGTTTTGTCAAAAAGTGAGTACGACTTATCCTGAGCACTTACATTTGCGTTTGGTAAATATTTCTTAGTCATATGAGCGATGTACGATTCAAATATTTCCTCCATTGGGAATAAAATCGCAAAAGCCAATGAATACCCTTTAAATGAAGTAAATGATTTTCTACTCAAAAAAATCAGACACCAGTCCAATGTTTGAGAATAGTATTTATAATTTCTAAAATTTTGAATCTTTTGAAAAGTTTGTTCCGGCATATGAGTAACATCCACAAACTCAAAATAGCCCAACTGCTCCTGAATTAATTTCAGATTGCCATTATCTAGGCTCTTAGTCAATAAATACTCCAGCGTTGTTTTAACTAGTTGGTTTTCAGGAATGTTGATCAAAAATTCATCATACTCGTTGTAGAAATTCGATTGATTGATCGTATTATTTCTAAGATGTTGAGTCATTAACAGTTTACCCTTGAGGAATTTCTCATTATTTTGAACAGTAACATACGATGATTTCAACCCTCGCTTGATTACCATATCTGATTCATTCAAAAACATCGAGATAAAGACTTCGAGTAAGTTATTCTTTTTAGTATTAAGGTTCGTCATCTTGAAATTCTTACCATTGATGTGCCGAACAGTTTTCAGCATCGTTAAAAACAATTTACGGACTTGTTCATCGGTTGCTTCTTCTGTTCTTCCAGCAATTTTAGGTAAGATTTCAATCGTCAGACCCGTTTTTGTCTGCAGGATACCAACATAATTATTGGCCTGAACACCGTTTTTAATTGGCTTTAAAAATTCATCAATCGATGTTTGATTTGAAGAATTCTGCTCATCAATATAAACACGCAACTCATCAATGTCACGTTTATAAACATTAACACCATCAGCATAGAGTCGCCCGTACTCTCGTATAGAGGTTGTTCGTTTTTTCTGAGCCATCTTTACTTACCAACTTTTACGATGTTTTGGGCAAACTTTTTAAAGTCTTCTATGGATACCTCAGCATTTACTGCATATTTGGCATTCTCGTTATCATTTTGCAATTCACTAAATTCTGATGAGAACAGATCAGTATCATCTTTTTCTTTTACGATATAGACTTGCAACGTGTCATTCAAGACAGCTTTTATTTTTGCATAATCTTCATAGAAATACTCTTGGAGAAGTGGGATAATCTTATTTTCAAACATGATTTGAAGTTCTTCAATTGTACTGATATCTAAGAAGAATGCGTGTCCCAATATGTGTTCACGATCGTAGAGAAACTCAATTCTTCGATTTATCGCATCAAGGTTTGCTGCAATATCAATGCCATCTACTTCGCCATTGTCACCAATTTCTTGTCTGATCACATTTGAATTTGGCATCATCTCTTTAAACTCGAAACGACGACGTAAGGCTGTATCCATCATTGCAATCGAACGGTCTGCTGTATTCATGGTTCCGAGAATATAGACATTTTGAGGAACACCAAATATATCGCCTGAGTATGGAAGGGTGACGCTTAAGCCTTCAGATGCTTCAAGTCGTTTTGAAGGTTCAATCAATGTGATGAGCTCTCCAAAGATTTTACTAATATTTCCACGGTTGATTTCATCAATTACAAACAAGAAATTCTTATCTGGATATTGCTTGGCATAATTACAGAACTTTTTAAAAACACCGTCTTTGATTTGGTAACTAATAGTCCCATCTTCAGTTTCGGCGTTAATTCCTTCGATAAAATCTTCATAACCATAAGACTGGTGGAATGTCACTACTTTTATAAAGAAGTCCTCATCACTCAATTTTTCTTCTGATATTGCCTTGGAAATTTCAGCTGTCACCACCTTACCGTTTTCAGTAACCGACCAATTATCATGTTCATCCTTGGTAAACAAATCAAGACCATTACGCGTTAATATAGTTGTCGATTTCTCATCTGCATTATTTAGTATCATCGTCGATATTGTCTGATATGCGTTTTTACTAGATTTTGTTTTCGCGTATTGTTGCAGCAAATCAATTTCAGATATATCTTTAACCTGAAGTGAACGATAACCATCCTGCTTCATTGCCAATAGAGTAGCATCTTTCCAAGTTAATGAATCGTGATTGATGACCTGTTGTGGTAAAGTTTGCCCTTCAATTAATTCTTCTTTAAATTGTTTAATGCTGAATGTTTTACCAGTACCCGGAGGACCGAAAAGGATTCTGTTCCAGCCTGGACTTGCAGGTGTCTTTTCATTATCACTTTTGTTTTTTTCAGTTTCTTTGTATTGCCAATAATCTTTTACGATTTCTTTGATTTGCTCTAATGATGGCGAACCATCACCAATTTTTATTTCGATTAAATTTTTAGTCTTATAGTTTTCTCTACCGCTGCCAGTAAACACTTCAACTCTGAGCCTTTTATCGTTCTCGTTGGTACGATCATATACGATATTATTTTCGTAATCATTAATATACCCATTAGTACGCATCTGACTTCCACCAAATGCTTTATTGAAGTTCCACCCAAATCGAACGCCAGCAACATAAATACCTGAGTTTTCTACTTTTTTCTTATAACCCTCTATGAATTTATTAGTTGAAGCTTTTTCTCCTGAATAATTACCATTGTTTTCTGTGTACGCCCAGTCACTAAAATTTACTAATTCCTGCATGATTTCAGTAAGTCTATGCGTCTTATATTGTTCGAGATTAAATTCGTCAATAATATATTTTCTGTTTTTCCAATATTGATGCCACTTAATCGCTCCTGAAAAATCAATCACAACGCTGCTTTCGTATTCTTCAAAACCAGACAATTTGCTTAGATCGTAAAAATACATGTTTTCTAGCTTTTCTTTTGTACTAGGATTTTCCCAATCGTGCTGTTCTGAAGACTTAACTTTATAAACCCCTACAAATGTACTAGCTTCACCCTTACCTTTTAAGCCAATTGTTGTAACGACAAAATCAACATCATTAAATATAGGTTTATTTTGACGCTTTTGATACTCAACATAGTCTGAATTTCCATCTTTTTCCCACTGATTAAATGGGTGACGGATAATCTTAACTCGTTCAAAATTAGTCTCTACTGGAAAATATGGTTTCAAAAGTTCTTGAAGCGTAACAGGTAATCGTTTAGGTTCATTGCTTGACATTTTACTCTTGTATTTTTCAATTAACATAGCGACTTCTAACGCTTTTTTTGTCCTAATATTCGAAAAATTTATCTTATCCCCAAATCTTTTTTCTAAATCATTTTGTTGATCATCACCATATTTAGACATTAAAATCAAAGCTCGTTCGCCCTTTTGTTGATCATCATCAAATTTAGTTTCTTCCAGCGGTGTATCGTAAATGTATTTAACCAATTTTTCCGTCGTCATAGTCTATTCGCTCCTGCCAAATCTTCATATACACTCATTTTACCACAAGCAGTACTCGATTCTCTTATACTAAATAAAATGGTTATCACACTAGCAATAAACGTAGTGAGTAATTTGAGCTCATAAAGAGCAACAATGTAGGGAAATTAAACCCAACATAGATAAGCCAAATGCCAACCATAAAAATGAAATAAATCATACTGACTATATCTCTGTGCATGTATAGTCTCTCACACTTTTGTTGTTTTCACGACTGCAGAACCTTTGGTGTAACATACATGCCACTGTGTGCACACATCGCATCGGTACTGAGAATTTTTTCTAACGGAGCAAGAAGGTACATTCCTCCTAAGTCAATAATTGTCTTCTTTTTATATATTTACTCATCGTGAACTTGTATTCTAATCAAATACTTATAAAATCACTAACTTTGTGATAAAATTAGTGTTGTGTTTTACAAAAATAAGAAAAGAGAAATAAGTCGTGTTTTTTCCAATAATCGTAAAAGTAATCGTAACCTTGTATGCTTTACTAATGGTTTTTGCCTCTATAAAGGAAGTTAATTCAAAAAATAAATTAGGCAACATTTTTAACATAATTAGTGGAATTGCCATTTTATTTTCAGACTCCCTAGGAACTGAATATTTTAAAATAATATCAATTATTGGGTTATTAGTCTTTAGCGTAACCGCAATTTTTAATGGATTGAAAAGCCATTCATTTCACATCAAACACCATATTGTTAGATTTATCATCACAATACTTTTCATTATTTTAATAATATATATTTGAGCTAGTTATCCTTACCCCTGTTCGTAACATCAAAGCGCACCACATTTCGCTTTTTATCCAAAATGACTGTGATGGTATTATAATCACTAGCTTCAATCTTCAAAGTAAGATGCTTTTTGTCAAACACTGTCACTATATTACCAATAATCACACCATTTGTTTCTTGAATATCTTTATCTTAATTATCGTTTAGCTTGATACAATCGTTCTTCGATTTTTTTAGTACAGTTTCACTATTACGACCAGTTCCATTAATTAATAAATCTAAATCACAGTATGCAAAAGTAAGTTCAATTTTATCTATTCTCCTGCGTGGTACAACATAATTAGATAAATAACTAGACAATCTAGATTGATAATAGCTAAACATTGGTGTAAAATTTGAATATTATTAGAAAATAAGGTACAGAAATGGAAAATAATGTTAGATTAAAAAGCGTGAAAGAAGCCAACAATACAAAACAAAAGTGTGATTCGGTAATTAACAAGCCAATTTTAACAAAATTCAACACTTCAAACATAAAGCTTTATAGACAAAGTATAGATTTGAGAAATACTGTTTTGAGAGGGCCACTCAAAAAGTTAATTACACCTGAAGAAATGACAATTGAACAAAACAATCAGTTTTACGGTATTACGATTGCTGAGGTTTTAGTTGCAACTTTTTCAATTTATCAAAAAGATGTAAATACAATTCGGTTGGTGTCTTTTGCTGTTAGCACGCAATATCAACAACAAGGGCTCGGAACACGTTTATTACGCTGGGCGCTTAATGATTTTCGAAAACAAGGATATCAACAAGTGAGTTTGTCGGCACGATCATCGGCTCATGAGTTTTATTTAAAACAAGGATTTAAGGATATTGGGCAACAAGTTGTAAATCACTATTTGAACGTAGTAGACGTTGAAATGCAATATAATATTTCAACACAACACTAAAAAATAGGTCATTTCTACACCGCCTTATTTCATTACACGCTTTTTAAAATTTCATAAGCAAATTATTTGTATATTAATAATGAATTAACTTTATGTTATGCTTAATTTATTGTTGAGAGCTATTTAAATGATGCGGCTAAGATGTTTTTCATAATTTAGTACCACGTGACATATTATAAAATGGTTTGAATTCATATTATTTTATTTGACTAAATTTAGAGGAGATTTTTGATGGACATTTGGGAAAAACTATACAACAAAGCAAAGGTATTATACAATCCACATGAAGTGTCACCATTTATATACGCTGAACATGTTGTTTGTGCCCTAGAAGCGGAGGACGGACAAATATATACAGGATATTGTTTTGAAGCGACATGCGGTGTTTTTCATCTTTGCGCTGAACGTGCCGCTGCTTTTAACATGTATCAACAAAGTAAGCAAACAAAAATCAAACGCATCATAGCTTTCAGAGACGAGGCCCCTTCTGGCGTCGGAGGAATGCCATGTGGTGCTTGTCGAGAATTTTTAATGCAATTAAACATTGAAAACGCAGACACAGAAATAATGGTTGATTATACTAAACGAGAGACGATCACTTTAAATGAACTGATGCCCAATTGGTGGGGAACAACACGCGTTTAAATTAACTGTTGAAAGTCGTGATTAGTCACGGCTTTTTAATTTTCGAAAAATATTAATGACTATTTTTCTCTAATTACTACACTTTCACGCATATATTCATGCAAATTAAAGTCTTTTGAAACTTATGGGACAAAGAATAACCTAACTTGATCAAGTCCTAATTTTTATAAAATCTTACCCTTTTAAATGGGATGATAAAGGATGAAACTGATTTTCATTATCTGAGAATACCATGTTTGCAATTTCTAATGTTGCCATACCTCTGTTAATTCGAAAATTCTGACACAGGGCACCTACGGGAATCCGGCCTTTGTATACAAAAAAACATTTAATCATAACAGTCGTATTCGTCCTAATTAAGTGCTTTTGAATTGATTAAAGTTTATCAATAATTAGTATTCAATTAGTTTATTTTTTCTCAATCGGAATAGGCCTAATTAAGATGTAAACATTGTGTACAGTGTTACTCTTTTAAATTTTGATTCAGTGCATCTATAAATTTCTCAATCGCTAGTAACTCGCTATTATCAAAACTACCTAAAATATGTAAATAGCCTTTAACAGCTTCACTGTGTAAACGATCATGTTGTGCGGCCAATATTTTCCCTTGAGAAGTTAGCTGAACTATTTTTTGCCTTTTGTCTTGACCGGAAGTAACGGTAATTAATTGGTTCCCTTCGAGTCTATTGATAAGCCTTGAAACAGCTGGTTTACTAATAGACAACATACTTGATAATTTTGTAATATCACACTGATTGTTTGTATTGATTAAAGACAGGGCTTCTAGTTGTCTTAATGAAAGTGTCCCATTAACGTTTTGTAAAGTATTTGACTGACTGAAATGGTCTTTTTTATTTCGAACTTGTGCTTGAGCGCTGTACAACCTAATCAATTTTTTAATTATACTATTCTGTAAGTCTTGCATCATTTTTTACTACCCAAGTCATTTAAAGTTTGGTCATCTAATGCCCGTGTGAGTTCTTCGCACCTGATAATTTTATCCTTGTTTACTGTAAATACGGCAAACACCTCAACATGCCCTACTTTGCCACTATTTTTGGTCACACTAACGACATAGTGGAGAATTATTTTCTGATTTTCTATATCAAACATTTCTTCTTGAAATTCAGTGACTTGTATTTTTCGTGTCACTTTTTGTAGGGCCACAATATGCTGTTTGAATTGGTTTAAATTTGAGTTTACGCCATCTGTTGTTTGGAGATATTGCGTATCAAAATAGCTTTCTATTTTTTCTACTTTAAGACTATTTAATACATCTTCATAAGCATTTTCTATTAATGTTTTCATTTCTTGCTTTTCCATAAGCTCCTCAATCTCCTCCAAGTATGTAATATGTTAACTTTTATTAGTTAACATGTTACATATTATTCTAAAAATACTTAATTGTCAACAATCAATCGAAAAAAATTAAAAAGAATATCGTTTTCCTCGTTCCCCCCAATTATTTTATCTACTCTGTTAATTAATTATTTTTACTTAACGCGACCGACTATCATTGTTAGTTAGGTTGTTCGCTATTTTCTTCACAGAACTAACACCGTCTACGCCGAGAATACCCTTAACATTTTCAATGGCGTAACCGACAATCTGTTGAACATATTATTTCATATCCATTACACCATTGAGTAATCAGCTTTTCACCAACAATACCATGCTCTTTTCATGCTTTAACGATAATTATTTTAAATTTATTTGAATATTGCTCCCAAGTCAATAGTTCGGACTCTTTTTTCTCTAGGAATGTGTGCGGTTAAGCGACTTGCTTGTCGCAGTGAAAGACGCTGATACGTTCATCATTGCACCAATCTAAATAATTTTAAACAAAAAAATTAAATGCAGCAGCAAGAAAAATCTGAATTGATAGGCTTTTTCGCTTTAAAAGTGAATGGAAAAAATTAAAAAAACAGGTTTAGTGTGTCACTAATGTCTAAGTTAATATATTTTTTTTACTGACCAATACTGTAAAAAAGTAACGCCAATCACTAATATGAAGCCTAAAATACCAGTCGCATTAAACGATATGTTCAGAAACAACACGCTTAAAATAGCAGAAGAGAGCGGTTCCACAGCACCTAGGACACTAACGGTAGTCGGTTCAATATATTGTAAACTTTGCAAATAAAATAAGTAGGCAAACATAGTTCCAAAGACTATGACTATTAATAATTCAATAATAATAACAGTATTTAATTTAGGAGAACTCCCCCATGGTTGAAATAAAAAGTTCATGATGAGTCCACCAATCAACATAGACCACCCTACTATGGTTAAGGCGCCATATTTACCAATTAATTTGTTAGGTAATAGCGTATAAACGACGTCACTAAATGCCACCATCACACCCCAGAATACAGCGATTAGAGGGACATTTAGCGAATTGAAATGTCCTTGTGTCACAATGAGTACTGTGCCTAATATAGCCAAAATCACTGAAATAGTGTCTGCTCCATTTGGAAGTTTTTGATTAATCAATGATAAGAAAAGTATGATGAGTATGGGCGCTAGATACTGTAAGACGGTCGCAGTAGCAGCGTTACCTGTATCTACTGCTTTGAAAAATGTAAATTGCAAAGCTGTCATGCCAAAAACAGTGAATATAATCAGTTGAAGACAATCTTTAAGGTTATGAAAAATAGCGAATATTTTTTGATGTTTAATAGCTGCGTATAGTAGAATTAATAAGCCTGATATTAGCATACGAAGTGTAACTAGCCAATTGACGGTTATATTAGCGTGTGAAAATAAATCTTCGGCAACGATACCAGAAACTGCCCATAAAAAAGGACTTAGGAATGCTAGCAACAGTCCTAATCCTGGTTTTCTTTTATTTAATTGCATTAATTGAAATCTCCCAACAATATGATAAGCTTAATCTTAACAATAATAACTATATACTGTCAATTTGTAATTAGCTACTCTGATCACACTTAAACGCTGTCTGATAAAATAACAGGCTGTATACATAAAAAACGCCTCATCAGATAATAACATGACAAGGCGCATTACAATTTAAATGTTATGGTTATTTTTTACCGACTATAACTACAATCAATTCTTTGACCCACAACAATTGGGAGATGAAATGTAAGAATTATCTAGAAATGACGTAAACTTTATCGTACTTTTGGTGCACCTTTCCATACTGCAATTTCTCCTGTACCGCTTTTGTTATCAATATAGTTTGCTACGTTATTTGATTGATAGGCTTTTACAAATTTTTTAATAGCAGAACTATTTTTCTTGTTTTTTGTGGTGGCAATAATATTAATACCGCCGTGCGTGCTTTTGTCAACAGGTTGGACATAAATAGCGGATTTGATGGAACGGCCTGATCCTACTATAAAACTAGGGTCAATTGACGACAAGTCAACCTCTGGCAAGGTTATTACTAACTGATCAGTAGCTAATTGCTTAAATTGCAAATTCTTCTTATTCTCAGTAATATCTTTTATAGTTGGATCTTTCACCTTGTCTGATAACTTAATTAAACCAGCAGATTGTAATACTAATAGTGATCTTCCTTGGGTAATCTTACTATTTGAAATACTAATGATACCATTTTTCGGAATATCTTTAATTGCTTTATGCTTATCTGAATATAGACGTCCGGCAACTAATATTGTTTGGCCAACCGGCACAATATTAGACTTGTGACTTTTATTCCAGTCATTCAAAAAAATATAATGCTGGAATGCATTAGCATCAATATCACCTGATGATAGCGCAGCATTGGGTTGCGTATAATCGGTGAACGTCTTAATTTTTAGAGTTAACCCTTCCTTTTGAGCGTTACTTTTAATGATTTTCCACTGTTCATCAGTACGTTTATCACCTGCCATGATACCAACAGTTAGTGTTTCTTTTTTTTTGTCGACTGCATGTGGTCCAAAGCTTGCGTAGGCAATGCCGGCGATAGCGACGACAGCCACACCACCAACAAGCCATTTAGTTGTTTTACCCATGATACGTATGTCTCCTTTTTTCTTCTAATAATGATACCTAATTTTTAGAACGTTGATGAACAAGCCTCGTTTTTTCAATCAAAAAAGCCGCTTCTGTACTTTAAAAATACAGAAGCGGCTTACCATAAGCGCGATACCATTCTGAGTTGGGACTATTTGTTACCAAATAGTTGCTCACTAACCATCGGGCATTGGAAAATGATCCTAGCCGAATGGTGTGCCCGTTAACGGGGGCCAAGTCGTTGTAAACTAAACGGTAAACCGATTCGTATACACCAATCACAGGTCATTTTCACAATTGCACGCACGCTAACTCACATTACCCGTTAGCTTTCTTGGCTTTGATAAACTGTTACTTTCCTGTTCAATTTGTTTTGCTCTAAAAATCGTTATAGGTAATATTACAACGTCAGATGATTAAAGTCAATAGCTTTTAGTTTCAAAATAACTGGTAAAAAAATTTATTATTTATATCATGATAATATGTTAATTTTAGTATACTGAATCATTGCGATTGTTTAGTTTCCTAACTTGTGACCGGGTGCTCTTCACTTTAAGTGTGTACTTTTTATTGATTGTCGTGTTTTACATGAATTCCTTCTTTAACTAAAAACTTGTTTTAGCGCCAGAATTAATTGTTCGTTATCGTCATGAGTTTTAATCGCTACACGATGATAATAACTATTTAAGCCAACAAACTGTGAGCAATCTCTAGTCTTGATTTTTAATTTTAATAAATCTTCACGCAAATTATCTTTTTCAGAATAGAATAAGATAAAGTTAGCTGATAATCCAATCAACTTTATTGGAAGCCGGTTCAGTTCAAATTTCAAAAATTGCTTTTCTTTTTTTAATAGATGATAGGTATTTTCAACATAATCATTATCGTGCAAGGCTAATCGCGCAGCGATTTGTGACACAGTAGCTACATTGTATTCGGACCCCATAGTTGACATTTTACCGAAAAGGTTTTGATTGCTACTTATGGCAAACCCGACACGAAAACCTGCTAAAGCAAAAAACTTTGTAAAGCCATCAATAACGATCAGATTGTCAAAATGATTAACCATACTTTTGACAGTAATTTTTTGCCAATTATTCAAAAATGCGATAAAACTTTCATCAATGACGACATACACATGATGTTTTTGACAATGAGAAATTATTTTTTCAAGATCTAATATTGAAAAGGTAGTTCCTGTTGGGTTATTTGGATTGCAGATAATCATGATGTCCAAATCAGAATTTATTTTTTTTATTACTTTGTCGAGATTATAATCCTTACCTTGATTTATGTTTAGATGGTAGTGATCTATCTCAGACCCATGCATCAACAACAATTTTTCATATTCTTCATATGTTGGCGTAATTATTAATGATTTTCGTGGATTTAAAGCTGTTATTATACGATAAATTAAATCATTAGCACCATTTCCACACATAATATTCTCAGAATTAAGTTGATACTGCTTTGCTAATTCTTTTCGTAACGCAAAACATGTCGGATCAGGGTAATAATGACCTAATTTAATTATTTTTTCTGCATTGTCTAAGACAGCATTCGGCACACCCAGAGGATTTGTGTTAATCGAAAAGTCATTAATCTCATTGTACTTTTTAAATGTTGATGACATCATATCCATTGCTAGGTACTCCTTTTTACTGACTAGTTTGTGATTTGAATTTTTAAAGCAGTTAAAAGATATTGAGCAACTTAAACCAATAATGTCTTTTTTTCAACTAAATAACCATAGCCGCCGACAAATACTGAATCAATCGTGTCATCATGTGTTGTCAAATTAACAATAATTCTAGAGGGGCTATTGAGATTATAACCTTGTTCAAAAATATATTGTGATCTCTTTTCAACATATTTAAATAGATAACATGCTAGTGCGCAGTTGGAAGTTCCTGTGGCGGACTCTTCATCAATATCATAAAGTGGCGCAAAATTCCTACAAATTGCCGTCACACTATTTTTTGTTTTTTCTAGCGCAAAAGCATGAACCCCAACAACGTTTTGTTCTTTGCTTAATTCAGTCATGACATTAAAATTAGGATCTAAGTGCTGTAAGTCTTTAGTTGATTTTATTGGCAATAAGATATCTCTTAATCCTGTAGAAACAATTTGAATTGGTAGTTCATCATTGATTAAATTAGTGTCTAAACAGGTATGAAATGATTTTACCGCTAGTTCATTAAAAAATTTTGGCTTGTTTTGTTCCATAAATACCATACCATCTGAGTCAACTTTTATAGAAAGCACACCAGATTTAGTTTCTATTGTATAGTTATTTTTAGATAGTTTACCCAACAAATTTAAAATTGCAAATGTACCTATTGTGGCGTGTCCACAAAGTGGTACTTCTTCAGTGGGTGTAAAATATTCTAAACGAAAATCAGCTATGTTTGATTCTGTGATGAAAGCAATTTCAGCATAACCTAATTTTTTAGCGATTGTCATTTTTTGAACTGAACTCAAATCAGGCCTATCAAAAACTAATCCCGCTTTATTTCCACCGGCATTATCTTTGCTAAAAGCACTCGCAACATAAACTTCAACCATTTTTATTTTCTCCTTTAATGATATTGGTTAATTATAAAGTCAGACCAAATACTGGAATAACAGGTGTTTGTCTCAAATAGCCGTAAAAAGACAATACCTCAATTTAGTTTACCATCTGATGAAGACACTGTCATTCAAAACATATTGATTGACAGTTTTTGAAGTTTTTCATCTCGTATCTTCTACTAATAAATGGCCATTAACAACTTGACAATTACTTTCACCGTCATTTGCCTTATTAAATAAATTGTAACAGATTTTACGATTAACTAATGTTGCAATAACCAAATTATTGATTGTTTGGACTGCTGTTACAAACTTATGGTGCAGTTTCATAGTCAATGAATCCATCACACTATAGTAAATATCAATGTGAAATCATTAGTCCATAATCGTCGTAAATTTTTTGGCAGGTTCGCGCTTGTGTGGATGACCAATTGTGCTTGCTTTGCCAACTGGAAGTAACAGGATTGGTTCCCATTCATTTGGCAATTTAAGAAGTGTTGTTATCTTTGCAAAATCAACGCCTCTCATCGGCACTGAATCGTAATCAAACGCACGTAAAACGTGCATCAAATTCATGCTAAATAAGCCAACATCAAAACGAAGGCCAACTGCTTCTTTATCTTCTGGGTGCAAAGAAAAATAGGTTTTAATTCGTTGCCTTTTATCATTAATGTCTGACTCGTGAATTAAATTATATTTGAGGTTTGATTTTATCAAACGATTAATGTCATAGTCGCGTTTATCTCCTAAAATAAAAAATACTGCTGAAGCCTGTCCAACTTGTTCTTGATTAAACGACAATTTTTGAAGTTCAACCAATAATTTCTTATTTTTGACAACCACAACTTTCCACGGTTGTGCATTATTACTTGAAGGCGCATTGGCAGCATGATTTAGTATCTCTATAATCTCTTCATCACTAATTACATAGTTGCTATCGAAATGTCTGATTGATTTTCTCATATCTAGTTGTTTTAAAAAATTCATATTTACCCTCTTTTTCTAAGTAAAGCAAGTATAATCAATAACATAAAGATAAACTAGTAGGCACAATTTTGTTACTTAGGAGATATTGTTAGAATGCAATCAACTGATAAATGGTCATGTGGCATCACAAAAGTCCTGGATACTTTTTCTGGTAAATGGCGGCTTAATATTTTTTGGATTATCTCTCAAAACGA
Organism: Leuconostoc inhae; assembly: GCF_019656015.1. Taxonomy (GTDB): domain Bacteria; phylum Bacillota; class Bacilli; order Lactobacillales; family Lactobacillaceae; genus Leuconostoc; species Leuconostoc inhae_A. The sequence goes on along the minus strand of NZ_BPKW01000001.1, from coordinate 370,999 downwards.
TGGCATTGGCTTTAATAAGCTAAGAAATCAGGTACCAGAAATTACTAATATGATGCTGATTCGTTCATTAAATGCCTTATTATTAGAGAATCTTATTTCAAAAAAACTAACTGGAAGTAAGGCACCATTTCATTCAGAATATCATCTGACCGACAAGTCTAGAGAATTATTGCCATTACTTTTGGAACTCAACGATTGGGGAAACCATTCGTTACTGAAACCTTAACTAAGGCATCATTTTGAATAGAAATTTTCAATGTGGCAAAATAAATTTATAAAGAGGTTTAAAATGAAACACATGTTAAAATCAAATGATATATACTTAATTCACGGCTATACAGCCAGTCCAACTGATAATTGGTTTCCATGGCTTAAAAATTTAGTTTCGAACGAACTTTCTGTACCCATGAATATTATTAATATGCCTCATTCTGATGATCCAAAAGTCGAAGAATGGGATAAAACATGCGATAATGTCATTACCTGCAGTAATAACATGACAATCATTGGTCACAGCCTCGGCTGTATTGAAGCCTTACGATTTGTTTCCCAACATAATGTATCGCATGTTAATTTAATTTTAGTTTCAGGTTTTGATGAAACGACAACTACCTTACCTCAGTTACATGAATTTACTGATTATCAACTTGAAATTTCTGATATTTTGCCAAAAATTAATCATTCTGTTGTGATTTCGGCCATCGATGATGATATCATTCCTTACCATTATTCTCAGTCATTAGCTCAGCATCTTAAATGTCCGTTTATTTTGTTACCTAATGGCAAACATTTTATTGACCGAGATAATATTTATGAATTACCACGTGTTTATCAAGAACTAACCAATATGCTTACGACTGATTAAACAGTCCCTTGGCACTATTGCAATTGAATCAAATTTTATTTCTTTTAATAATAATTCAAGTATTGCTTGTGTCATTTTTATCAAAGTAAAGGCGCAGTGGTCATAAAATCACTGCGCCTTTACTTTGAGGATTCCAGAGTTAATAAATATTTCTTACGTTCGATACCCCCGCCATAACCACCAAGCTCGCCATTACTGTTTATCACTCTATGACAAGGAATGATAATGGCAATTTTGTTTGCGCCATTGGCGTTACCAACCGCCTGTGATTTATTTTTATCACCTAACATTATGGCTATTTTTTTATAGGTCAGTTTATCGCCAGTTTTGCTAGTTAATAATATATGCCAAACTTGTTTTTGAAATAAAGATCCTTCCAAGTACAAAGGCACATTAAACTCTGTCAATTTTTTTTCAAAATATAAATTAATTTGATAAGATGTTAATTCATTAATTTTTGTAGAACCATAAATTAGCCTTGCATTTTGGTTAGTACGCAATTTAGATATTTCTGTTTCAAGTCCTCTCCTATTTTCAAATTCTAAAAGATATAAAAATTCATCGTCTGTTATTGAAATCATTCTACCTATTGGCGTTTCAATAAAATTGGTGTTTAATAGTTTAACTGTTGATTTTTTGGATGGGTTTCCCATTATTTTTGTGAAAGCGTCATTAAACCCGCTTGCCGATTCAAAACCTGCGGCAACCTGCTGATCAATTACTTTACTACCCTGTTGTATTGCTTTGAATGCAATACCAATCCGTCGAGATCTTGCGTATTGAACAAATGTCATACCATAAACCTTCTTGAACTTTCTACGAGCACTTGCGGAATGTATTCCTAACATTTTAAAATCATAATCTTTCCATTTTTTCTCAGGGTTTTGTTCAACGGTCTCAACTAGTAGTTTAACTTCAGGAGGCAGTTCCTGTGGAAATGAAAGTGGGTGACATATTTTACAAGGTCGGTAGCCTCTTAATAATGCTTCCTCAGCTGATTGATAAAATTCACAGTTTTCAAATTTTGGTTTTCGGGCCGTACATGATGGGTGACAAAATATACCTGTTGTCTTAATGCCAGCATAAAACACACCATCAAACGACGTATCTTTTCTTATTAAAGCATTGTAGTAAATTTGCTTTTGGTTTTCAGATTTAATCAATTAGTTATCTCCTTGCCAGGTTAATCATTTTATTATCTTCTAAATATGACAGTTCATCAATTTTATTTTTGAAAAAATCTTCAACTGTTAGATTACTATTACTGTACTCCAAAAATGTTGAAGGCCCAAAACTGATTCTTGAAATTCCTAGTGACAGATATTCTTCCAATTTATCAGATTGAATGTCAAGCATAATATTCAAAGGAACCGAAATATTTCTTGCTACTGTGCTAATAAATTCTTTGTTTTTTAGCCCTGGGATAAAGATACCATCAATGGCATGCTTTTCATATTGATTTATTCTCTTGATTGTTTTCTTAAGCAAGTTTTTATTTTGATTTTTGGCCATTAAATCACCTGAAAAAAAACTATCAGTTCTGATGTTTAAAAACATTTTTTTGTCGTTGTCAGTTTGATGAATTATATTTATTTTATCTGTAAATATTTCAATAGTTTGAAGCTGATTTTGTCCAGGTAACTTATCTTCTAGATTGATTCCGCCAATATTGTTTTTTAGTAAATAGTTTATGTTATGTTGCAGGTCATTTGAGTTATCAGAGTATCCTGCTTCAAAATCTAGACTTTTGAACGTATCATTTATTAGAAGATTGCTAAAAATTTCAACATTTTCTTTTAAAGATATTTGTTGCCCATCATCCTTGTTCATAACTGCTGCAGAGGCATAACTACTGCTAGCCATGACTTTTATTCCTTCATGTTGTAATGCTTTTGCACTATCTTTATTCCAGACATTCAATAATGTTAGAGGCCTGTTAGGGTGATGTAATTTAGTAAAATCTGCTTTATTCATAAGTATGTCCTTTTCTTTTATAGCATATATACAGTGTAATTTATTTTTTTAATTACGACATACGAAAAATGAACAACTATTTTTTAAGCATAAGCAGGAATTTTATTTCATGAAACAATCGCAACTACAGGAGTCAGGTTAGTTATCACAATGCCGTCATTGAAATGCTAGTTTGCGTGTAATTTTTTTAAATAATTGACGCCAATACTGCACAATATAGCCGGTTAAGGTAGCGATCACTAACGTGCCTATACCAAGTGGTCCATTAAATATTAAAGAAATTATAAAAAAAGACAAATCTTGAATCGAACGTGTTACTCGGTAGCTGGCCCATTTATTTTTATCAAATAATGGTGCAACTGAATCATATGGAGAAACACCTAAATTGGTACTCGTATAAACACCAATTCCGAATGAAAATAAGAGCATACCAATAATGAATAAAAGTATACCACCAGAATAAGAAACATCTCCAAACCAATGATCATTTATGGCTCCAAATTTTGGCGTGAAATAAGCAACGATGTAACCAGGTAATGACATATTGATAATTGTTCCGATTCCAAATTGTGTGCGATCAAAACACAGGATCACTAAAAACAATAGTGCATTAAATGCCAACTGGTAGTTCCCCAAATGCCAATGAAATGTATTCGATACGCCAACGTCTGCTGCTGTAGCTGGATCAATTCCCATATTTGCTAAACGGGAAAAAACAATTCCAAAAGCAATAATCACGGTTCCGATAATCGACGCAAATAGTCGCAAGATGAACAGCCCTGGCTTATTGTTAGTCATATGCCTTTCCTTTCTGTTTCTAAACCACCTGAGTCTGTCTTTTTTGAACATAGAATCTAATAAATAATTTAGTCATCACCGTAAAAAATTAAAAGCCTTAATAGGAAAACGAACCGAGAAAAAAACGGCCGTGACCGTACCACTATGATTATAGCAAACCTATCTAACGGTATTTTTAATTAATTGATTCAAGTAAAAATGAACAATTTCAGGTTGATCAATCATCAAGTTGTGCCCAGCATGCGCAATCAGTGCAATGGTGCTTTTTTCATTGGTTGAAAATAACTCAAATTGTTGTTTGTAGCCAACCACATGATCGTGATGTCCAAGTAACACATAAACATGAGTATCATTACCCATTTCAGTTAATTTTCTTTCAGAAGACAAGGTATACCTCTCTCCTTCTAAGCGATTGATGAACGCAACATTTGCTTTTTTTAACCCCGGTAAAATAAGTTTTTGATAGGCTAGCCAACTTGTTTGATTGATGATGACATTCATTTCTGTAAAATCTTGTAAAAATTCGTCATTTTTTTCTGGTTGTGGTTTGTTAATGAATTCATTTTTATGTTCTTCAAGTATTCTTTTGTCTTTGTTTGCAATAACAACAGGACAAGTGATTAGAACGCCTATGACTTGATTCTGATAATGATGTGCGATTGCTTGCGCTAAGTATCCACCGTAAGAGTGTCCGTAAATAATGAATTGATTGGATCCAATAATATGATCAATAAATGATATAAGCATCTTCAAAATTGCGTCAGAAGAAACTTCAATAAGTGGTATAGAGTTGCCCATACCAGGAAGATCTATATAGATACGCCTAAATTGACTTAAGTTTGAGTTGTCTTCAAAAAAATCTTGTGTTGCGGTTTTGTCTAAAAACATACCATGAATGAATAAAATTGCTGTGCCACTGCCAACACTTGTGTATTTAATATCCTTATATTCAGTATCTATCATAATTTCTCCAACGCTTGAATCAACTAAAGCAAGCTATTGTATACATTGTATCGGCCAAACTTTGATAGGTCAAATGACTTAATAGTATATCAATTTAGTATAGACTTTTTTAAGATTTGATTGTTTCTACCAATACTATTTACAAGCAATTATTAATCACAATCAGCAACGGAAAACTGTCAAATCAGTTGACATATAATGTCATGAAACAGTTCAAGGATTTTCTGGCTCGTTTGTGGACACTATCATTTTATCTAACTGCCGACTACAGTTACTCAAAGCCAAACACAGCAGATTTAAGTTAAAAATTTTGCGTGTTATTTCATTAATAACTCTAATAACTTTTCTTAATTCAGCATTTATATATTTATTACATTTAAAATAAAAACGGCGCAATTATAAAATTATGTCGTTTTTATCAATATTATTCCAAAATAATACAATTAATTTATTGTCAGTCCAAATGGTTAACACTGTGAGTGAATGACTGATGGTTGTTTTCAGAAAATTATTGCGAATTGTTACGTCTACGAAATAATGGATTTAAAATCATAGTCCGGTAAGGAATAATTAGCAGATCATGCAAGGAAATTTGTGATAGTAAACAAATACTATAATCAAGCCCGGTCACTAGTATTAAACTTTTCCAAACGATATAGTTGTTCTGAATCAACTTTGCTTATACCGTTCTTAAAATCATATCCCATTCTCTTATAAAAATTTAATGCTGTTTTAGATGCTGGTATTTCAATTCGTAAGGCTCGTAAAAAAAAATCGTCATTTTCTAAAATGTTAATTATTTTTCTTCCTAAGCCATACCCTTGAAAATCAGGATCAATAAAAATATTAAAAAGACTACTTTCTATTTTACTGCCCCAAAATGGACCAATTGAGCCAACACCAATAATATGAGCGTCTTCAGAATTTTCAAGAACATAACAATGAAATTCTTTGGCCCGTTCAATTAAATTTGTGGCTTGTAGTGAATTTAAGTCATTCTCAATAAATTCAAGCGAATAATCTTGAATGTTGGTTGTCCGCATCGTCCTAGAAATCAATTCTGCAACCTCATCAGCATCGTTATTTAAAAATCTGCGTATTTTATACATGTTCAGCCTCCTAAAAATAACTTAAGTATAGACCTATTCCGTCTAAATTAGCATTTTTATTTCGTAAAATTAATATTTATTATTATTTCAAGTGTCGTATGGCTTACCAGCACTAATTTTTGCATCAATCAATTTTATTAGTGTGCTAAACACATATTGAAAAAGGTGACCTGTTAATATAATATAGTTGAACAGCTTTAATTTTGATATGGATGGTATATTTGGCCATAATGAGTAAAACCCCCTGAATTAGATTTTCTCCAATTCAAGGGGTTCAGTTCAATAACTTAGATAGAGTTTATACTATCTAAGTTATTGGTAAATGTTTAAAAACTATATTTATTATCAGTCGTATCTTTAATATACTTTGAAGTTAAGCCCTCAGCTTCAAGATATTCACGGAATGGCACTAATTCTTGTGCCTCGTAGCGTGTCTTATAGGCAGTAACAACCTCTTCACTGTACAAGCTTGTATCCAGTTTCAATGTCTCAACAGGAATTGGGCGGTCCTTTGTAATCTTTGCGTCAACAACGACAACACGGCCCTGCTTATAGTAATCAACGGCTTCCTTCATAACACGATCAATGTCTTCAATACGTCGGACTGTCAAGCCAACAGCTCCTTGTGCTTCAGCAATCTTTGCGTAATCAACATCAGTAAAGTCAACACCAAAATTATAGGTATTTGTGTCCTCGTACTTGTTCTTGATAAAACCGTACTCTGTATTAGTGAAGACAATATTGATGACTGGCAAGTCATAGCGAACGTTTGTGACAACATCGGGATAGGTCATTGAAAAGGCACCATCCCCCATCAAATTCCAAACTTGACGATCTGGATAAGTATTTTTGGCACCAATACCACCTGGTAAACCAATACCCATCGTTGCAAACAGTGGTGATGTACGCCACATGTTTTTAGGTGTCATGTGCAAGTGACGTATTGACATCTGTGTCACGTTACCTACATCAGTTGAGAAAATGGCATCGTCTTCTGCGTACTTATTGATTGCATTGTAAACTTGATAAGCTTGAAGATCACCTTCAGTCTTTTGTTCAAGCTTATTCATGTAATCACGCCAGTTTTGTACGTTTTTAATATTGGCACGCCACCAAGATGACTCATTAATTGGCGAAACTTTAGCTAAAATTTCATTAATGGCATCACCAGCATCGCCTAAGATGGCAACATCGTTTTGATGACGCTTACCGAGCATTGCAGGGTTATTGTCAATTTGAATAAATTTATTAACATTTCGGAATGTGCCTTCAACCTCTGAGAATGGGAAATTTGTTCCGACAAATAATACAGTATCTGCTTCAAGAATAGCTTCGTTAGCTGGTTTCCAACCAACACGGAATGTTGAACCTGTAAAGGCTTCAAAATTCCAGTCAAACGTTTCAAAATTTTTACCGGTTGTAATAATAGGTGCCTTTATCTTACGAGCTAGCTCTTGAACAGCGGGGCCATGTCCAAGAGTTCCAACACCTGCATAAATAATTGGGCGCTTTGCTTGATTTAGAATGGCCACTGCATCATCAATATCTGTTTCGTCGACGGGCGCTGATTTGTATTCTTTATACTTTAAGCCTGATGAATATAGAGGTGATGAATAAATTGAATCGGCATCAATTTCTGAAAATCCAAAGTCAGCAGGTACTTCAAGCACCGCAACACCACGTTTTGAAATGGCCGTACGAATTGCATCATCAACTAAATGAGGTAATTGTTCCGCAGTAGCGACACGGCGGTTGTACACTGCGATGCTTTCATACATTGGGTTTTGATTTAATTCTTGGAAAGAATCCATATTCAATTCACGAACTGGTTTTGATCCCAAAATGGCCAATACCGGTGTGTTATCCATCGCCGCATCATATAATCCGTTAATCAAATGCGTTGCACCAGGGCCACCTGAACCAACAGTGACCCCTATCTTTCCGCCAAATTTCCATTGCATGACAGCTGCCATTGCACCGACTTCTTCATGCTTCACTTGTAAAAATTTGATGTTATTTTCAGGATGCCCCATCGCATCCATCAAACCACTTAATGTTCCGGAAGGGATACCGTACATTGTGTGAACACCCCAGCCTTCCATAACTTTCAAAGCTGCTAATCCAGCTGATATTTTCTTATTTGTCATTTTGGTGTTCTCCTAAAATAAATATATTTGTAAGTGTTGTAAGCGCTTACTTTATCACAATTTAAATTATATCCTAATTATTGTGTAATATCAAGTGATGATTATTGACTATAAAATAGCCTAATTAACCATAACGAAGTTTATGTTTAATTACATCAGTCCCATGAGTTTTGCAAACGTCGGTACAATTAAATCAACGATTAATCCAATAACTACCATTGAAATAGATGCCATAGCGCCCTCTACTTCCCCAACTTCTATGGCCTTTGCCGAACCAATGGTATGTCCAGCTGTACCAAATGATAATCCTAACCCTATCGGATCGTTATCTAACTTAAACCATTTGATTAGTTGGCTACCCAAGGCATAAATAACAACAGCATTGACAATAACTGCCATCGCTGTAATAGATGCGGCTGTTGCGCCTAATTGGCCACCACCGGCAATAGTAGAAGAAATTGGTAACGCGATTGCCGTTGTTGCCGCTTGCGGTAACATAGCAATCGTTGCAATTTTTGATAAACCAAATAGACGTGAAATGGCAAAAATAAGAAGCAATGCTATTGTTAATCCAACGAATAAAGAAGTAAAAATCCGTAACCAATACCGTTTCACCAAGTCACGACGTTTGTATAATGGCACTGCAAACGCCATTGTTGCTGGGCTTAGGAACCAAAAGATGAAATCACCCCCAACTTTATACTGTTGATAGACTATTGTGGTAGGTTCCTGCAATAAACTAGACAAGCCAATCAAGACGAAAATACCCAGTATCATGCCAATGAATAAGGGCTGAAATATAAAAATTGGATATTTCTTGAAGAGTTGTTGACCAATCCAATAAACGATAATTGTTAAAAAAATGCCCCAAAATGGTGTGTTTAAAAAAGATAACATGTAACTGCTCCTAACAATTTATAATTTGTGGTGGACCTTATCACTAATTTTTGCTACTAGTCGTGAGGTATAAGCAACTGACAATAAAAGGATGACAGTTGAAATAATGACTACCGCAACAATTTTAATGCCTTCTTGTTTAAATAAAGTTAGCGAACTGGCAAGTGAAATTCCTGAAGGGACAAATAATAGCCCAATCAAGCCAATTAAATTTGTTGATAGGCTCTCTACCTGTTCTAATTTAACAAGGCCACTCACTAAAGCAATAAATAGTAATATCAAACCAATTAATGGTGTTGGGACAGGAAATCCGGGTAACACCATTGAAATACCGATGGATAAAATATTAGCTACCAGTAAAATACCGCTAAAAATTAAAAATTGTGTTAACAGTGGCGCTGCATTCTTTTTTTGATTATTTTTCATATGAATGCCCTCCTAATTTATTGTAAGCGCTTACATTACAACCTCAATTTTACACTCTTATAACCACATTGCAAGCGGTTTGAAAAAAATATAAAACAAGACAAATTTTTTACATGAAAATTTGTGCACAAGCCTCATTATCAATCTAAAAAAATGTATACTATTACACAAGTATCATTCTATAAAAATGCGCTTACACTTAACTACTTGACCGAAAAAGCGATCTAGAATTTTAGTGTAAACGCACAAATATTTTACTGTTAATCATCAATTTTAATGTTTATTTTTTATTGAATGAACCAACTTGCTTTGCTTTTGATAATACAATGCCAGAAAACTAAACTAACCACTGTTCTTCGTTATAGGCCATTTCCCAGAAGAGTACTTCATAGCGCAACGAATTTTTAAAAATATTCGTTAACTTTATACGCTGCGCGGTTGTCTGTTGTGCTGTTACCTTGTCAAATTCTTGAATTAGCCATTCAGTTAATTCACCAAAATCAGGTGAACTATACATTGCAATCCATTCGCCGTAAAGCGCATGTTTGGCACCTGGTGAATGGGCTAAACTTTTACCAATTGCTTCATATCCCCACATGCAAGGCAAAAGTGCCGCCAGAAGTTCGGCTTGACCGCCAGTCTGAGCAACTGATAGTAAATAATTTGTGTAGGCCAATGTTGTGGGCGCAGGTTCTGCAGATGCTAAGGTTTCTTCACTAATGTTAAATTGCGCCGCATATTGGTGATGTAATGACATTTCTTCAGTTAAAGTTGACTGTAAAATATTGGAAAACTGTGTCATAGTCGTCAAATCAATACTTTTTAAAGCACCTAAAGCAAACATTTTAGCATAATCTATCAAATATATATAATCTTGTATCATATAGTATTTAAATTTTTTGACTGGCAAAGTACCAGCGCCAATTTCTTGCACAAATGGATGTTTTAGATTAGCCTGCCAGATATTGTCGATTTCCGTTATAATTTCTTGACTAAATCCCATTTTTACTCCTTTTTGGTGTTTGTCCAATCCACAATAAACTGTGCTACAGATTGACTATATTGCACTAAACGCGTAATTGAAATACTTTCATCAACTGCGTGCGCATGACGTAAGTCACCTGGTCCGTATATAGCAGCAGGAATGTGTGCATCACCAAACCAACCACCATCTGTGACACTTGTTGAAACAGAAACTTTTGTTTTCGTTTTAAAGGCCGCTAAGTGTGCGTTTAGCAATGTTTTAACGGCAGGATGTTTTTCATTCACCTCTAATGCAGGAAAAATTTCGCCCCTATCCTCAATCATTGAGTGACCACCCCATTCGAAGGTGGGTAAATGATCGCGCAACCATGGATCTGCTTCTGATAATCGAGTGACAAATGATTCAATTTCTTGTGTAACAGATTGGTAGGTTTCATTTGGATAAAAATGAACTGTTAGCCATAAACGTGCTTCGTCAGCGACAAATGCTGCATTTCGGCCGCCCTCAATTACTGCAGGATTAATCGTATTCGTACCAGCAGGAAATCCAGGATAAATTTTATTTACTGCCCAATCACGTTCTAATTCCTGCAAACCAATGATTAATTTGGCCATTTTTTCAATGGCACTCGCTGCCCTTAACCCGCCACCAGCATGAATCATTTCACGGCGTAAACCATCATGGTAAGTTTTGTCACTTTTAATTGTCACCCATCCTGTAATAACACCGCCCTGCCCTTGAATCTCTAAATCACTCGAATCAGTTACAAGTGCAAAGTCTGCTGAGTAACCATGTTCAATTGTTGATTTCGTTCCAGCCTCACCTACTTCTTCTCCAATCACGGATTCAAAAAGTACTTTACCTGGCAAGATGATATTTTCATCATGTAAAATTTTTAAAGCAAATAATGCAGTTGCAAGTCCACCTTTCATATCTGATACACCACGCCCAATGATTTGATCATCACAAACGACAGCTTCAAAAGGTTTAAAAGTCCATCTTTCATCAGGATTTAACGCTGCAACATCCATGTGTCCGTTAATGATCAAACTTTGATATGTTGGATCGCCAACTTTGGCACCGACCACAATATCATCATTATCATATAATGCCCATCGATCAATATCAAAATCCAAAGGTCTTAAAAAATCAGCGACAAAATTTTGTGCGTCACGCGTATTTCGTGCTGGTGGCGCTGGTGTTTCGAAAGCAACCAGTTTTTTTACCAAATCTAATAGCTCGTCTTGTCGTGACTCAATTTGTTGATTAATTTTTGTTAAATCCATGCTTTACCTCCACGAAAAAAGCACTCTTGCCAGCGGACAAAAGTGCTCCAAAAAATTGGATTCAATAGGCGTTGCAAGCAAGTTAATGTTGCACCACAAATTACTTTCCTCCGCTGGTATTAGCCATCTCAGGTTCAAAGGGTACTTCTCAGCCATTTGGCGCCCCTAGTTTACTGTTTAATTATTTTATTGAGTATAACGTATTTTGACAGCCTTGTCAAAATATCTTGATTTCAAGTTGATTGCTACTATCCTTTATTCAATAGGAATAAAGCGATAAATTTAATTACTCAATAATATTTACCATAGTTCAAACGCAATAATTGTTCGTAATGTTGATATAAAATCGCAAAGCGATTCAAACTTCTTTTTTCCCAAGGTTTAGGATGCCCACAAAAATGTAAAATAACGGTATTTTCAAGAACCCATGGTATATCGATATTTCCCAAACTTTTAGTAAAATGGACCATGTTATCACGTGTATCGTAATTCCAAATCTCTTCAGGAATACTTAAAATATGGTCACTATATAAATAATTCAAAATATCTTGATCTGGTAATATTAATCTCTTAGCATGACGGTTAATAACTGAAATAATATCATTTAATTTTACTTTTTCCCTCATTTTGGTTAAATCCATTAACATCACACCAGAATTAAAATATTTATTTTTATTTTGGAATCGCACATTGTTTATTGTTTGGCTCACTCCTGTTAAACCGTTATGACTGGCCGCTGCAATCATCTGATTTTTCATATCTAACGTCCATAAGGGCTTAATTGGATTAATCACTAAAATATCAGGATCTAAATATAAAATCCGTGTCAATGTCTTTGGCAAGTATTCCCCACACAAAAGTCTAAAATACATTTCCGCTGGGTATTGTTTCAATGTGGGCGCTGATGACCAAACATCGACATCTACATGAATCATATGTAATTGATAACCCAATTTTCTAACAAATTCTGCTAATTGTTGACCAGATGTTTCAGAAATAGAATGATGTGCTAGCCAGATGTCGAACTTATCACCTGCATTAGTTTGCTTAATTGATAGTAACATAACTTTTAGTTGCGTGAGATAATTTTCGTCTAATGTTATTAATATATTGATTGTTTCCATTACTTATCTTGCCATCAATAATTTCATAGACCTTATCTGCATATGATCGCATTCGCAAATCATGTGTCACAATAACAACAGCTTTATTTTCATTCGTAGCTATGCCTTTAAATAGCTTAGCTACTTCATCCACACGCTGACTATCTAAAGCTGATGTTGGTTCATCTGCCAATATATAATCAGGATTAGTGTACAAAGCCCTTGCGATTGCTACTCTTTGTGTTTGTCCACCTGAAAGTTGATCTGGAAATTTGGATAGTAAGTTTGTGATATCAAGCTGTTTTAAATATTGCCTAAATAATTCTACCGGCAAGTTGTTGTCAGGTTTGATGCGCTTGACTAAATCAAATTGTTTTTGAACAGTGAGATATGGCACCAAACTATAAGATTGTAAGACAAAACCAATATGTGCTAGCCTAAACTTATCCGCTTCTTTTTTTGATAAAGTATTCAAATCACTGTCGTTTAAAAAAACATGACCACTGGTAGCAGCTTGTAAACCACCAAGAATGGTGAGAAGCGTACTTTTACCCGACCCAGAAGGACCAACAATCAAGGTTAGTTCCTTTGAATTTGCAGTAAAATTAACATGATCTAAGGCTGTCACTTGGCTTTCTCCTGCACCAAACGATTTTGTAACATCAATTAATTTAAGATTACCCATCACGTTTATCCTCCTATAACTGACATTGGATCAATTTTTGTAATTAATCTCACGGGTACGATTGCGCCAAGAATACCTGTCAGTATCAATCCCAAAGATGATAATGCTAGCAATTTAATATCAAAGAACATTGGTACTGATTCTGGTATAAACCATGAAGTGACAGCACATAATATGCCACTAATGACCACCGATAAAACCATAATAATCAGTGTCTCACTGATTGTATTTAACACGAGATATTGACCTGGAACGCCTTGAGCTCTTAAAACGGCAAAATTAGGTATTTTTTGAATAGTCAGAATATATAAAAAGATAGCCACAATAACAGCTGAAATCACCAACAAAAATCCGATCATAAATATAAATGTACTGTTTTGAGCAGTGTACCCTGGCATTTTATTAAATAATTGTGCTTTAGTGTAGGTTTTTAGATTTTTTATAGTGATTTTTTTAGTATCATTAGATACGACACCGCTGGCGTAAAATGTATCATTGACACCTTTGATATCCCCCCAGTTAGCCAAGTTGCCATATATAATTGGTGACATATTATACGTTGCGGTTTTAACGTATCCGACAACTTTGACAGCATGTCCAAGCATACCAAGTTTAATATGATCACCAATTTTTAATTTTTTTTGAGTCAGTGTTGATGAAATTAACACGTCATAACGATTATTAGGCATCTTGCCTTTGGTTAATTGAATTTGTTTATCAATTAAATTATTTTTTTGAATACCAACAAACATTGCTGATACACGTGCGTCATGTGATTTAACAATAATGGGCGCAATACCAACTGCTGACTGATTAACAGATAGGTTAGTTTTATCGATATCGTCGTTTGTCAGCAACGACTGACTTAAGTTACCATTGGCATCATTACTCATAGCAATATGAGTAATGCCCCAGTTATTGACAGCCGAAGTATTTTCATTAGCAAGCCCCATAGCTAACGCGCTTAAAATAAAAATTAAATAACTAATCAAGGTCATCACAACAATGATTAAGCCATATCTTAACTTTTCTTTGTGCATCTCATTTAATGTTAAGTACATAATTTAGCCTACTGTTTTCCAATTTTTCAACGTATGAAGCGTTGTTATGATAGGTATTTGTTTGTCAGGAGTTAAAAAAAACGTTCTAATTAATTGATGGACAGATTGTATTAATAACCACTGTGATATATCGTCAGCAGTTGCATTATTATCAAGTAAGCCAAAATCATGCTGTGCCTTTTTAACAGTTTCTTTTTGTAAAAGCGCTTCGTTAACAATGTAGTAATGACTTAAAAAATTAAAATGTGGACTAGTTTTAGCTTTTAAAATGAAGGATTCTGTTGATGACAAAATATCTTTTTTATCAATATTTTGGTGTATATCTGCAATCACATCATTCAAAACCCAGCGATAAGCATCTTCGATATCGTCAAAATAAGTGTAGAATGACCCTCTTGAAATATGGGCCAGTGCTACAATATTTGATATTTTAGAGTCTGCTAAAGTATAAGTTGAAAATTCGTTATACATGGCATCATATAGCTTATGTTGCTTTTCTGCGCTAAGATTTAAAAATGTTTTTGTTGGCATAAGTATTATTAATCTCCTATAAATGACATTATGTCACTTTTATGACACTGTGTCAATTTTTATGAACAGACAATTATTAATATTTTATTGATAGCTCGTTATATCATGTATACGCAATTTATAATGCGGGCACACGAAAAAAATGTGATCATTTTTCAAAATAATGATCTTTCATTTTGAATATATGTGGTAAACTGTAGAGGTAAAATATCTGGGGTGCCTTGAGCTGAGATTATACCCATTGAACCTGATTTAGTTAACACTGACGAAGGAAGATGTTTGTAAATTGATTCATCAAAAACGTTTTTTGATTGAAAATATCATTTTCAACTTTTGTCCCAATCCCAGCTCAGCTAGAGCTGGGATTTTTCCTAATATTTTATAAAAAATAAAGATGGAGAAAAATACAATGAAATTTAGCGAACTAGCACATAAGGAAACAAAAATGCTTTGGCAATCCAGCAAAGATCATCCTTTTATTAAAGGCATTGAACACGGTACCTTACCCTTATCAGCCTTCAAATCTTATCTTTTACAAGATAATTTTTATGTTCAAAACTATCTTGCAATTTACGATAAAATACTATCAACTACAGACGATAATAAAATTATTCAAGAATTGCAGTCAGGTATCTTAGCAATCAACGATTATGATGTGATGCAGCAAAAAAATATTTATAAACAACTTAATATCACAGAAAAAAGTATTCATGAAACGCACATGTTACCAACAACATACCACTACATCTGCCACATGCACCATGCGTTTAATGAGTACAATGAAATCCATGCTTTATCAGCATTATTACCCTGTCCATGGCTATATTTAGAAATATTTGAAGAAATGTTAGCACGCAAAGATTATTTGCAAGGCTCAGAGCAAATTTATATTGACTTTATAGAATCTTATGCTGATTCAAATTTCCAAACATATGTTCATAAAATGATTGCATTACTTGATGATTTAGTGGCTACTCGCTTCAATGAAATCCAAATAGATATTCTTTTACAACAATTTGTGTATAGTAGTGCCGAAGAATTACGATTTTGGCAAATGACTCTGCTACCAGAAGAATGGAATAAATATCCCGTGGCACAATCGTTTTAAAATGCAATTAGATTATTTGAGAGATAACGTTGACTTTTTTTAAAAACCAGCTAGAACATTAATAAGTTCTTAACATGATACAACCTTAGTTAAAAAATATTATTTTTTGAAAGTTAGTGTTGGTATTATTATTGCTGATGTACCAGAATAGATAAACTTACCGAATGAATCATAATCAATAAACAAACCCACTAACTGTTAGATTAAGTGGGTTTGTTTACGTTTATTTGTTAAGTACTGATGATTGGCCATTCAAAAATAAAAAACCAATCACCAGTGTGTGTTAGCATTTAATTAAATTCTTCGTAAGTATTTGGATCTTGATTGTCTACACGGCCATTTACTCTTGTCAATGAGTTAATAGCTGTGACTTCATCTGCCGTTAATTCAAAATTCCAAAGATCAAGATTAGCGCGTTGGTGTTTGAGACTACCAGCTCTAGGAACAGGTAGAACATCACGTTGTAGATGCCAACGTAAAATAATTTGTCCTGCATTTTTTTGATATTTTTCTGCTAATTCCAAAATAATTGGTTCTTTTAATTCGCCACTCCCACGACCTAAGGGGCTCCAAGCTTCAGTAATTATGCCACGATCCTTGTTAGCCTGCAACAAATCTTCTTGTATCCAGTAAGGATGGATTTCATTTTGGTTGACTGCTGGTGTAACGCCGGTTGCTTTAATGATACGATCTAAGTGTGCCACTTCAAAATTTGATACACCGATAGACCGTATCAATCCACGCTTTTGAGCTTCAATAAGAGCAGTCCAAGCTTCAACATAATTATCGCGCTTAGGTAACGGCCAATGGATTAAATACAAGTCCAAATAATCTAAACGCAAACGCAAAAGCGTTTCCTCAATCATTTTTAAAGCATCATCTCTATGATGATATTGGCCTGGAAGCTTTGACGTTACATAAAATGATGACCTCGGCACACCTGAACGCCTGATTGCCTCGCCAACGGCCCCCTCGCTATCATAATTAGTAGAGGTGTCAATCAGACGGTAACCACTCTGAATAGCTGCTAGAATTTGATCAACACCTTGCATACCACGTATTTGGTATGTTCCTAACGCTATTTGAGGTAATAGATGTCCATCATTTAAACTATAAACTGGTACAGAATTATCATTCACTGAATTTTCTCCTAACTGTTAATTATTTAGCAGAAAAATTAGTCTGCTATTTTAAGTTTACACTGACAGGTGAATTAATTGTTCGATTTGAATTTTAAAACAAGTGTTACTAAAAGATACTTTTTAACGCTTAACCTGAGAACCGAATATCATTGAGACAACAAGTACAAGAATAACTGCCCCAATAATTGATGGAATAATAGCCATTCCAGCTAGGCTAGGTCCCCAATGGCCCAGTATGCCTTGACCAATAGCGGACCCAATCAGCCCTGCTACAATATTACTAATCCAACCCATTGATTCACCTTTATTTGTGATGGCACCTGCAATAGCACCAATGATTGCACCAACTATTAATGACCAAATCATCATTCAACCTCCATCTTTTCTTTTGAGAATCATCATGTTATAACACAATAAATCTTATAATTTCAGTCTATCATTAACTAATAGTGCTGACAATTAAATTGCTTACAAAGGCAACTACTAAAAAGAAAGCACAAATTAATTTGTGCTTTCTTTAAAATTATATTATTCATAAATTAGTTGTATATCGTATCTTCCAACTTATCTCCGAGTTTATCAATGCCTTTAGCTGTGAAAATAGTGGTGCCAATAACTAACCCACTAATAATTAACGTTGAAGCTAGTGTAAATTTAATAATATTTTTTATCATAATATACCCCTTAAAGTGATATTGGTGATCTAATTTATATCATCATAGTGACTTATTTTTTACGTGATCGAGAACTTTGAATTTCATGATAAAGACTAAACAACAACTGACCAACTGCTAGTAATAATGATAGTTTACCCCAAAATCCAGTACCGTGTTTTTCTTTTGTCATGTTTATATTCTCCTTTATAATATTTCCATCCACATCTGACCTGATTGTAACTTTTAACAAACTACATTGCAAGTAATATGCTATTTTTTTAGCGTAATGAAGCATTTAATTCGCTTGTTTACGTAGACGGAAATATTTATGAATTTCTGTAATAACTAATACAATGGCCCCTGTTAGAATAACAATTAACCAATTAAACCACGATAAGGCAGCCGTTGAAAAAACGCTTTGCATGAAAGGCACGTAAGTGAAGAATAATTGTAAGACAATCATTAACCCAATGGCAACAAAAGCCATGGGGTTAGACCACAAAGAACGACTGAGCACGGGCGCTTCTGTTCTAATGTTGAATAGGTAAAATATTTTCCCGGAAATAATAATATTAACAACCATCGTACTGGCAACAGCGAAACTAACACTGGATCCGAGTGTTTCAAAAACCGCTAATCCGACAGCAGCAATTAATACACTGACATAAGTCATTTGAAAGATATCATGACGATTCATCAATTTAGCACTTGTTTTACGCGGTGGTCGGTTCATTAAACCAGGTTCAGCCGGCTCAAAGATAAATGCCAATTGAATTGTGATTGCTGAAACCATATTAATCCATAATAATTGTGTTGGTGTCAATGGCATAGGTTGTTGTAAAAAGATACTCATAACAACAATCAAACCTTCAGCAAAACTTGTAGGCAGTAAAAACAAGATTGTTTTTCGAATATTGTCATATAACCTTCTGCCTTGCTCAATTGCAATTTTGATAGTTGAAAAATTATCATTTGCCAAAACCATATCAGCGGAATCTTTGGCGACATCAGTCCCTTTGATTCCCATTGCTACACCAATATCAGCTTTTTTAAGCGCTGGCGCATCATTGACGCCATCCCCGGTCATTGCAGTTACCAAACCGTTTGCTTGGAAAGCTTGTATGATACGTAACTTATTTTGTGGCGTCGTCCGGGCAAACACGTCATATTTTGTTACAACTGCTGCAAGGTCTTGATCATTCAATGCATCAACATTAGAACCTGTCATCGCTTTAATATCATTAGCCAATCCCAATTGCCCGCCGATGGCCATAGCTGTATCTGAACTATCTCCCGTAATCATTTTTACGCGAATACCGGCATGACGCATGTCTTTAATCGCCTCGACAACCTCTGGTCTTGGTGGATCAATAATGGCTGCCAAGCCGAGAAAAGTAATCCCCGACGCTGACAAGAGTTCATGGGTCACTTCGTTTTCATCACTTGAGACATCATGATAGCCAACTGCAATCACCCGTTTACCAGTTTTTGCAAATTGTTGTGATAACTGTAACCAATAAGCACGATCAAAATCTTTCGAATGACTCGCTAGCTCAAACAATTTATCGGGTGCGCCCTTAATAGCAATAAAACGATGACCAGTTTGATTTTCTACCAAACGTGCCATATAACGATACTCTGAATCAAAAGGAATACGATCAATTTCTTTTAGTTTAGGTGTCTTTTGACCAAAGGCCTTATAATAAGCGGATAAAAATGCGCCATCAGTCGGTTCACCATTAATTTGCCATTGATCATTTTCTGGTACAAGGAATGTGTCATTAGCTTGTTGCCCCATTGTCAAAAACATTTCTAATTCTTTGTTTTGAGAAACGTCAACAACAAGATTATCTTTTAAAATTTGACCATTAGGTGCATAACCTGTTCCTGTAACACGATAATGCGTTTGATTAATAACAATATCTTGCAAGGTCATTTCATTTTTAGTTAATGTACCAGTTTTATCAGAAGCAATAATATCAACAGCACCTAAGGTTTCTGCCGCAGGTAAAGTTTTAACAATGGCACTCTTTTTAGTTAATGCTTGCACACCTGTGGCCAAAATAACTGATGTTGCGGCTGGCAGTCCTTCCGGCATTGATCCAACAATCATGGTAATAATTGCCATTGCCAGCACAGGTAATGCATAAACATTCATAACCCAACCTAATACAAAAGTGATTACTGCGACACCAATAATAAACCATGAAATACCCCTGCCCAAGGTATCTAATTCTTTTGTCAAAGGTGATTTATTATCTTTAACATCTGAAACGCTTTGTGAAATTAAACCGATTTCTGTTTTGAGACCTGTCGCAATAACAATACCAGTAGCACTGCCGTTAGTAACTGCCGTTGTTGCATAGGCCATATTAGCACGCTCAGCTAAAGGTGTTTCAATTGCAACACTAGTGCTGGATTTCAACACTGAATCGGCTTCACCGGTTAAAGATGACTCTTGAATTCGCAAATTATCAGCATCTAGAATTCTTAAATCAGCAGGAACATTGTCCCCTGCCTCTAAATAAACAAGATCACCAGGTACTAGATTTCTAGATGGTATGTCAAATCTGTTATTGTTACGAATGACTGTCGCCTCAACGGACAACATATTTTTAATTTTTTCGAGGGCATTGCTAGCGTTAATTTCTTGAAAATAGCCAATTAGTGCATTAATAATAACAACTAAGCCGATAACCGTGGCATCAGAATAATGACGCATCAACAACGTTAACAATGCTGCTACAATTAAAATATAAATAATAACATTATTAAATTGCTTTAAAAAAATCAACCATTTTGGTGTTGATTTTAACAACATCTCATTAAAACCATAGGCCGTTAACTTAGCACTGACTTCGCTATCCTTTAAACCTGACGGATAGTGTCCATCAAAATCTTTGACAACTTCCTGCCAGTTGTCAGCATGATAATTATGTGCTAACGGCTCAGGTATCGGGGGTACATCTTCTTTCTTTGTCTTCATGTTCTTGTAACACTCCTTTTAAGAAAAGTTTCTTTGCGTCTCGCTGATTAAGGTTGGCCGTCATACTCGGTGCAGTATGATTATAGTCGGTTTCCCACGATGGTTCGTCGCTACTCCCGCAAGAGGTACAAGATTATAAAAAAGTGTCTTAATATTATTTAATTTTACCAATAAATCACATTAAAATCAAATGACATTTCCCTTGGAAAATTGCGATGTTGTTCAAGATGTTAATGTCCACAAAAAAAGCGCTTCATACATTCAAAAGCGCTGTTACATTTTTTGTTAAGCTTCGTCATACCATGAAAAATGATACATTTCACCTGATGGTTTGTCAGTTCTTTCATACGTATGTGCGCCAAAATAATCACGTTGTGCTTGTACTAAGTTTGCTGGCAAAACTGCTGAACGATATGAATCATAATAAGCAATAGCTGCTGAGAGTGCTGGCGTAGGAATACCAGCACTAACCGCCATTGCCACGACACGGCGTGTGGCATTTTGATATGATTCGGCAATGTTTTTGAAATAAGTATCCAAAAGTAAATTGTGCAAGTTATTATTCGTACTATAAGCATCGGTAATGCGTTGTAAGAATTGTGCTCGAATAATTGCACCTGCACGCCATAATTGTGCTAACTCACCAAAAGGCAGATCCCAATCGTAATGATTAGAGGCCATACGTAATTGATCAAATCCTTGTGCGTAAGACATAATTTTACCAAAGTATAATGCTTGGCGAATATCTTCCTTTGTGGCATCAACATCCCCAGTAAATTTGGATTCTGGACCTGTCAATACCTTAGAAGCTGCTACACGATCAGACTTCATAGCAGAAATATAACGCGCATAAACAGATTCTGTAATTAATGACTGTGGTGCACCGACAGCCAACGCGGATTGTGAAGACCATTTACCGGTGCCTTTATTACCCGCCCGGTCTAAAATCATATCAACAATTGGTTGATCAGAACCCAAGTCATCTTTTCTTGTCAAAATATCGGCTGTAATTTCGATTAAATACGAGTTTAATTCGCCATCATTCCAGTGAGCAAAAGTTGATGATAAATTATTTTGATCTAATTTTAATAGACGTTTTAAAATATCATATGCTTCTGAAATGAGTTGCATGTCACCATATTCAATGCCATTATGAACCATTTTAACATAGTGACCCGCACCATTAGGGCCAACATAAGTAACTGTTGGTTGATTGTCTTCAGGCGCTCTAGCAGCGATTTTACGCAAAATAGGTGCAACTAGGTCATATGCTTCTCGTTGGCCACCAGGCATCAACGAGGGGCCTTGTAACGCACCAAGCTCTCCTCCTGAAACACCCATACCAATAAAATTAATACCAGATTGCGCTAATTTCTCAGAACGACGTATTGTGTCTTCGAAATAAGTATTACCGCCATCAATTAACATGTCTCCCTTGGTTAATTGTGGCAGTAATTCATCAATCACAGCATCTGTTCCTTTGCCGGCTTTAACCATTAATAAAATACGCCTTGGCGTCTTAATTGCTTGTACAAATGATGCAATTGAATAACTTGGTACAAATTTTTTATCCGCATGCTTTGTGATCAAATCTTCTGTACGTTCACGTGAACGATTATATACCGCAACACGGTAACCACGTGATTCTATATTAAGCGCTAAATTACGCCCCATTACTGCTAAACCAACAACACCAAAATCTGCTTCTGACATTTTTTACCTGCTTTCTGTGTGCAAAAAACTGTGCTATCCTATTTGTTTATAAAAAATGATATCTTTTAACAAGTAAGATTAAATTGTGTAACCGCTTACAATATAGTCTTATTTAATTCGTCTGTCAACAATTAGTTATTATAATCACAAATAAGAACCTTTATACTGTGGTTTAACGTACGAAAAAATGCTAATGATTACTTGATCATTAGCATTTTTTAAATTATTTTACACTGTGTGCGATATCAGCGTTATAAATGTACGAACGCGTCATTGGTAACTTTGCTCCAGAGGCACCTTTAGTAAGCAAATACTGAACAACGTCAATATTGCCTGATTCAAATGAAGCAGCACATGCTTGTAAATAAAGATCCCACATACGATAGAACCGTTCCCCATATTTTGAAATAACTTCTTCACTAACATGGTGAAAGTTTTCAGTCCAAATTTCTAACGTTTTTTGATAGTGGCGGCGTAGTGGTTCAACATCATCTATCTGCATTGATGACTTCATAATGTGTCCGATATTTTCAGCAATATTCGGAATGTATCCACCTGGGAAAATGTACTTATTAATCCAAGCATCTACACCGGCACCATCATGTTGACCAGTAATACCATGAATTAAGGCAGTACCATTATCAACTAAACGGTTTTTAACTTGTTCAAAGTATTCTTCCAAGTTTTCTTTACCAACATGTTCAAACATGCCAACAGAAGTAACATGATCATAAGTTTGCTCTAGTTCACGGTAGTCTTTTAGATAGACATGAACACGATCTTGCAGACCCTCTGCTTCAATTTTGTTGGTTACAAAGTCGTACTGTTCTTGGCTTAAGGTAACACCTGTAGCCTCTAAATTGTATTCTTTAGCTGCAGTAAACATTAATGTACCCCAACCACAACCAATATCTAAGAGTGTTTCACCAGGTTTAGTATGTAACTTATTTAAGATGTGACGTACTTTATTCCATTGTGCATCTTCTAATGAATCATCTTCACTAGCAAAATAGGCACAAGAATAAGTCATGGTTGGATCAAGCCACATCTCGTAAAAGTCATTACCAATATCATAATGACTTTGAACATCTGTCTTACTAATTTTCTCTGTATGTGCGTGTTTTGGAATTAATTTTGAAAATTTTGAATTGTTTAAAAAACTATCCTTCGAACTATACACCGTCTTAACTAAGTGTTGTAAATCACCTTGAATTTCAATTTTGCCATCCATATAGGCTTCACCAAAAGTCAATGATGCATGTGACATGATATCTTTAATTGGTATAACTTCGTGTAAGATGATTTTAGCGATAGGTTCTCCCGAACCATAGCTCACTTGTTCACCATCCCAGAATTCAACGTCGATTGGGGCGTTAAAACTAGCTTTGAAAATCTGCTTGTAAATTGTCTTGTCTAACATCTGTTTTTCCCCTTTGTGCTATATAAAGATTGTAGAAAAACAACTATAAAAAGTCAAATGAAATTCGTGATTTTAAAAACATTTGTAAGAAATAACACAAACATTGAAATCGTGTGCTAATCGTGTCATTGGTTTACAACGTTAAATTAAAATAACATGATTATCCTAAAAATTTCAAAATAAAACAGTAATAAACCACGCTTAAGGAATCATAAAAATTAAAAAATATGTTTATTGCCAGTGCGTCATCAACTAAAAATTGTCTAACAAACTTATTGATATGTCATAACAAAATGCTGTGTTTCATCGTAACATTTGTTAGCTAATGCTGTTTGGTAATTAAACTGATATTCATGTGTCACTTCTTTTTGATCATGATTGAAAAATAAACTCGTGACAGGGACATGTAATTGTTGTAACCGTTTTTCAAATGCCAATCCTTGTTCTTGAAAAGAATAAGCATTACCATCAGTTATATATATTGGTGGAAATTGATCAGTGATTTGTTTAACAAGTGATGCTTGTTGTAACGTATTCGATGTTCGCCAGTTTCTGTCCCCTAGCTCACTCCACGCAACGGTATTGATAAACCATCTCATCAGCAATGATTTTGGTTGTTGCGTAGCTACCTGCTGTAAATCAAGTGGCCCGCAATAAGAAATTGTTCCTTTAATTTGACCAGCTTTTAGTTCAGCTGGCATAGCCATTTTTTTAGCATAATTTGCATTTGTTTGGATAGTTGCGTATTGCAATGCAATTTGCGCACCCGCAGAATCACCACCAAACATAACACGTGAAAGATTCAATTTTTGTTGGTACATGGCTGTTGTTTTTAAATATTTTACAACATCATTGACTTGTTGTACCTGACTCGGATATATAGCTGATGGCGCAGTTTGGTAGTTTATGCTAACAACCGCAACATGTGTATCGTTCACTAGCTTTGTAGCAAATTCCCGCATTCCTGACTTATCACCACCAACGTACCCGCCACCATGTACCCATATTAAAGTCGTTACTGGTTTTGTTTCCTTTTTAGGCGTATATATGTCTAACGTGTTTTTTTGTGCTGAAGACTCATAGCGCACGTCACTTTTAACCGCAACATTTTTCTTTGATCGCCCGAACACTTTTTGATTAGTAATTTTGACAGGGCCATTAAACATACGACCAATAATATAAGCACTGGGCCATGGCGACGTCGTTACAGCTATTGTCATAATAATGATTACGGTAGTTAATAGTATGCCAAGCACCTTTAAACTTTGTTTTATTTTCTGAAACATATGCTGTCCTTTTTAATAAAATAATGCTTATTATCATTGGTTTGATTGGCCAATTGTCATTATTTATTTAAATTTAATCAAAACGACACCTATAATCATGAGCACCATGCCAAAAATAGGGTTAATTATCGATGATAAAGAAAGTATTATATCGTTTTAGTATAATAAAATAATTAATTTTTGGCAACTATTAAACTATCAACCAAAAAATTGCAGAAACATTGACATTGTGCTAGAATAACGCGTGTAGATATGTCTACACATAGTTTAAGCAAGTTACTAAACTCAATATTTCAAATCAAACGAAAGTAAGGATATTCTGATGTCTCAAATTAATGCAAGTATCGCTGTTCAGGTATTACCTATGACCGCTAACAAAACAGAAGTCATTCGTATTGTTGACCATGTTATTGCCTATATCGATCACTCCGGTGTCAATTATCAAGTGGGCGCTTTTGAATCAACCTTGGAAGGCGATTATGATCAACTTATGGATATTTTAAAAGCCTTACCTCTGGTTGCAGCAGAAATAACAGATATCCCGGTTATGCTATATAGTAAAATAAATATGACGCCTAATGGGGATGTTTTAACTATTGCGCAAAAAACAGATAAATATCTTTCAAAATAAAATTTTATTTGATCATAGTATACACACTAAAAGCCTTCAAAAATTGGAAGGCTTTTAGTGTTGCTTAATTTTCTTCTTTATCTAATGCCGCTTGAGCGAGAAGATTTAAATAATTAAATGGTCGATCAAACCAAGGTTGAAATAACATATCTACAAAAGCTAAATCAGTCAATGTCATGCGATTTTGAATTGCCACCGACGCCGTATTAGCTGATTGAGAAATGTCGTATTTACTTTGTAGTTGGACACCTAAAATACGTTGAGTCCCTTTCTCCCAAGTAATCGTCATCAATACTGGTTCAGTGGATGACATAAACTCGGGTCGGAAATTGTCGGTCATTGTTAAACTATCAGCGTCAAGTCCTAATTCTTTTGCATGGGTGGCAGTCAGACCTGAGGACGCCATATTTAAATCATATAGTTTCAAACCTGAAGTAGATTGCGTACCCATATATTTAATCGTTGGCGTCGTTAAATTATAACCGATCAATGTGCCTTGACGTACTGCATTCGTTGCCAAAGGAATATAGGCATTTTCACCAGTAGGATTATAATGAACAGCGACTGAATCCCCCGCAGCAAAAACATCTGGATTACTAGTTTGCATATAATCGTTAACAATTAAAGCCCCATTTTTGGTCATTTCAAGTTGACCTTGAAATAACTGTGTTGTTGGTCGGAACCCAACAGACATGACAACTAAATCAGCCGAAAAATTACCATCATTTGTTTTAATAATAATTGCTTCTTCAGTACTTTCAAATGCCTGTACCGTTTTCCCTGTTTCAACAGCAATTCCGTGACTGGTGAATAAATTAGTTACATTTTTGGTAAATTCATCATCAAAATAGCGATTCAAAACCGTCGGTTGGTTATCAATTAAGGTAACTTCGCTACCTTTCACGTTAAATGCTTCAACCAGTTCAGTACCAATATAGCCACCACCAATAATGACAACGCGCTTAATATTATTATCATTGGCATAACGGATGAGTTCTTGTGCATGCGTATAATTTTTTGATAAAACAATTCGTTTATCATCAATTCCCGGAATGGGAGGAACAACTGGCCAAGAACCAGTAGAAGCAACTAATTTATCATAGCTTTCTGTGGTCGTTTCATGGGTAACAAGATTTAAGACATCAACTGTTTTATTAGCTGTGTCTACACGTGTCACTTCGTGATTCATGTGAATATTCGCACCCGCTTCTTTTAAAAGTTTTGGTGATGAGTAAAATAGATCGTCAATATTTTCAACTTCTCCCTGAACGGTTAGTGCAATACCACACGAAAGAAAAGAAACATTATCATTTTTCTCATAAACATCTACTACAACATTTTTATGTCGCTTTGTTATGGATTTAATTGCAGCCGTACCAGCATGTGTTGCACCAATAATAATAACTTTCATTGTTTTGTCCTCCAAAGGTAGATTATTTTTCTTGATACTTTTATTGTATAATTAATTCACATACAAAAAATTGACTTAAGTCAAGAAAGAGTGAAAAATGTCACATTCTGCTTTTGCCTGTATTAAAGCCGCACCTATCTTCTCTCAACTTCCCGATGCTCTAATCGAAGAACTAGTCAACATATCCATACATCAAAAACATTATACTGCTGGCAGTTATATTTACGAACCAGATGATGATTTATCTGCATTAATTATTGTGGACACTGGTAAAATTGATGTTTTAAATGTTAATGAAAATGGTCAAGAGTTGCTGCTATATACATTGCTTAGTCATCAAGTGGACGTCGAATCTTCATTGTTCACCGATGCACGTCATCATCATTTCGCTCGCGCAAAGACTGACTCAAGTGTCTGCATGATTCGCCGAACAGACTTTCAAAATTTATTACAAAAAAATCCAACACTGTCCTTAAATATGTTGAATGTATATGGTGAACGATTAACTGAATTAGAACAACGTCAAATTAGTTTATCATTACAAAGTGCAGATGAACGTTTACTCAAATACCTTCATGAAATTGCGGCTATCAAGATGAACAATACCTTTGAATTAGCTGTAACCAAAAAAGAATTAGCTGTTTCACTACACATCACACCAGAAACATTGAGTCGACTATTTAAAAAATTAATCACAAATGGCACCATTATATTAGATAAACGAAAAGTCATCATACTTTGATAATGATTTTTTGGCAATGACAAAAGAACATGACCTGTTTAATTAATAGGTCATGTTCTTTTTCATATTTGTAACTGGTCACGTACTGGCTGAAATGATCGGCGATGAATTGGTGTAATTCCTTTTTTTTTCAAGCCATCTAAATGTTCTTTTGTCCCATAACCAGCATTATTTTCAAAACCATAACCCGGATAAGTGACACTATATTCAGTCATTAAGCGGTCGCGTGTCACTTTAGCAATAATACTAGCAGCGCCAATCGAATTACTCAACGTATCACCTTTTATCAACGATTCTTGTACGATTGGCATATCCAATGACATTGCATCAATTAATAGTACTTCTGGTTCTGGTGCAAGATCTTTCACTGCTTTTGTCATTGCCAGTCTGGCTGCTTGATAGATGTTAATATCGTCTATTATTACTGCATCAACTATTCCAACTCCGATTGAGACGGCCTGTTCAACAATGATATGATATAATTCTTCACGTTTTTTTGTTGACAGTTGTTTTGAATCAATGACATCAATATTATGAAAATTGGACGGTAAAATAACTGCTGCCGCAATTACCGGACCAGCCAATGGCCCACGGCCAACTTCATCAATCCCAGCAATATTTGTTACACCTTGCTGCCAATAGTGCCGTTCAAAAGAAAAGCGTCCCTGAAATGCTTGTTCTTGCTGTTTCAGTTTGGCATATTTTTTATCCCAAGATTTCAACGCTGTTTGAACGCCTAAACGTGAATCCATTCGCCACTGTAATAAACGCACATCAGATATATCGTCAATTTGTTTCAATAATGCTTTAATACTACTAATTGTTTCAGTCATTTGTTGCCACAATTAAATCTAACGTAAATGTTCCCAGCTTTCCCTTACGTAAATCATTTAATAATCGTTCACTCGCTTTTTCATAATTATCTTTAAAACCCAGTTTATTTGTAATTTCGAGTAATATCTGTACATTTTCTTGCTCAAAAATATTCTCTGTCAAATGATATCTTTCAATAATCGATTCAGGTCGGTAACTTCTAAAAAAACCAATCAGAAATAATGCTGCATCATCTTTAGCAAAAATCGTATCTTTAACTGCACCTGTTAATGCTAATTTCATTCCAATGATTTGATCTTCAAACTTAGGCCACAACACACCTGGTGAATCTAACAAGTCTAATTTTGTTGGCGTTTTCAACCAAGCAATTTTTTTGGTCACGCCTGGACGATCCGCAGTTGGTGCAACATTTTTCATAACTAAATGGTTAAGTAAGGTTGATTTACCGACGTTTGGAATACCAGTAATCATTGCACGAATGGGTTGATCCTGAATACCACGCGCCGTTTGTGCTGCTTTTTTTGATGCCACTGCGCGTCTGGCTGCTTTTGTAACCAATTGTGGTGTGCGTGGATCACGTGTATCAAGTACTAAGACAGTATGTCCCTCTGATTCAAAACGTGCTTTCCAGGCTCGAATTTGCTCAGGATCTGCTAAATCAGCCTTTGTCATAATTAACAAGCGTGGCTTTGAGCCAATTAGTTTATCAACTTCTGGATTACGTGAGCTTTCTGGAATGCGTGCATCGACTAGTTCAAAAATAACATCAACCAATTTTAAATTTTCGCGCATTAAGCGAAAAGCTTTAGCCATATGGCCAGGGAACCATTGTATTATTTGTGCCATGATTATTTATGTATACGCTTTTTATCGCGTAAATACCTTTCTTATCTTAATATTTATGTGCTTGCAGCATGGTATAGTTCCCATGCTTTATCAAATGTGGTCATACCCATCAGGTAGGTTGTATTTTCTTCCAAATATTTTGAAACTTCATCAAAATCAGTACTTTGTTTTGGAAATGTTGAATCCAAAAAAGCATTATTTGCAAATTGCTGTATTTCGTTAGCCGAAACTGCGTTTCTATTTGTCATTAACCAACTATAAAATGAACGATTACTTCCTGCCACCAGCGACCCCTCCTTCAAAAATAAAATTATCTGATTTCATATCAATCACTTTCGCGCGAAAAGACATGCCTTGTGTTACTGGTAATTTCGTCATATCAATAAAGATTTGTTTCTTTTTAGGATTAATTTGCACGAACTTTGGTGCATCATAACTAGATTTGACATATTGCATCACTGCACTTATTGGCAATGGTAGATTGCCAATAGCTAATTTTTGAGCTGTTAAAATAACATTCCCGTTTTTTGTGATTTCTGGTCGCAACATCATGCCAAACTTAAAATTTTCCCCGAGAAATTTTGCACTACCATACATCATAATATTATCCTCAACACGGAAAGTATAGCCATTAGTATTAGAATCACTCAAATAATAAGCAACTAAAGCATTCACTTGTTTTTTATTGAGTGACACATCAAAGGTTGCATCTGAAGTGGCAACTTTAGATTGATGATCTGTCATTGCCACTGGTTGTGCCGCGACACGAAAGAAAAAAATACCAGTTAATAAAATTATACCTAAAAGTGCCCAAAAGGACCAAAACCAAGGTGACTGTTTTCGTTTCAAAAATTGTGGCCTGCTTAGTGTTTTATCAACCATTTTTCCTGTTCCTTTCTCATGGCTTGATATAGCTGCGTTGTCATATAATTATAACCTGTATTATTTGGATGGTAGTTATCTATCTGACTAATCCATGTATTTTTGACATGCGTTTCTCCCATCAAAGTCGCCGTCATGGCTTGATTGTTATTTGGATTTTCAGTATCTTTTTTAACAGCTTGTTGATCCAATGATTGCCTCATTTTTTTTGTTCGATATTGACCAAAAGTTAAGTCAAACGCGCCAACATAGTAACTATTCTTATCTTGTTTAGCGACATGACGATTAATCGTGTTAAAAAGCGTGACATCTTGATTTAAGTCTTTTCTTTGTGGGAAATGAACAAATAGGGGATTATAATTACCAAAAATAAAAATAGGTGCTTGATTATTGTATGTTCTAATATCATGAAAAAGTCGTGTTAAGTTAGTTTGATAGGCAGTTTGGTCACTGACTACAGCGGCCGTTAAATCTGTGGGTGATTTTGCAAATACGTTTTTTAACAATGATTGCTGCAGATCATTGCCCCCAGAAGTCAAAACAATGACATCAGCCCGCTTAACTGCCTGTTGAAATTTAGGTTGAGAATTCAAACGTTTCTGAATTTGATCTGATCGATCCCCTGATTTGCCAAAATTTGACATAGTGACAGCAACATTGTACTGTGTATCAATTTTTTTTGCAATGCGTCCAGAATAGCCTTGTTCTCCTTTATCATCACCTATACCTTCTGTTAGCGAATCACCCAATGCAACCAAATTAATATGCTTTACTTTAGCTAATTTGGCTGCTCTTTGCGGTGTAGCATTTTTAACTGATGGTTGTGTTTGCTTGAACCAAAAAAATGTAACTATCCCAATTATAGCAACAACAATAAATGCGATTAATATTTTAAACCTTTTTTTCATCGTTTACCCCTAGAAGTATGTCTATTCTATTGTATCAAAAATACTGTCATTGCGCTAAACCACCATTTAAATCACGGATTTTTTGTACTGGAATTTAAAAAAGCAACCAATTAAGATTGCTCTAACAGGATTTATTTTGCTAATGCAATAATTTTTAAAATCGTATCGGTAGCTTGTGACATGACAGTCGTAGACACATACTCAAAACGACCATGCATATTCTCACCACCAGCAAATAAATTAGGTGTTGGTAATCCGAGAAAAGTGATTTTTGAACCGTCTGTACCACCACGAACAGGCTCAATAATAGGATTAATGTTTAGGGCTAACATCGCTTCTTTGGCTAATGTTACCGAGCGCATATCATCTTTTAAAATTTCACCCATATTATAGTACTGGTCCTTTAATGTGATAGTCACCCGATTTTGACCAAATTTAGTGTTGAACTGGTTTACAATATCTAATAGCTTTTGTTTACGATTTTCAAATTTAACGCGGTCATGATCACGGATAATATAACGTAATTGTGCTGATTCTGGATTACCTTCAATTGCCATCAGATGCCAAAAGCCTTCACGACCTGTTGTGTGTTCTGGGCGATCACTTTCAGGTAATTGCGCATGAAAGTCAAATGCGACTTGAATAGCATTAATCATGGTATCTTTAGCGGTACCAGGGTGAACATTACGTCCCTGTATATCAACTGTTGCGCTTGCTGCAGAAAATGTTTCCCATTCTAATTCGCCAGCTGGGCCACCATCTACAGTGTAAGCAAAATCAGCGCCAAAAGCATTTGTATCAAAGTTGTCTGCTCCAATACCAATTTCTTCGTCAGGTCCAAAAGCAAACCGTAAATCCCCATGCAAAATATCTGGATGGGTCACGAGATATTTTGCAGCGGTTACTATTTCTGCAACCCCTGCCTTGTCATCAGCACCAAGTAAAGTTGTACCGTCTGTTGTAATCAAAGTATGTCCAACATATTTTGTCAAACTTGGAAATTCTGTTGGTTTTAGTATATAACCACTATCTCCCAATTCTATATTAGACTTACCGTCATAATTTTCAATTATTTGTGGTTTAATATTGGTACCATTAAAATCTGCCGTATCAACATGCGCAATAAAACCAAGGGTTGGTAATGTTGTATTGTCACTGTTACTTGCTAACTCAGCAAAAACATAGCCATCTGGCATGATACGAACATTTGTCAATCCAATTATTTCTAGCTCTCCAGCCAATTGAGACAAAAAAGCGACTTCCTTATTAGACGAAGGTACTGTTTGTGAAGTTTCATCAGATCGTGTGTCTACTGCAACATATTTCAAAAAAAGTTGTGTTAGTTCTGGGTATTTTTCAGTTTTCATGAGTTATGATATGATTTTTATCTATTGCTGTTAACAAACAGTCATCAGATTAAAATCACTTTTCCTTTCAAAGTTGGCATTACTGACGTCAAAACGTCTCTATTTTTAAAGATAAGTATATGGATCAGTGTTAATGCTAGTCGGGAAAGCAGATAGCTTATCGGCCTTGTCAAACCACAATTTTACTTTTTCAGACATGTACTTATTGGCAATGGCTTCCATATGATGATCTGGATCAATCGCTACAAAGTCAGCCGCCAAAATGTCATGACCAACGTGATAGTATATATCAGCCGTCACATAAGCGTCAGCACCTGCGGCTTTCGCGATATGCCAAAATTTGCCACCATCACCACCAACTACTGCCACTTTTTTAATTGGTTGGTTCACATCATTGGCAATAATTCGAACTGTTTTAACGCCAAACACATCGCGTATTTTTTCAGCATATGCCTTCACGGTCATACTTTTAGTAAGATAACCTATGCGGCCTAAGCCTGTTTTACCGTCATCATTTGGCTTTAATGGTCTCACATTTTGAATGCCGATTGCTTCAGCAAGCCAATCATTCATACCATCAACTGTACTATCGAGATTAGTATGCGTTGCGTAAACAACAATATTGTGTTTAATCAAATCAGCGTACATTTTGTTTTGTGGGACACTTAAATCTAAATTCTTTGCGGGGAAAAACATCATGTCATGATGAGCCCAAATGAAATCAACCTTTTTGTCAATAGCTTCTTGAACAACTGCTGGCCGAACGTCTAAAGCAGTCATAACATGATGGATGACTTGCCGTGGATCGCCAATTTGTAAACCAACAGGGTCGACTGATTCAGCAAGAAACTTTGGTGCAAATGCGTCAATTTTGTTGATTAAATCTTGCGCAATAATCATGAAATCACCGCCTGAATTTGATCGTAACGTAATTGCCAATATTTATAGATATCAGTATCTGATTTGCCTGCAGCCGCTAATTGATGGAAAATTAGTGCAATACGTTCACTCTCTTTTTGCCATTTAGCAACAAAAGTTGGTGTTTTTGCTACTCTTAAATAAGGTCCAAATATTAAATCAAGGTCAGATAATTGTTGTTTCCCAATTACTGCAACAATAATTTCATAGAAATGGTTCTCTTCTTGCACGATTGCCTCATCGATGATTTGATAATGTTGCGTGGTTAACCATCTTCGAACATTTATTTCATCCGTATTTGGCTGTAATATAAGTGTCTCAAAATTTTTCTCTTGTTGCTTACCCGCATTTAAAATATTACTAATTAAAATACCTCCCATACCAGCAATAGTAACAGTATCAACATTGTCCTCATCATAGATTGCTGATAAACCACTAGCTAATCGAACATCGGCCTTTTCCAAAAGATGACGTTTTTTTAATTCATGATGGGCATTGTCTAGCGGCCCCTTAGCTACTTCACCAACAATGGCATGGCTAATTTTATCATTAAGTAGTAAATGTACTGGTAAATAAGCATGATCTGAACCAATATCTGCTAATCGAGCATTTAAAGGCACAAAATCAGCAACTGTTTTTAAACGCGGTGAAAGATGTATGCTATCCATAATTAAAATCCTTTAATATTAGTATATCACGATTAGACGCTTTATGATTATTCTCTAATTATTCGCTAACAAAAAAGTTAGCATTGATTTGCTAACCTGAGCGCTTCTTACTTGCTAAAATCGTGTTCAGTCATTGCTTCTTTAAATAAATGAACCACATCTGCAGCTTGCAATGTGACGTATGCGTCCTGATTCAATTGACCAACCTGCACAGCACTTTCAGCCATGTCTAGGAAATGTGTGTCGTCATTAATAGCAACTTCGGGCAATGTTGTTGGGACTTCAAGTGATTTTATCCAATCAAATGTTGCCTGAATAGCGCGATGAGCAACCTCTTTATCTGTACCAGTTATTCCCCAAACTTGACGGCCAAACTGAGCAAATCGTGGCAAAGTGTCATCAGACAACACATGTTTCATCCACCGTGGTGTCATAATGCCTAACCCCACACCATGTGTAATATCATAATAGGCTGACAATTCGTGTTCAATGGGATGCACAGTCCAGCCATTTTGATTACCAACACTCGTCAAACCATTTAAGGACATTGTTGCCGTCCACATTAATGTCGCGCGTGCATCATAATTATCAGGTTCTGCTAGGGCAATCGGCGCATTTTTAATAACTGCTCGATATAATCCTTCCATAATGCCTGATGTCACATCATTGGCCCCATTGTCGAAATACTGTTCTGTTAAATGACTAAAAATATCAATTGCCCCAGCAGCCGTCTGCCATTTTGAAACTGAATAGGTTAGTTGTGGATCCAAAAATGACACAGCCGGTGTATCAGGACCAAATGTCACTAATTTTTGATTAGTTTGTGGGTTCGAGATAACCGAACCAGCATTCATTTCTGTTCCTGTCGCTGATAAAGTTAGAATATCAACTAATGGTAATTGTTCAATTGTTTGCCGCTTTTCTGGGTCAGTTACTAAATCCCATGGATCTGAATCATAGAATTTAGAAGAAGCAATCACTTTAGCAGCATCAATTACTGACCCACCACCAACAGCCAAAATAACATCACTATTATATTTTTTTACCAGCTCTTGACCCTGGCGTACGGAAGCGATTTTAGGATTAGGTGCAATTTCTGACAGTTCAACGACGTTCATGTCGGACAATATGCTAATAACGCGATCATAAAGACCAGATTTTTTGATGGATCCACCACCAAAGACCAATAAAACGTTATTACCAAATTGTGCGACAGCATCATGTAGCTCTGTTTCTAAACGATCTTTGCCAAAACGAATGGCCGTTTTATTTTCAAATTTAAAATTATTCATTATGATTGTATGTATTCCTTTCCAATTGTAAGTCTATTATAACACGTCAAAAGAGTCATCCAAAGTGACGCCTAGGCCATTTTTAGTTGGCACAGCCATTAATCCTTGTGTTATTTTAAATTTATCAACTGTGATATCATGTTCAAAATAACGGCTACTTTCAGAAATGTCTCCTGCAAAAGTAATGTCTGACAAACTGGCTAATGCCAAATCAACAGCTCGGCCCAAATTACTACTTAGCATGCCACCAATCCAAGGTTTAATGCCAGCATGACTAGCAAGTTGAATAGCTGCTATTGCCGCTGTAATACCACCTATTTTTGCTTGTTTAATGGTAACTGCTTTAGCAGCATGTAATGCAATCATTGTATGGATATCATCCAAGCTATTAATACTTTCATCTAAACTTAACAAATGTGTTGTCTTTTTTTGAAAAAAAGCATGGTTAACAAAATCATTTTCAGCAAAAGGTTGTTCAATAAAAGCGACATTTTCAGGAAGTTGCCTAAACATTTCTGCTGTTTGTCGATTAAAGCTACTATTGGCATCTAATGAAAATTGTTGATTAGGAAAATCACTTAAACGCGCAATTAAATTTTGTTTGTCTACTGATTTTGCATCAATCTTGATTTTAATACGCTGATATCCCTTATCAATAGCATTTTTAATATCAGATATGTCAGCAGTTAAATCAAGCACAGTTCCTACCGGAACGCTTTGCTTTGTGCCACCAATCATTTGTGATAAAGAACGATTTGACAATTTTCCAATGGCATCCCAAACCGCCATTTCAACACCAGCTTTTGCAAAGGAACCAAATGGCGTCAGCCGTGTTAGTTTTTCGGAAAATTCTTGTGGTGTTGCAAAATTTAATGTTTGAATAACTGGTTCAATAACAGTTTTCACAATTTCTCGACTAACCGACTGGTTTTCAAGCGTATAACTGAAGTCAGAAAAAGATTGTATTTCACCTAACCCAATTGTTTTTTCATTGGTCACACTATTACTGACCATCAGTTTAACTAGTGTTAATGGTCGATTTTTAGTAGTGCCGTGCGCTGTTTTGAAAGGTTTCTTTAATCTTAAAGAAATGGGTATCATTTCCAATGTTTCAATATGATACATTTTTCAATACCTCAATGACTTCATTTGGCTGCTCTACATGTATATTATGGCCCGCATTTTTAATCATATGCTTTTTTCCATCAGGTAAAAGCATTATCATTTCATCTGCAATTTGATTGAATTTCTGATCTAACTCACCCACAAGTAATACTGTTGGCATTTTTAATTGTGCTAACTTAGGCCAAAAATTAACTTGCACACCAGTTCCCATATATTTTAAAGAGTTAGCAACATTTTGTGGTTGTTGCGCTAAACGTTGTATCCTAATTTTTTGACGTTGTGTTGCCGTTAAGGCTTTTTGTGTTGCAAACAGTGGTAATTTTTCCCAATTTAAAACAAATTCACGAAAATTCGTCATAATTTGTGTTACTTTTTCATTATCTGTTGTGCGTCGCTTTTTACGATTTAAGGATGAATTAAGACCAGCTGATGAACTTTCAAGAAATAATTTATTGACCAACTCATTGTGTTTCAGTGCAAACCCAAGTGCTAATCTACCACCCATTGAGTAACCTAGCAAATTAACATTGGACCATTCATATGTTTGTAAAATCGTTTGAATATCAGAAATTTGTGCTGCCATGTCAAAACGCGTGGGATCGATAACAACAGTTGATTCTGCACCAAATCCTAGCAAATCAAAAGTCATTACCTCGCCTGGTAAGTGCTTAATTATCGCATCAAAATCATGGTGTGTTCCCATAAAACCATGAAGTAAGACCCACTTTGTTATTGCCTCATCATTTATTTGAGTGAAAATATGATATGAATAACCAGCTATGGTAACAACTTTTTTATTCATGCTTTACTCCCATTAACTGTTGATGGGCTTCAACGTTATTTGAGCGATTACTTTGGAATTCAATCAATCTTGGTCCAATAACAGGTGTTTTAAGCGTTTGTTCCAGTTCATCAGCAGTTTTTATTTTCACATATGCTAATTCATATAAGTCAGCAATTTTTGACATATTTAAATTAAGTGGTGTGCCAAATAGCATGTCAAAATACGACGTTGCCGTTGCCTGAGGTAAAAAAGAGAATATCGCCCCACCGTTATTATTGATAACAATAATATCAATAGGTAAATGGTATTGACGGGCCATCATAAGACCATTCATATCATGAAACAATGTTAAATCACCGGTCAACAAGACACTACGTTTAGGTGACGTACTGCTCATGCCCAAAGCTGTCGACACAATACCATCAATACCATTTGCGCCACGATTGGCATAAATATGTTGCGTGGTTTGTCCAGTAAACACATCATCCATATCACGAATAGCCATACTATTAGCAACAAACACAGCCGTTTGAGTTGGTAACACACGATCCAAGACATTGGCAATACTTGCCTCCCCAGTAATATGTCGCTTTTTTTGGTTCAAATTTTGCCATAGTTGATAAAATTCGGCATTATTATTGATAGATATTTGTGATAAAAATGACGTTGGTGACAGTTGCAAGACACGTGACACATGTCTTGAGTGATCAGCCACCGTATTTTCACCGACAAACCAAACGGGTATATTTTCTGATTTTAACCATGCCAATACACGTGATGAAACCGGTGTTGCACCAAATCTAATCACAAGGTCTGGTTGATATACTGATGTCAAACTTTCGGCTTTAATCAAGGCATCAATGCCATAAATGGTTTCTTTTTGTCGCGTACGACTCAACACATCAGCTATGACTGGTACATGATATTTTTTTGAAAAATTAAGAAGTTCAGATTGGTAGTCAACGCCTTCATTTGGACCTGCAATAATCACAACTCGCGATTCAGAAAGTTGCATGGGTTGCATATTATTAGCTATCGCATCAAATTTTAGAGGTGGTACAAAAATTTTGGTTGATTCATTTAATTGTGGCATTAATGGTTTACGTAGTGGTAAATTAATTTGCAGTGGTCCCCTTGGCGCCATGCCTGCCTCATGAACTAATTTTTGTGTCATGAAATCAATATATGACGTTACATCTGGTTGTTCATCCTGCAAAGTAAATACCACAAATTTTTTTGTTAATGCACCGAATATTTGGTGTTGTGGTATCGTTTGTGGTGCCCCATTATTTTGCAATTCTTCTGGCCTATCTGTCGACAAAACAATAAGTGGAATATGTGAGATGTGTGCTTCTGCAACAGCCGAGGTGTACTCAGTAATTGCTGTACCAGAGGTTCCTAAAAGCACGACTGGCTCAAGCAATGTTTTAGCAATGCCTAATGCAAAGAAGCCAGCCGAACGTTCATCTACATCAATATATAGTTTGATGTTCTTATTTTGTCGCGTATATTCTGCTAATAGTAGCGCAACTGGCGTTGTGCGTGATCCAGGTGATACAACAAAATGTCGAACACCGCTTTGGTATAGCGCGTGTAACAGGTGTTTCGTATTTTTAGTAAGCGTGTTAATTGTCATTGACATCACCTTTCAGTAATTGTCGCATTGGTTCAAATTTCAAATTGGTTTCTTGGCATTCTTGTGTTGCATCAGAGTCAGCAACAATACCTGCTCCAGCAAATAAAGTTGCCATATGCGCTGATTGATTGATATACATTGATCGGATACCTACAACAAACTCACCACTATTATTTGACGTATAGTAGCCTATGGGGGCTGCAAATAAGCCACGCGGTGACCTTTCATGCGCTTTAATATAGTTCAATGCTTGTTCTTGCGGGACACCACCAAGTGCCGGCGTGGGATGTAAGGCATTAACAATATTAAGTACGGTGTACTTTTTAATTAAACTGGCACTAATTGGTGTATACAGATGCTGTACTTGCCTGTTCTGTAATAAAATTGGTCGTGACGGCAATTTTAAATTTGTTGTCATATTTTGTAGTTTTTGATAAATATTATTGACAACATATTGATGTTCTTGTTGATTTTTATGGCTATTTAATAATGTGTCTCCAAGCAATTTGTCTTCAGCTTGTGTCGTGCCTCTACGGATTGTACCAGCAACAGCTGCTGTTTGAACTTGCCCATTAGTTACTTGAACCAAACGTTCCGGTGTCGCCGAAACAAATAGCTCATTCTGATACTTTAAAATAACATGGTACGTATTTTTTTGAGTGATTAACCCGTGAACAAGGGTTTGTGCCAATAGTTTATCTGAAAGCGCATATCGATGCTGTCGTCCAAAAACAACTTTTTTGAGCTTTTCATTCTTGTCTATTGTATTAATCAATCTTTGTGTGCGTGATGTCCAATCCAATTCACTCGTGATAGCGTAGCTAGCGACTTTTGGTAAACTTATGGCCTGAAATTTTGTTAGCCATTTATTAAAATCAGCAACCGTATCGGATTCAAAAATAACGATTTTTTGAGTAATTTTTACAAAAACTATTGGTACAAACCAAATACCATTCATTAAATTAGAGCTTTTTATAACTTGTTGATCAAAAGGATAACCACCAAACACAATATTACCATTCAATGTGTTCGGCATATCAGCCTTTTGCTGTGCGCCAAAACCAAACAATTCTTTTTGCCCATCAACGGTTTTAAAATAAGCTGCAATATTAAAAAAATCTAACGCACGATAGAGTTGTTTTCTATCGCTATCACGTAAATCACGTGAAAAATGATACTTCATGAAATACACCTCACAACATGAAAAAGCAACAGACAAAAACCTGTCGCCTTTATTTTAGTTTTTAAAATTAATTTGTGGTAACTTTTTAAATACAGGTATTAAAACGAGTGCAATAATCAAACCCATAACTGCCTGTGCCACGTTACCGGCTATTGATGCTAAGCCAGCTGTCCAGTTATATAAAAATGCGCCAGCTAACAGATAACCAATAATCATAACCAATGAACCAAAAACTAACCCAATAATTTGACTAATTAATTTTTTTTGATATCCGAAATAACCAACAATTAATCCTTCGATACCATGAATAGTTAGCGAAAAAATCATCCATTGCGGATAACCAGCCAACAAATCCAATAGCAACCCACTGAGTCCACCAACAATTAAGCCATTGCGTGAGCCACTAAGTATTGCTGATAAAAATATGCCAGCTTCAACTAAATTAACAAAACCATTTGTAGCTGGTACTGGGATTCTAACAATATATGACAGTGAGACATTCAGTGCAATTAGCACTGCTAACATAGTCATTTGCTTGGTATTAAATGTTTGCTTCATGATTTTGTCTCCGTGCACCCTGCCATACATTCCCATCACTGAACTCTGCATTTAATGTCACACCATTTTGAATACCTTGCCAAACAAAATCTTTCGCATCCTTAAACGCATGTACTATATCAAATGAATGCCCTAAATTAGCAGCAAGACTTGCAGATAAAGTACAACCTGCACCGTTGTGATACAAACTAGACGTATGTATTTTATCTTGGTAAAATACATACGATTCTTTATGATTAAATAATAAATCAATTGCTTGACTACCAGGAATGTTAGAACCGCCTTTAACAACAATATTTTTGCTGCCATAATGAGCAATAGTTTTTGCTGCTTGTTTCATATCATCAATACTATTAATTGGTTGATTCGCTAAAATTTGTGCCTCATTTAAATTTGGCGTGACGACCGTGGCTAATGGTAATAATTGTGTCTTTAGTGTATCTGCAATACTTTTAATATTAATTTGTGTTGTTTCTTTAAATACCATGACTGGGTCAACTACAATTGGCACATTTATTTTCGCTAAATAAGTGCTTACAAGCTGTATAATTTCGGGTGTAGGCAGTAGCCCAACCTTAATAGCGACAATATCATCTAACGCTAAAGCTGACTGCAATTGTGCTTCAATAATTTTAGAATCAATTGGATATATTTTAAAATCAGTTGGTGTTATCGTGACAATTGCTGTGAGTACACTTAATCCAAAGTACTCATAATTAGAAAACGTTGCCAAATCAGCCTGTACTCCACCACCAGCAAGAGAATCAGAGCCGGCAATCGTTAAAATTTTATGTGGCATATGATACGCTTTGACTATTTTATTTTTCGGATGCAACAAAACTGATGTTATGTCCATCATCTGTCACTGAAGTAACAACGGCATCATCACCGCCAGATGTAATAGACCATGAATAATACCGGCCGTGAGCTTTGGCCCAATCTATTGCTTCTGTAATAGTCTTTCCTTTCAAATGAGCTGACTCTTTATCACTAGCAGAGCTGCTAGAAGAAGACGAGCTAGAACTAGATTCACGTGACGAACTGGATGACTGTGAGCCATTATTAGCT
The DNA here is from genome assembly GCF_019656015.1 of Leuconostoc inhae. Taxonomy (GTDB): domain Bacteria; phylum Bacillota; class Bacilli; order Lactobacillales; family Lactobacillaceae; genus Leuconostoc; species Leuconostoc inhae_A. The sequence continues at coordinate 329,005 of NZ_BPKW01000001.1, read as the reverse complement.
TGGCTAGTCCTGCTCTCATCACTAGCTTCTGAAACATTTGAATCAATTGTTTCATTAATTGTACTACTACTAGCGGCACTTTGTGTCATTGGTTCTGACGTTTTTGGTGACGACGAGTAACCAACATAAATAAACACACCTAATCCAATAATAATTAACCCTGCCATTAAAATGAAAAAGTTACGTATGTTATGCGTTGATTTCCGAAATTTAGGACGTTTATAATCATTATTTGCCATATGCACCTCTCAATTTAATCTATTATACCAAATTTACAGACATCCTTGCCAGTAGATTTTATGATAAAATGAAATCAATGTATTTGAGGAGAAAAATTGTCTATGGACAATACAAATTTAGCACGTATTTCAATAAAAGATATCGTCATGATTACGATTGGTACAGGTTTTTATGGTTGGAGTTTAATTAATATTAATATCACCAATCAATTAGCTGAAGGTGGCTTATCTGGTATTACGCTGATTTTACTTGCGCTATTTAACTGGAATCCTGCGTATACCAACTTGATTTTAAATATTCCCTTATTAGTGATTGGTTACCGTGTACTTGGCCGACGATCTTTCATATATACAATCTGGGGAATTATGTCATTATCATTTTGGCTTTATGTTTGGCAAAAATTTCCCATGCCCCCAGCACTTCACCATGATATGCTAATTGCCGGTCTATTGGCCGGTATTGTCTCAGGTATTGGTCTTGGTATTGTGTTTCGGTTTGGTGGCACCTCTGGTGGTACAGATGTCATTGCACGCATTATGGAACAAAAATTTGGTATCCAAATTGGTCGTACTATGTTTGCTTTAGATGCTGTTGTGCTCTTGATGTCTTTAATATACATTGACGTGATTCACATGATGTATACTTTAATTGCATCGTTTGTGTTTGCGCAAGTCGTTAGTTTAACACAACAAGGTGCTTATACTGCCAGATCATTTATGATTTTCACAGATTATCCTGAAGAAATATCACATGCTATCATGGCTGAGCTGGAACGCGGCACAAGTTTATTAAAATCTGAAGGCGGTTACTCGCATCGCGAACAACGTGTTGTTTATGCTGTTGTTGATCCATCTGAGGTCAGTGCTGTACAACATATTATTCAAGAAATTGATCCTAAAGCATTTGTCTCTATCATTACTGCACAAGAACAATTAGGCGAAGGATTTTCATATTTACGTCCAAAGAAAAAATTTATTTTCTTTTAAAAAGTTGAACTGAACCCCTTGAAGTGGAGAAAATCTCATTCAAGGCCATGTTGATCAATTAAACCGTCAGCATGATAAACTAAGATACGATTATGGGCTGTTTTTAAACTTTGCACCAGAACTGTTCTACGCATTCTGAATATTTTAAAAGCGCATAGAAATTAATCTATGCGCTTTTAAAATATAAAATGGGTTTTGACATATTACAAATATTATGATTCAATTAAATTATTACATTATTTTTTTTGGAGGAATATTTAAATGCAATTAACAAAAAACTTTTCTTTAGCCGCGGCTACTATTGTGGGGGCTGGGCTATTCGCCGTCAGTGCTCCGACTGTGTCAGCAGACACAACAAGCAATAATGATATCAACACAGTTGTATCATCATTATCAAACGGAAACAGCGTTTACAGCGATAGGACATTGCAAGAATCGAAATATGGTATGTCTAAACTAGCTAAGACAGCTATTAAAACCATCTTAAATAACCGTTCCGCTGCTAAATCAGTAGTTCAAAAACTGGGTGGGAAAACTGCTGCTAATGCATTTGACAGAAATTTTGGCGCTATTTCATCAGAATTAAAACCTTTGCTGAAATGGGCAGATGTTCCATCACAGGCAGTTTACGACGCTACTTACCGTGCGCTGCGTGGTAGTGTATCAAACTCTACAGCAGTAAGTGTGGCAAACGCCCTCGCTGAAGGTATTAGCTGGTTAATCTAACTTATGGATAACGAATTAATCAAACTCGCTTTGAGTGAAATAGCTGAATCACTAGATGATTCGTACGAAAAACCAGTTTCTCTTGCATTAATTTTGGGGCAAATTGGGGCAAATTCTAGAACGTTCAAGGACATTCTAATCCAAACGCGCGTTAAATTAATCAATGAACCAAGTGTTGATATTCAAAATATGTCAATTGATGATTTTCGTTCTTTTTTCAAGTATATTGACACTCATTTTGAACGTGTTAATAACGAGACTATTCTAGCAGTATTAAATTATCTTGCTAAGTCTTATATAGAAGAATTAACGGATGTAAGTAAAAAATTAACTACTGAATTTAAAAATAATTAACGTAGCATATTAAAAAGCCCGTTCGAAGTAAAGGAATCTAAAAAAGTTAGACAAATAAATTTATGATACAGCAAGGGCTTGATTCCTGATTTCAACAGGGGTTAGGCCCTTGCTTTTACGTCACATACTGCAGATTGTCTAATTGCTGACGATATGGTCTTAATTGATATAACGTTCCTTGATAACTGTGTACAATTGCTCGTATCCCGCTTGGTCGTTTTTGTTGTTTTTTTGAGACAGCCAAGGCCATACAAGCCTGTTGCAATTCAAGTTTAAGTGTTGTACCAATTCTTTTTGTGTCAGTGTCCCAGAAAAATAGTCTTCTACAACTTCTACTTTCTGTTCAAAACTATATTTTGACATAATAAAAGAGCGCCATGTCAGTTAGATTTGTGTTTAACTTTCTTGGAGCCCTTCACAGCTAAGACTTTTTTTATACCTTTTTTTGCATATGTGTGTAGTCATGTTTTCCGATTGTTATTTTCCCTACTGGCTCAAAACCTAGTGCTGTGTATAGCTTTTGAGCTCTAGGATTGACATTGTCAACATTTAATCCGATCGTTTCTCGATTTTCTTGCTTGGCACGAATTTCAGCAGCCTTGATCAATTGCTTACCAATACCTTGTCCGCGTGCAGCATCTGTCACAACAATTGAATCGAGATACCATTCGTTGTCAAAAACTTCTGGATCACTAAACAGCCAGCGATGATAGCTATATTTGTCAGCTAATATAGTCTGCAACGCGTTATCAAGTATCTTTTCTTCTGTATCTGGATAACCAAAAGCAACACCCACTACGATATTCTCATCATTTTTGGCAACTATCGCACGACTATAATGATAACGACTTTTTTCTGATGTTGCGACCGCAAGCGTCCATGCTGCTTGCACGTCAGCGACACTCAGTTCGTCATATATGTCTAAGGCCATATCGTCAAAAATTGTTTGTTCTAGCTTCAAAATTGCTGCCTGATCCATTTGTGTTGCAGGTTGAATGATCATCACTTATCTCTCCTCTGGACTAATCATTGTTAGTCCGATTCGTTGACGTTTCTCATCAACGTCAACCACCCAGACGTCAACAATATCACCAACAGCAACAACCTCAGATGGTGATTTTACACGACGTTTTGCCAAGCGAGAAATGTGAACTAGTCCATCGTGTTTAACACCAAGATCAACAAATGCACCAAAATCAACAACATTTCGCACAGTACCCTGCATTTTCATGCCAGCTTTTAAATCCTCAATATGCAGAATGTCTGATTTTAATAGCGCTCCGACCATTTCAGAACGGCCATCACGGCCAGGCTTTTGTAAGCTATTAATGACATCATGTAATGTTTGTATACCAATTCCCAATTCATCTGCTATATCAACTTTATCTAAAGTTCTTAACGCTTGATTCGCTGATTCCGTTGCCAATGTTTGTGGAGTTACATGCGCTAATTCTAAGAGTTGTTTTGCGGCCGGATAACTTTCCGGATGAATATCTGTGTTATCCAATACATTTTTGCCTGACAAAATACGCAAAAAACCTGCTGATTGTTCAAATGCTTTAGGTCCCAAGCGGGTCACTTTTTTAAGTTGCGTCCGAGAGGTGAATTCGCCAATGGCATCACGATATATCACAATATTTTGAGCTAAAACTTTGTTTAAACCAGCAATATGCGTCAATAATGCTGCACTTGCTGTATTTAAATTAACACCGACTTGGTTAACTGCTGTCTCTATGACATGATCAACTTGCTCATCAAGTGATTTAGCATTAAGATCATGTTGATATTGACCCACACCAACTGATTTTGGGTCGATTTTAATTAATTCCGCTAAAGGATCCTGAATACGTCGACCGATTGAAATAGCCGAACGTTCTTCAACATGTAACTCAGGGAACTCTTCACGCGCCACATCTGATGCAGAATAAACTGAAGCACCAGCTTCATTAACAATTGCATACTGTACACCATGTGGTAAGTGAGCTGCCACAAATTCCTCTGATTCACGTGAAGCCGTACCATTTCCAATGGCAACTAATTGCACATCAAAGTCATGTATCAGTGATTCAAATAGTTCACCTGCTTCCTGCCGTTGCTGAGCATTAGCTGGTTTATGCGGATAAATAACTTGTTTCTTTAAAAATTTACCATTTTCATCAATAATAGCTAATTTAGACCCTGTTCTAAATCCTGGATCAAATCCCATGACAATCTTGTTTTTTAGTGGTGCCTGCATTAATAGATGATACAAGTTATTTCCAAAAACTCTAATCGCTTGTTCCTGTGCTTGTGTCGTTAATTCTTGTCGAATTTCACGCGATACAGCGGGTTGGATAAATCGTTTATACGCATCCTCAATTGCTGCTCGTAATACTTGATATCCTGATCCAGAGGTGGGTTGTCCCCCTAATTCTTTGGTTTGAATAAAATGAATCATGCGTGCTTCAGTAAAATCAATTTTAACTGTTAAAACACCTTCTTTTTCGCCACGATTGACTGCTAAAATCCGAAATTTATTGTCCAGCAATGATTTAATTGACTCGTTATAATCATAATATTGCCCATAAATTTCTTGCTCATCTTTTTCTTTGCCAGAACGCTTGAGATTGGATATTAACATCCCATCTGCAGCCATTCGCGTACGTAACCATTGTCTGTAATTGGCATTTTCACCAATTTGTTCGGCTAAGATTTCATGTAATCCAGCTAACACAGCTTCTTGAGTTGGTAATGAATCGTTAATATACGCTGCACTAGGAATAGCAGCTGTGACATGTGACATGACAAAATCGGCCAGTGGTTGCAAGCCGTTTTCTCGAGCTACCATTGCTTTTGTACGTCGTTTTTGCTTATAGGGTAGATATAAGTCCTCCACAATTTGCAGTGTTTCTGCTGATTGAATTGCTTTTCGCAAATCCGGTGTGAGTTGTTGTTGCTCTTGAATCGCCTTTAAAACAGTGTGCTTACGATCAACCAAATCTTGTACTTTTTTAGCTGCCGACTGAATATCTCTAATTTGCACTTCATCAAGTTCACCAGTCATTTCCTTACGATAACGAGAAATGAAAGGCACTGTAGCGCCATCGACTAATAAAGTGAGGGTTGCGTTAACTTGCTTAAAAGGAATATTAAGTACCTGGGAAACATTTTTAGCAGTGTCTGCCTGTGTTAGTTCTGTTAAAACGAGCTCTGTCATGTGATTGTTTACCGTTATCTTCTTTCAAAAAATAAATTATCCATTATTGCGTGCTATCTATTAATTATAACGTGAATTTGAAATTTCAATAACAATAATTTCAAGATATTTTAAAACTTTAGAATTTATCATTAAACCTTTAATGGATTTTTTATAATGGCAACAATTCATGCAATTAAAAACGCCACCTACTCCGAAGAATAGGTGGCGGGTAGGTAGATAGATTCTACCCAGTTGGTCCTCTATAGTATAGCTGATTTTTTTAAGAATAGCAATCTTTTTTTTATTTTAATATATTTTAGCATAATATCATTCAAAAAATAAACCACCTGACTTGCTATGTCATCAATCGTAGTTAATCTTTTGCAATAATTTTTTTGCTGCACGACCTCGGTGAGAGTATAACACTCGTTCAGCCATTGGCATTTCAGCAAATGTTTTACCATTCTCAGCTTCAAATAATGTATCAAAACCAACAGCATACTTACCGCGCTCACTTTTGGCTAGTAAAACGCCACCACGTCCAATACTACTTAAAGTTTTTCCTGTAGAGGTAATCAGTACAAATAAAGCCTCTAAATAGGCACCACGATTTAAAAGTGGCTTATACAACGATAACAAATAGTCATCTTCTTCACGAACTGAAATTAATCCGAGTGCCTTTAACTCACGTGAAGTAGTTAAGCCAAAGCGATCAGGGAAAGCATTAAAATAGGCACCAGTATCATCAGCTAAGATATTATCATTTGGTAAAAATTGTTGAATATAACGTGCTTTGTTTAATGCGTTAGTATATTGGTCGGCAACAGTTTCACTCGGAAAATTTTTTTCATCTATTAATTCACGGTAATTAACCACTGATATACCAAATTCTGCAAATACGCTTTTAATTTCATCTGTTTTTGCTGAATTATTTGACGCGACTACTAAATTTTTAATCATTTAATTGCTCCTGTTACAACTAATAAGTACTTATTTATTTTAACATGATGAACTACGTGTTCCAAACAGGCCTCAAAAATTTTGAACTAAAAAAGACGTTTTAAAACGTCTTCAAGATCATCAGTCATTGTGACTATTTTTGTCTAGCCATACGCCATATTGGATAAGCAACACCACTGTTAACGATATAATATAAATATTTTCCAATATTGGCAAAATTGCCTTGCGCAATAGCTTTAGCTAATTGCACCAAATTATAAAAAATCCAAAAAAGCCATTGATCTTCAATTTTAAAAACATTTAATATATTTGGAATCAATGATAAACTAAACACTGCGCTCGCCAGCCAAAATAACGGACTTGTATTTTGAAAAGCTAAATAATTCAATCCTAAGCTTAATAGTATTGCGCCACCAATCACAAGTGGCAGCCATTTAATGAAATCAGTCACACGATTAACGCGTTTATCGCCGTACTCATGCCATCCTTTAACTGCTGCAGCATTAATCAAAAATGATACTGGGTATGTTAATATAGCCTCACTATTGCCAAGAGTAAAATCAATTGCCCCTGACATTAACGTATTAACAGTCCCTATAATATTACCAAATTTATTTAATCTTGCTGTTAGGCGTGTTGACATAATTGATAAACTAGATGAGATAACTGATAACATCCCAAATGGTACATATTTGGCCCAAACAATGTTTGAAAAATATGATGTCTTTGTCAAATCTTCAAAAAGATAACCTGACATATAGGCCGTAAAAATAACGATGGCGACCCCTAGTAAGTCAAATATCCAGGATTCATTCAACGTTTTTAATATTTTTAGCATGTCAGCATGCCCTCCGTTTGTTTTTTGAACACCGTAACGGCAACGTGCTCATCAGTTTGTTTTTTTAGAGCCGATCTGTTGTGAACGCTCATACCATTTGTAGTTTAATTACTTTTTTTAATTACTAGCAACCCTTACAGTTTAACAAATATTACTTAAATTGTGATTGATTTAACAATTCCTTAAAAATCTGTTCACCTACAAAAATTACAGAACCTTAGTTTATTTGTTGCGTCAGTAAGACAAATTTCTTAATCATTTTTTCACCCTCTGGGGTGCCAATTGATTCTGGATGAAATTGCAATCCAAAAATTGGTAATGTTATATGCTGCATTGCCATGACCTCACCATCGTCGCAAGCGCGTCCAGTCACAACAAAATCATCTGGCATTTGAGTGGATTTGATAATAAGTGAGTGGTAACGCATGACTGATGTAGTCTGTGATGAAAATAATGCTGACGGTTCAATGATACGCATTTCAGAAACCTTACCATGCCGAATAGTTGTTGCATGTGTTACAACCCCACCGAATACTTCACCAATTGCTTGGTGGCCTAAACATATACCAAGCAATGGCACTTTATCGGCGTATCGCTGAATCATATTTTCCATTTCACCAGCTTCACTTGGTTGGCCTGGCCCTGGCGAAAAAATGATGCCCGAAGCTTGATCTGCCACATCATATAACCGTTTGTCATCATTACGCAGTATTTTTAATTCCGTCATTTTTCCAACAATTTGTGCTAAATTATACGTAAATGAATCATAATTATCAACTAATAGAATCATCGTTTTTCTCCCACACTTAGTAATGCTTTTGCTTTATTAAATGTTTCTTCGTACTCATTTTCGGGGATAGAATCATACACAATACCTGCACCGGCCTGCACATAACCCTTACCATTTTTAACAACCATTGTTCTAATGGCAATCGCGAAATCCATTTGATTATCTTTTGATAAGTAACCAATGGCACCAGCATAAACACCACGTTTAGTAGGTTCCATCTCATAAATACGTTTTAGTGCCCTTACCTTGGGGGCACCACTCACTGTACCCGCTGGCAAAGTTGCTTTTAAAGCATCAATGGCTGGCGTACCCACCCGCAATTTACCCTGCACCTCAGACACTAAATGCATGACATATCTATATTTTTGAATATCTAAAAAAGTTGTGACTTTGACAGTACCGTATTCTGAAATTTTTCCTAAGTCGTTCCGTCCTAAGTCTACTAACATTTTATGTTCAGCAAGCTCTTTTTCATCATGTTTTAATGCTGATGCAATTTTACTATCTTCATGTGCTGTTTTACCACGTTTACGTGTACCAGCAATTGGATTTGTTGTCACTTTATCACCACGAACAGTCACTAAACTTTCCGGTGAAGAACCAACAATTTGAGTTTCTCCAAGATCCAAATAATACATGTATGGCGAAGGATTTGTTCGACGTAACTGTCGATAAAAATCAAATGAATCATTTTTAAAATCAAAGCTAAAACGTTGGGATGGTACCATTTGAAACATATCACCATCTGTTATTAACTGTTTAGTACGATTAACAATTGATGTAAATTCTTTTCGACTCATATTGGATTTCGGTTCAAGAGGCTGTAATGTTTCAGCAATCATCTCTGCCTTAACTTGTTGTCGTAACCGCTTTTCAATGTTAGATAATGCATGCTGTCGCTCTAATGATTCACGTTTAGAATAAACGTTATCTGCTATAATTGTTAACGTTTCATTTTGATGATCAAAAATAATAAACGTTTCATACAAAAACATATGAATATCAGGCATGTTTAGCTCATCTTCAGGTTGTTGTCCAATATTTTCATAAGTAGCAATCGTATCAAATCCTACATAACCAATAGCTCCTCCCTGAAACGGTATGTGCTCATTAACTACTGAGTTTGTGACCACTAAATCACTCAATACATGTAAGGGATCTAAACTTTCGGATAGCTGACCATCAATATTAATGTGAGTGCTTGTTGCTTGAAACTCATGAACAGGGTCCAAACCTAAAATAGAATAACGAGATTTTTCTTGCGATGTTGGCACAGATTCTAATAAAACTGTATGCTTGCCACGTAATCTCAAATACGCGCTGATGACACTGATTGTATCGGCATTAATTTTTTTTATATCATAAGTCATAAGGTTAACATCATGTACGTTATGTACATGCTCCATTTTATTTTACGGGCGCTACATCGTCCTAGTTTTTGTGTTTAATTTAATGATGCCATTACCAAGCCAGTTTCATTGATTTCACAAAATTCTGTAATTTTTCTTCAGCATCATACGAATGTGCTTCAATAATATTAACAATCGCTGAACCGACAATGACTGCGTCCGCGTTTTTAAATTGTGCCATTTGTTCAGGTTGACTGATACCAAAACCAATAGCAACCGGTACATTTGTGATTTGTTTTATCTGTGTTATTAAGTCATGAGAATCTGTTGATAGTTTTTGTCGCATACCAGTTATACCTAAAGAACTGACCACATAAACAAATCCTGAAGCGCGTTTAATAATATTTGGTATTCGTTCTCCAGATTTAAGGGTGACTAATTGAATAAACGAGCGATCATATTTTTCAGCTAACGTAACAAACTCATCTTGCTCCTCTAGTGGCATATCAGGCATAATAATACCTTGCACGTCAAGTTGTTTCATTTTAGCTAAAAACGGGTCATAGCCGTATTTAAAAACGGGATTAGTATATGTTAAAAAAACCAATGGTACTTGTGTTCTTTTGCGAATATTTGCGACGAATTCAAATACTTTTTTTGTCGTTGAACCAGCTTTAGTCGCACGCAAATCAGCTTTCATAATTGTTTCCCCATCTGCTGATGGATCTGAAAAAGCAATACCAATTTCAACAACATCTGCCCCAGACTTAGCAAGCGCAACAACATAATCAACGCTTTTTTCGAAGTCAGGATCGCCAGCCACTATAAAACCGATAAAACCTTTACCATGCTTTAAAACTTGTTCTATTTTTTCTACTGTCATATTTTCTCCAAATGTTAACTTGTTTTTTGTAACATATTACTATTTATCTGTCTGTTGGTGTGCTATATCAACCAAAATACGCATTTTTTCTAAATTTTTAATACCCGCTATTTCATCACCACTAGAAATATCAACCCAATCTGGTTGTACTTGATTGATGGCGTCTTGTAAATTGTGTGTGGTCAACCCTCCCGCCAACATCAAAACGTTCTGGCGCAAAGGCTTTGGCGGTACAATACGCCAATCAAATGTTTTCCCAGATCCACCACCATTATCTAACAGCACATAATTTGCTGATGTTTTGATCAATGCTTGTTGTGGCTTAACCACTTGAATCACAGGGACATTCTTTTCACGTAATAATGCCACTTCTAATTCTGACTCATCACCATGTAGCTGTACACCTTGTATGAGCCCATTATCAAAAAAAGTGAGCATGTCCATCACATTTTGATTAATGAATACACCATATAAGGGAATGTTATCATCTAATCGTTGACGTATTGCCAACGCTGTTGCTAAATTCACTGTTCTACGGTGTCCAGGTGCAAAAATAATGCCTGCCATGTCAGGCTGTACTTTATTTAAAAAATCAGCGTCTTCAACACGAAAGTTACCACAAAGTTTAATTTTAGTCATATTCGTTTATCGTCCTAACAAAGTTTTAATCATTTCTATTTTATCGTTACTCTTCATGAAAGTTTCACCGACTAAAATACCATCCACTTGTATATTTTCCAACAATACAACATCAGCACGTGTTTTAATGCCCGACTCAGAAATAACAAGTATATCTTTAGGTATCATGCCTCGCAAACGTTTAGTGTTGTTAAAATCAACTGAAAAATCTTTCAAATTACGATTGTTAATACCAATAATTCGTGCCTTCGCTATGATAGCGCGTTGTATTTCTTTTTCATTATGTGCTTCCACAATTGCTGACAGGCCTAATTCATCTGCTAATTTTAGATAGCGACGTAATTGCTCATCTTCTAAAATTGCCACAATTAATAAAATGACTGTAGCACCAGCCACTATTGCTTCATAAATCATATAGTCGTCAATGATAAAATCTTTTCTTAATATTGGCGTTTTAGCGGTCTGCGCAACTGCTTTCAAAATAGAAATTGACCCTTTAAAGTGTTTTTCCTCTGTCAAAACACTAATCAAATCAACATTCGCCTCGTCGTATGCATGTGCAATTTTAAGATAATCAAATTGCTCCTGCGGAATAATTTGCCCCTTTGATGGTGACGCTTGTTTGATTTCTGCAATCACGGAAATTGATTGTTGACGCAGTTTTTTTTCAAAACTGAAATCTTTTTGAATAACTAATTCGCGCACTTTTGTCTTTAAAATAGACAAAGGTATCTCTACTTGCCTATGTCTCATATTTTCTTGTGTTGCTTGTACCAAATCATCTAAAATCATGCGCTACCCACCTTTGTTGCTTGTTGTAATCGTATTAAATGTTGATAGGCTTTGCCATTTTCTAAAACACCACGTGCCAATGTAATACTTTGTTGCAAATCATCGCAAACATTTGCAGCAAATAACGCCATCGCTGCATTCAAAATAACCACATTTTTCTTCGCACCGTCTAATTGGCCACTCAAAATTTCTTGTGTTATTTTAGCATTTTCGATCGGCGTACCGCCTAATAACTCCTCTGGTAAAACATAATCAAATCCATACACTGTTGGATCAAACTCTGACTCAATAATTTGTTGACGACGTAAAATTACTATGTCAGTTTTATCTGTCAATGTCACCTCATCTAAACCGTCTTTTCCGTGAATTAAAATAGCATTTTCAACGCCTAATTCTATTAACACATGCGCCAATGGCACTAGCAATTGCTTTGAGTAAACACCCAACAACATGCTTTTTGGTCGCATTGGATTGATCAAGGGACCTAAAACGTTAAAAACTGTGCGAATACCTAAATTTTTACGAATTGGACCGACAGTTTTCATTGCTGGATGAAAAGATCGCGCAAATAAAAAAGTTTGACCCGTTTCATGTAAAACTTGAGAAGCTTGATTTGGAGACAACGAAATTGTGACGCCCAAAGCCTCTAGTACATCAGCTGTTCCTGATTTTGAACTGGCAGCACGATTGCCATGCTTAGCAACAGGCACACCAGCCGCTGCTACGATAAAGCTAGCTGTTGTGGAAATATTGAATGTATTCGACATGTCACCACCAGTACCAACAATATCCATTGCATTAAATTCTGGTGCGATATTAACTGCTTGATTTAGCATCGCTTTTGCTGATCCAACAATTTCTGCAATTGATTCACTTTTTGAGGTTAATCCCATTAAGTAGGCTGCAATTTGAGGCTCTGATATATCACCAGCCATAATGTCATTCATCACATTTTCTGCCATGTCAGCGGATAAGTCTTGACGAGATGATAATAGCTTTAATGCAGTTTTAATATCACTCATGAATATCAACTCCTTTATAACGTGCAATTGCAGCAACATCTTTGTCGCCACGACCACTTAAATTAACCATAATTTGCTGATTTGATTGCATAGTTGGTGCTAGCTTCATAGCATAAGCTACTGCATGAGAACTTTCAATTGCAGCTATAATACCTTCTGTACGGGCAATATACTCGAATGCAGAAACTGCTTCATCATCAGTAATTGGCACGTATTGCGCACGATCAATATCTGCTAAGTAAGCGTGTTCTGGTCCAATACCTGGATAATCAAGACCCGCTGAAATGCTATACACTGGATCAATTTGTCCATCTGATGACTGTAAAAATTTTGATTTCATGCTATGAAAAATACCATCTGATCCATTAGCAATGGTTGCAGCTGTTTGAGATGTATGGATTCCTTTCCCCGCTGCTTCAACGCCAATTAATTTAACTTGATTATCATCAACAAATTTACTAAATGCACCAATTGCATTTGACCCACCACCAACTGCAGCGATGACAGCATCTGGTAACTGACCAGTTTGTTCTAAAAACTGTTGTCGTGCTTCCTCACTAATGATTGACTGAAAATACTTAACCATTTCAGGGAAAGGATACGGTCCAACAGCCGAACCTAAGACGTAAAATGTATCGTCAATGCGCTTAGTCCAATCCTGAAAAGTCGCATTCACCGCATCTTTTAACACTTGCGTTCCGGTTTCAACAATATTAACTTTAGCACCGAGTAATTTCATACGATAGACATTCAGTGCTTGTCGGTCAGTATCTTCTTTGCCCATAAAAATTTCGGCTTCCATACCAAACAATGCGGCAACAGTTGCAGTGGCGACCCCATGTTGTCCAGCACCAGTTTCAGCAATTAATCGGGTTTTGCCCATTTTTTTAGCAATTAATGCCTGCCCTAAAACATTGTTAATTTTATGTGCGCCTGTATGATTCAAATCTTCACGTTTAAAATATATTTGTGCACCGCCAAGATCTTTTGACATATTTTTTGCATGATACAATAGTGATGGTCTATTAGCATAGTTATCAAATAAATTTTTTAATTCTGCTTTAAAAATTGGGTCCTCTTTATAGTGATTAAATGCCTCAGCAACCGCGTTAACAGCGGGCATCAATAATTCAGGAATAAATTGGCCACCATACTCACCATAATAACCTTTTTTTGACGTTGTCATCTTATTGTTCATGTTTTTCTCCTTATACAATCGTTTGAAGAGCAAATAAAAAACCGTCCTGAAAATATTTGCTCATTGCAATATTTTCAGGACGGTTTCCCGCGGTGCCACCTGATTTTAAACTATTTAACCACATCAAAAAGAATGATTTAATAGCTTACTCCTCCATAGTCTGCCAACACAGACCTGACAACTGACGTATGTCTCACGTTCACACCTACTCACAAAATTGTTTTCAGCTGACCCTCGATGATCCATTTGCCAATCTGCTTTCGATCCAGCTCTCAGTATCTTGGATTCCCTGTGCGCGCACGATTGGTTTGATCTTCATCTCATTGGTTTAATTAGACGATTAAATTGTTAACACTATATTAAAACTTAAAGAGTATTTTGTCAACACATTTCAATAATTTTTTAAGACATAAACATAATTAGAAAAAATTCAAGCTATAAGTCCCGTTGAATGTGTCACCTGCTGCCAAAACGTTCACACCAAATTTTTCTTTGAAATTGCCAGTTGAATCAACCGTATCAGCAATTCCCCACCACGGCTCTAATGCAATAAATGGCGCTTCTTTTCCAGCTGGCGTCCAAATACCCAAAAATTGTGCATTATCTAACGTCATGCGTAATCCGTGTTGATTCGCTAAACGTGCAAGTAAAAATGACGTTTTTTGACGATTCAACTTTAAAATAATTGCATCATCATGATAGTCTTCTTGACGTAACCGTAACGGAATATTTGCATTAAAGGGTGTCGGTGCGTTTGGATTTGAGTAAGGACCTGTCAAGCGCACACGATCATAAAGTTTTTCCGGCTCAATTGAAACATAATAATCTGAAAATTTACCACCATCAAGTGGTAAATTAAATGCTGGATGGCCGCCAACACTGAAAAATAATGATTCTTCTGTATCAGTATTATGAACAATATATGCAATTTTAAGATCATTATTATCAGTCAAATCATAACGAATATCCAACTGAAATTTAAATGGATAAACACGCATTGTTGAATCCGTATCATGAATTCGGAAAAGAACATGCGTATCATTATGTTCAACCACATCAAAAACTGTGTTTCGCGCAAAACCATGTTGATTCATAAAATAGGTTTCACCCGCTACTTTGTACTGGTCACCACGTAAACGTCCCACAATAGGGAACAAATTAGAGGCATGACGCCCCCAATATTTTGGATCACCAACCCAAATATATTCCAGTTCGGCTTGTTTGTGCCAAACGCTAGTTAATTCAGCACCTTCTTCGTTAATCATCACTTTTAAGTTTTTATTTTCTAGTTTAATCATAATACCTATATTCTACCAAATTTTAAGAGATAAATGTAATTAATGTTAAGCGTTTACAGCTTTTTTTTTGCACGAGGGAAAAAATTTTGATAATTTTTTTGTAAACTTTCTCGTGTAACATGTGTATACATTTGTGTTGTCGATAAATTAACATGCCCTAATAACTCTTGTACCGTGCGCATGTCGGCACCATTATTAAGCAAATGCGTTGCAAATGTATGGCGCAACATATGTGGATGAATTTTACCAGTTAATGTTGAACGTTTCATTAGTTCATTTAAAATATAAGTAATCCCCGCAGTTGTTATTGGCTCACCGCGATGATTAACAAACACAAAATCATGTGGTACTTGTTTTGTTAATAATTTTGGCCGTGATTCTTTTAAATATTGTGATAAGGCTTGTGCTGCAAAATGACCAAATGGTACATACCTGTCCTTATTACCCTTACCATGAATTAAAACTAGCCGCTGAGAGAAATCTAATTGTGCCGTCGTCAAACTGGCAATTTCTGCCACACGCGCACCTGTAGCATATAAAAACTCTAGTATAGCTGCATTTCTTTGCCACAACACATCTTCGTGATTATATGCAACATCGAATAATGTTGTCATTTCTGTTTCGTAAAAAAATTCGGGCAGATGATTTTCATGTTTTCGAAGAGCCACATTATCAAATGGATTGTCAATCACAAATTGATTGGTAATCATAAATTGATAAAACATACGTAAACTACTGATTTTTCTAGAAATAGTTGTTCGCGCTAATTGCCGTTCATATAAATCGTTTAAATAGACTCTGACATCTAATGTTTGTACTGATTTAAAATTAGTAAACCCGCCATTTTGCCTTAAAAACATCACAAATTCGTCAATATCAGATGAATATGCTTTCAAAGTTAATGGCGAATATTGTCGTTCAGACGCTATATAAACTTGATACAATTGTTGTTCTCGTGTTTGCATAATTCTATTATACGCGCTATCCACGCGTTTCAAAAATTAAGAAGCCTTTAATTTAGTTACAATCATTCAAACATGCCCAAATGATGTTTCTTTTTCGATATAATTAGGATTAGAAATAGTTTGATTAAAATTTCAATTTAATCACAGAGGAGACTCCTTATGAAAATTCCTGTCCAAACACCATTAGAAAAATTA
Organism: Leuconostoc inhae; assembly: GCF_019656015.1. GTDB lineage: Bacteria > Bacillota > Bacilli > Lactobacillales > Lactobacillaceae > Leuconostoc > Leuconostoc inhae_A. The sequence continues at coordinate 312,592 of NZ_BPKW01000001.1, read as the reverse complement.
CATCAAAATGTTTTATTTTTTAAAAATAAAACATTAAATGCGATTAACATTTTTCGTCAGAATATTTTGACTAATCGTGATGCTTACCATACCAAGCAAACACCATTGAAATTATCTGACACAAGAGAAATTGCAATTGTTCCATACGAATCAAATGCGAAAGTTGTGGACTCAAACAGTTTTGCGTATGCACTTGAATCTGCTATGACAGAAAGCAATAGTGAGTCACAGGCATCATCAAAGATGCGTAATCATATGATATCTTTTTTACATCATCCCGCTCGTGTTTTAGCAACGATAGTCATTATCGTTTTAATTATCTATATTGCTATTATGGCTGGCCAATCTAATTCAACGAATCAACAACCAATAGAACAAACACCACAAAAATCAAACTAATTCATGCAAATAAAAGCGACCTTATCTGATCGATAAGGTCGCTTTTATTAAATTAAACATGGATTATGATAAATATTTTCAATTTTTAAATGAGTGAATAGGTGCTGGAATATGACCACCCCGATTAATGAACGCCGCACTTGATTTCTCAACCACGGGCATCACCGGTGCAGTACCTAATAAGCCACCATAATCAATCATATCACCAACTTTAGCGCCATTAGTTGGTAAAATTCGTACAGCTGTTGTTTTATTATTTTGTACACCAATTGCCGCTTCGTCAGCGATCATTGCCGCAATAGTTGTTGCATCAGTTTCACCAGGAATGGCAATCATATCTAACCCAACGGAACACACAGCTGTCATTGCTTCAAGTTTTGCTAACGATAGTACCCCTGCCTTAACAGCATCAATCATACCAGCATCTTCAGAGACAGGAATAAAGGCACCAGATAGCCCACCAACACGTTGTGATGCCATGACACCACCTTTTTTAACAGCATCATTTAGTAACATTAATGCTGCTGTTGTGCCATGTGTGCCAACCATTTCAAGGCCAATTTCTTCCAATACTTCCGCAACTGAATCACCACGCGCTGGTGTAGGCGCTAAACTCAAATCAACTATCCCAAATTCCACGCCCAAACGTTCAGCAGCTAATGCACCAACCATTTGGCCAACACGTGTAATTTTAAATGCTGTTTTCTTAACGGTTTCAGCAACAACCTGGATTGATTCGCCCTTAACCTTTTCAATGGCGCGTTTCACAACACCAGGTCCAGAAACACCAACATTAATAACAACGTCAGCTTCACTCACACCATGAAACGCACCAGCCATGAATGGGTTATCTTCTACCGCATTAGCAAAAACAACCATTTTTGCGTTCGCAGTATCTGACTTATTAGTTATCGCTTTAATTGTCTCACCCATTAGTTTGATAGCATCTAAGTTAATGCCAGCCTTTGTCGACCCAATATTAACACTTGACATAACCAAATCTGTTTCTGTTAATACGCGTGGCAATGACTTAATCAAAGCAAGATCACCATTGGCAAATCCTTTTTGAACTAATGCGGAATAGCCACCAATAAAATCCACTCCCACAGCCTTAGCAGCGTCATCTAAAGCATGCGCGTAATACAACATTTCATCAGGCGTTGCTTTCCCAGCAATCAAAGCAATCGGCGTGACACTAATACGTTTGTTTGCAATCGGAATACCAAATTCACGCTCAATTTGCTGTGTTACTTTCACCAGATTTTTTGCATAAGTTGTAATTTTTTGATAGATATTTTTTGCAGTTTCTTGTGGTGTGCCAGCTATGGTATCGAGCAAAGAAATACCCATTGTAACAGTTCGAATGTCTAAATGCTCTTCTGCGACCATATTAATGGTTTCAGTGATTTGAGTGGTTTCCATAATTTCTCCCAATTTTTGTTTGTGTAACTAGGCTGCTATGATTCTTGATATTAATCAAACACGACTCATTGCATCAAAAATTTCTTCTCGTTGTGTATGAATTTCAACAGTTAGCTGCTTGCCCAGTAGATTTAAATCATCTTGAAGTTTATTAAATTCTTCATCAAGTAGTGCTAAATTAACTAGCATACTCATTGTGAAAATATCAGACATAATTGTCTGTGACACGTCTAAAATATTAATGTTATGGTCCGATAATGTTTTAGAAACGCCGGCTATAATTCCGGGTTTATCTTTTCCTATCACTGTTACAACTGCTTTAGCCATTTTTTTCCTCTTTAAAAGTTATTTAAATAATTATACAGTATTTATTTGTTCAATGCCATATTTTTAAAATGTTCAACTATATACACGTTCACCATCATGCCAGCCTAAAAATTGGAATAATTTGCCACTTTTAACAGCATCTGAACTGACATTGATATGAGAATCATACAATTGCGATTTAAACATAGCTTCATACTGATCGACAGATACAAGTTGTCGTTTTGACAGCAATGCTTGTGTCATTTTAGCCGGGACATAATTTTCAAAACCCTGTTGAAGCGTCACAGAATAAAGTTCAGCCTCTGCACCTGACCCATAACTAAAAATAGCTAATTTATCACCAGATTTTAAATCAGTAGCGTAACTTAGTAGTGACAAGAGACTCAAATAAACCGAACCGGTGTAAAGATTACCAACTTCTCGATTAAATTTTTGACTGGCTTTCAAATTACGTGTTAATTTCTGCTGATGTGCTGGTGTTGCTTCATTTATGATTTGATCAAGTGCTTTCTTTCCCATTTTTGTATAGGGTAGATGAAACGCAAATCCTGCAAAATCATTTAATTGATGCTTTGTTTTTAACTGGTATCGTTGCCATAATGTCAAAAACATTTCTTTATAAATATCGGTTGATAAGTGTCCGTCAACAAGTGCCTCTTGGCGATCAGTTGGGCGCCAAAAATCAGAAACGTTGCGACTCATATAAACAGAATCAGTATTAATGCTAATAATTTTAGGTGTCTCTGACACTATCATCGCAATCGCACCAGCGCCCTGTGTTACTTCGCCTGGTGTTGATAAACCATAACGGGCAATATCTGATGCAACAACCAATACTCGTTTTCCAGGATGCATTGCAACGTAATCACGTGCCTGCATCAAGCCATAAGTACCGGCGTAACAGGCTTGTTTTAATTCAATAGTACGCACAAATTCTGATAATTCCAGTAACTTTTGCATATAAAGCGCGCTTGATTTTGAATTATCGATACCAGATTCTGTCGCAAAAATAATAAGATCTATTTTTTCACGGTCATCATCCGTTATTATTTTTATCGCTGCATTAGCACCCATTGTAACGACATCTTCAAAGTTAGGCACAACAGTCTGTCGATTCTGACCAATACCTATTGTATATTTATCTGGTTCATCACCACGTGCTTTTGCTAATGTGATAAGATCTAACACATAATTTGGCGTGTAAAATGCTATTTTATCAATACCTATTGTCATTTATAATTCCTCTGAAATTATTATACCATGCAAAAAAGCGCCACTAGACGCTTTTTGTATCGCATTATTAGTAAAGCGCCTCAACCTTTTCTTGTGTGCTTTCAGTTGAAATAAATTCATCATAAGATGTATCCACACGATCAACAATACCTTTGGCAGAGACCTCGATAACATGATTTGCCGTTGTTGCTAAGAATTCATGATCATGCGAAGTCATAATGATCCCACCCTTAAAATTAACAACAGCATCATTTAAAGATTGAATAGATTCCAAATCTAAATGATTTGTTGGATCATCCATTAATAAAACATTGGCTTTAAGTAACATCATTTTAGCCAGTGTTATACGTACTTTTTCACCACCCGATAAAACTTTAATTGCCTTAAGTGAATCATCACCACGGAATAATAATTGTCCCAGCATACCACGAAGACTTGTATTATCTTTTTGTTCTTCCTCTGCAAAATCGCGTAACCAATCTAAAATAGTTACATCTTGATTTTCAAAGTTATCATTTAAATCTTTCGCAATGTATGATTGTGTTGTTGTCACACCCCAATTAACAGTACCTGTATCAGGTACCATTGTCCCAGCAATAATTTGCATTAATGTTGTCGTTGCCAAATCAGAACGTGATAGAATAGCAATTTTATCACCAGGGCGACCAATAAACGAAATATTATCTAACACTTTTTCGCCATCGATTGTTTTGGAAATATTTTCCAAGCGAATCATGTCATTTCCCATTTCACGGTTAAGCGGAAAATTAATAAACGGGTACTTACGTGATGAAGGTTTAATGTCATCAAGTGTAATTTTATCTAATTGCTTTTTACGTGCTGTAGCTTGCTTAGACTTTGACGCGTTCGCTGAAAAACGTGCAACGAATTCTTGTAATTGTTTAATTTGTTCTTCTTTTTTAGAGTTCTGTTGCGAGGCTAAACGTTGCGCTAATTCTGAAGATTCGCGCCAAAAATCATAATTACCAACGAATGGTGTAATTTTACCAAAATCAACATCCAAAATATTTGTCGACACCGCATTCAAAAAATGACGATCATGCGATACAACAATTACTAGGTTAGGAAAATCCGCTAAGAAATCTTCTAACCAATTAATCGTTTGAACATCTAAACCGTTTGTTGGTTCATCTAATACCAAAATATCGGGATTACCAAATAACGCTTGTGCTAACAAAACTTTAACTTTGTCGTTTTCTGTTAATTCTCCCATTGAAGTATTGTGCATTGTATCCGAAATACCCAATTTACTTAATAACTGTCCAGCTTCAACTTCAGCGTTCCAACCATCAAGTTCTTCAAATTCTGCGCCTAAATCGGCAACGCGAACACCATCTTCATCATTGAAATCAGGCTTGGCGTAGATGGCATCCATTTCAGTTTTAACTTCATATAATCTTTTATGCCCTTGAACAACAGTATCTAGTACTGTAAAATCATCAAAAGCAAAATGGTCTTGCTGTAATGATGATAATCGCTCCCCATCACCAATAGTAATTGTACCTTCAGTTGGTAATAGTTCACCTTGCAATAATTTTAAAAACGTCGATTTTCCGGCACCATTGGCACCAATAATGCCATACGTATTTCCTGGTATCAACTTTAAAGAAACATCCTGATATAATTTAGGTCCAGCAAAGCTGAAACTCATTTCTGATACTGTGATCAATTTTTTTCCTCCAATTAAATATGTTTATACGAACATATCGGTAAAATACCTTATATAACTATACCAGAAAAAGCGCGAAATTTCGCGCTTTTCCACAATACTGACAATCTATTTGGTAAAAGTAGACCGCTCATTTAAGACTTGAACCCACCATCAACCGGTAGTGAATAATCCTTTTCAGTAGCAGAAGTCAGCCCCTGAAAACCATTCTCCACTGGAATAAGATTTTCATCAGGGTCATCACGTGTATCACCAAAAAATGTAAATAAACTAAGCACAATATAGAGCAAACTAAAATAGAAGCCATATTGCGTAGCCACAATGTTTAACCAAAATGTTGAAACACCAGAAAAAATCGCTGGTACAAGTAAAATTAGCAATGGTGAGTAGCCATGTTTTCGAATAGCATAACCACCATATAATGTGAAACTGCCATTAATAACAAGATACAACCAAATGACTTGATGAATTTCACGAAAGCCCAATTGTTTCGCTAGAAGAGGTAAAACAAAGCCCAATAAAATTGCAATCAACCACTGATAACCGTAAAATTTGTTAAATGCTTTTTTCATATTTGACCACCTTTTAATTAAAAAAACAATGCTTAATTATGTAATATTTATTATAAACTATTCATTTAACTCACGCAAGACACTAATGGCTGACAGTGCATATAAAGGCGCTGTTTCTGCCCGTAAAATTCTTGGTCCTAATCCAGCTGGCTGATAGTCATAATGAACCAGCTCTTCAATTTCTAAACTTGTCAACCCACCCTCTGGACCAAAAATAAGATTCACATCTGTATTTATAGGCATCTCATTAATTGATTTAACCAAGGTTGAAATTTCACCAGTACGAGCAGACTCTTCCCAAGCTACCAAACCAATTTGTTTTGGTAAATCAAGCACATTTTGCCAAGTTAAAAATTTAATTTCTGGAATTAATAACCGATGTGACTGTTCAGCAGCAGCTTGCGCAATTTTTTGTAATCGCACCGCCTTTTTAGCTTGCTGCTTTTTCCAGTCAACCACAGTACGTGACATTTCCACAAATATAATTCGATTTACACCCAACTCAGTTGCCTTTTGTACAAGCCACTCGGAACGATCATTTTTGAGTGGTGATACAATAATTGTGACATCTATTGGTAATTCAACATTAGTTTCTAGTCGTTTCTTAATTGTTAATGTGATTTTCGTTTCATCAATAGCTATAACTTCACCAATGACAACTTTCAAATCAGCACTAACAAATTCTGCTTGTGAACCGACCCTTGCACGCAATACTTTGCCAAAATGATTAAAAACATCTTGATCTCTCGTCAACGTTATATGGTCACTTTTAATTAAACTTTTCAAAAAGTAGCGTTGCATGATTATTTTTCCTTAATTTGTGTAATATAACTATGCCACTTACCCATTTGGGATTTTTGAATAATGTCATATCCATTAGTACGTAATTGTTCTTCAATATGCGGTGCAATAGCATCATAAATACCCGACACTAAAAAATAACCTTTTGGTTTTAAACGAGAACGCGTCTGTGGAATTAGTCTTTCAATAACATCTGCCAAAATATTTGCCACAATCAAATCAACTGGTTGTGTATCAACATTTAATAGTAAATCACTTGTCACAACTTTTATATCTGCCGCAATCGGATTTAACATCAAGTTTTCTTTCGCAACTTTTACAGATATATCATCAATATCTGTCGCCAAAACAGAGCTAACACCTAACAGTTTCGCTGCAACCGCTAAAACACCAGAGCCTGTCCCAACATCAATCATTGATTCACCACCACGCACAACTGCTTCCAATGCTTGCATCATAAGTCGTGTTGTCTCATGAGTTCCTGTGCCAAAGGTTAATTGCGGATCCATAATAATTGGCATCTCGTCTGACTGTTGTGGCTTAAATGTTTCCCAGGATGGTACGACTGTCAAATGTCGCGTAATTCGCTGAGTATGATAATATTTTTTCCAGTTATTTTCCCAATCTGACTGAGATACATCGCTCAAATTTATCGTTGCCGGTGATGGGTCTACTGATACTTTTGGTAATAATTTAAGTCGTGATTTGATTGTAGAAAGGATATTTGGTAATTGGTCATTGTTTTCATAATAAGCAATGACTGATATCCCATTTGTTTCATCAATTTGAACGCCATCAGCACCAACAGATATTAATAGGTCACATACGACCTCAACTGCCTCACTATTAGTATCAACTCTTACCGCTTGCCAATTCATAGTGATTCCTCATCATGTAAAATAACAACTTTTCCCATCATATGCCCACTTTCAACATCCTGAGTAGCTTGTTTAATATTGTCTACGTTAAGCCCTTTATAAGTTTTAGTGAGTGTGGATTGAATCACATTATTGTCTAATAATTCAGCTATTTTGTTTAATGCATCACCTTGACTAGACATGTTAACGCCGTAATTACCCTTTGCAAACATAAATACCCAGTTGAACTGCGCACCAATATTTTTTAGTGGACCAATATCAACTGGCCCACTAGTTTCCACAATCGACGCAATGCGACCGAATGGTTTAATGGCGGCTAATGCTAGTGCCCAGTATTTATTGGTGTCTTGTAACATAGCAATATAGTCGACTTTTTCATATTTTATTTGAACTAACTGTTCATGTAAATCTTGATGATAATCTAAAATATAATCGGCACCAAGAGATTTTACCCATGTGACAGATTCTGGACGTGATGCCGTTGTAATGACTGTTAAGCCTAAATATTTTGCTAATTGAATTAAAGTTGACCCAACACCACCAGCACCATTTAAAATAAAAATACTTTTACCAATTCCCGCATTTTCAGTTACCTCTAAACTAAAAGATTGTAGAATTTCAACTGCAGTAATTGCTGTTAAAGGCATCGCAGCAGTTTCGGCTACACTTAGCTTAACTGGGGCATATCCTACAAGCGATTCATTGACGACTTGATATTGCGCATTAGCACCTTGGTTTATTTGCACACCTGCATAATATACTAAATCACCAATTTCAAATTTTGAAACGTCTTTACCCACCGCAACTACTTCACCAGTCGCGTCAAATCCAAGAATACGAAATTGCCCATCTTCTTTATACGTATGACGCATTTTTGTATCAACAGGATTAATAGCACTGGCAAAAACTTTGACTAATAACTCATAATTATCAGGTGTAGGTTGCAAAATATTTTTTTCAATAAAAACATTTGGCTGGTCAATCGTTAGGGCGTGTTCGAAACCAATGGCACGCATTTTATGACCGCCAAATGGCCAATATTTTTTTATTTTTTCAAATAATGACATACTCGTCTCCTTATAGTGTATCTTAAAATACTGTTTTCAACATTGCTTTTGACATGAATTAATTTCATTACGCTGCTTGAAAACAGTTCATTTAAATCACGGGATAGGATTAATTTCCACGTGCGTACTGCGTGTCATCATCTGTTTTTAATACTGCCATGAAAGCTTCTTGGGGCACCTCAACTGTACCAACTGACTTCATGCGCGCTTTACCACGTTTTTGTTTATCTAGTAATTTGGCACGGCGATCTGGATCGCCTGTATGGATTTTTGATGTCACGTCTTTACGGTAAGCTTTTATATTAGTACGCGCCAAAATTTTTGCACCAATGGCTGCCTGTACTGGAATTTCAAAATTTTGCCGTGGAATAATTTCTTTCAGTTTTGATGTAATAACACGGCCACGTTCTGCAGCAAAATCACGGTGAACAATAAAGCTTAATGCATCAACTTTTTCAGAATTTAATAATATATCAATTTTCACTAGATCAGATTGACGATAACCAAAAATTTCATAATCTAAAGATGCATACCCTCGTGTGCTTGATTTTAGTTTATCAAAGAAATCAAAAATTATTTCTGATAAAGGAATTTTGTACTTCACGTTCACACGTGTTTCATCTAAATATTCCATCGTATCAAAATCACCTCGTTTGCGTTGTGCAAGTTCCATCACAGCACCGACATAGTCATTTGGTACCATAATTTGAGCATCAACATAAGGCTCTTCAATATATTTAATTTTTGAAACATCAGGCATTTCAGACGGATTTTCAATTTCAATGAGTTCGTCATCATTTGTCATCACATGATATGTAACAGAAGGTGCAGTGGTTACCAAATCCAAGTCAAACTCGCGTTCCAAACGTTCTTGAACGACATCCATGTGCAATAAACCAAGGAAACCAACACGATAACCAAATCCTAGGGCTTGTGATGTTTCAGGTTCAAATGTTAGTGCGGCATCATTAAGTTGTAACTTTTCTAGTGCATCACGTAAATCTTTATACTTAGCATTATCAGATGGATATAGTCCAGAATAAACCATAGGTGTCATAGGTTTATAACCAGATAATGGTTCACTAGCTGGATTCGTAACAGAAGTTATTGTATCACCAGAATGTGTTGTATGAATATCTTTGATTGCTGCTGTTAAGTAACCGACATCACCAGCCATTAAATAATCACGTTTTTGAGCACTTGGTGACATCACACCAACCTCATTGACTTCATATTCTGCGCCAGTATTCATCATTCTAATCTTGTCACCTGGCTTAACTATGCCTTCACGTACTCGCATATTAACCACAACGCCACGATAGGCATCATACGCTGAATCAAAAATCAGCGCGCGTAATGGTGCTGTTAGATCGCCTGTCGGGGCAGGTAAATCAACCACAATTTTTTCTAATAATTCAGGAATGCCTATGCCTTTTTTAGCTGAAGCTAATACTGCGTCCGATGCGTCAATACCAATCAAGTCTTCAATTTCTGCACGAACTTTTTCTGCATCAGCAGCAGGCAAATCAATTTTATTGATAACTGGCAAAATTTCTAGATCATTGTCTAATGCCAAATAAACATTGGCAAGTGTCTGTGCTTCTACACCTTGAGCTGCATCAACAACTAATATAGCCCCTTCAGCAGCAGCAAGCGCGCGCGATACTTCATAAGAGAAATCAACATGTCCTGGTGTATCGATTAAATGAAAAATGTAGGTTTCACCATCGTTTGCATCGTAATGCACTTCGACTGCGTTTAATTTAATTGTAATGCCACGTTCACGCTCTAAGTCCATAGTGTCAAGCAATTGATTTTGCATATCACGCTCAGCTACTGTGTGTGTCTGCTCTAAAATACGATCTGCAATCGTCGATTTCCCATGATCGATATGTGCCACAATTGAAAAATTGCGGATATGTCTTTGTCGTTCTTTAAGTTGTTCTAAGTTAATTTCTGTCATTTTTTTATCACGCAAGGTATGCGTATACTTTCAATTTTTCTATCTAATCTATTTTATCATGAATAGACAGAAAAAACGTGAGCCGAACCACTTCTGGTACTGCAACACGCATTATTGTTTGAAATAATTTAATTAACGGATATAATCACTATTTTAAGTCTGGTAATCATAGTAACGATTTGTAGTTTTCTAAAATTAATCTAAGCAACAGTTAGCACTATTATTCAATTTTGTTCATGTCATCGATTAGTTTCATAGTCCAAAATTACTTAATGACAATTTTTTCTAGGTCACCCATTCCAGAAATAATTTTATCAATCATGTGTAATTGTATATAACGGTTATTTTTAATCACTTCATCATCAGCGTTCACCATTGTCGCATCAAAGTAAGCTGCAATTGGGTTTTGTAGTTCAGCCAAGACTTTATACACTGCTTCTCCACCCTGTAATTCTATTGTTTTCAAATCAATCTCTTTGGTTGCCATAAAGAGTGTTTGTTCGGTTTGATTTTCAAACAGGCTTTCATCAACATAACCTTGTGCTGATTGCTTCATGGCCAAACGTGAAACTCGAGTTAATGCTTCAATAATGTCACGGAAGTTATCATCACTAGCATGATTGGCAAGTGTTTGCGTACGATCCGCAATATACACAACATCCCCATCAGGTGTCAGAGCTGTTCCCGCAGCGACAATATCTGGACGGACATCACCATCCAAAGCTAGCTTACGAACACGATCTAACATAAAGGTCATAATTGCAGTTACATCAGCTTTTTCAGTAACTTTACCATTAGATTTCACAAATTCAATCAACAATGGTTGCAAAGCAATATGCCACTGTTTACTTTGAAGCGTCCTTACCACACCGTTTGCTGCACGTCGCAAACCGTAGGGATCATTTGATCCAGAAGGAATAAGATCAGCTGAAAAGAAGGTAACAATAGCATCTAATTTATCAGCTATTGCTAGCACTGCCCCAACTGCAGTGCTAGCAATATTTCCGTTAGCAGAAGTTGGCATATAATGTTCTCTTATGGCACTGGCTACTGCGCTATTTTCACCAAATAACTTAGCATAATGTTCACCCATAATGCCTTGTAATTCATCAAATTCACCGACCATACCAGTCATCAAATCAAACTTGTATATTTCAGATGCACGTGCCAAATCAACTTTCTGCGCATCATCAAAGTGCAATTTATCGGCCAAACTAGCAGCCAATTGCCCAACACGCTGCATATGTTCGTAAACTGTCCCAATCTTTTCATGGAACACCAATTTTTTAACCTTGGTCATGCTTTCATCAATTGATTTTTGTTGATCTTCTTGATAGAAAAACTCGGCATCCTCTAATCGCGCAACTAATACTTTCTCATTTCCTGCAATGACATTATCAAGATGTTCAGAATTGCCATTACGGACTGATAGAAAGTTTGGTAACAACTCATTTGATTGATTTGTGACATAGAAAAAGCGTTGATGTTCACGCATTGATGTCATTAGCACTTCATTTGGTAGTTCTAGGTATTTATTGTCAAAGCTCCCAGAAAATGCCGTCGGCCATTCAACAATATTGTTAACCTCCTCTAACAAATCTTGCGCTGCATCTGAGGCCAAATCTAATAGCCAATTATTTTGATGCGCTATATTTTCAAGTTGTGACTGTATGATTGCCTTACGTGCTTCTGCATTTGCAATAACATAGGCTGCCTTTAGAGTCTCCGAATATGATTCTGCGTCAGCAATTGTGACATGCTCATTTGACAAAAAGCGATGTCCACGCGTCACACGTCCTGTTTGAACTTCTAAAATATTAAAATCAATCACTACATCATCAAGTAAAGCAACAAGCCATCTAATTGGTCGCACATACAAAAAGGCATTGTTAGCCCACTTCATATAGGTTGTAAATTTCATTTGTGCAACAACTTCTTCACCAATATTAGCTAAGATAGTGTCTGCTGGTATACCTGCCGTATGTTTAGTTAGCCACACATAGCCATCATGTTCTTCAAAGTTTTCTGGTGTCATACCTTGACCTCGAGCAAACCCTTGAGCTGCTTTTGACCACTCACCATTATCATTTTTTGCACGTTCAATTGATGGTCCGCGTTTTTCTTCTGATAATGCCTCTGATTGAGATGCCACATCAATTAACGCTACAGCTAATCGACGCGGTGTTGAATAAGGTTGAATATGGCCTACTGATAAACGATGATCAGACAAGAATTTTGTTGTGCGCGCAATTAACTGCGCTTCAGAACTCGTTACCAAATGTGCCGGAATTTCTTCCAAGCCAATTTCTAGTAAAAATGTTGACATAGTTAATTTTCCTCCTTTAGTGCATATTTACCGTTTGCACCTAAATATTTTTCACGTAAATCATCATCTTTTAATAATGGAAAGCCAAGATTTGAACGAGCTTCAATAAATACCTTTGATACACGGCGTGCCATAGTGCGAATACGATGCAAATAACCTGCACGTTCTGTCACTGAAACCGTGCCACGTGCATCCAATAAGTTAAACGTATGTGACGATTTTAAAATATAATCATATGCTGGGTGAACCAATCCTAATGCCAATAAACGCGTTGCTTCCGCTTCAAATTCATCAAAATGTCTCAACAACATTGCTTGGTCAGATTCTTCAAACGCATATTTTGAATGTTCATATTCAGGTTCTTTAAAAATATCACCATAAAGTACGCCATTTCCCCATTCAAGATCATATACTGTCGGAACATCTTGAATATAAGATGCCAATCGTTCTAAACCATAAGTTACCTCAGCTGTAACAGAGTCTACCTCAATGCCCCCTACCTGTTGAAAATAAGTGAACTGCGTGACTTCCATACCGTCTAACCAAACTTCCCAACCAATACCTGCTGCACCCATTGATGGATTTTCCCAGTTATCTTCAACAAAACGTATATCATGTTCTAATGGTTTAATTCCCAAGGCTTCAAGCGAGCCTAAATACAATTCTTGAATGTTTGATGGAGATGGTTTCATAACAACTTGAAATTGGTGATGTTGAAATAAACGATTTGGATTATCACCATAGCGACCGTCAGCAGGACGACGTGATGGCTGAACATATGCTGCATGCCAAGGCTCAGGACCGTTTGCACGCAAGAATGTATAAGGTGATTGCGTTCCAGCACCAACCTCATTGTCGTATGCTTGCATTAAGTTTGCACCTTGCTTAGCCCAGTATTGTTGCAGTGTTAAAATAATATCTTGTAACGATAATTTGCTGTTTGTCATTTTTCTTTCCTTTTAACTATTTTTTACATTATGTCATTAAAGTTTACTAGCAAAAAAGCCAATTGCAGCAATCAAAACTGGAAATCCTAAGCTTAGTAAATTACCAATAATAAATTTATCAATGGCAATACCTTGCACATCACTATCCAATTTAGACAATTCACCCCATCGCGCAAATCCTTTGATAGCGACAATCATACTCATCGCACCAACATTACCTAATGCAATCAATAACATCGCAAATGTACGTTCTATATTACCGATGAGTTGACCATGTATAAACGGATCAGCTTTTTTGCCAGTTACAGGTTGCCATTTTTTTTGACCAATTTTGCTCAAAACGACACTAACAAGCACCCCATAGAGATAGCTTAGTGCTAACCACCCAACAACTTTAAATGCCATAACTATTAATTCTTGCTTCATTTATTTTCCTCAAATACTGCTAATTGGTGATTAACAGCTTGCACATCTGACTTAGTAATCAACATACGCGCACGGTTTTCAATTTGCTTAAGTGTATCTGTCTCTTTAAATCCACTATTTTTTATAGCAATTAATTTTGGCAAATCATCACGCCAATTCTCAGAATGCTTTAACATTGAATAAATTAAACGTTTCTTATCTGTATTAAGTTCGAACTCATAAACCAACAAGAGAGTGTGTTCAACAACGGCCATATTTTCATAATTATTAGCTATTTTCAATAAAATAGGTGCTTTTTTAAAATTAGTTTGAATCCCTAATTTTTTATTACGTTGTTTAGTTGAATTTAATTTCAACGCTGGCATCACTACATTTCGAGCCAATACTACGGCTGAACCATTTACCAACGCTTCATCATTCGTATTATTCAAATCTGTATCAATATTGCCAATACCAACAGCCATATATAATTGCAAATTCATAGCTTCCATGATTAAATAAGTCGTCAATGACTGATAAATTTTAACAATGTCATCACGTGTATTAACAGACTGAATCGCACCAGAAATCGCGTCGCCATTGTGTATTTGAAATGGCATTATTACTAATTCTTTAGTCAGTTCGTTTAAATAATTTGTTACATTGATGATCTGCTTTATCAGCACATTGTTATCTTTAACCAGTCGTGAATTAACCACATCTAATTCAAAATATATTGTCTGTTTTTTTTTCATACTTGAATTATAACACAAAAAGATATATATTTATATATCTTAACATAAAAGATATATAAATATATATCTTAAACGTATTTTTATGAGTGACTTACTTGTATATTTTTACATAAAAACCACATAATTTTAAAAAATATTGTATGCCACTTTTCCTTTCCGGCACTAAAAAAACCGCCCATAACTCGTTCCAATGCCAAAATAATTGACATCAGGACGCTTACACGCGGTTCCACCTGATTTCCGGAAAAAATTTCCGACACTTGAGTTGTTTACACACTCCATCATCGCCACATGACATCCTAGTGAGTAAACTGAATATATTCATTATGCACTGCAACTATTAAAACGTCAAGTATTTCAAATTATTTATAAGTCGCTGTGCTATGTTATGGCCACCGAATTCATTATTATATTTAATAATGACGGTCTAATACATTATGTCACATACTGAAAATGTTAAAACATTTTTAAATTGTTAACAACTCTTTTTCTTTTTCGGTTGCAATAACGTCAATTGCCTTGATATTTTCATCTGTTAACTTTTGAACATCATCTTCTGCATTGCGGACATCATCTTCAGGTAACTCTTTGTCCTTTTTAACATTGTCCATCGCATCACGACGAACATTACGAATAGATACCTTTGCTTTTTCAGCTTCAGCCTTCACTTGCTTAGCTAGATCTTTACGACCTTCTTCTGTCATTTGAGGAATTGCCAGACGGACAATATTGCCATCTGAAGCCGGATTTAGTCCTAGATCAGACATGTTAATCGCACGAACAATTTCTTCTAAAGCTGACTTATCAAATGGTGTAATCAATAAAAGACGTGCCTCAGGCACAGATATAGAAGCAACCTGCTTTAAAGGTGTCATAGCCCCATAATATTCTACTTCAATACGATCTAAAATATGCGGATTAGCACGCCCTGTACGTATACTTCCCAATTCACGTTTTAAAGCATCTTGAGCACCTTGCATACGTGTTTTAGCGTCTGTTAAGTTAAATACCATTTTTTCCTCCTGTAACTGTTGTCCCGATATTTTCGCCCAATACAACACGTTTTAAATTACCTGGTGTATTTAAGTTAAATACGACGAGTGGCATATTATTATCCATCGATAGTGAACTCGCTGTTGAGTCCATAACTTTCAATCCTTTTTGCAAAATATCCAAATGTGTTAGCTCAGTATACTTAACAGCATTTGCATTTTTATTAGGATCCGAATCATAGATACCGTCAACACCATTTTTACCCATCAAAATAGCATCTGCATTAATTTCATTTGCTCGCAACGCAGCTGTTGTATCTGTTGAAAAATAAGGTGATCCTGTCCCAGCTGCAAAAATAACAATTCTGCCTTTTTCCAAATGTCGAATAGCACGACCACGAATATAGGGTTCAGCAATTTGTTGCATTGTAATGGCTGTTTGAACACGTGTGTCAACGCCAGCGCGTTCCAGTGCATCTTGCAACACGAGAGCGTTCATTGTTGTCCCAAGCATGCCTGTGTAATCTGCACGCGACCGTTCCATACCAACTTTTGAAGCCGGTTCACCACGCCATAAATTACCACCACCAACAACAATTGCAATTTGTGTCCCTAAGTCATGGACTTCTTTTAAATCTTGTGCAATTTCAGAAACTGTCTCAAGATCAATGCCTTGACTGTTTTCTCCAGCCAACGCTTCACCAGAAAGTTTCATCAAAACACGTTTATATTTCATACCCGTCATGATTTACCTCATTTCTATGCTAATCAATTATACCAAAAATATATCGCAAAAAAAGTACGTTATGATGATATAACGCACTTTTAATATTTATTACCCTAATTGTTTAGCAACTTCTTCAGCCAAATCAGTCACTTTCTTTTCAATGCCATCACCAACTTGGTAACGTACAAATGATTTTACAGAACCATTCTGTGATGCAATAAACTGCGCAACAGTTTGATCACCATTCTTAACAAATGCTTGATCCAACAATGAAATTTCAGCCAAGAACTTTTTAATACGTCCTTCGACCATCTTTTCTTTGATATTATCAGGCTTACCAGCTAAGTCTTCAGAGGCAAGTTGAACAGCTTTTTCTCGCGCAACAACTTCAGTTGGTACTTCGTCATCTGAAACATATTGTGGTGCAATTGCTGCAACATGCATTGCGATGTCTTTAGCTGCTGATTCTGAGGCACCCTCAACGACAACTAATGAAGAAATTGAACCAGCCAAATGAGAATAGGCCCCAAAGTTTTCAGAATCAGATTTTTCAACAACGGCAAATCGGCGCAAAGTAATTTTTTCACCGGTAATTTGTGTTGTACCAATAATCTTATCATTCAAAGTTTGCCCAGCTTCTACTTCCAAAGCTAGTGCTGCTTCAACATCTGCAGGCGCAAATTCAACGATTGTATTTGCAACAGCCTTTAATAAGTCGTTAAACTCAGCGTTTCCAGCAACGAAGTCAGTTTCTGAGTTCAATTCGATAATAGCTGCTTTGTTACCATCAACAGCAACGTAAGTCATGCCTTCTGCAGCAACACGGTCACCTTTTTTAGCAGCCTTAGCCATACCCTTTTCACGAAGCAAATCAATTGCTTTTTCTAGGTCACCATCAGCTTCAACCAAAGCCTTCTTTGCATCCATCATACCAACAGATGTCTTATCACGTAATTCTTTTACTTGTGCAGCAGTAATTGCCATTATATTGCTCCTCTAAAAATATTTATGTTTTTATTATAACATGCTTTTTACACGTTTCGGACAAATAAAAATGCCAATCCGCATCCCAAACAGGTCCGCAGGAACGGCATTTGTCATTCAAATATTAATTATTGCCTTCTTCAACGATATTAGTGATTTCTTCAATTGATTCTGTATTTTCATCTCCAGCTACAAAAGCATCTTCAGGAGCTGAATCTTGCCCTTGACGACCTTCAATAATAGCATCAGCCATCTTAGCAGTAATCAAACGAACTGCACGAATAGCATCATCATTAGCAGGGATCTTAACATCAATAACTTCAGGGTTAGCGTTTGTGTCAATCATAGCCACAACGGGAATGTTTAACATATTTGCTTCTTTAACAGCTATTTCTTCTTTTTTAGGATCAACTACAAATAATACATCTGGTAAACCAGGCATATCTTTAACACCACCCAAGAACTTATCTAACTTTTCACGTTGCTTGTTTAACAAAACAACTTCTTTTTTAGGTAATTGTTCGAAAGTACCATCTTCAGCCATAGCTTCCAAATCCTTCAAACGTTGGATACGTGTCTTAATTGTATTCCAGTTAGTTAACGTACCACCCAACCAGCGATGGTTGATGAAATATTGACCAGCACGTGTTGCTTCTTCAGCAATAGCGTCTGATGCTTGCTTTTTTGTACCAACAAACAAGAAGTTGGCATCATCTGTTGATGCATTACGAACAAAGTTATATGCTTCATCAACAAGTTTAACTGTTTTTTGTAAATCGATGATATGAATACCATTACGTTCTGTAAATATATATTCATCCATTTTTGGGTCCCAACGACGTGTTTGGTGCCCAAAGTGTACTCCTGCTTCGAGGAGTTCTTTCATTGAAATAACTGCCATGATATGGTCTCCTAGGTTTTTCCGCCGACAAATTCGACATTCACAATGACATTTCTGCACCTATGTGAACTTGTTTGCCGTGTGTATTTGTTGCTAATTACAACAGCTATTATTATACGAGATAATTAACAATAATGCAAGCCATTAAGCCCAAATTTTTTCATTAATATGATGGGCTATTAAAAATTTCTCTTTGTTTTTTCTTGTCAATTGCTTGAAATTTGCTTCGGCTCGTAGCGCGTCACTTTTCGTATCAAACTGTGCATCATAAATTAATTGTAGCGGGTGCCTTGATTTGACACGTGTAAACTTTGCCCCTTTACGTGATTGATGTGTTTTAAATCGACGTTGCACATCATCAGTAAAACCAGCATAAAAATAACCATCAGCCGTATATAAAACATAAAAGTAGTAAGGTTTTATCATGACCATGCTTGCCCATATAAAATATTTTGTACCTGTTTTGTATAGTCATTTGTTTGTTTATACGCTACAATCGGTGGCATAATGCGAACGCCACCTGAACGGCCGGCTTTTATTGCTTCAATAAGTACCATATTCGCTTCTCGATCAGCCTTACCATAGACAAATTGTATACGTTTAATCATCAGTTTTCGTGCTGAAAAAGCTGAAAATATATCAGCCAATCGTTCGGGACGATGGACCATATAAAATTTGCCATTATTTTTAAGCAATTTATTGGCAACTTGTGCCAATCCTGGCAAATCTATTGTCAATTCGTGACGTGCTAATTCATAGTGTTCATCTTGATTTGTTTTTGTTGCATCATTTAACGGAAAGTAAGGCGGGTTGGACAAAACCGTTTCTACTGAACCTGGTTGAATATCATCAAATATTGTTTTCATATCTGATTGCAAAATACTAACACGGTCCTGTAATTCATTCATCGCGATGCTTCGTTCTGCCATTTCAGCTAATTCCGGTTGAATTTCCACTAACTTAATAAGTCCAGCAACTTTTGGTGCATAAAATAAACCAACAGCCCCTGTTCCAGCACCTAAATCTACCGTCAATCCACGCCCTTTACCTTTAACGTCAGCAAAATGTGCCAATAAAATGGCATCTAGTGAGTATGAAAACATATCTGGATTTTGAATAATATGAATATTTTGTGAAGGTAAACCATCAATACGTTCACCTGGATTAAGAATTGGTTCAATCATTGTTTTTTTCTCGCTTTATCGTGTAAAATAGTTAAAGTAGTTTATGAGGTGACTAATAATGAAATTTTATGATTTTTTACGTGGCGTAGCTGTTGGCTTGATGTGGACAGTAAATGGTCGAATCAAGTATATGAATCGTCAGCGTATACCCGCTGACGACAACTATGTTCTAGTCGGCCCACATCGTACGTGGTGGGATCCTGTTTGGTATGCAATTGCTGCCTATCCAAAACATTTTATCTTTATGGCTAAAATTGAACTTTTTAAATTTCCACCACTTGCATGGCTCATTAAATCTGCTGGCGCATTCCCTGTTGATAGAGACAATGTTGGCCCAAGTGTTATCAAAATACCGGTTAATGAATTAAAGCATGGCAATCGTTCACTTATCATGTTTCCTTCTGGGTCCAGACATAACGATGAATTGAAATCTGGTTCTTTGCTGATCGCAAAGATGTCAGGAAAAGCGATTGTTCCGGCTGTCTATCAAGGGCCAGTGTCCTTTGGACAGCTGTTTAGAAGAAACAATACTACCATTAATTTCGGCGACCCTATTATGATAGACCGTAAAGACAGATTGAATAAAGAGAACATTGCTAAATATACAAAGATGATTCAAGATGCTTTCGATCAACTAGATAAAGAGGTAGACCCTACTTTTGTTTATGTTGACCCTAAACGTGAAAAAAAATAAGCCATTAAGGCTTATTTTTTTTGCGCTTGTTCGCTTTGTTGCTTCATCTGAGCCATCATTTGATTTAATTTCTTTTGTGATGGTTTTTGACCCATTGA
The DNA here is from genome assembly GCF_019656015.1 of Leuconostoc inhae. Classification (GTDB taxonomy): domain Bacteria; phylum Bacillota; class Bacilli; order Lactobacillales; family Lactobacillaceae; genus Leuconostoc; species Leuconostoc inhae_A. The sequence goes on along the minus strand of NZ_BPKW01000001.1, from coordinate 292,227 downwards.
CATCATCATTGACTTCATCATTTCTTCTGAAATTGGTGGGTTTTTTGCTAAGTAACTTTTCATTGAGTTACGTGCTAAGAAGAATCCAGCCGCCAATCCGATAATTAAAGTCAAAACTGCAATCAATATGACGATTCCGATATTTACAGTCATAGTCTTCCCCTTAATAAATTTCTAAGGTTAATTATAGCATAAAGTAAAAAATAATGAGTCATAATTTCTCAAAATACTAAACCACGACTTTCACCATCATTATCCACAGATTTTTTCTGAAATTAGACGTGCTTTTAAAGAAATAATAAATGTTTTTAGTAGATAACTTATTAAACTCTAAAAAAACGAACAAATGTTTGATTTATCTTTAGCTTTTCGTTATAATTAATACATATTAAATCGAGTAGTATTAAGGAATGCAAGCCAAAAATGACAATTCAAATTCAAGAAAGTAAACAACTACAGGTATTAAGATTTATCCATGAAGCCCAAATAACAAATGGCTATCCACCTACAGTACGTGAAGTTGGTGAAGCGGTTGGTTTGTCTTCTTCTTCAACAATTCATGGTCATATCGAGCGACTAGTTAAAAAAGGCTACCTTTTAAAAGACGCATCAAAGCCTCGTGCTCGTGCCATTGAAGTCACTGATGCTGGTTTAGAAGCATTGGGAGTGTCCATTACGCCAGGTCGTATTCCTGTACTAGGACTTGTTACTGCTGGTACGCCTATCTTAGCCGTTGAAGAAGAAGCCACTGAGTTCTTCCCAATTCCTGACAATTTGATGCAATTTGATGGGGACATGTTTATGCTAAATGTTCGTGGCAATTCTATGGTCAATATTGGCATCTTAGATGGTGATAAAGTTATTGTTCGCAAACAGGATAATGCTGATAATGGTGACGTTGTAGTCGCTATGAATGATGATAACGAAGCAACGGTTAAACGTTTTTTCCGTGAAGCAGACCATTTCCGTTTACAACCTGAAAACGATTCAATGGCACCAATTATTCTTAAAAGTGTCTCTATTTTAGGTAAAGTTATCGGCCTCTATCGTGACGCTATCTATTAAAAACAAAAAAATCTCTAGGAATATTTTCCTAGAGATTTTTTAATTACCACTTGTTAGGATTTTTTTGCCAATTTTGTAATGTTGACAGTTGCGACATATTTAACTCACCACGTTCAATAGCTGCGTCTACCAGTTGAGAATAGGTTGTTAGTGATTTGAAAGTCAAATTTGCATTGGTAAAATTAGTCAAACCTTCAGATAACTCATACGAAAAAATTGACACCACACCCAAAACATTGGCACCCTCTTTACGTATCGCCTCAACAGCACCCAGTACTGATCCTCCCGTTGAAATCAAATCATCAATTAATACAACTTTTTTACCTGCAACAACGGCGCCTTCTGTTTGACGACCTGCACCATGATCTTTTGGTTTAGAACGTACATAAATCATAGGTTTATGCAGTTCTTCAGAAACCCATGCAGCATGTGGAATGCCCGCTGTTGCGACACCACCAATGATTTCAACATCACCATATGATTCTTGAATTAATGCTACTAAACCTTTATAAATATTTTGACGAACTTTTGGGTAACCAATAGTCATACGATTGTCCGTATAAATGGGACTTTTAATACCTGATGCCCATGTAAACGGTTTTTCTGGCGAAAATTTTACTGCACCAATCGTCAGTAAATCATTTGCCACTTGTTCTGCATAAGTTAACATTTAATTGCTCCATTCTGATAATACACGTTGATAGGCCGCCACAGGATTATTGGATTTAGTAATTGAACGGCCGACAACTAATCCGGTGGCACCAAATTCACGCGCTTTTGAAGGTGTTGTAATACGTGCTTGATCATCAGTTGAATCGCCAGTCAATCGAATACCTGGTGTTACACGTAGAAATGAATCAGCTGTTTTTTGTTGAATAAAGCTTGCTTCCGATGGGGCACTAATTGTCCCATCAATCCCTGATTGGTAGGCTAATTCAGCTAAATGAATGACATTTTCTGTCATGCTTGATGACGTTAGTTGTGTTGCTTGCATATCAGTTTCCGAAAACGAAGTTAACTGCGTGACTGCTAGCAACTTCATCTCCTGACCCTTATTGGCTACAGCTTGTCGTAACATTTTTTTACCACCAGCAGCATGCACTGTCAGGTATTGAACATTTAATTTGGCGATGCTTGCAACCGCATGACCAACTGTTGTTGGAATGTCATAGAGTTTCAAATCTAAGAAAATTATGAATCCTTGACGATGTAGTTCGCGGACAAATTCTGGTCCTTCCGCAAAAAATAATTCCATGCCAATTTTTATTGCTGGTTTATCAGCCATTTTACGAAAATTATCAAGGAAAAGTCGTGTGGTTTTCGCATCAGGAAAATCTAATGCTATAAATACTGGTCGCTCCATAGGAAGTGTTTGTCCCTTCTAAACAAATTAATACATAGTCAATTTCTAAATGTATTGGTCACATCTTGAACATCGGTAAATTTATATTTATCTAATACTGCTGGCAGTGAGTCAATAATTTCTATCATTGCCTCAGGTTTATGAGTTAACGCACCACCAACTTGTACAGCACTGGCTCCCGCCATCATCAATTCCAACGCATCGGCCACGCTAGTAATACCACCAACACCAATTATCGGAATATTAACTGTCTGAGCAGCTTCATAAACAAAACGTACAGCAATAGGATGAATTGCTGTACCAGACATACCACCCATCCCCCGTGCTAAATGTGCTTGCCGTTTTTCTAAATCAAGGCTCATACCCATCACTGTATTAATCAGGACAATGCCATCCGCACCCGCAACTTCAAGTGCTTTTACAATCGGTTTAATATCTGCTACATTGGGCGATAATTTAGCATAAAGCGGTAAATGAGTGACCTCTCGCAAGGCTTCAATGACTTCAGCCGCTGCTTGCGCGTCAACACCAAAAGCCATACCTCCACGGTCAACATTAGGACACGATAAATTAATTTCAATCGCAGTTACAAAACCTGTCTGTGTTAACAACCTTGCTAATGCCACATATTCTTGTACTGTTTCGCCAGCAATTGAAACCATTACTGGCAGGTCATCACCATATTTTTTGTGAATAGCCGGTAACATATCTGTTATGACTTTTTCGATACCTGGATTTGCTAAACCAACAGAGTTCAAAATACCACTTGGTGTTTCAATGATCCAAGGTTGTGGGTTCCCAGCACGTGGTGTCATTGTAACCGTTTTAGTGACCAATGCACCTGTTTTTTCAATACCAAATCCTTTATCTTCTAGGCCAAAATATACAGATCCTGACGAATTCATAACAGGATTTTTCATATTTAATCCTGGTAATTTAACCGCTAAGCGATGCTTTGCTATCATTTTTTCTCCTAATTTGTCTCGCTGGACAATTTTATTAGTCATTTTATAAATTAACCACTACTTCATTTCGTTGACTGTGAAGCTACGACTCTCTAAAACATCTAAGAAAGCGTTAACAGTGTCTAGTGCTGTAAACAGTGGCACAGCATTTTCGATTGCTGCATTACGAATAAGGCGACCATCAGATTCTGCCCGATCATCAGCTTGAGTTGTATTAATGACAACTTGTAACTTTTGTGATTTCAGTGCTTCTACTGAATTATTGCTAGATTCTGAAATTTTATCTAAAATTTCAATCGGCATATCATTAGAATTAAGATAAGCGCCAGTACCTGATGTTGCAAACAAGGCAAATCCTAAATTGTTGAACCGTTTAGCCAAAATTAACGCTTCTTCTTTATCATCGTCAGCGACCGTAAAGAGCACGTTACCATATTGTGGTACTTTAATATTTGATGCCACAAAAGCTTTATAAAGCGCTTTTGGCAAAGTCGTATCAGAGCCCATCACTTCACCAGTAGATTTCATTTCGGGACCGAGTAAGGAATCAACATCTGGTAACTTGGTAAATGAGAAAATAGGTGCTTTAACATGAACCATATCATCTGCTGGTACTAGTCCAGTTTCAAATCCCATATCTGCTAATTTCTCACCCAACATGACACGTGTTGCCAATTGTGCTAACGGTAAATGAGTCACTTTGGAAATAAACGGTACAGTTCTCGATGCTCGTGGATTGACTTCAATCACATAGGCAGTATTTTCGTGAATAACAAACTGCACATTCATTAAACCAATTGTATGCATGGCTTGTGCTAAGTTAATAGCTGCCTGTGTCATTTCGTCTTGTACTTTTTGTGATAAGTATTGAGGTGGATAGACAGACATAGAATCCCCAGAATGTACACCCGCACGTTCAATATGCTCCATTATACCGGGAATAACAGCTGTTTGACCATCTGATAACACATCAACTTCAGCTTCTTGACCAACTAAATATGAATCAATCAACACAGGATGATCATTTGATACCTTAACTGCGCGTTGCATATAATTTTTTAATTCTGCGTCTGAAGTCACAATTTCCATTGCACGTCCACCAAGTACATACGATGGCCGAATCAAAACTGGATAACCTATTTCTTGTGCCGCTGCTAATGCACCGGGCACTGTTGTGGCTGTTTGACCTAAAGGTTGTGGTAACTTTAATTTTTTTATAACTTGATCAAAAGCTTCACGGTCTTCAGCGCGATTCAAATCTTCAACTGTTGTGCCTAAAATATGCACGCCATTTTCTGTCAATGGTTGTGCTAAATTAATGGCTGTTTGACCACCGAATTGTACAACAATACCAATAGGTTGTTCTAAATCAACCACATTTAAGACATCTTCTAATGTCAATGGCTCAAAATACAACTTATCAGAAATAGAAAAATCAGTCGACACAGTTTCAGGATTAGAATTCATAATAATAGCTTCGTAACCCGCACGTTGAATAGCTTTTACCGCGTGAACAGTAGCATAATCAAACTCTACACCCTGTCCAATGCGTATTGGCCCTGAACCCAGTACAATCACAGATTTTTTATGCGTTTTGATAGATTCATTTTCACGCTCATATGTTGCATAATAGTAAGGTGTTTGCGACTCAAACTCAGCTGCGACAGTATCAACCATCTTATAAACAGGTAAAATACTGGCTTGTTTTCTTAATTGGCGCACATCAGCTGTTGTTTTATGCCAGATATTAGCTATCGTTGCATCCGCAAAGCCATTTTTCTTAGCATACGTGAGTTGATCTAGATTCCCAATATTGTGTGCTAAATCACGTTCAATTTCAATAATATGCAGTACTTTGTCCAAAAAGAATTCATCAATCAAAGTTTTGTTGTGAATAGTTTCAATTGTCACGCCACGACGTAGCAAGTCTGCAATCATAAACAACCGGTCATCACGAGCAGGCATTAATGCCTGCAATAATTCATCATCAGACAATGCATCAAATGTGATGTCATTTAACCCTGTTGCCCCAATTTCTAATGAACGTACAGCCTTCAATAGAGCTTCTTCCATGTTGCGTCCGATTGCCATGACCTCTCCGGTGGCTTTCATTTGCGTTCCTAAACTACGATCAGCTGATGCAAATTTATCAAATGGCCAACGCGGAATTTTAAATACCACATAGTCTAATGCCGGTTCAAATTCCGCCTTGGTTGTACCAGTAACAGGATTAATAATTTCATCTAAATTCAACCCAACGGCAATTTTGGCTGCCATTTTAGCAATAGGATATCCTGTTGCTTTTGATGCTAACGCAGACGAACGCGATACACGAGGATTGACTTCAATAATATAATACTTATATGAATCTGGATCAAGTGCCATTTGAATATTGACACCACCTTCAATTTTTAACGCTCGAATAATTTTTAACGCAGCATCACGCATCATTTGAACTTCACGATCTGACAATGTTTGTACCGGTGCCGTCACAATTGAATCACCGGTGTGTATACCAACAGGATCAAAATTTTCCATTGAAGCAACAATCAAAGCATTATCATGTGCATCACGCATCACTTCAAATTCAATTTCTTTATAGCCTGCAATTGATCGTTCAATTAATACCTGCGTGACCGGTGATAATTCTAAACCATTTGACGCAATTTCGATTAGTTCCGCATGCGTTTCAGCGATACCACCACCTGTACCACCCAACGTGTAAGCTGGACGTACAATCACAGGATAGCTGTGCGTATCGGCAAACTCTAACGCTTCATCTAGCGTTGTCGCAATCGTTGATTCAGGAGTAGGTTCATCCAAACGTTCCATGAGCGCTTTAAATTCTTCGCGATCCTCAGCTTCTTCGATGGCAGATAATTTTGTGCCTAACAATTCAATATTTAAATCATCCAATATACCAGCTTCAGACAAGTCTTTAGCCATGTTTAATCCTGTTTGTCCACCTAATGTTGGTAAAATGGCATCAGGCCGTTCTTTACGCAAAATACGTTCAATAAAATCAATTGATAGTGGTTCAATATACACTTTATCTGCTATTTCTGCGTCCGTCATAATCGTTGCCGGATTAGAGTTAACTAAAATGACGTAATAACCTTCTTCTTTTAAGCTTAGTGCAGCTTGCGTGCCAGAATAATCAAATTCTGCTGCTTGCCCAATAATAATCGGGCCAGAGCCAATTACCAATATTTTTTTGATGTCAGTACGTTTAGGCATTTTGTAGTTTCTCCTTCTTTGCATCTGTTATCATGTTTAAGAAATCATCAAATAAATATTCGGCATCATGTGGACCTGGTGCTGCGTCAGGATGAAATTGAACAGAGAAAGCGTGATGATTTTTTAACCTAATACCCTCAACTGTGTGATCATTAATTTCCTCATGTGTCACAACAAGATCAGTTTTTGATAGGCTATCTCGATTAACTGCATAGCCATGATTTTGAGAAGTAAAATCTAGCCGCTCTTTTGACAAGTTACGAACTGCGTGATTGAAACCCCGATGTCCAAATTTTAATTTGTATGTTTCAGCCCCATTAGCTATGGCAAACAATTGATGGCCTAAGCAAATACCCATCAATGGTAACTGTTCTTGCAATGTTTGTATTGTGGGAATAGCATAAGCAACATCCTGTGGATTACCTGGACCATTTGATAACAATATGCCATCAGGATTAGCAGCTAAAATAGTCTCTGCGTCAACATTTGCTGGGAACACCATAACGTTGACACCTCTTTTGGCTAAAGAACGTAAAATTGAATTTTTCAATCCAAAATCAATCAAGGCAATCGATACCCCATCTGTTGGATTTTGATATTGTGTCTTTGTTGTCGCATCAGCAACCATCGTTTTTGAAGGCATAAAGTTTTTAATCTCAGCGAAAATATCATCGGTTACTTCATTAACTAAAGCAGCTTTCATCACACCGTTATCACGTAACTCACGTGTCAGTGCCCGTGTATCAACACCAGTGATGCCAGGCATATTTGTCCGTTCTGCCCATTCTTCCAAGCTCATCATTTGACGCCAATTGCTTGGTCGGCGTGCAATTTCATGCACTACGATTGCTGAAGCTGCTGGTCGTAAACTTTCAAAATCATCACGATTAATACCATAATTTCCAATTAAAGGATAGGTGAATACAATCATTTCACCACGATATGACAAATCAGTTATCGATTCTTGGTAACCTGACATGCCAGTATTAAAAACCAATTCTGCCATCACATCAACATCAGATCCGAAAGATTCTCCTTCGTATACCGAGCCATTTTCAAGTACTATATAGCGTTTTTTCATCTCTTATTATCCTCGTTATTGTGTTTTCATCGCTCAAAATGATTGATAAACTAATTTACCATCAACCCAAGTTGCCCGTGTTTTACCGTAAACTTGCCACCCAATAAATGGTGTATTCTTGCCTTTTGATTCAAAATCAGCTACTGAAATAGTTTCCTGATGATCTAAATCAAATAAAGCTAAATCAGCTGTTGCACCAACTGCAACACCAGTTGGTGCATCAAGTTTAAAAGTAGTTATTGGTGCACTTATCATACGTTGCAAAAGTGTCTCTAGCGTCATAACGCCTGATCTCACTAAGTGTGTGTACAATAATTGAAAGCTTGTTTCAATACCTGTAATTCCAAATGGTGCTTCTCGAAATGCCTTATTTTTTTCTGCCGTACCATGTGGTGCATGATCTGTTGCAATCATATCAATTGTGCCATCCAACAACCCAGCTAATACAGCTTGTCGATCTGCCTGTGAACGTAAAGGTGGATTCATTTTAAATAGCGCATTATCACCTTTTATGTCTGTATCAGATAGCAAAACATGATGTGGTGAAACTTCAGCCGTAACATTTACACCCTGCAACTTTGCAATTCGTACTAACGTAACTGACTCTTTTGTCGAAATGTGCGCAACATGATAGTGAACACCTGTCGCTTTGGCTAACACTAAATCACGTGCCAATTGTGAGCTTTCCGCTAACCCAGTAATTCCAGGGATTTTTAATTTTTTCGATTGCTCCCCATCGTTCATAACACCACCATGCAACAAAGAGTCATCCTCTAAATGTGCTGCCAATGGCTTATCAACTTGTGCGGCTGCCAGCATCGCTTGTAACATCGTATCAGCGGTTTGTACACCTTTGCCATCGTTACTAAATGCAACAGCACCAGCGGCTGCCATTTCTGCGATATTTGATACTTTAGATGCCGTCAAATCAGCTGAAATAGCGCCATATTGCTTAACATGAACCATACCATTGGTTTCATTTAATTTAATTTGTGCAGCGATACGCTCTGCCGTATCTGGTACAGGGTTGAGGTTTGGCATCGCAATAACTGTTGTAAAACCACCACGTGCAGCAGCTTGAGAACCAGTCGCAATCGTTTCTTTATAATCAAAACCAGGCTCGCGAAAATGAACATGTACATCAACTAGTCCACTTGATAAAAATGCACCTTTAGCATCAATCGTATCGAACTCTGAATGGTTGTGTTCTGATACCTCAACAATTTTTTTACCATCAATCAACACGTCTCGCGTAACTAAATGATTGTTTTCTAAAATTTTAGCATTTTTAATGAGTTGCATGATTCGTCTCCATTGTATATTCTAATATTGCCATCCTTGCGAAAACGCCATTAGTCATTTGTTCGAAAATACGTGATTTTGGCGCTTCAACAAATTCATCGGCAATTTCTACGTCACGATTGACTGGTGCGGGATGCATAATAATTGCCTGCGCTTTTAGCTTTTCATATCGTAGTTTATTGAGTCCAAATTGCTCATGGTATTGTTTGGTTAAAAAAGTTTGATTTTCAGTCTGTGTGATGCGCTCATGTTGCACACGAAGAAACATCACAACATCAAGTTGTTCCCAATTTTGATCAATAGCTACAAACGCACCAAATTGACTAAAATCGTTTGGTCGCCAATTTTCCGGTCCGGAAAATGTCATATTAGCACCTAATTTTTTCAAAATTTCTGCATTCGAACGCGCCACACGAGAATGCATGAGATCACCTACAATTCTAATGTTTAACCCGTTAAAATGACCAAATTGCTCATAAATCGTCACCAAATCTAGCAAACTTTGAGAAGGATGCTGTCCACTGCCATCACCAGCATTTACCAGCTGTGGTATAGCGTGCCCACCTGCACTTAAAACATTCTCATACCAACTCGTGACACTATGTCTAATAACAGCGACATCAACACCAATTGCTTTTAATGTTTTCAACGTGTCAACCAAACTTTCGCCTTTTGACATTGAACTACTTTGGGGATCAATTCTAATTTGTTGAAAACCTAATTTGTTCTCTGCCATCTGAAAACTACTATGCGTACGTGTTGAATTTTCAAAAAACAAATTGCTAACCGTCAAATTTGTCTGACTGGGCTGCGCACCTAACTTAAATGCTAATGCCCGTTGAATTAATTTTAGCACATCAGATTCATTTACTGAATTTATATTCAAAAAATGTCGCATAATACTCCTTTTTATACAAAAAACCGCATAAGTCTTTCGACTTACGCGGTTCTAGAAAATTACAGTCAAAGTATAGACTCTGACCCTAGTATCTAAAAGCCTTGCAAGTCTCTCTGGACTTAATTAAAGGTTTTATCGTTTCCCATATATTATCATTTTTTTTACAACTATGCAAACTCAGTTTGCAAAGAACAATTTATTTTGACCATTAACATTTTGCTTAGCGGTTTTATTTGAATTCCAAAAAGGTACATATACCTTTCCTCTAATATGCTGCTTATCTATAAAGCCAAAATAACGACCGTCATTGGACACTGACCGATGATCCCCCATAGCAAAATATTCACCTGCTGGCACTTTACTATGATTACGATCTTTCTCTTGCCATTGATCAGTAGCGGATAACGTTTTCAATGACCATGTGTCGCCAAATGACATTTCAGTTCCTTGTGTTCGCTCATTGATACCAATATAATTTTGATTAACTAGTTTGTTATTCACATATAAATTAGAGTTTTTGTATGAAACTGTATCTCCTGGTAAACCAATAATTCGTTTGACATAATCTTTTTCACCAGATCTGATTCTTGGATCTTCTTGACGCGCATCAAATACGACAACATCACCACGTTTATATTTAGAAACTTTGCTTAACAAAACGAGTTCATTATTTTGCAAGTTAGGCGTCATTGATGGCCCATTAACTTTTACAAATTCGAATACAAAAACTCGAATTAAAGAAACCGCAACAACGGCTACTAAGACTGGCACAATCCATTCTTTTAGAAACTGAACAAATTTATTTTGCATAGTATTTCTCTCTTCTTATGTACAAGAGCAATCAATTTGATTGCTCTTACTCTTACTTTCGTAACTGTGCATATGCATCAGCAACAGGTTTTGTGATAATGTCATTTAGTTCCGTGAGTAACTTATTTAATGCTTGTTCAGCTGTCAAAAGTGCTGTAATTAATTCATTTTTCTGAACCTCAGCTGCGATGATATCCCATTCTTTTTCTTGTTCTGAGCTCGGTTGTTGCTGAACTTGCATCATTTGCTGCACAGCAGTTTGTACTTCTTGGAACTTGCCAAACAAATTCTTAGCTTCTTCATTATTTTGAATGTCATCAAAAGCTTTCTGCCATGCTGTATATTCTTGTGTTTGCTTAAGTACATTTGCCATTTCATTGGCGTTATCATAAATATTAACTGTCATTTTTCTTTTCCTTTTTGTTTTAAATAAGTTGTCTACAATGTTATTAATAGATTAATGCATAATGATTAGTTCCCAAATAGTCCCTTGATAGTTTGCCAAGTTTTATTGGCACCTTCTACAGCATTATCAACGCCTTTTGAGAAACCAGAACCAATATCTGACCACTTGAATCCATTATTTGTACTGTTGGTATTACTGTTTGGATTTGTTACCGTAAAGTTTGTTCCTGGCGTATTTGGCAAAATTTCTTCCAATGACGTTTTTACCAATGGCCCCATAGTTGCTGTTAATCCGAGAGGCAAACTATTATTGTTGCTTTTGTCATCTAGCCCCATCCAAGTGGCTTCAACGACATCCTTTGTATAGGCCATTGCCCAAGAATCTTTCGATGATTGACTATTTTCCGTATCATTAGGATTTTCGGTTGTCCCTGTTTTACCAGCAATAGTAAAACCAGCTGGTGCTGCCCCTAGACCGGTCCCATTAGTATAAGTTCCAAGCATCATACGTGTCATGTTATCTGCAATTCGTGAACTTATCACACGTTTCTGCTTAGCTTTAGGATGATTTACAATCACTTTTCCAGTTGCATCAACAATTTTTGTAATAAAATGTGCATCACTCATGACACCGTCATTGGCAAAAGCGGTGTAAGCTTGTGCCATTTGCATAGGAGAAACACCAACTGTTAACCCACCTAGCGACAACGCAAGGTTTTTATCTTTATCTGATAGTGGTAACCCAAATTTACGCGCACTATCATAACCTGCATTAACGCCAATTTTATTTAACAAATAAACCGCTGGCACATTATATGAATGCTCCAAAGCCTCATACATGGGTACATTGTTTGTTTGCACATTCAACGCATTATGAACTTCCCAACCATTTGTACCAAACGTGCGTGTCGTGTTCGGCAAGCTGGTATCAATACTGTACCCTTTTTCCAAAGCAGGTGCATAAACGACAATTGGTTTAATTGATGAACCTGGTGACAATTTTGACTGCGTTGCATAATTAAAACCTCTAAATGTATGCTCTTCTTCACGTCCACCAACAAGTGCACGAACACCGCCTGTTTTCGCATTTAATACAACACTAGCTGCTTGCGCATCTGTATTATAGTTAAACATAGCACTATTATTAAAATTTTGTTGCAAATTTGTTTGATCTTGTTGGTTCAACGTCGTATAAATTTTATAGCCACGATTCATAACGTCACTTTCAGTTAACCCATATGTTTTAATGGCTTCACTAATAACTGAATCAAAAAACCATGGATACTGATACTTATTTGAACTATCATACGTATCATTTAAAGTCATCGGTACAGCCTGTGATTGCTTTAATTGTGACGCTGATAAACGTTTTGTTTCAACCATTGTCCCTAAAACGACATTGCGACGTTCAGTTGCTGCTTGTGGATGATCAATCGGATTATACAAAGCAGGGTTGGGTAACATTGCAGTCAACGTGGCTGCCTGCGATGTTGACAAATCGCTAGCATGAACCCCAAAATATTTTTGAGACGCATCTTCAACACCCCAAACACCATTACCAAACCAAGCATTATTAAGATACATCGTTAATATTTGATTTTTCGTATAATCTTGCTCAACTTGCATGGATAAGAAAATTTCTTTAGCCTTACGAGTTATTGTTTGCTCTTGTGTCAAATAGGCATTTTTAACAAGTTGTTGTGTCAAAGTAGATCCGCCACCAGCGATGGCAGACGAACCTAACAGTTTATTCTTGAGGTTAAGCACTGCTGAACGAGCAATCCCTTTCACAGAAAAGCCATACTCATGATAAAAATTTCGATCCTCACTTGATATAACCGCGTCACGCATATTTTGAGATATACGATTATACTTAACATAAGTTCCTTTTTGCGAATATAATTCCCCAGCTTTTGCGCCTGAATCATCATAGACTGTTGTTGTTTGTGCTAACGTTGCATGTAGATTTTTAACATGCGCTGTTTTCGCTAAAGTAACCAAGTACACACTCATCATCAAAAAAACTGTTAAGAAAACTATGATAAGAAAACGGCCAAACTGCCAACGCTTAGCAACTGGGGCAAGTTTCTCATTTATTTTTTTAATAATACCCTTCAACCAATTCATAGATTATCCTATCAATGCCGACCAACGTTTAGTTAACGCTTCTGCACTTACTTCATCTGGACTTGTCACATAAATTGTGTCAAATCCAGCTAGTGTCGCAATAACTTGCGGCAAATTTGCATCGTCAATTATACCAGCAACAGCATTACCACTTGAATCTGTTGTTTTTATAATTGTCATAAACTGAACACGTTTGACAAATACAGCATATTCTATGATAGCAGCATCTATTGCATTTTCTGTCACGACAAGATCAGATGTTTCCCCCTGATCTTTTAATTGTTGATAACGTAAATCATTGTTAATATCTTTAATTCGTACAATACCTAATGCCCGAATATCTCTTGAAACTGTTGTTTGTGTTGTTTCCACATGATGCTTTAAAAGTTCACTCAATAATTCTTCTTGACTAGTGATTGGTTGATTTTGAATAATATCAAGAATGAGTTCTTGACGTTGTTGTTTTGAAATCATTTATTTCTCCTAATTGAGAACGCATGAGATAATAGCTATGACGTAATCTAAGTTACATTTCTTCTGGTGACTTAACACCTAACAAACGCAAACTTTCTGAAAGTACAATTGTCACTGCTTCTACTAACGCTAAACGTGCGTTTAATTGCTGATCATTTGTTAAAATTTTTGAATTGGCATAATATTTATTAAAAGCTCGTGACAAATTTAAAGCATATTTTGCAATGATGCTTGCCTCACGCTGCTGCCATGCACGCTGCACTGCATCTGGAAAACTATTAAGAATTGTCACAATATCCCATGTTGCCCCATCATTCAAATCTAACTTATCATCAGTAATTTTAATCCCTGATTTACGCAAAATTGATTTTGCACGCGCATTAGTATATTGTACATAAGGCCCTGTATCACCCTCAAAACGAACAACTTCTTCTAAATTAAAATCAAAATTATTTGTTCTATCATTCATTAAATCGTGAAAGACAACTGCACCAGCGCCAACTTGCTCTGCCACAATGTTTTTATTCTCAAGTTCCGGATTTTTGTCTTGTATTTGTTTTAATGCTAAATCATGCGCATCATCTAAGACATCTTTTAGCAAAACAACATCACCCTTACGTGTCGACATTTTTTTGCCATTAAATGTAATCAATCCAAATGAAATATGCTCAACATCGTCTGCCCATTTAAATCCCATTAATGATAAGACTGCTTTCATTTGCACAAAGTGTTCACGTTGTTCACCACCAACTACATATAATGATTTTGCAAAATGATAGGTTTCTTTACGATAAACCGCTGCCGCAAGATCACGTGTCATATACAATGTAGCGCCATCTGATCGCTTAATCATTGCTGGCGTCAAATTAGGATTAATTGCTGATAAATCAACAATTTTAGCACCCTGTGAAGACACTAAAAGATTTTTTTCCTCCAAAGCATCAACTACTTTAGCCATTTTATCATTATAAAAAGCCTCACCGTTAAAAGAATCGAACGTAATATCCAAACGATCATAAATCGCTGTAAATTCCTTCAAAGATTCCGCACGGAACCATTGCCACAACTGATGTGCTTCTGAATCGCCATCTTCTAGTTTTTTAAACCAAGCACGACCGGCATCATTTAATGTATCATCGTTTTTAGCTTTTTCATGAAACTCAACATAATAACGTAATAGCGTAGCAATTGGATCAGCTTTAACTTCAGCCTCTGAACCCCAGGTCTTATAAGCATAAATCAACTTACCAAACTGTGTTCCCCAATCTCCCAAATGATTAATTTTAACAGGAACATAGCCATTTTTGGCTGTAATATTTGCTAGTGCATTACCGATAACTGTTGATCTTAGATGTCCCATAGACATGGGCTTAGCAATGTTAGGTGATGACATATCAATCGTAACATTATCCCCATGACCATCTGTATTGTTGCCAAAATACGATTGTTCTTTAAGAATCAAGCGTAAGACTTGGCCTGATGTGACTTGTTTGTCTAAAAAGAAGTTAACATACGGACCAATTGCAACAACTTTTTCAAAGCCTGTTTGATTAATTTTAGCGACAATATCACTTGCAATTTTTTGTGGCGCCTGATGCAAGAGCTTCGCCAAAGTGAAAGTTGGAAATGCCACATCACCCATTTCCGATGATTTAGGTGTTTCTAACTTCATTGAAATTTCTTCTGGTTTTAAATCTGTCAACACCTCTGCTAGTGAAGCAACAACCATTTCATTATTTGCCATTTTTATTCATTCCTTTTTTTACTAGTTACTATTATACCTTATTTTGATTAACTGAATAAAAAAACTCGTCTCTTGTCAAAATTAACAAGAGACGAGTTTCCACCCGCGGTACCACTCTAATAGCTTTCGCCACTCAATATATCATTAAAAGCCCCAAGTATGCGCCGTTTCCATTTATTGTCTGACTTTCACCACCTCAGATTCGCTATATATAAATGTTATGAAACTATTTACTTTTCGATCTCGTCATCAATCTTTTCTGTTACCGGAACTGGTGCATGCTTAATCACCTCAATTTCGTCCATTCGAACGATTGCTCGGTGATTCATTTCATTAACTGTTGGCTGATCTGACGGATCATTTTCCGTAATCTCAACTAAAAGCGCATTCTCATATATTTTTTCAACTTGTCCAGTAAATGGCTTTTCTAAATTACCATAAGCTGGAGCAAGCAAAATGTCCCCAATATTATACTTTGATGCCTTGCTTTCTTCTTCTTCGTCTGTCATATTTTTAGTATATTAAACTGTCTTAAGCTTTCTTATAATTAGTTTGTAACATTATCACTAATTAATCTACTGTCGACATGTCAACATATTTCCTCCTGTAATCAATGTGTAACACCCTATTTTATCATAAATAACAGTTCATTTCAATGTTATCACTCGCGTCATAATAGCTCTCGCAATATCTATCTTAGATGCTTTTGGCAATGTTTCGGGTGATCGATTCGGTATCAAAATTGTGACAGCGTTGTCATCTGATGAAAACCCTGTGTCTGATTGACTAACATCATTAGTGATTAACATGTCCGCATGCTTTTTGATTAATTTATCTTGTCCGTGCACTAATATTTCTTGCGTTTCAGCAGCAAAACCAATCACAATTTGATGGCTCTTTTTAGATTGACCAATAGTTCGTAGAATATCTGGATTTTGAACAAGATTGAGCGTTAAGCCATCATCAGCCTGTTTTTTAATTTTATGTACTGCAATTTCTGCTGGCTTAAAATCAGAGACAGCAGCAGCACTAATAAAGACATCAGCTGTTGCGAATTCATGTGTTGCAACATCAAACATTTCTTGCGCCGAATTAACGAATATGTTTGTTACGCCAAATATATTTTCACGCACTATCGTTGTAATCAAAGCAACTTCTGCTCCCATCTCAGCAGCAGCGCGAGCTAAAGCATAACCCATCTTGCCACTTGAACGATTAGTTAAATAACGTACCGGATCTAAATCTTCACGCGTACCACCAGCCGTAATAATCACTTTTTTGCCTATCAACATGCCATTTTTGGCACGTAATCGCACAGCGGATTGCTGCAAAATATCAATTGGTTCCGGCAAACGGCCTTGTGCTATATAGCCTTCAGCTAGAAAACCAACAGCAGATTCAATCACAAACCAACCATCTTTTTTCAAAGTTGCTATATTACGCATAACTGCAGGGTTTGCAAGCATGTTATCGTTCATTGCAGGAGCAATTATTTTATCAGCAGTTGACGCCATAATGGTTGCAGTTACAGCATCATCTGCTATCCCTTGTGCTAGTTTACCAATAAGGTTGGCTGTGGCAGGTACAACAAAAATGATGTCAGCCCATTTTGCCCAGTCAATGTGCACAATATCTGATGTATGTCCAACAAATAAATCCGTTAACACGTCATTTCCTGACAGAATTGATAAAGTTTTACTTGTAATAAACTCTTGTGCTGCAGTTGTCATACCAACTCGAACGTTAGCACCAGATTTTATCAATAATCGTACCAATGTCGCAGACTTGTAAGCAGCAACGCTACCAGAGACCATTACTAAAACATTTTTTTCTTTAAACATTTTTTCTACCAAATAGACAAATTTAGCATATATTATTACAGTTAATTTTGTTCAAACAACCATAACAAGATAACCAATGTCTTCTTTTCTACCAAAAATATCACTTAAAAGGTGCCAATACATTTACTGGATTTTGTGTTTTAATACAGTCAAAATATAACAAAAGTAACCACAAAGATTATTTCCCACAATTAATCATATCCGGTCTCTATTTATCATATTAAATCCATTATTTTAATAATTTTAATTTTTATTTCAAGCCTTTTTCAAGTAACTTGCCCACAACAGGTAATTGACCAAGTTGAGACATTTCTTTACCATCAACAATGACTAAATTAGCTGAGGAACTAGCTAATGTTGTAAATGCATTAATTGATTGGTTCTGGAAATACTTATCATCAGCCCCTGCTAGTCCAGCTTGTACTGTATCAATACGGTAACGCTCTGCTTCAGCACGAGTTTTAGTTGCATCAGCTTCTGCTTTGGCTGTTGCCATTAACGCATCATTTGTCGCTTTTGTAGTGAGTTCAATTGAACGCGCTTGACCTTCTGCTCTAGCAATTGTGGCCACACGTTCTCTATCAGCTGTTAATTGTTTATCCATGGCTTCCTGAATAGATATCGATGGTCGTAATTCATCAATATTTATACGATCAACGTTGATGCCGTACGTGTTCGTTAAATCGCCAATGGCACTTGCTAACTGCACATTAATCTTTGTTGTTGATCCTAATGCCTCATTTAATTCCATACGACCAATAATATCACGTAAATGACCACGTACCAATTGTGCCATTGATTCAACAGAATCGGTATTTTCATACATATACTTCACAGCATCTGTTACATGATAATTCAATGTAACACTAGCCTTAATATCAGCGTTATCAGCAGTAATCACTGAATAATCAGGTAAACGAAGTGGTCGCATAGCCAAGCTGACATTTCGAATTGTTTGAAAAAATGGCACATAAAAATGTAGACCAGCTTCTTTACGGCGACTATACTTACCCAATGTTTCAACTAATCCAGCATTATTTTGTGGTACAATTCTAAAAAAAAGCATGTTTCTCTCCTCATTCAATAAACTTATTGAATTAAAAATAATTTCTTATTTTAATTCTCGTAATGTTAAAATATTTCCGTTAGCCTCAATAATAGCATATCGTGCATCTGTTCTAGCCACTGTCGCATTATCAATCAAATAACGATAATAAATACCAGAAATTGATACTAAGCGACTAGCTAAATCAAAATTTTCACCTGATATCACTTGACCTACAAATTGACGATCCTCAAAATTTGTAGGTCGTAAGCCGTCCTCTAATAATTTTGTTAAATAATTATTCAGAGAACGCCCTTCTTTGTTTGCACGTGTTACAAGTACTTCGTGTAATTCCGGATCAATCCTTAACGGTATTTTACCTGATTTTGTGTGTGATTCTTGAATTGGATTTGTCATATACTAATGATATCACATTTATCATTAGTATAACAGTTAAGCTATTAAGTTCGCTTGCTATTCAAAAAAACTAGAAGTATTCACTTCTAGTTTTTATTATAATTTTAATTAATCATGGTAACTTTGAACAACTGCATAATCACCAACATATGGTACATCCACACCATTAATTTTTTGATAGGGATCTTCACCTTTACCGGCAACTATAACAATATCTCTTTCTCCTGATTGCTTAATAGCCTGATGAATTGCCTTGATACGATTCATTTCAAAATGGACTTCAAGTTGCTTATTATTAATATTCTCAGCAATTTCATCGGCAATAGCTTTCGGTGACTCAAATTGAGGGTCGTCAGCTGTCAAATAAACAATGTCTGCTAATTCCGAAACGACTCGCCCAAAGTCAGCACGTCGCGATATGCCTTTATTGCCTGGTGATCCAACAACAACTAACACTTTACCTTCTGGATACTGATTTTGCGCAAAATTTAGTAATGCGCGCATCGATGCATAATTGTGAGCATAATCTACAAAAGCGACACCATGACCTGCAATTGGTAGACTTAACATTCGCCCAGGTATAAAAACAACATCTAATCCATGAACCATGTTTTCATGCTTCGCACCAGCTAATGCAGTCATAATTAATGCCGCCATAGCGTTTGATTCATTAAAATCACCTGGTAAATTTAAACGATATTCACCAACAAGTTCATTTAAATCACTTGGTTCAACGATTAGTCGGCTCTCATGAATGGCGCTTTCTCGTGATACATAGGTATAATCACCACCTTGACCTTTCAAACTATAGGTATAAACTTTATCATGTGTCTGCTCTGCATGTCCCAAAATTGTATTAAGGTGTTCACTCTCAGCATTCACAATAACTTGATCTGAATGATCGAACAGCATCATCTTATGATCCAGGTAATCTTCAAAAGTTGGGTGTTCATTTAGGCCGATATGATCCGGTGAAATATTTAAAAATGCACCAACATTATAACGTAAACCATAGACACGCTGTTTCAAGTAGGCTTGAGAACTTACTTCCATAACTAAATGCGTCATACCATTATCTACCGCTTGACGCATATCTTTAAATAATTCGTAAGATTCTGGTGTCGTT
Organism: Leuconostoc inhae; assembly: GCF_019656015.1. Taxonomy (GTDB): domain Bacteria; phylum Bacillota; class Bacilli; order Lactobacillales; family Lactobacillaceae; genus Leuconostoc; species Leuconostoc inhae_A. Next base: position 272,327 of record NZ_BPKW01000001.1, on the reverse strand, counting down.
AAATCCGATTTTTTCTTGTCTTCAGGCCCCACACCTGTAATACGATCTACGGTTGAAAACAATGCTGTATGATTATTAGTCGCATCTTTTAAGATATTAAATGCCATATAAGCAGCTGTAGTTTTGCCCTTTGTTCCCGTAAATGCGCCAATCCATAAAGCTTGTTGTGGATAATCAAAAAAAGCCATTGACAAAACGGCGAGTGCTTTTTGAACATTTGTCACTTGCCATTGTGGCAAAGAAATATCTAATATTGTTTCAGTAATTAGACCTTTTATATCAATTACATGCGTCAAATATTCAGATCGAAAGGCACCTTTAACAACAAATAACGTATTGGGTTGAACCTGACGCGTGTCATAATGTAAAAAATCAAATACCATATCAATATTTGGTTTGGACACCAGTAGTTGTTGTTCAATTAATAAATGTTCAATTGTTTTGCTTGTAAGTTTCATAATATATATTATACAAAAAAACCTGTTACTATGTCAGCTATATCTAATTTTTTAACCATTCTACAATGCTTTGTCAATTTAGATTGTATTATTAATTAAGAATACAGTAAGCGCTCGTTATATATTTTCTCTTTGCAGTGCTGCTTTTAATTGATTAGCTATAGCAACATCTGCACTTGCTATACTATTATCGCGATAAATATGTTCATCTGCAGCAACCTTTGCATACACTTTTTTTAATTCACGATCCAATACGTCACGTACTTCGTCAGTTGCATGTGTTTCCATCAATAGCTGACGTAATGCTGAGGCATGTGCGAAACCACGTAAGTATATTTTGAAATACCGTTTCAACGCTTCAAAATGCTTAGGTGCGATATTTGCATTCACATCGTCAAACAAATCCAACTGTAATTTCAATAAGGCGATTGATTCTTCTAACGTATGCTGTTTAGGTTCTATTTCAAACGCATACGGATTCTCAAATATACCTCGGCCAATCATAATACCATCAATACCGGGATGTGCTTTTACAAGTTGCATCCCCGCTTGACGTGTTTTAATATCACCATTTATTTGAATTAGTGTTTGAGGCGCAATAGCATCTCGCATAGCTAAAATTTCATCTATATACTCGTCATGTGCAGGTGCTTTTGACATTTCTTTACGTGAACGCAAATGGACAGTTAATACAGCCACCTGTTGACGTAAAATAATAGGCAGCCACTCACGAAATTCCTCTGCTTGATAAAACCCTAATCTTGTCTTAACAGATACCGGTAGACCTGATTTTTTAGCGGCAGAAATGATTTCTTTTGCCAATTCTTGATGACGAATCAAATCAGAACCAGCACCATTTTTAATCACCGTTGTATCAGGACATCCCATATTGATGTCAACTGCTTGATAGCCCATTGTTGACAAAACTTTTGCCGCCCCAGCTATTTCTTCTGGCCGTGAACCCCAAATTTGAGCAACCGGTTGTTTTTCATTTTCTGCCACAGCTAGCCGACCCTGAACGGAAAACTTAGCTTGTGGATGAACCATTGAACTCGCATTTGTAAATTCAGTATAGTAGACATCTGGTCCACCAGCCTGTGCTATGACTCGTCGAAAGACAGTATCAGTTACTGCTTCCATTGGTGCCATGCTAAAAAAAGGTTGTTTCTCTGTTTGTTTATTTCCTAGTTGCGCTTGTTTTACAACGTCATCCCAGAAAAAATTTTGAGGAGACTCTACAGTCATATCTCTTCTCCTTAATTATTATAAATGATACGGCTCACTAGACAAAATTTCATGCCATTCGGTGATCCTTTTGAATTGCGCTTAGTGTGTAGAAAGAACCTGTTACAACAATCAAAGCCTGTGACGATTCTCGGACACGCATAGCAAGTGAAATAGCTGCCGAAGCATCATTTGCTATTTCAACATCAATATTTTGGTAGTTTGTCAATAACTCCGCTGCGAGTTCCTCAGCAGATAATGCGCGTGTTTTATTATTTGGTGTAACCGTGATAATCCGTTGTACCACAGGTACAATAGTATCCAACATTTCGTGATAATCTTTATCTTTTAATACACCCAAAATCAAAGTTGGTTTGATTTTTAAATGCCAAGCATTAAGTGCCGATACCAAACCATTTATCCCATCAACATTGTGAGCAGCATCAAACAAAATATTTGATGCCTGATGATAATTCATACGACCTACTAAATTGACATTGGCAAGACCTTTCCGAGTTTTGTCCTGTACAAATGTGTATCCCATATCATTCAAAGCCGCTTTTATTTGTAAGACAATACTAAAGTTATGCACTTGGAAGGCACCCGACATGCTTAAAAAGTAACCCGGTGTGCCATTAATTATTAAATCCATTCCTGAAGGTGTCGTATTGGCAATAATGATTTGGTCCTGCTGATATTCAAACCATTTTGCGCCAACAGCCTCTGTTTGTGCTTTTAAAACTTTTCGTGCAGTCAGATCTTGACCAGCATAATCAATAACCCAAGTACCCTTTTTAATAATTGCAGCTTTATTTTCTGCAATTTCGGTTAAATTTCGACCAATTAAATTCTGATGATCAATACTTATTTTTGTAAAAACAGTTAACAGAGGTGTATCAATTGCATTTGTTGCATCTCTAAGACCACCCAATCCCGCTTCAAACAAAACAAAGTCGACTTGATGATCTACAAAATACAATAAAGATATAATTGTAAAATATTCAAAATACGTCAAATAATTTGCTGAAACGCCATTAAATTTAAAACATTTAATGACCCGTTCGTAATAATTGACAAAATCAATTTTAGAAATCATCTCATCATCAACACAAATTTGTTCTCTTGCTGAAAGGATAGATGGACTTGAAAAGCGGCCATAAGAATAGCCATTAGCCTGTAAGACAGCGCCCATCATAGCACCCGTAGAGCTCTTACCATTAGTTCCAGCAATATGAATTATTTTAAGTTTTTGATCTGGATGATCTAACCAACCCAATACTTGACGGACAATTGGTACACGTGTGTTATCTAATACATGCCAAGTATTATCTAAACTTTTAATCACATTTTTATAGCGAATCGCTATACGAGCCTCACGTTTTTCTGATACTTTTTCCAAAGTAACCCTCCAAAAATTTCTCTGAAATCTATTTTATCACATGTCTATACTAAAGAAACAATATTTCATTTAACTTAGCTATGTTTTCAAGAATATACTTTATGAGCCACTAAGTATATCATGTTGTTTTCGCTTCTGGAAAATCCGTAAAAATAGCTTCAACTTGCCATTTTTTCAATCTTTCAGCTACAGCTGTATCATTAACTGTCCATACGTTCACTGGTAAATGATTAGCAATTAAATGTTTGGTTTGCTTTTTTGTAAGATAGTCAACATCAGGATGAACATAAACAGCCCCGATGTCTCTGGCAACTGTAACAATGTTATCTGGCAATTGTGACGCAATCAAAATGCCTGTTTGGATGTCAGGCATTAACAGATGAAACTTTTTTAGCAGATTAACATCGAAACTTGACACGATAATTTGAACATTTGAACTAATTTGTCGTAAAGCCTGACAAACAGAGGCAAGATAGAAATTTTGTTTGTCATATTTTAATGCTGTTTTAAGTTCAAAATTAACATTAAAATGATATCGATTAACAAAATCAACTAACCATTTCAAAGTCACAATACGCTCATTAGCGTATGTCTCACTCAACCAGCGACCAAAATCTAGTTTTTGTAAGTCAATTAACGTCATATCATTCACCGTCCCACTACCATCGGACGTGCGATCCACTCTGTCATCATGAATGAGGACTAATTCACCATCAGACGTCATATCAATATCTGTTTCTAACCAGTCAGCATTCATTGCTATCATTTTTTCAAACGCAGCACGTGTATTTTCCGGTGCCTGAGCTGAAATACCACGATGCGCAATTTTTTTCATAGACATTTTGTGTTCCCTCTCAGTTATTAAACATACCGACTCAGACATGTATATTTAGTATCCTTTATCAAGATTTACAATATTGTACCTAATCGTACCATCTTTTACAAAGTATGGGACGTTCTTTTCAAATAAACGAAATAATCCACCAGTGCGCCCCGCATTAACAGACTCCCCCCAACTAGTATGTTGCGTCAATAACACTTGCGGTCTGTCAAATAACGGGTGGTTTTTAGGTAATGGTTCAGGTGTGGTAACGTCTAACGCAGCATATTTAACACGAGAGTCGTCAATAGCTGCCAACAAGTCATTTTGATTTAGGGTTGTCCCACGGCCAATATTAATAAATAGAAATAATTGATTAACCTGTTCAAAAAAATGATTATTAAAAAAATTATCTGTTTCAGGCGTACCTGGTAAACCATCAACAACAACACGAGATTTTGCTAATGCTTTTTGATAATCATGCATGCTATAGACTTCATCAAAACCATCAACCATCTGGCCAGTTGTATTCACACCATAAACAATGCCACCAAATGCTTTAATATGACCGGCAATTTGCTGACCAATACGTCCCGTTCCAAATACTAAAACAGGTAGCTCCGTAATTAAATATTGATTCGTATAAGGTTCCCAATGCGTACGTGATGCATAGATATTTAAACCACGTGCAAAATATAGGATATAACTCAAAACCGTTTGTGCAATTGGAATGGCTTTTAATCCACTGGCATTTGTAACAATAACACCGAAATCCTTCAGCTTTTTTAAAGGTAAATAATCTACACCTGCTGATTGTGTCTGAATCCATTTTAATTTTGCACCTGGATTCGCTAGTATCTGTTGACCAATAGCATTATCCCATGCGTAACTAATAACGATTTCAGGTATTTGTTGCACCGTAATCGTATCAGGTGTCACAACAGTCACACCATATTGTGACAAAAATATGCGGTTTGATTCAGTGATTCCTTTTACTGCTAAAAGCAACATACCTCCGCCTCCAATCTAATTTACTACATTATATCAAATACTCAATATATTTAACACAAGATGAATTTAATATTAGGATGTTGACATTTAATTAGTTTAATGCCATAATTATGTTTATTAAATAAAAGGAAACTAATTTTATGTTCATGTTAAGATCATACAAATTCACAAATCGCATTACGATCAACGTCGTCATTATTATTTGACTTCTCGCTGGTCTGTTTTGTCAACCAGTTGAGAAGTCATTTTCTTAACTGGCGTGAATATGTTGATTTTATCAATGTTTTCAAAGGGCGCTAGTACTTACTAGTGCCCTTTTTTATTTTATTTTTTGTTGTATATTTCAAGAACTAGTTCACTTGTTAGTCGAAAAAATTGTTTTATCGCTAACCGAACAATATTTAGGAGGACTCATTATGACTCAAGCAACCCCACTAGCAACAGATAAACATGACAAAACGTCACCCAGCAGTAAGAAAAAGCCACCTACATCGGTTCGCGATGTCGTTTTTGATGTCTCAACTGGCATTTCAAATGCTATTCTCGCTGTCCTTGGAATCGGTTTACTAATGTCTTCAATCGGAAATATACTTGGCTACACACCATTAGTACAAGCTGGTTTGATGGGTCAAAAGCTACTCGCCCCCGCACTTGGTGTTGGCATTGCCATTATGATGCGCGCTAATATTTTGACAACTGGTGCCGCCCTGATTTCTGCTACAGTCGGTTCGAATGCAGTCTATTTTACCTCAGCTATGACCCCACAAACACATACTGCAACAGGCTGGGTAGCAGATCAAGCTGCTGGATCAATCGTGTTGACCTCTGGTCAGCCGATCTCTGCTGTTTTAGCAGCTTTAGTAGCTGTGCTAGTTGGTAATTGGTTGACTGGTAAGACACCGTTGGACATGATGCTTGTGCCACTTGGCGCTACTCTTACCGGTACGTTCTTTGGATTAGGGGCAGCAGCAGTTACCACGCCCTTTCTAAATTGGGTATCGGAATCCTTAGCTTCGACAATGAGTGTTAATCCTTTCCTTGGTTCATTCATTGTTTCAGTGGTTTGGTTTCTCTTCTTAATGACACCTGCTTCTTCTGCAGCGCTTGCTATTGCAGTCATGCTAGATCCACTTTCTGGTGGTGCAGCGCTAATTGGCACTACCGCAGGTTTTGTTGTTTATACAGCTATGGGTTGGACACAAAACAATTTAGGTGCCAACATTGCCCAAACAATTGTGACACCAAAGGTACAATTTCCTAATTTATTGAAGAGCCCACTACTTATGTTTGGCCCAGCGATCATAGCGGGCCTATCAGCCATGATTGCTGTCGGTGTGTTTAACTTAAAAGTGCCATTTGCTATTGCCGGGCTAGGATTAAATGGTTTTATTGCCCCAATTGCATTAGCTTCTTCTGATCCTCGAGCACTGCTACTCGTTGCAATATTTGGTATTATTGTGCCAATTGTTGCTAGTATGGTAATGTATTACACTTTAAAAAAGATTGGTAAAACGCAAAAAAATGATTTGCATTTAGATGTTGTTTAATTCTGCTATAAGGGTTATAGTAAAATTATTATATTTTTATAAGAAAGAAGAACAAAATGTCACAGAAGAAAGCACAACCCAAAGATTTTACTTGGTCAGAACTTGGATTTGAATATCATGACCTGCCCTATCGATTCCGCGCATATTTTAAAGACGGTAAATGGAGTGAAGGTGGTCTTGAGACTGACTCAAATATACCTGTTAATGAAGCAGCCACTGGCTTGCATTATGGACAAAATATATTTGAAGGACTGAAAGTTTACAGGCGTCAAGATGGTGGCGCTAATCTCTTTCGCCCAGATCGTAACGCAAAAAGATTACAAAATTCAGCTGCACGGCTTATGATGGCCCCAGTACCTGAAGAACTATTCTTACGCGCCTTAAAAGAAGTGACTAAAGCCAATAAAGACTTTATTCCGCCATATGGCACAGGTGCAACACTTTATCTTCGGCCATTTGAATTTGGTGGTGGACCAGTTGTTGGCGTACATCCTGCAGATAATTATGTTTTTGAAGTTTATGCAACACCAGTTGGTGCCTACTATAAAGGCGGGCTAACGCCAACAGCCTATGTCACTAATGAATATGATCGTGCAGCTCATGGTGGTACTGGTGCAGCCAAGGCTGGTGGTAACTATGGTTCGTCAATGCTTGCTGGTGATGAAGCGCATACTGCTGGATACTCTGATGTTGTTTACTTAGATCCTCGTTTGCATGAAAATATTGAAGAATTAGGTTCAGCAAACTTCTTCGGTATTACAAAAGATGGTCGCTTCTTGACGCCAAAGTCACCTTCAATTTTGCCATCAGTAACAAAATTTTCATTACTTGAAGTCGCAAAAGAACTTGGACTTGAGGCTGAAGAAACAACCATTTCAATCAATGACTTAGATCAATTCACAGAAGCAGGTGCTATGGGTACTGCAGCAGTCATTTCGCCTGTTGGTTCAATCACACATCATGGTAACAAACACGTCTTTTATTCAGAAACAGAAGTTGGTCCTTGGACACAAAAATTATATGATCGCCTAACTGCTATTCAATATGGTGATGAAAAAGGACCAGAAAACTGGGCTGTTGATGTTCCACTAGATTGATTCTTTAATTCACGCAGCGTCTTTTAAGGCAATATGTCGCACCACAAACTAACAATTTTTAGTGTAATAATTGACGAATAAACTATTTCTTGTTATACTAGTATAGTTGTTTGGTAGCTATCAAACATCATTGACCATGGCTCGTTGGTCAAGCGGCTAAGACGCTGCCCTTTCACGGCGGAATCGAGAGTTCGATTCTCTCACGAGCTATATCAAGTCGCAACTTCGGTTGCGGCTTTTTATATGTCATCATTAAACAAAAATAACAGCCTAAGGCTGTTATTTTTGTTTAATGATGAAAGGCCGTTTATTTGGTTTTTTGTTATTTGCCTGCTCTTTTTTGTGTGGTGCCACCTTTGTACTTGCTTTATTTTTTTCCTTTTCAGGTGAACGTTTATGACTGTTTCTGTGTGTCCTCTTGTTATTTTTAGGACGATCTTCTTGCTCCAATTGTCGTGGATTAATATTTTCCAACACAAAATACGGTGCCCCAAAGTTAACATATTCATACAAATAGTCCTGTAGTGTTTCTATTTTATCTTGACTTGGCACATGTTTTTCATTTCTATAAAATCCTTTAAGACGTAATTGTTCAGATGAAATATCACCGACAAGATAGTCATATTGTGCTAACAAAGGCGTATAACGTATAGCCAATTTTTCAGTATTAAAGGCTTCCTTAAAATTTTCAACAAGCTCTAACGTTAATTTATCAATGCTTATTTTATTTTCATGGCGTGTAACTTGGTATGCCATTTTACGCTCTTCTTGTTGCAATAACGTTTGTGTTTTTAACGATTCACGATCCATCAAATACCTCTTTTTTAACAGCACGCTATACGTTACTGTATTTTTTCTTGTAATATTGCGCCATCAATTCTCTTAATAATATACGCAATTCTATTTTTACTGGTGCATTTTGTATCACAGGGAAAAATGGTACCCATTTATAATGATCAAGCGTTGCAATTTGATAATCTTGATGACGTTGAATGATTTGACCTTGATACAAAATTTGACCATCTCTTTGCCTATCAATGCCGTCAAACCGCATATAGCCAAAAATTTTACCACGAAAGCCACTACCCTTCATTGCTAAAGTTGACAACCATTCTTGTTGTGCATCAATCTCTTCAAACAACTCAATAATATTTTGCCCCTTAAGTGTCATTACCATCGGATTAATTGCATGTGGCATACTTTCAAGTAATTCATATTGATTCAGCGAACCTTTATGCAAATCTTCAACAAACATACCAGTCGACACCACAGCTGCCGGTACATCAAAATATTGTTTTAACGCTCTCATTGCATCATAACTTTGTTCATCGGTTGTTATGTCTCGCGTTAACTGCGTAACATATCGGGAAGTCAAAGCTGCTTGTCCCTTTTTTAATAAGCCATGAATTAAATTATAATCCTCGTCATTTTCCGACATTTCGTACATCGGCGTCGTTACAGCTTTTTTATTCAAAATATGACCATCATCTGACATTTCTAAAGTAATATCGCCAACGTAATTGCCATAACAACCTGCAGCCGCCAATAAAGTCCCTGAAACCATTTTACCATGCTCTAACAAATGATGTGTATGTGCACCAATAATAATATCGATATCATATTTTTCAGCTAAACGTTCATCCGTTGGTAATCCCAAATGAGATAGCAGCACCACGGCATCAGCTTTTTGATGCAATATTGGCAATAATTTATCAATTGTTTCATCCACATCATATGGTTTCCACCCAAGCGAAGGATAGGTTAATTTATATGGTGCAGTTAATCCCAAAACGGCAATTGTGGTGCCTAAACTAGTTGTTAAAATTTTATATTCTTTAGCCCATGTCGGTTGTGTTAGTGTAGGATACTCTTTTAAATTGCCCAGCAACACATCAAAATTAGATCCGTCATATAAATGATTCATCGCTTCATGAGATAACACTAATCCTTCATTATTGCCAATTGTTACCCCATCATAGTGGGCCTCATTCATTAAATGAATATTGCCTTGACCCATTGTTGCATCAGTATATGGATTTAAACGATCGATTGCATCTCCAATATCAAACGTATAGCTTTGTGTATATGTTTTTTGTTTTTTCAACAAAAAGCGTAAAATACGTGGCCAATTTTCAAAATGCGAATGCATATCATTCGTATGCAATAAGTGTATGATTTCAGTTGCCATTTAGTTCCTTTCAAACATAGCGTTACATTTGTTAAATACATGTATCATTATGTTTTTATTGGTACATCCCTTACTATTATTTTACACCAACTAGATAAAAAAGCGCTGCAAGATGCAGCGCTTCAGTTGGCAAATGTATACAGAAAATCTATAAAGCTCTGTAAATTAGCCGGATAAGCATTTAATCCCCAAATCATACGTTCATTTTCACTTGGCACTTTAAATCGTATACCCCATTCATCATTCAATCTTGGTTCAGTTTGAGAAGGGCCAGGATACGCCGTCATCCAAGTATTAATGTAACTCATGGTTTTATCCGCAAAGTCATCCCATGACGTTGTCATATCAGTCCATTGCTCGCGATAATGCCAATTAAACGATTGCCCCGCTTGATTAAAATGCGGATTATAAAAATCAAAATCTATATCTGTAATATCTTTAGCCTCTTGGGTTTTGTCTCTACTCTGCAAAAAAGCATGGCCTTCGTGACGTTTGATGTAAACGTAATCAAAACCACTCACTAGATTACCACGATAAAACACTAAAAAATCTAATCGTGTTTGTGCCATATTAACCCTCAATCACAATTAAGTCTTTGGTAAGATCATTTGTAATATTTTCATAACCATCTATTGTCACAATAATATCATCTTCAATTCGGACGCCACCTTTTTCTGCAAGATAAATACCTGGCTCAATGGTTAGAAGGTGACCTGGCTGCAGTTCATCACTTGATTGTGAGCTTAATGCTGGCCCTTCATGAATATCTAGACCAACACCATGGCCTGTAGAATGATTGTATTCATGCCCGTAACCATGTGCAGATATATAATCACGCGCAACACGATCAACTTCACTACCAGAAATACCAGGTTTCACAATTGCTATAGCATTTTCATTAGCCTGTTTAACAATGGCGTAAATTTGCTTCAGCTCATCACTTATACTTCCAATGGCAATTGTTCGGGTGACATCAGAAGTATAATCATCGACGTAGTAACCAAAATCAATTGTAACAAGTTCACCATTTTTAATTATTTTATCTGTTGCTTCGCCATGAGGCAAAGCTGCACGATAACCAGATGCAACAATCGTGTCAAATGACGATTTGTCAGCTCCAAATTTTTTTTGTAATCGATCTAATTCATTAGCCACTTGTCGTTCAGTCATTCCCGGTTTAATGAACGAGATTAGTTCATTAAATGCTTTTACTGACGCAGTTGCTGCTTGACGTAACGCAGCAAGTTCATTCTCATCTTTGACTTCACGTAAAGCTTCGACAGCAAATGGTAGCGCATCAAACGACATATCAGCAGGCAACAACTCATCAATATAATCATAAATATTGTATGGTAAGTCGGCTTCAAATGCCAAATTTTTAATATTCAAAGCTATCGCGACTGAAACTGTTTCTTCATAATATGATTTTGTTATTTTTAAATTAACGTGTTCTGGTAAATTTGCTTTATATGCCTCTTCATATCGTGCATCAGTTACTAAATAAGCTGAATCACAACTAACAATAACCACACCTTCACCTGTACCACCATCAAATCCAGTTAAATATTTCATGTTAGTCCCTTGATATACAAGCATACCATCAAGATTTAATTTTTTAAGTAGTTTTTGTAGTTTAGCAATACGTGCTTCAAAATATTTAGTCATATATGACAATCTCCTTTTCGCTGTTATCTTTAATTATATCATAAGCTTATGCGATTACTTTTCACGTCACTACACCATATTGCTGAATGCATTAATAGGTACAAAAAAAGAACAGCGAACTGTTCTTTCTCTAATTCAACTTACTTTGCAGCAGCCAAAATTTCATTGTATTGTTCACGTGAATAAACAGATACTTGACGCTTTTCACGCCCTTTACGTTCAAATCTAACAACACCATTTGTTAAAGCAAACAATGTATCATCTCCACCTTTTTTAACGTTAACACCTGGATAAATATGTGTACCACGTTGGCGATAAATAATTGAACCAGCTGTCAAGTCTTGTCCATCAGCAACCTTAGTTCCTAAACGACGACCAGCTGAATCACGCCCGTTGGCTGAAGATCCGCCACCTTTGTGGTGAGCGAACATTTGTAAGTTTTCTTGATTCATCAACATAAGTCTATTTCTCCTTTACAAGTAATAATTACGCGATTGAATCAATCTTCACGCGTGTATATGGTTGGCGGTGGCCTTGCTTAGAATGCATATTCTTCTTGGCCTTGTACTTGAAAGTTATTACTTTCTTTTGCTTGCCCTGCTTTTCAACAGTTCCAACAACTTTAGCACCTTCAACAAAAGGTGCCCCAACCTTGCCATCAATCAAAACAACTTGGTCAAAAGTTACCTTTTCACCTTCTGCTGTATTCAACTTTTCGACGAAAATTGTGTCGCCTTCAGCGACTTTATATTGTTTGCCGCCTGTTACAATAATTGCATATGCCATTATTGAATTCTCCTTATACTTAGACTCACCATTCCAGGCGGGCCGGCTCTGGTCCGACACGTACTTCAACCTGTTCCGAGTGGTTGTAGCTATGCTAACAACCTATCAATTATAACAAAAAATAACAATAGCGTCAATATTATACAGATTTATTTTTAATTAATACTCTCAAAGTCAAACAAGTTCAACCCAGTTTGTGTCCAGCCAGTTGCATCAACACGTAACACTTCTATAAATTCTTGCAATAACTTAGTTTGTGCCACATTCATATTGTCTAACAGCCATTTTGAAATCAATGCCCAAAAACCACCTATGATGATTTCCCATTGAAAAAGTTGATGCCTGTATAATTCCTCGTCTTCAATAATTCCCAGTTGTGATTGCATCTGCATTCTCATTCGCGACATCAGTGTTTTAATATAACCTGAGTTATTGTGCAAATTAAGTACTGCATTATAAAAAGCAGCACGATCACTCACAGATTGAATCATTTCGGCAACATGGAATTTACCTTGTGTATGTTTCATAAATTCCAGTATCAATGTATGATTGACCTCAGAAATTAGATGTTCTTTATTTTGATAATACTTATAAAAAGTGCCCCGAGTAATATCTGCACGACGTAGTAACAAAGTAATCGAAAAATTAGGTTGCGTTGTTAATAGCGTAATTGTTGCTTCTTCAATATTTCTTTTTGTTCGTAAAACGCGTGCATCTTCTTTCTTAACCATAATTTCTCCCGAAAAATGACACTATGTTTTACTCCTCATTCTTCGCGCCTATTCTATATATTGCCGCTTCGATATTTAAGTCTACTTTCATCTGTGTCACAATATCCGCGCGTTGTGCCGAACTTTTATTCATAGCATTCACTGACATTGTGATAATCGTATCAAATTTATCATGAAAACGTGACGCGACACTACTATCAATATTATAATGACCTTTTTTAGCTGTTTGCACGATTGTAATAATGCCCGTTTTACCATACAGTGCATCACGTAATGCCTGAGAGTCGGTATTACTCAAATTAGTACTATTATGCTTAATAATTTGATTCCCCGACTTTTCAACAGCAGTCATTGTTTTAGCATCTTGGTAATCAAAATCATCTAATGCTGAAATAAAAGTTTTAATGCTGCGGCGTGACTGCTCCAAATGCCGATAATCTGATCTAGGCATCGAAACACCCGCATATTTAGGTTGTTGATTAAATGTGGCAAATGCCACTAATAATGCTACAAAGATCACGCCTAATGCGATAAATGCTTTTCTCATATGTTCAATCCTCTGTAATTTACTTAACTACAGTATACTATAATTAATTAAATTTAAAAAATAGATAAATTAAATCTTTGATATTTAGTTTTTTTATGCTATCATGTATATTGTACTGCGCTGGTAGCTCAGCTGGATAGAGCAGCCGGTTTCTACCCGGCAGGTCGAGGGTTCGACTCCCCCCCCGCGCATTATGACTGTTTTACCTGTTATATTGGTAAAACAGTTTTTTTTATTTTTATACATTAATATCAACTATTCTTCAGTATACAATTGCAGTAACATAACATTTATAATTACTTATGACAATTTTAAGTTGCCAATTATATCTTTCACAGAGTATTTAAACACAAATTGATTTTCATTTTATATTCCCCTGCCATACTATACAAACACGCCACCTTTCATTAGGTGGTTTGTCTATGTCAACTAGTAAATAAAATTTTATCAAGTATTTTTCAAATAGTAACCACTATCATTCTCCAGCAGTTACTTTAATACCAATAATTGCAACGACTAATAAAATAATAAAAAGCCAAGTAATTGGTGGAAATTTATCGTGAAATAGTATGACCCCAATTACCACTGAACCAACTGCACCAATCCCTGTCCAAATTGGATAAGCCAAACTAAATGGCAAATATTTAACTGCCTGTAACAAAAAAAGCATACTCGCAACCAAACCAATAACAGTTAAACTGGCCCAACCAACTTTTGTAAACCCCTGACTTAATTTCATAGTAGTTGACCATAGTATTTCCGAAAAGCCAGCAAGTAATAAATAAATCCACGGCATATAAAATCCTTCCTGATAGCTATTGAAATAGACTTAAATATCAAACCTATCACGCTTTTTATTTCAATTTGTAATCTACACCTACACATAATTTTGTATTCAAAGTGTATACAACTGCTTTAATTTAGCAGAATCAATCAAATCTTTTGACAGATCAATAAAATAAGGTGTTTGCCATTGTTGTGTTTGTACAGCCGTTTTGTTTAGATCCTTAACCCAATCCGGATAAACTCTTAATGCCATCTTTCCTTTGGAATTCGCAGATACCAATATTTTTTTTTGCACTAATAACGCCTTAGGAAATACAAACTGCCCTTGCTTATGCAAATCAATCACATTAATTATTAAAAAATCTGGACTATTATCATAATCAAATGGTTTATTTTTAGAATGACTATCTTTTTCCCAAAAAGCAACAAAATATCCCTTTTTTGTGGGCGTCTTTTTTGCTAATCGGCTGCGAAATTTTTTATCTTTTAATCGAAATGTAAAGCCTTCATACAATGAATTTTGAGATTCTTCACTAATCATCTCAATATTATACGCTAGTTTATTTGTAACACTTCTTTCCATTAACTCTATAGACTGTTTCATAGTGACACTAATACTCCTTTAATCATAATACCGCTCGAATAAAATTAAAAGTGAGCCTTAATCTTATAAATAGGTTGACCTTTAGCCATAAACTTCTGTTCGTACTCAGTTTCTATATTACCTAAAACTTTGTCATTATCTTGATGTAAATCTAAAGAATAATCATCCGTTGACCACCGCATACCATAATTCATGAAACTAACCATCGAGTATTCAAATAAATGGCGGTTATCTGTTTTAAACTCTACTTCACCTTTTTCAGGTAGAACGGCAGCATATGACTTTAAAAAAGATTTGTAAGTTAGTCGACGTGATTCATGACGCGTTTTCGGCCATGGATCAGAAAAATTAAGATACAATTTTTCAACTTCAGCCCTTTCAAAGTAAGTTTCTACGCCATTCCCATTTCCATAAATATAGCGCAAGTTAGGTAATTTCCCAACTTGTTCAAAACTTTTACGGGCTGCAATAGCTATGGCTGTTTCTTGAATCTCCATACCTATATAATTTATTTCTGGATGTGCTAATGCCATGCCAAGGATAAACTGCCCTTTTCCAGAACCAATTTCTATATGAATTGGTTTTTTTTGATCAAATAGCATTTGCCATTTACCAATCTGTTCTGTTGCTTGTTTTTGATCAATAACAATATCCGAATGCTCTGCTAACCAAGCAGATGCCCAGGGTTTTGCTCTAAGATGCATATTATGTCTCGACGTATGGCAGTTAATATTAAATTAAGTGCCATACGCTTACTTTCTGTTATTTATTTTATTTTGTTAAGAATATACAGTTGGTTCAAAAAAATACCGATGATGCCCATAATAGTTATGACGACAATTGCTGTCAACCAGCCATGTAAAAAACTAACCATTACCAATAAAATTGTCGTAACATACATTACTTGTTTAGCCAGTTGCTGAAAAGCTTTTTGCTTTGTTTTTTCGTCTATTGGTAGCAACTTTGTCCACAAATTTTGTTTAATGTTTGAGTAAATTGGCATCATTTGAAAAATGATAAGATACATTATCAAGGCAGCAATTGTTGCAATAAGCCAAATAGGCGCGCTTTTCAGTGCATATATGACAATAACACCAACAAATTCTAACCGCACTAATAATGGTAATACTTCAGTATCTCGTATTAACTGTATTAGATATAAACGATACATTACTGGACGATGTTTTGTCAATTTTTGAATCACAAAATCAAGATATTGCCGGCGTTTAATAGTCCTTGGCTGATTAGGTATCTCAGCAAATGTTGCATAGAAATGTAGCACGCGTTGCTCATGTCTACTGGCTTGTGATATTATTTTTGGCCAATCAAGCGCTAATTGCTCAGCTTTTTTATCGTCAATATAAAAAAAGTAGCCGCATAAAAATGCTAAAAAACTCCATAAACAAGTAACAATCCAGATGAAATTGGATGGTAATTGTAAAATAAGCATCATTATTATTCCAGGTACAATGCCGTTATATAAGGCATACTTAATCACATTGTGCTCGTTTAAAATATTAACACGTGATTTTAAAAACAGGCTATCGCGCAATACTAGCAACAATAACAACTTATAACTCAACGTAAATAACAATAAAGTTCCTAAACGCCAGGGTGAAAAAATATGCGTTTGCAATAATACAGGTATTAGTAAAGCCATAAACATTATTTGCCACAAAAAACCATAAACTGCACTAACCTCAATGCTGCGCTTCATGTAGCTTTTTGCAATTACACGATCATTACTCAATAAGTAAAGACGATCTGCTGGTTTAAAATAGGTCACTAACGTCCCCATTTGTAATCCAATAATTAGCCATAAGACATCAAATAATTGCCACCATGCTGATTGCCAAATTGATGTAAACTGCGGGGACACAATTAATTGTCTATAACCTAAAATACTAGCTCCAAAAGCAATCAAGAGAAATACAACAAAATGATCATTAAAAAGCAATTTCAAATATTTAATATTTCTATTTTGTGCACGAATAAAGCGTTGCATAAACAACTCGTTAAGTTTCATCAGCCGTATCCTCGTACATCAAATCAAAAAAATCATCCAAGCTATTCAACGTCAAACCATGCGCATTTGCCAGTGCTATAGGTGTTCCAACAAATTGTACGCTACCCTCATGTAACACAATGAATTTATCAACAAATTTTGCCGCAGAAGACAACAAATGTGTTGTCATTAACACGCTATTGCCTTTTTCTGCTTGTTCTCGTATCAAGCGCACAACATCCTTTTGTGCTAATGTATCCAAACCTAAAAATGGTTCATCAACAATTAACAATGGTGCATCTAACATGAATGCAGATACTAACATAACCTTTTGACGCATGCCCTTTGAAAAATGAATAGGCAGCCAATGTAGTTTATCTTCTAAACGAAATAATTTGAGTAAGTCAAAAACACGTGACCATGTCACAGCATTATCTATCTCATGAGCTGCCAGCATTAAATGTAAATGTTCTCCTAACGTCAATTCATCATACAAAATTGGTTGTTCCGGAATGTAAGCGATTTGAGATTTAAAAGCAGTAGGCGTTTGTGCTAAATAAATATTATTCAACATAATTGTTCCTTGTTGCGGCTGTAATTCACCGATGATATGATTAATAGTCGTCGACTTACCTGCACCATTTAAACCAATCAAAGCAACAATTTCACCATTAGCAACTTCAAATGACACATTTTTCAAAACTGTATTACCGACATAGCCGCCGGATATTTTTTTTATTTTTAATCCCATACAATCTATTATAACAGGCACAATGTGTTATTTGGTATAATGAAAGTAACAAAATGAAATGAGGTTAACACATGACTATTTTTGATAAAATTATTGCCGGCGAAATACCCAGTTACAAAGTCTATGAGGATGACGACGTCTTAGCATTTCTGGATATTTCACAAGTGACACCTGGACATACACTTGTTGTACCAAAAAAACATGTTGCAGATATTTTTGGCTATGATGACACTACAGCTAAAAAAGTACTCTTAAAACTGCCTATGATTGCTCGAGCAATCAAAAATAGCAATCCTAAAATTAGTGGTATCAACATACAATCTAATAATGGCCCCTCAGCAGGCCAAACTGTTCTATACTCCCATTGGCATCTCATACCTCGTTATGACGATGACGGCCTTACTTCTACTCTTGCGCCAACAATTGATCACAGTGCAAATTTTTCTGACGAAAAATATCAAGCTATTGCTAACGCTATTTCAACGCAATTCAGAAAGGATTAACATGAAGTTTTTTGATGATTTCAAACAATTAATCGCACAACTTAAAACAATTGCTGCATTAACAAAAAAATTACAGTCACAACAAAAAAATGTGTCTGAACAATTAATAAAAGCACAAACTATTCGCGATGATATTCAAATTGATATCGAGAAGATGAATTTTAAAAATAAACCGCATTTAGATCGAATTCAGAAAACAACGGATCACTTGAATGCTGAACTATCAAAGTTTAAAGCGTAATCGCTTTTTTTATGGTAAACTATTCAAATACTAATCAGAAAAGGGAAACACAACATGCGTAAATTTATTTGGGGGCTACTTACTGTAATATTTATCGGTGGTCTTATCTTTTTGGGTTTAAATTCATCAAAAACATTGATGACTTCTGACTCAGGAAAAATTACAGAAAAACAATTTATCAATGATGTAAAAAAATCTTCAGCTGGCCAACAAGAATTTGCTAACATGACGATTAACAAAGTACTTGATAATCAATATGGCGGCAACGTTTCAAAAACAGATGTTCAAAATGCTTACGATACACAAAAAGCACAATATGGTGATTCATTTAAAAGTGTATTGGCATCAAACAATGCAACTGAAGAGCAATTCAAAACAAACATCAAAAACAATTTAATCATGAATGCCGCTATCAAAGCAAACTATAAAGTGACAGATAAGCAAATCAATCAAGCTTATAAAGATTATCATCAAAATATAACTATCTCCATGATAACTGCTAAAGATGACAACTCTGCTAAGCAAGCTATTGAAGCATTGAAATCGGGTGATAATTGGAATACGGTTTATAAAAAATATACAACTGAAAAAACTTATGCCAAACAAAATGGTAAACTACCACCATTTGACTCAACAAGCACAAGTATCGATGCAGCTGTTCAAGCAGCTGCATTTAAGCTGAACAAGACAAATGATTATTCAGATTCTCCGGTAACTGGTTCAAACGGTGGATTCTATGTTATTCAATTAAATAAAACAACTACTAAGCCCAATTTAAACAGCGTCCGTAGTAAACTATCAGACAAAATTGTTTCAACATTCTTAAACGATCAAAAAAACACAGCTAAGATTCAAGCAATCATTGGTAAAATTTTACGCAAGGAAAACGTAAATGTCAAAGATTCCCAACTCAAAAATGCGTTAAATTCTTACATGACGGCAGGTATTTCATCATCTAAGTAAGTAAAAATGCGTTACGCCTTTAAAAGGCGTAACGCATTTTTTATATTTTTAATAATTTTATTCTGAAATTTTATAGAATCTCCTATTATCAAGACCAAAAATACGATCTGAAAATGTTTTTGACTCCGTTTTATTGAGCGCCGTAGTCATCATTTGAATACCTGCATCTATTTCATCTAATTGATGCAAAACTTCCGCTTCCATAACAGAAGGACGGACTGGTGAACCATATTCTAAAATGCCATGATGAGCTAACACAACATGACGTATTAAAATCATTTCTTCCGACTGAAGATCAAAGTGCAGTTCATTTGCAACTAAAACAATTTGCTCATCAATTAATGTAATGTGCCCTATTAAATTACCAGCAAGTGTGTAATGTGTTGCTATTGCCCCAGACAATTCAATTGTTTTTCCTAAGTCGTGCAATAAAGCGCCAGTTATCAATAAATCACTATTTAGTTGTGGATATTGTGCCACAACACTTTTAGCTAGCTTAGCAATAGACAAAGAATGAAACGCCAAGCCACCAGCAAAGGCATGATGATTTGATTTTGCTGCAGGAAAACTTAAAAATTGATCATGATACAAAGAAAAAATTTTACGTACTAATCTATTCCAAGTTGGATTAGTTATCATTAAAATAAAATCACCCAATTCGTCATTCATTTCATCTTCTTTGAGTGGCGCGTGAACCATAAAATCTGTTGGATTACTTGGTTCCCCTGTTTCTGACAAACGCAAATTTGTAATTTGTACCTGTGGTTTATCTTGATATGCACCACGCACACCTTGCAATTTAACAATTTTTCCAGGTATTAATGATTTTATTTGGTCATCTGTTGCATCCCAAAGATTACCAGGTAAATCACCTGAACGATCTGAAAAAAGTAAATTCAAATATGTTTTTCCCGTTTTTGTTAAACGGATATCAGCACTCTTGATTAACGCAAAGGAATCAACATGCTCTGTATCGATATATTCTGTTAATAATTTAGCCATAGGTTACCTCTTCTTACAAGTTTATCACATTAATTTTCGTCATATGTGAAAATGACGTAGTAAAATAAAAAATTTGCTGTTGCTTAGCAGTTTCTTGTAAAATGTCAATCATTGTCTGTTTTCTTGTCGAGTCAAAGTTAACAAAGCCGTCATCAATCAACAGTGGTACAGTGACAATATCTGCTATAACACGACTCAAAGCCAATCGTAATGCAACGTATAATTGTTCTTGTGTGCCTGTTGATAATTCAATCACACCATATTTTTGGCCTGATAAACTAATCAGATTCAAGTCATTTTTATCAAATTGAATAGCTACATACTTGCCACCAGTGAGGCGTTTAAAATAATCTGTAGCGATATGTTGCATTTTTGGAAAACGATTTTGTGTGGCTAATTGCAAAGCTTGATCAATCCACTCAACAACCATTTTTTCTGTTATGTAATCGCCAAATTGTTCAATCAAGCTCGTCTGTTCATCAGCCAAATTTTGTTGTAAAGATAAAAATTGGTCGTGGCTGATTCGCTGTTTTTGTTTCGCTTGCATATCTGATAATTGTGCCTGTAAATTTAACCCAATACGCTGTGTTTGTTCTAATTTATTTTGCAATAATATCAATTGTTCGCTTAATTCTTTTTCATCATTCAGTTTTTGTAATTTAATTATCGTTTCAGGTTCAATTTGTTGCATCATGTCGTCATATCGCTGTTTATTTCGACTTTGATCCACATAATTTTGCTTTAAAACGAGTAACTCTTGTTCATTAATCACATGATATTTTTGTAATATATTTTGCTGATCAGACAATTGTTGCACCAACTGTTCCTGATGATGTTTAATCTCTGCTAAAACACGTTGATTTGTTTGCGCAAGCATGACAACATTATTTTCAGCCTTTATATGTTGCTGATCATTAATATGAAACAATTCTATAATCACAGCCTCATATTCATCATCGCTTAACTGTACTTGAAAATGATCAGCAATTGGTAACAATTGTGCTCTGATTTTATTTTTTTTATCCAAAATATCTGTATCTATCGCTACGAGTTGATGCTGCAAATCAGATAATTGCTTAATATTTGATTGAAGCAACTCGATATCTGAAAAAGACATCATATTATAACGTTTTTGTATCTTATGAAGCAATTTACGACGTGTCTGAAAAAGATAGTAACCATATACAATTATTAACAACGCCACAACAACAAATGCTTTAACAGTAAAAAAAGACACGATACCAAACAAAAGACCAATCAATATCATGATTATACTTTTGTTTTTATTACTCAGTGCTTTTTGTTCTGAACTAGTCAATAGTTCTGGTATTTTTTTACTCAAAAAACGCTGGCCAAGGCGTTTTTCATTCGCCATCATGTCATTTCTTTGATTAATTTGCTCCTGCAAATGACGTTCAGCAACTTGAATTTTTACTAATTCTGATGTTGCATCGTACTGTTCGATAAAATCTTTTGTTTGTGGCGTTTTCTCAATTAATTTATTTAACTCATTTATTTTGTGTTGATGCGTATCAATACCAATTTTTAACCGTTGCAGTGAAGCGACATCAGTATCTGTAACCGCTGACACAGATGCTGTAACTTTTGTTTGCAATAATTGCGCTGATTGATATAATTTATATTTTTGTATCACATTTTGGCTAGTCTGCACACGATGTGTTAATTGGCGAACTTCGTCATAATTTTGCGATAAGATTTGCGTTTGTATTGCAATATTTTCATTCTCAGAGACATAGGCGGCCATTTCTTCATTCTTAGCTAGTAATAACTCATTATGTTCCTCATATTGCTTAGCAGCAATATTTAACGGCCGTTTGCCTGTTGCTCGTTGTGCAAACTGCTTATCTGCGTGTTTTTCAAGATCAGCAGCGATTTCAAGCCAACCTGAACTACCAATGGCGCCAATATTTAACAATAATTTTTGTAAATCTATTCCTTTTAACTGTGATATTTTCGATAAATCTTGCTGACTAAAATTAAAAATACTGTTAAATACATCTCGATTGAGCGGTGCAAGTTGATTTGTTAACCATTTTTCTGGATTTACAACGTTTAACTGATTAGATAGGTATGTGATGGTTAACTCTGATTTTGTTCGGCCAAGACGTGTTATTTTAACAAGCGTATTGTCAAAATCAGCGATAAGACTGCCACCATACTGACTACCATCTTTTGGATCATAAACATTTGTGTTACTCTTTTTAGATGGAAAACCAAATAAAATACCAACAATAAACGCACGTAATGTTGATTTACCAGACTCATTTTGACCAGATATGACTTGAAAGTCAGTGACAAAATCAATTTTTTTTTGTGACCACTGACCAAACCCACTAATTTCTACCTGCTTTATTATCATTATTTGTTATACCTTTCGAGACTGTATTAGTTGTTGCATCTTATTTTGCAAACTTTTTTTCCCTTCTTCACCCATAAAATAGTCACGAACAAAGGTTGGTGCTTGATTAGAAACATAGTCCGATATAACAAAGTTAGAGAAAACTGTCTCAAACGATTCTAGCCAATATTTTTGATCAATATTATCCTCAGCAAGTAAATTTAACATTTCATGAGCAGTTGTTAAATTGACTATCCACAAATTCATCGGCGTTTTTTCACGTAGCTTTTCTAATGTCGTACCACTTGCTAAACGTTGGTTTAGTAAATTATCCAACTGTGCTGTAATTTTGACCGATAAAAACGTTATTTTAGTAGACTTATAATTTAACACTTGATTAATTAAATCAAGTTCATCACTTACTTCCGACAAAATTAATTCTTCCCATATAATTGGCGAAATGGCATGAAATTTAGGTATTAGCACATGATTCTTACTGGTCACTAAATAATAACCCTTCTCTCCCACTTCTTTACGGTTAAGGCCTTGTAATACACCTGAATAACCAATAAATGGTTGATCATTTAATTTTTGCCGCAAATGAATATGCCCTAGAGCCCAGTAGTCATAATTTTTTCTCAACATCTCTCCTACGTTAAATGGCGCATAGGGATCGCCATCTATACCAATGGCACCATGATATAAGCCGATGTGATAATCTGTTGTCTCTGTCTTTACCGGAAAATCATTAATGACTTTTTTTGTCTGACGTTGTGTTTGATAACTGAATCCCGTTAAAGCAATTTTTTCACCTGTTTTAAGCGTTAAATATTTTGTTTCAACACTTTGTTCAAACACATGCACGTTTTTTGGCCAAGCAAGATGACTTTGTTTATTAGCTTCAAAATCATGATTACCAAAACTCAAAAAAACAGCTATATCAGCACGATTTAGACGTTCAAACTGTTGATTAACACTCTCTTGAATTTGAGGACTATTTTGAGTTGCATTATATAAGTCACCTGAAATAACTAAAAAATCAATTTTTTCAGAAATAGATGAACTAATTAAATCTTTAAACGCTGTTAATGTCGACTGTTGAACCAATTTTTTAAGTCCATTCGGTAATGTTTGGTCTAATCCAATGAATGGGTTGCCCAGATGAATATCTGCTGCATGAATAAATTTCATAGTAACCTTTCTTGAACATATGTTCGCTAATTATATTATACTGAATATGTAACTGTTTCTCAACTTGTGAAACCCCTTACATTTGTGGTATAATATCAATAGTTTATTGAGGAGACAAAAAATGGCAATATATAAGATTTTATTTGGTACCTATACAAAACGTATTTCACAAGGCCTTTATGAAGCTGAATTAGATACTGAATCGCAACAATTACAAAACCCAACATTCATCGACGAGTTAACAAATCCAACTTATTTAGCATTATCTAAGGCAAACAAGGTTTATACTGTTGAGAATCGTGATGGTCAGGGCGGTATTGTCACACTAGACAACTCAGTTCGTCCGATTGCTGAAATTGACTCACAGCTAAGTGAAGGGTCCGCACCAGCTTATATTGGTGTTGATGAAGAACGGCAGCTAGTTTTTGCCGGTTATTATCATCGTGGAACGGTTGAATCATATAGCATTCAACCCGATGGTAATTTGATTCTTGTTGATACTTGGCAAAATAATGGTTCAGGTCCTCGTCCTGAACAAAGCTCATCACATATTCATTTTGCTAACCTCACACCCGACAAGCGTCTTGTCGCTATTGATCTTGGTACAGATGAGGTGATTACTTTTGATGTGAGCGACAGTGGTACTTTAACCGAAGCTTCTCGATTCCAAACAGAAGAAGGATTTGGCCCACGTCATGTAAGATTTTCAGCGGATGGACAATATGCTTACCTACTCGGTGAGCTATCTAGTTTACTAAGTGTTCTTAAATATAACAAAGAGGACGGGTCGTTCGAACATGTTATGACTGCCTCAACCATTCCTAGTGATTGGACAGAGCATAATGGGTCAGCTGCCCTACGTCTAAGTGATGACGGTAAATTTATTTATGCTTCAAACCGGGGTCATAACTCTGTTGCTGTCTTCAAAATTGGTAACGAAGGTTCAGAAATTGAACGAATTCAGCTAATTAGCACCGAAGGTAAATTCCCGCGTGATATGAATTGGGATGTTAACCAAAAGTATCTCGTTGTAGCCAACCAAGATACTGATAATGTGTCATTGTACGCACGTGATAGTCAATCTGGCGAGTTATCTCTATTACAAAAAAACTTTACTATTCCTGAAGGCGTTCGTGTTGTATTTGAATACTAATCAAAAAAGCGCTAGTTAAGCGCTTTTTTTCTTTATCAAGATCCAAAATTTTGTTTATATACTTTGACAATTTCGTTGGCAATAATTTGGTGTCCTTCTTTATTCGGATGTAAACCATCAGGCATATATTTTTCTCGAAATGATTTTTTATTAGGATTAAATAATGTCAGATGCATTAGATTAACAAAAGGTAATTTTAAATCAGTGCATGCTTTTTCCTGCGCTGTCATATAATCATGTAAAGAGTATCCTAAGGTATTTTTTGTTCTATCTGTACGCCTCACAATGTTGCCCCACATAGGTGTTTGATATGTCGTTGAAACGATAATGATTTTAGCTTTTGAATTCATCTGCTGCAATTGATAAACAGTTTGATAAAACGCGCCAATATAGGATTGTTTTGCGGTATCATTCTTATTACCAATTGGCATGTTAGCTAGCCAATCATCGTCCGTCCCTTGTAAAATATACAAATCACACCGGTCCAAACATTGAGACTGTTGAAAAATACTTTTTCGACCGTTATCAGATAGATGCGCCCCTGAATAGGCTAAGTTTTGAACTCTCCCCTTCGTTATTTTTTGAAGATATTGCCCATAATTAATTTTGGATTTCAAACCAAAAGAGACACTATCACCAATAATGCCTATTGTTCGTACACTGTCTAAGCCACTATTTTGTATATCATTATTGCTTAGTTTTAATTTTGATTTTTTTGTGCAGTTAAAAAATTTTTTGATTAACATTTTTGTTCTCTCATTTAAATTTTAATATTTTGTGGACTATAAATACTGTGACAATAACTGCCAATATCGTTCCAATCTTACTAAACCAATCAGAAACATTACCTCATTTGACTGCTACTATCATACTATTGAATAAATTTAGTTACTACAGTACTTTCGATTAATACAAATAACCCTACTACTAAAGCAAAATTAATAGGTTTCAACGCCAAATAAGAGAGCAAATAACTTGTAATTCCTGTAAAGATGCCAACTATTATCGCTTGCTTTATATGTTTATTATTTTTCATAATTTGCTCCTTAATATAGCATTAAAGTCAATGATATCATAGATATACTCATCTACTTCATATATATTTATGATAATCACTATTTTTAAAGTCAATCACAAGTTGTATGTGACTTCTAACTTTACGTTCCTCACGTTTTCAAAGTGTTTTAATTATTTTATCCAAGAAAAGACCGCCGTTAGAATTAACTAACTTGCGGCCAATGTATGAATTACTATGTACGCCAACCCCTGGAATCTATTTCAATTAGATAAAAGAAATATGGTGATCGTAAAATCACAAGGTTGACTAGTAAATTATATCACTTATTATCGTGAATGTATAGCCTGTAGTGTATTAAATTGGTTTAATTATAACTTCTTTTTAGTATTTTCAGACAATATTTGCAAGAAATTCAATCTTGATTCACGCCCTGAATGATCAAGGTTTTCTCAGAGTTCAATAAAATAGACTATTTTTATTCAATTATTTAGGCAACATTCGAGATACAATCACGATTATAAAAATTAATATGTCAGCCAATTGTTGCTTGAAATTCTGTCCAAGTATGTTATTCTTTCAATGCACTGTTAGTGACCTTAATATCGTCTGCCTTTTGAAATATTACGTTTGATATACTATCCTGTTATATTACTTAATTAAAACGAATTTCAAATCTGTTTTATCTTCTATCTTCTTCAACTCATAATGTAACGAACCAACTTTCTGTCATCTAGCCAAAATAATATCTCTGTATTCTGAAATAATTTCTGCTGTTGTGTATGGCTCATCTTGTAAGCCATGATAATATACTCATGCCATGTTTTAATTTTTCTTTTACCCTTGCTTGTCTGGTATCATGTATATAATAGTATTTAAAATTTTTTAACTTAGTTTTTAGTTAAGTTAAATTATTAAACTGAGGTTTGCCACTGCTTAGCTAATCAAAGAATTACGTAAAAAAAGCTCACTCAAAGTGAACTTGCTGAAATTATAAAATTTTCTCACTGTGCGCTAGCCAAGTATGAGCGTGATAGACGTGTATCGCCTTTTGCTGTACTTTATCTAATTGCTGGTAACTTTTCTTATTAAAACAGACAACGTGCCTAAAACGGCTCACAATGCATCTTATATCGATGATGAGTTATTATGTTTTTGAGGGTAAGAACCTATCAGAAACTACTCCATAACAAATAAAAAAGTACTCACAGAGTGCGTACATACGTGCAGAACCACGTTAAAAGCTAGAGGAGAAACATGTCATTATGAATGAGAACGGAACTATCGTACCAACAGAAGTTAAAGGCTGGAATTGGGGTGCATTCATGTACAATATTTTTTGGGGTATTGGAAATAAAACATACCTACCTTTGCTATGTCTAATTCCTATCTTCAATATTATCTGGATGTTTGTCTGCGGTTTTAAAGGTAACGAATGGGCTTGGCAAAAAGGAGACTACAAAGATATAGAAACTTTTAAGGCTGTGCAGGCTACTTGGAATCGTGCTGGAATTGTACAATTTATTTTGGCAATCGCTATTATGGTTCTATATTTCTTGTTTATTGGCGTTATTATGACAGCTATTTTAAATAGCACAAACTACTAATAAAATGCATTCACAGAGTGCCTAAAGCGTGCCAAACATTCATGTTAAGAGCACTAGCATTACAGGGGAATGAAATATGAAATACAAAATCATTAGTCTATTAATAGCAATCATCAGTCTATCTATAACTATTGCTTTAATAATCACTTCTATTGTAACAGGCAACCATTTATACGCAAAGATAGGATCGTCATTCATTGGTATTGTAATGTGCTTGGCTGGTGTTATAGAAATTAAAAAAGACGGCAAAATTAGATGGTCAAACGTTGCGCCCTATTTACCAGGCGTTTGGTTTTTATTAAATCCTTGGGTTCAGTACCTTTAATAACATCGCTAAAGTAAGTTTCACTTTATATTATCTCGTCACGAAGTAAGAAATAAAAGGTTGCAACGCTAGATGATTAATGTCCTTTCTGACGTACATATACGTGCTTTGAACTACGTTAACAGCATGATTAATGATGACACATCACTAAATAAAATAAATAATGCACATATTATCGTATTTGCAGATGGTAATACCTTTTATCTTGATGCACATTTGAAAATGAGACCATTGATATCTTCAAAGGTTATCATGAAACCATCACTATTTTAAATGCTGAATTAATTAAATATTAGGAGAAGTTTTATGAATAGATTTTATTGGTGCATTGGACTAGGAATCGTTATAGGTGCGGTATTTGGATTTTTTACTGATAGCATGTTAATGTCAACGCCATTAGGTTTTCTTATCGGATTTGCATTTTTTGAAAGAATAAACAAGAAAAAGTAAAAATCACTTTACAAACACCATGGGTACGTATCAGAATATCATGCTTTCATTTAGAGAGAATAATAACAATATGATTACCAGAGACATCAGCGGTGGCTATACTGGCCAATCTGTCATAAGAACATCCACTCACGAATTAGGTAAACGGGGTATTTATCGCCACGCAAGTAAGTTAAAACAGTCAAAGAAGCTAGAGAAATGAAAAGATGTTTCATTGATTTATAGTGCTAGACTTTCTGGCCATACAACAGGACATGTGGCACCAATTTGGCTCCACATGTCCTGTTCTTCAACGTTTTATAACGTAACACAAAATAAAAAACCATTGATATATCAACGGTTTTTTATTTTGTGTTACGTGAGAACACTTATTCGCAAGGAGATAGCGGGATTCGAACCCGCACACCGCTATAAGCGGCTCGACGGATTTCGAGTCCGTTGCAGTACCAGATTGTGCCATATCTCCATAACAGAAAACCCCACAGGATTTTCTACATATTAATTAATTTGTTGAGGCCTTACGACGCTTAGCAGACTTTTCACGTTCTGCTGTATTCAAAATAGCTTTACGAATACGAACATTTTCAGGTGTTACTTCAACATATTCATCATCATTCAAAAATTCCAAAGATGCTTCTAAGTTCATAAGACGAGGTGTCTTGATAGATGAAGTTTGGTCTTTGTTTGATGATCGAACGTTTGATTGTGGCTTTAACTTTGTAACGTTAACAGAAATATCATTGTCACGTGCATTCATACCAACAATCATACCTTCATAAACTTCAACACCAGCACCAATGAACATTTGCCCACGATCTTCAACACCCATGATAGCATAGTTAGTTGTTGTACCTTGTGTAATTGATACTAGGGCGCCATTACGTCGACCTGGTTCCCAATTACGCACTACTGGACGATACTCAGCATAAGTATGGTTAAAGATACCGTAACCGCGTGTTGCTGACATAAATTCAGTCGAATAACCAATTAAGCCACGAGAAGGTGCCATATAAGTCAAACGTGTCTGACCATTACCAACAGATTCCATGTTGATCATTTCACCCTTACGTTGGTTCAAAGAATCAATGACAGTTGATGAATACTCATCAGGTGTATCAATTTGAACTGATTCGTATGGTTCTGATTGTGCGCCATCAATCTCGCGATAAATAACTTGTGGACGTGATGCTTGCAATTCAAAACCTTCACGACGCATTGTTTCAATCAAAATTGACAAATGTAATTCACCACGGCCCGAAACTAACCAAGCACCAGCTTGACCTGTATCTTCAACACGTAATGACACATCAGTATGCAATTCACGACGCAAACGATCTTCAATTTGACGAGCTGTAACAAACTTACCTTCTTTACCTGCAAAGGGACTGTCATTTTGACGGAAAGTCATTTGCAAAGTTGGTTCATCAATACGTAAGATTGGCAATGGATCAGGATGAGCTGGATCTGCAACTGTTTCGCCAACAGAAATATCTTCCATACCAGAAACAGCAATCAAATCACCAGCTTTGGCCTCTTGAATATCAACTTGATCTAAACCAATGAATCCAGCTAGTTTTGTAACACGGAAACTTTGTGTTGTACCATCAAGTTTCAAAACTTCAACAGCATCCCCGATTTTAATTGTTCCACGCTTTACGCGGCCAATACCAATACGTCCCACAAAGTCATTATAATCTAACATAGCAACTTGGAATTGCAAAGGTTCATCTGAATTGTCAACTGGTGCTGGAATTGTGTCAAAAACAGCATCGAAAATTGGCTTCATTGAATGTTCTTGATCAGCAATAACAGGAGATAATGATGCTGTCCCATTCATAGCTGAAGCAAAGATAACTGGGAAGTCAAGTCCTTCATCATCAGCACCTAATTCAATAAACAAATCCAATACTTCATCAACAACTTCTTCAGGGCGTGCACCCGGACGATCGACTTTGTTAACAATAACAATTGGTGTCAAATGTTGTTCAAAGGCTTTTTTCAAAACAAAACGTGTTTGAGGCATTGTACCTTCGAAAGCATCAACTACTAATAACACACCATCAACCATACCCATGATACGTTCAACTTCACCGCCGAAATCCGCATGACCAGGTGTATCAAGAATGTTAATTTGCTTGTCTCCAACCTTAACGGCTGTGTTCTTTGACAAGATCGTGATACCACGTTCTTTTTCAATATCATTTGTATCCATTGCACGATCACCCAATTCCTTGCGTGAGTCCAATGTATCTGATTGCTTCAATAATTCATTAACCAACGTCGTCTTTCCGTGATCGACGTGGGCAATAATAGCGATGTTACGAATATCTTCGCGATTTGCCAATTTCCTAGTGCTCCTTTAATTTAATGCTACTTATCTCACAGTAAAAGCTAGGGTCTGTTGTGCCCTAGCTTTGATGCAACATGAGAATATCACGATGCGCACGATTTGTAGCCACTAATACTATGTTAGATGATAACATATCTAACGGTCTGCCGTCAATATCTGAAACCGATAATCCGAGTGTTTTTGCTAAAACCTGTCCTGCTGCAAAATCCCATGGCATCATTTTTGAAGAATAACCCACGGCACGACCAGAAATTACACGTAAAAATGAAGGACCAGCGGCACCAATAACACGATAGCCTAAAGCAGCTTTCGCAATCCTATCATAGCCAAACATGCCATACAGCAAGCGCGCGCCGCTTAGCAAAACAATACCTTCATTTAAAGCATCATTGTTTGGTTGTTCTAACCGGAGTTGATTAGCAAAAACACCAACTTGTGGTCCGCCGTGATAAACAATGTTATTAACGACATCTAGAATCCAGCCTAATACAGGCTCGTTATCAACATAAAGCGCAATCATCACTGCAAAATCAGCATGTTCTTTCACAAAATTCATTGTGCCATCAATCGGATCTACAAACCACACATTGCCCTTCATATCATTTTGATGATCTCCAAAACCTTCCTCACTGACAATGCTAGCTTCTGAGTCATAAGACCTAATTTTAGCGTTTATAAATTTTTCATTATCTCGATCAACATTTGTTACTAAATCTCTTGCATCATGTTTAATAGAAATATCTAAACGTTGCTGCATGGCAATTAATGTTCTTTTTCTGATCTCATCTAACCACATTAAAACTGTTTGATTAATATCTTGTATTTCGAACTGACTTAACGTCATCCCCGCACCTTATCTTTTGTCGTTCCTTGTGCTAATTTTATTGTCTTATAAATACTGTGTCCAGTTTGTCGTTCAAAATCTTTGTCAAACTGTTTTTGCTCGCTTTGTGCTGGTAACACATCACGAAACTCGTTGTATCGTTTCAACAACTTTGATTTTAACACACCCGTCTCATAAACATCTAAAACACTGTCTACAAGGTTAGATATTTTAACAATATCATCTACTGTCCAATTGCCATCAATTGGTAATATATAATTTTCACTCATACACCTATTTTAACATGTTGTACAGTTTGATATACTAATAAAGAGGTAAAAACATGACAATTCGATTTACAATGGATAAAATAACACGAGACGGTGCATCCGTCTTACGAAAAACAGCTGCTTCTGTTCCTTTTCCTTTAAGTGAGGAACATGCACAGTTGGCTAAAGACATGATGACTTATTTAGTCATTTCACAAGATGAATCACAAAATGAGAAATATGGATTACGCCCAGGTGTTGGTTTAGCTGCGCCACAAGTCGATTATTCGTTACGTATGGCCGCTATACTGGTGCCTTCATTAGACCCACACGAATCTGATGAGACCCCTTATTTTAAGGGTACAATATTTAATCCCACGATTATTTCTGAGTCAATTAAGCGCGGTGCACTAGATGTCGGCGAAGGCTGCTTATCAGTCGATAAAGATGTCCCTGGATTTGTTCCTCGTGCTGATCGTATTACGGTAAGGTACCAAGATGAGACAGGTGAGACAAAAATTATTAAATTACGTGATTATCCAGCCATTGTTTTTCAACATGAAATCGACCATTTACATGGACATCTCTACTACGATCACATTGATTTAAGCGCACCATGGGAAGTCAATGATGAAACAAAATATATTGACTAAAGATAATTTATCAACAGTCCTCTGACAAATTATTGTCCATAAAAAGCACCTATACTATACAGTATGGGTGCTTTATTTATAACAAAAAGTTACCAGTTAACACAGCAGTGTAAGGTGAAAATGCTATATCGTATGCACAACTAATTTTTATAATTTATCAAAAAAGCTTTTCTTTTTTGTGCCATCAGTTGCTTCTTGGAAAGCTTCTAACGCCTTTTTTTGATCCCTGTTCAGCTTTGTTGGCACATCTAATTTCACAATAACATATTGGTCTCCATGACCTGTTCCGCGCAAACGTGGTGCGCCTTTTCCACGTAAGCGGAAACGTGTTCCTGTTTGCGTGCCAGCAGGAATTTTCAAATTAACATCACCATGAACAGATTTAACTTGCATTTCACTACCTAACGCTGCTTGAACAAAATCAATTGCCTGTTCTAGGTAAATATCTGCCCCATCACGTTCAAATCCATCCTTAGACGGCGCAACTTGGAATACCACAAATAAATCGCCTCGTGGTCCACCATTGGCGCCTTCTTCGCCTTGTTCAGACAATCGCATTTGTTGCCCTGTCTCAACACCCGCTGGCACTGTCACCTTAATTTCATGAGGACCATCACCACGGTTAAATTTAATGGTTTCTTCTTTACCAAACACTGCCTCTTCAAAGCTCAAGCGCATACGATATTGTAAGTCTTGCCCTTTACGTGGACGATTTGGATCGAAACCGCCACCAAACATTTGACTAAAAATATCGCCCAAGTCAGAAAAGTCACCAAAGCCACCTTGTTGTTGATAGCCACCAGGTCCCCCTTGACCACCAAAACCACCATTAGCCCCTGCTGGTCCAAACTGATCATATTGTGCCCGTTTTTGTTCAGTTCCCAAAGTCTCAAAAGCTTCTTGGACTTCCTTATACTTTTCTTCGGCACCTGCATCATGATTCAAATCTGGATGGTATTTTTTTGATAATTTACGGTATGCTTTTTTGATATCATCTTGACTGGCATTTTTTTCCACACCAAGACGTTCATAGAATTCTGTATTATTCACTTACCTACTCCTTATAATATTATGTACACAAACCGCACTCAATTGAATGCGGTTCGCTTGATATTTATTAATAAAAACGTTATTAGTCCTTTTTATTATCAGGATCAACTTCTTCAAAATCACCGTCAACCGTATTATCATCGGCTGGCTTTGCTGCATCTTCAGTACCCTCTTGTGGTGCTGCTTGTTGATACAATTTCATAGCCAATTCTTGTGCTGCTTTACCTAATTCTTCAGACTTAGCCTTCAACTCTGTCAAATCAGCATCATCAGCGGCTGCATCTTCCTTGGCCTTTTTCAAAGCTTCCAATGCGTCTTGTGTCGCCTTTTTATCATCATCACCCAACTTATCGCCAACTTCTTCCAAAGTCTTCTCTGTTGAGAAAATCAATTGATCAGCTTCGTTACGTGTATCAACTGATTCCTTCTTTTTTGCATCAGCTTCTTCGTTAGCCTTAGCATCATTCATCATTTGTTCAATTTCATCATCTGACAAACCACCTGCAGCTTGGATAGTAATTTTTTGTTCCTTTTGTGTACCTAAATCTTTAGCAGAAACAGATACAATACCATTACGATCAATATCAAATGTCACTTCAATTTGTGGTACGCCACGTTGTGCTGCAGGAATATCTGACAATTGGAAACGACCAAGTGTCTTGTTATCCGTAGCCATTGAACGTTCACCTTGCAAAACATGAATGTCCACAGCTGGTTGATTGTCAGCGGCCGTTGAGAATACCTGTGACTTTGAAGTAGGAATAGTTGTATTACGATCAATCAACTTAGTGAACACGCCACCCATCGTCTCAATACCTAGTGACAATGGTGTTACGTCAAGCAAAACAACATCCTTAACGTCACCAGTAATGACACCACCTTGAACAGCGGCACCTAGAGCAACTGCTTCGTCTGGGTTAATTGAATGGTTAGGTTCCTTACCAGTTAACTTTTTAACAGAGTCTTGAACAGCTGGAATACGTGTTGATCCACCATTTAAAATAACTCCATCGATATCTGAAAATGACAAACCAGCATCTTTCAAAGCATTCAAAACTGGTTGTTCAGCTTTCTTTACCAAGCTAGCTGTAATTTCGTTAAATTTAGCACGTGATAATGATGTTTGTAAATGCAAGGGGCCTTGTTCGCCTGATGCAATAAATGGCAAATCAATTTGTGCTTCAGTGGCTGAAGACAAAGTCTTCTTGGCTGATTCAGCAGCATCCTTCAAACGTTGCAAAGCTAGCTTGTCTGCCTTCAAGTCAACACCATTATCTGACTTGAACTGTGCTGACAAATAATCAATAACGGCATTATCAAAGTCATCACCACCAAGATGTGTATCACCATTAGTTGACAAAACTTCAAAGACGCCATCACCTAATTCGAGGATAGACACATCAAATGTACCACCACCCAAATCATAAACTAAAATCTTTTCGTTTTTATCTAACTTGTCTAATCCGTATGCCAAAGCTGCTGCAGTTGGTTCATTTATAATACGCTCAACTTCTAGTCCAGCAATCTTACCTGCATCTTTTGTTGCCTGACGTTGGGCATCATTAAAGTATGCTGGCACAGTAATAACAGCCTTGTCAACTTTTTCACCCAAATAATCTTCTGCATATCCTTTAATATATTGCAAAATCATGGCTGAAATTTCTTGCGGTGTATAGTCCTTATCATCAGCACTAACTTTGTAACCAGCTTCTCCCATATGTGACTTAATTGAGATAATAGTATCTGGGTTTGTAATAGCTTGTCGTTTAGCGACATCTCCAACTTGGTTTTCACCATTCTTAAATGAAACAACTGATGGTGTTGTACGGCCACCGTCGGGGTTTGTAATAATTTTTGGTTCACCGCCTTCAAGCACAGCTACTGCTGAGTTTGTCGTTCCTAAATCAATACCGATTATCTTTGACATGAATTTATTCTTCCTTTACTTTTAAGTTAAATTTGTCTTTTTAAGGTGTAGTGCACGTTGCTGAATCACCATAATATTATGTTTAAAATAAAATTATTTTGCCACTGCTACCATTGCTGGACGTAATACACGATCTTGTAACATATAACCCTTTTGCAAAACAGATGCAATTTGATCTGAGTCCACTTCATCTGAAGAAACACTTTGAATTGCTTGGTGTTTTGTTGGATCAAATAGTTCACCAACTTCGCCTGTTTCAGAAATACCATTGTCAGTTAAAGCTTGTACCAACGTTTTCAATGTCATCTCAACCCCAGTTTTAATTTGTTGCGCAACTGCATCTTCAGATTCAACAAGCAGAGCACGTTCTAAATTATCAACTGCGGGCAACACAGCACTAGCCAGTTCTTGACCATCATACTTGCGCACATTTTGCACTTCACGTGCATGCCGTTGTTGTATATTTTGTATTTCAGCCTGTGAACGTAGTAATTGATCTTCCAGACTCGAGACCTGTGATAATGCCTTATCAAGTTCAAGTTGTTTAGGATCTATTTCTTCTTGCACAGCTTGATCATCTTCAACTATCTCTTCTGTTAAAGTAGCATCATTATCTTCTGTTATTTTTTCATCTTTTAGTTTGTTTTCAGTTTCATCTGCCACGTAAGTGACCTCCTAGTTTATGTATATTCAATCATTTTTTGACTTAAGGCTTCACCAAACGCATCCATTAATAAAACATTACGAGCATACGTCATACGAATCGGACCTAACAAAGCAATTATGCCATCTCCTTGATTAGGTACAGCAAATGCTCTTGTAATTAAGCTAAACGGCTTTAACAACGGTTCATCGATTTCTTTAGCAATCTTAATAGTAACATGGTGCGCTGTCGTTGTGGCGACTCGGCGAACATCCGCAGCAGATGTTAAAAATTCTAGTAACCGTTTGACTTCCCTCGTGTCTTGATCCTCATCACTAAAGTCTAACACATTTAAGCGACCGCCAATGTGTACTTTATCGCCAATCGACCTGGCCAACACATCACCAAATAGTTGTAAGAATGCTGCTGGCGTTTTAATCATACGGCTCATTTGTGTTGGTAGTTCATCTGACTGCATCATCTGCAAAACTTCCAAAACAGGTCTTCCGTTAGTCTGGTCGTTAATATATTTAATCATGCTATCCAATGATGAGACTGCCAACTCTCGAGGCAATTTAAAAGTCTGACTCGTCACTTTTCCATCATTAGTTACCAGTACTGCAATCAATTGTTGATTTTCTAACGGTACCAAACGAAATCCGGAAACAACTATATTCAAACGTTCTGGTTTTAAAATTAACGCCGTTGCCCCAGTTAGTTGAGACAATGTTCTAGCCGACTCATCCAGTAAGTCATCGATTTCATGAAAATTACCACGAAAAGATTGCATAACCAAAGCAATATCTTGCGCTGTAGCTGCGCGTGACATCATCAAATTATCAAGATAATATCTATAACCAGCTCGTGATGGCACACGTCCAGCAGATGTGTGCAATTTTTTAATCAATGCTGCTGCTTCTAAAGCCGCCATTTCGTTACGAATTGTAGCAGAACTAATTTTAATATTAAGTTGTTCCTGAAGGCTTTTTGAACCAACTGCATGCGCTGTTTGTGTGTATTCGTAAATGATGGCACTTAAAATTAACTTTTGTCGTTCTGTCAGCATGCCATCACCTCCGTTTTAGCACTCAATAACACTTACTGCTAACATCTTTAATAATACACCTTTTTAAAAATTATGCAAGTCCTTTAGCACTCTTTTTTAAGAGTGCTAAAATAAAAATACACTTAACATTAGTCAAGTGTATCAAAATATTGTCTGGTAGCAATTTCATCTTTTTTTAGTTGCTTTATTAATTCTGGTACACTCGTAAACTTTACTTCACCACGAAGATAATTATACCAATTGACTGTGACATTTTCACCATATACCTTTTGGTTAAAATCTAATATATTTATTTCAACAGTAATTGGTCTTGCATCACCAAAGGTGATATTGCGACCAATACTGGCCATCCCCAAATGCCAGTCATCAGCAATCATTATTTTAACCGCATAAATTCCAACAGCCGGTAACCATTCTAATTCTGGTGTTTTTATGTTGACTGTTGGAAATCCTAGTTCACGGCCACGTGCTTCACCATGTATTACCAAACCAGTTGTTTGATGAACACGCCCAAGTTGGCGATTAACAAGACTCATATTACCTAATTCTAACGCTTTTCGGATAGATGACGATCCAATTTTTTGGTTATTATCATCCATTTCTGAAACTGATACGACATTAAACCGTTTCTTTGCATATTGAGGTAAATGAGCCATGTCTGCTATATTAGCATCTCCACCATATACATGATCAAATCCGCCCACCACGGTTACTGGATTTAAACGCATAATAACTTGATTAACAAATTCTTGCGGTTCTAGTTTTGCTAATTGCGAAGTAAATTGCATGACATACATGATATTCACTCCGAGTTCAGAAAGCAATGCTGCTTTTTGATTCATGGTAGTTAAATAACGTAAAGGTTGTGCCAGCATTTTAAATACAACAATAGGCTGAGGATCATAAGTGAGTATTGCAAGGGGCACACCTTGTTTATCAGCTTCACGTTTGGCACGCTTAATAACAGCCCGATGTCCCAAGT
This sequence comes from Leuconostoc inhae, assembly GCF_019656015.1. Classification (GTDB taxonomy): domain Bacteria; phylum Bacillota; class Bacilli; order Lactobacillales; family Lactobacillaceae; genus Leuconostoc; species Leuconostoc inhae_A. The sequence goes on along the minus strand of NZ_BPKW01000001.1, from coordinate 234,136 downwards.
GTACGCCATCAAAAAAACCCATGGCAATAACTTGTGGTTTTGGGTCTGGTAGTATTTTCTTTAAAATTGGGTAATGCAATTTAATTATTTTAATCATTATTATTCATTCGTAAACACGTAACGCGATTGCCAGACACTATCTTCTTTATTGTAGGCATACACTGCTTTAACTTCATCATGATACGTAAGTTGCAAATAAGTATCACTTGCAGGCCATATTGCTATCTTTTGACCATTTTTAACAGCAAACCATTCATCATCTGAAAGCGCTTTTGTCGGCCACGTCAGTACATCCTTTATTGGTATGATTAGTTTTAATAATTCTGATTGTGCCATAGTCACAATGTCGTCTAAATTCGTAGCATGGGCACTTGTTATACCACTACCCATTGTACGCGTCAGACTGCTCATTGTAGCAGGAACACCAAGCTGTCGGCCAGTATCTACTGCTAAAGTTCGAATATAAGTTCCTTTGGAAACAGTTGCCTCAAAATCAAAATGTTGTTGCCTATTTTCGTAAACAGTAGCACCAGTACGTTTGTAATTATAAATTACTGCCTCTCGAACTGGTCGTTCCACTGTTTCTCCTGCTCTCGCATATTCATAAAGTCGTTTACCACCAACTTTAACAGCTGAAAACATGGGTGGCACTTGTTTTATAGTACCATTTAAATTGGCTATAGCGTTATCAATTGTAGCATCAGTAAATGGCACGTCAATGTCAATTTTTGATATCACATCACCATCTAAATCTTCTGTTTCCGTCGCAAAGCCCAATACAACACTGCCAACATAACGTTTAGGCCTATTTTGCAGTTCATCTATTAATTTCGTAGCTTTACCAAGAGCAATCACGAGAACGCCTTCAACATTTGGATCTAACGTACCAGCATGCCCAACCCTTTTTTGACCAATTGCCCGACGAACTTTGGCAACAACATCAAACGATGTCACACCACGTGGTTTATTAACAACAATCAAACCATCGATATTATTATTATGTTGCATCTGTACCCTCTTGGTATTGCCAAACACTTTGTCCAGCATACACAGCACCGTAATTAACGTGTGGCACGACAGTGTCTTCAAACAATACATAAACGCGGACATCATCTTGCCCCATTGCATGCGTAGTTCCAATCAAATCACCCGCATGTAGTTGTTGACCTGTACCATAAGTTGCCAAACGTGTGCCTTGCAATGTTTCATTGCGTACTTGCACTTGAACTGTCACTTTATCATGATGCACACTTTGAATCGTCACAGTATTCTCATCAGAAGTCATTACAATCCCTGACACTGGGGACATAATATTATTGCCATCTGGTAACATCATAAAGCCATTTTTACTATGCCCTTTATCGCTGTCACCATCCATTTTTTGTAGTTGACCTGTTACAGGCGCAACGACAACCGGAAATTCTGATTTACGAGCAACATGAACAGCATTCATTTGCCCAGTTGTTTTAACGCGATTATACTTGTTTCTCTGATTAAATACATTTTGCCACCAATTCATAAATTGCCTCTTATTTATTTTCCGCGCAGTTGATTAATATGCGCTGTCAATCGTCGCATGCCTTCGTCCAAATCAGCATCGGATGCTGCATAAGAAATTCGAACATATGCTTTTGCTTCTTCACTAAAACTCGATCCTGGGATAACGGCTACCTTGCCTTCATGCGCCAATTTCAATGCAAATTCGTCACCATCATCACCTATATCAGTAGGTAATTTGGCAAACACATAAAACGCACCCTCCGGTGATACCACATCAAATCCTAATATTTGTAATTGTGGCACAATACGGTCACGACGTGATTTATAGGCATCACGCATCATTATTGGCGTGTCGGATACATCACGTAAAGCAACTAAAGCAGCATCTTGAATAAAAGTTGGAATGGCAAAGGTTAATGCGCCATGTACTTTTTGCATTTCAGCGATTACATTAGCTGCCCCTAAGATAAATCCAACACGATAGCCTGTCATAGCATGTGACTTTGATAATCCATTAATATAAATTGTCTGTTCCGGAATAATTTCTGCAAAAGACACATGTGCTTGATCATATGTTAACAATGAATAAATTTCATCAGAAATAACCCAAATATTATGTTTTTTAAATGTTTCTGCCAATGCAATTACTTCTTGACGCGAATATGTCACACCAGTTGGGTTGGCAGGATAATTCATCAAAATAGCACGCACTGGAACTGTCGCACTAGCTACTGCTTTATCAACCATTTCTGGTGTTAATTTAAAGCGATTCGACGTTGTATCAATTGCTATTTTTGTACCATGCGCTAAGTCCAGTGACGTAAAGTAAGGACCATAAGTTGGTTCAGGCATTAATAATCCTTCACCTACACCCAATAAAGTATTTAAAACAACATTAATTGCCTCGCTCACACCTAATGTCACAATAACATTCTCTTCACCATGAAAGTTTAAATGATATAGTTTATTAAAATAATGAACTGCTTCTATCCTTAACAGTTGTTCTCCTTGACTTTCTGCATAATGAGAACGGTCACTGTTAATTGCAGAAACAGCTGCTTTTTTAATGCGTTCATCTACTGAAAATCCCGGTTCACCCAATGTTAATTTTAAAATACCCGGAATATCTCGTACTGCCTTTTGAAATCCCAGTAACTTATCTGGCGCCATTTCAGTGATTATTGCGTTTAATGGTTGTATCAAATTAGTCATTTTTTAAATTCCTTATTTTTAATCAGATTATTGTAATTCTATTTTAACACAAAAAACGCTACCCTTTAAAGGTAGCGTTAAATTATGAACAATTATTAATTTTCAGAATGTAATTTACGAATCAAATCTTCAATATGATTACCATATTGAACAGATTGATCACGCACAAACTTCAACTCTGGTGTTTTGTAAACTGTTAAACGTGAACCTAGTTCTTTACGAATTAATCCACTAGCAGCTTCTAAACCAGCTTGTGCTTTCTTACCATCACTTGCTAGATCAGACAAAATTGAATAATAAATTGTTGCAATTTGCAAATCACCAGACAGTTCTACGCTAGTTACTGTAACATCTTGCACACGTGGATCATTAATACGCTTAAGCAATAAGGCTGTTACATCACGTTGTACTTCTTGTGCGAGGCGACCTGCTCGTTGTGGATTAGCCATAACTTTTGCCTCTTTTCTAAATATTGGATTAAAGCAATAGCACTAATATTACTTTGCCTTAACTTCTGCCATTACATAAGCTTCAACAACGTCACCAACTCTAACATCATTATACTTAGCAACTGTAAATCCAAACTCAAATCCCATCTTAACTTCGTTAACTGAATCCTTACCACGTTGTAGCGAGGCAATATCACCATCAAATGCAACAACGCCGTCACGGATAACACGAACCTTAGCTTCTTTGGTAATTTTACCTTCTTCAACCATGGCACCAGCGATAATTCCGACCTTAGAGAATTTGAATAATTCTTTAACCGTCACTGTTCCAATAACCTTTTCTTCATAAACTGGTTCAAGTTGACCCTTCATAGCTGCTTCAACGTCATCAATCGCATTATAAATAACATTATAAAAACGAATATCAACTTTCTCAGAATCAGCTTGAGATTTTGCCAAAGGTGTTGGACGAACATTAAACCCAATAATGATTGCTCCTGAAGCAGATGCCAATGTAACATCCGATTCGTTAATCGCACCAGCAGCTGTATGAATAATATCTACACGTACACCATCTACTTCGATTTTCTTCAAAGAACCAGATAAGGCTTCAACAGATCCTTGAACATCAGCCTTAACAATAACTGGTACAGTCTTCATTGCCTTTTCAGACATAGTACTAAACAATGTGTCTAACGTAACAACTGCGCCCGAATTACGAATAACCTCTTGTGCGCGCTTTGCGCGTTCTTCACCTGCTGCGCGTGCCGTTTTTTCATCAGCCATAACGATGAAACGATCGCCTGCTTGTGGCACGTCATTTAGGCCAGTGACTTGAACAGGTGTTGCTGGTGAAGCCTCTTCAAGCTCAACGCCACGTTCATTAGTCATTGTTCGTACACGTCCATAGGTATTACCTACAACGATAGGATCACCAACGCGCATTGTACCTTGCTGTACTAATACGGTTGCAACTGGGCCTCTACCTCTATCCAAACGCGCCTCAACAACCGAACCGCGTGCTGGCATATCAGGGTTAGCCTTTAATTCAAGTACTTCAGCCTGCAATAGTATCATTTCAAGCAATTCGTCAACATTTTGTCCAAATTTAGCTGATATTTTAACAAATATTGTGTCGCCACCATATTCTTCAGGTACCAAATCATAGGCCATCAATTGATTCATTACATCATCTGGTTTTGCACCTGGCTTGTCAATTTTGTTAACAGCCACAATGATAGGGGTTTTAGCAGCTTTAGCATGATTAATTGCTTCAATTGTTTGTGGCATAACACCATCATCTGCTGCCACAACTAAGATTGTCAAATCTGTGACATTAGCGCCTCGTGCACGCATTTCTGTAAAGGCAGCATGTCCAGGTGTGTCTAAGAAGGTAATTGTTTTGCCATTTAACTGAGTTTGATAAGCCCCAATATGCTGTGTGATACCACCAGCTTCGCCTTCAGTAACATGCGAATTACGTAGATAATCTAACAAAGTTGTTTTACCATGATCAACGTGACCCATGATTGTGACAACTGGGGGACGTGATACTAACTTACCTTCATCAATACTATCATCATCGAAGAAACGATCAATATCGGCAACATCTTCTGCTGCTTTAACTTGCGCTTCAATGCCATAATCTGCTGCTAAAATTTCAATGGTATCCGTATCAAGTGATTGATTTTGGTTTGTCATAATGCCAAGCAGGAATAGCTTTTTGATAATTTCAGCTGTATCACGATGCAATAATTTAGACAAATCTTGAACGTTCATACCAATACGATATTCTAAGATTTCAGGTAATGGTTGTTTCTTACGTTCCGTTACTGGTGCAACAGGTCCTCGTTTAGCAGCAATACGACGTGATTTCTTTGAACCTCGAGGCTTATCATTACGACGTGGTGTCTGTTGTCCAGTTCCAGCTGTATTACGTTTACGAGAATTATTACGTGCCGAATTATTTCCAGAAGCTAATGCACCGCCAAATTTACCTGCACCAGTTGCTGCTGCAGTTGTTGGTTTGGCTACTTTAGGTTCTACTTTTTTAGTTTCAGTTGGCTTTGCCACTGGATTCTGTTTTTTTGGCTCTTTAGCAGCAGCTACAGCTTGTTTACGCTTTTCATTGTCGCTCACATACTGTTTTAAACTGTTGTCTTTTTGCTTTGAATAGTCTACTTGACCTTCACGCGGCTTTGTTGACCAGTTTTTTGTCTCACGCATTGCAGGACGGCCTTCTGCTGCTCGAACACGTGATCCAGGTCGACTATTGCGATTTTGCCCACCGTTGTTTGAACGGTTAGCACCACTACCAGCACCTGTATTGTTCGTACGATTCTGATTGGCTGTACGGTTTTGTTGCCCTTGCCCTGAATGTGCTGGCTTACTTGGGCGAGATGATGATGTATTATTGGGTGTTACCGTTGTTCCATCTGTCAATTTTGCCGCATGACGACGTTGTGAGGCAGGTAATTCTTTACGTTCTGGAACTGCCTGTTTTCTTGCAGGACGGTTTGACCCTGAGAATTTCTTTTCTTCTGTCATTTAGTTCCGCTCCTTTTCTGAAATTAATTGTTTAATTTTCCGACTAAATCCACGATCAGCAATTGCAAATACACTGCGATTTACTCCGATAGCATCGGTTAATTGTCTCTTGGTATAGTCTTGAATCAGTGTCACATTATAAAAACTTGATTTATCAGCAAACTTTTTACTTTGGCTTTGACCACCATCACTAGGGAAAAAAGCCATTTGAACTTTATTTCCACGAATAGCTGTTAATGTTGAATCAGAACCCAACACTAACTTACCAGCGCGCATCGCTAATCCGAGCAAATTTAATATTTGTTCGTCTTTACTTATTACCATGACCAAACAACTCCTTACGCGCTTGCTGATGATCAACATACGCAATAAGTTCATCATAGAATTCATCTGGTATTTTCATCTCAAACGCCTGATCAAAAATATGTTTTTTCTTAGCTTCAGCAGCAATGGTACGATCCAGTCCGACATACGCACCTCGGCCATTAGCTTTCGAAGTTGGATCTAAGCTAACGTTTCCTTCTTTATCACGAACCACACGAACAAGATCTTTTTTGGGAAACATTTCACCTGTAACAATATCTTTTCGCATTGGTATTTTTCTAGGTTTCATTATATTTAATATGCCCTGCCAGCTTTACAAAAAAACAAAGCTACAGACATTTTCCCTTCTAAAGTTTATTCGCCACTTTCATCCTTTGAAGGTGACTGATTTGGTAAGTTATTTGCTGCTTCACTTTCAGATTTAATATCAATTTTAAAACCTGTTAATCTTGCAGCCAAACGAGCGTTTTGACCTTTTTTCCCAATTGCCAGTGACAACTGATTATCGGGAACAATGACCGTTACTGCACGTTCATTTTCAGGGTTAAAGATAACATCTGCTACTTCTGAAGGGTTCAACGCATTAGCGATATATTGCGCTTCATCCTCAACCCATTCAACGATGTCCATATTTTCGCCGCCAAGTTCATTAACAACAGCTTGTACTCGTGCACCACGCTGTCCAACCATAGCCCCAACAGGATCCAAGTCTGTATCATGTGTATAGACAGCTATTTTTGAGCGATCACCTGCTTCACGCGAAATATTCATGATTTCAACCGTGCCGTCGTAAACTTCAGGTACTTCCTGTTCAAATAAACGTTTTACCAAATCCGGTGCCGTACGCGAGACAAAAATTTGTGGTCCTTTCGCGTTATTTTCAACCTTGTTTACCAAAACTTTGATACGGTCTCCCATACGATAACGCTCATTTGGCATTTGATCGTTTGGTGCCATGGCAGCTTCCTGATTTCCAGGTAATGTCATATACAAGAATCGTGCATCTTGTCGGTCAACCTCACCAGTAATGATTTCATCCTGGTAATCAGCGAATTTATTATAAATTGCTTCACGACCTGCCTCACGCATTTTTTGTACAATAACTTGCTTTGCTGCTTGGGCAGCCATACGGCCAAAATCTTTGGGTGTCACATCAAAGCGAATTTCATCGCCCGCTTCGTATGCCCGATTAATAACTAACGCATCTGTTAGACTAATTTCTGTATCTTCATTTTCAAAATCGTCATCCAATACGACATTTTTGACTTGTTTAATTGCAACGTTTCCTTTTTTTGTATCAAACACTGCTTCAACGTTCTGTTCAGCATTATATTGCTTCTTGTAAGCTGCTCTCAAAGCATCTTCAAGTGCTGCAACAACAATTTCACGTTCTATTCCACGCTCGGCTTCAAGGGCATCGAGCGCATCGACTAGTTCTTTACTCATTCGCCTATCCTCATTCAATTAGTAGAGTATCTACTGATACTTGCTGTATTTTCATAGTAACTCTGTTTTCACAGTTTTTATCCAAAGTACAGGCTTAAAATTACCAATACACACATTTATGTTAAAACTGGATATCCAACACTGCTTTTGCAATTTCATCAAAATCAAGAATTATTTCACCATCATCGGTTAACAAAACTAACCCAGTATCATTTAATGACTTGATCTTTCCTTGCCATTTTTTTTGACCATTTTTTGCAACAAAAAGTGACACTAAAATATTTTCGTTACCATCTTGTACCCATTGAAAATGCCAAGGTTGCTTTAGCGGTCGATCAGCACCAGGTGATGAAATGTCTAATAAGTATGCCTCTGGAATAGGGTCAGGGTCAGTTGTATCCAAAAATTCGTTAACTTCCTGTGTGAAAGCTGTTAAATCAGCCATTGTTATAAATTCATGGTTTGGCTTATCTAATAAGATGCGTAAAATCTTTTGGCCACCTTCTTTAGTGTACGTCAAATCCCATAACAGTTCATTTCGTCTATTAACAATTGGCGTAATCAAATCTATGATTCTTTGTTCAACTTTATTTACCATTTATCTACCCCTTCCCGATGGATTGCTAATATTTATTGTAAGCAAGTGCCAATCCCATAAAAAATGAGCCGGCCGCATCGGATGTGACCCGCTCATTTACAAAAGCTATGTAAATTAACAACTATAATTATAACGCTAACGTCAACAAATTGCAAACAGGTATTTCAATGATACAACAAAAAAATCACATCACTGTGATTTTTACTAGTTTGTGAACCTTTATGACCCCATTCGCTTTGCTCATTGAGGCAGTCACTGTATTTAGCTGATGCTATAATAATTGACTTTTAACGTGCCCACGTAACGCTTACGGTGTAAGTTACGTTAATGACGAAACTTTAAATAATTACCAAGAAGCTTTACGAACACCAGGAATTTGACCCTTGTGTGCCAATTGGCGGAAGTTCAAACGTGACATACCAAACTCACGCATATAAGCATGAGGACGACCATCAATCCAGTCGCGGTTGTGTACACGTACAGGAGATGAATCCTTTGGCAAAGCAGCCAAACCGATAAAATCACCTGCTGCCTTTAATTCGGCACGCTTGTCAGCATATTTCGCAACCAAAGCTTCACGCTTTTGCGCTTTTGCAATCTTTGACTTTTTTGCCATTTTACTTAATCTCCTTAAATGTTACAACTTTGCGAAGTTTTGGTGAGTACTTCTTTAACTCAAGACGATCTGGTGTATTACGACGATTTTTAGACGTCAAGTAAATACGTTCGCCAGTTTCATCATTTCCTAGAACAACGTGAATACGCATATTCTTACTCCTTAGTGTGTGGTTTGTTAAAATTATTTGCTTGTCAATACAAATAATTATTATACATGAACATGTGGGTGGTGTAAAGTCATTTTAAAAATTCAAACGAAAATTTGTTCGGTAAAACTTATTTTATTGCTGAACAGCCAAACATTTTTTCAATATAATTTTTAAAATTGTTGTTCTAACGGTGGGACAACCTGTTTCTTACGTGAAACAACACCAGGTAAATCAATCACGTTGTTAGTGATTTTGGCACCAAAAGCTGATTCAATGGCTGTCGTAGCATCCCCGAGATATATCGCTTTTGAATTTGAGTTTAAGATATCAGTGATGACAAATAAGAAATCTTCATAGTTTTCTGCAACCATAGCTGCCTCAATACTTGACTGGCGTGTCAAAACATCGGTAATGTCTACTGTATTGACTTGCCCAATGCGAAACTTATGGCCCCCTATTTCAAAGGACTTTGCATCCCCATCAATAAGTTCTTTATCAGTTCGTGATGATAAGTCTGTTCCTGCTTTCAACAGCGACAAACCATATTTTTCATAATTATCAAGACCAGCAATAACGGCCAATGCCTCTAATGCTGGCTTATCATAAGGCGTTGTTGTCGGACTTTTTAGTAATAACGTATCGGATATAATAGCTGAGGCCATCAGGCCAGCAATCTTTGAAGGAATTTCGATAGTTGCTTGTTTAAATTCATAGTATAGAATTGTTGCAACTGATCCCCAAGGTTTGGCATTAATATACAATGGTGTACTATTTGTGAACGCGAATTTATGGTGATCGTATATAGCTTCAACAGTAACTTCTGATAAATTATCAATGGATTGTGCAGCCTCGTTATGATCAACTAGGACAACAGTTTCAGTGTTGGCTGATGTAATAATTTTTGGCGCAGTGACCGCAAAAAAATCTAATGCAAACTGCGTTTCAGCATTTGGTGTGCCTTGCGCCACTGCCTCTGTATCACCACCAAGTTTATTTAATAAATAACTTGCAGCAATTGCTGAAGCGATTGTGTCAGTGTCTGGGTTCTTGTGCCCGAAAACTAATGTCTTAGCCATTCGTTTGTATCTCCTAAAAGTTTATAACTCTATTTTAGCAAAAAAAGCTTATTTTGTCGCATGAATCGATAATGGCTTAATCAACCAAGGTATACCATCTTTTTTAACATCGACAACATATTGTCCATTACCAATGCGTTGCGATGGATGATAATCACTTAATTGCAACTCTTGAATTTGCCAACGTGTTGTCAAAATCTGCAGTGCTGTTTCATGAGAATCAAAAATAGTCGCTGCAGCAACATGATAGGCTACTGTTTTTTTCTGTGTAAAAATCAATAGGCCTTTATTTGCACGTTTTGAACGATTGATTTCTGAAACTGGCATATATTTAAACGCACCATTATTAGCTACAATTGCCACTTGTTGTAAATCATTAGTAATAAATAATGCCACTATAATCGTATCAGTGCCACGTAAGTCCATTGATTTAACACCAGCCGTACGTGGCCCAATTTCTGGTACATCCGTCACTTTAAATCGCAGACCCACGCCGTTGTGCGATAACAGCAAAACCTCTTGTTGATCAATCTGTTTGAAATAAGCGATACTAACGACATAACTCGCATCTGTCTTAAGTTTAATTGCCATGCTCGTTTTTTTCTTGTAAGCCTTTGGTAACATATCACTTAATGCTGTCTGTTTGATAAAACCATCATTTGTCACAACAGTAAAGGCACCTTCTTGCTCAAGATTATCAATAGCAATAGCTTTAATCACAAACTCGTCTGCATGCCAATTTGATAATTGCTGTGAAAAATGTTCGCCAGTATCCTTCCATTTTGAATCTGGTAATTCATGGACTGGGCGATAAATCATATTTCCTTTGTTAGTAAACATGAACAAATGTTGTGTAGTATTGAGTTGGCCTTCAAAGATAGCTAGATCATCTTCTGCCAAACCATTATCAGAGTCTGAAGCTTTATAAGATCGTAATGATGCACGCTTGTAGTACCCATTACGAGAGACCAGTACCTGCACATCCTCTTCAGCAATAGTAACAGCTGAATCAATGACGAGAGTTTCAACCTCAGCTTCAATTTCTGATCGACGCGGTGAACGATAAGTTGTTGTTATTTCTGCAATTTCATCACGTATAACATCGTTCAATGCTGATGATTCAGTAATAATTAAGTTTAAACGCACAATTTTAGCCGCAAGCGTCGCAAATTCTTCCTCTAACTGTGTGACATCCGTATTCGTCAAACGATACAACTGTAGTGTGACAATTGCCTCTGCCTGTGGTTGTGTAAACTGATAACTATCAATCAAATTTTGTGTGGCATCTTTTCGATTTTTTGAGGCACGAATCGTCGCCACGACTTCATCTAATATCGACAACATCCGAATCAAACCTTCAACAATATGTTGTCGGGCCTGAGCCTTCGCTAATTCATATGCTGAACGTTTCAAAACGACTTCTTTACGAAAGTTCAAAAAAGCTTCCAGCCCTTGTTTCAGACTCACATGAACGGGCCTTTGATCATGGATTGCCACCATATTAAAATTATAAGCAATTTGCAAATCTGTTTTTTTAAATAAATAAGTCAATATACCAGCAGCATTAGCGTCTTTGTTTAGTTCAATAACAATGGACATGCCTTCCCGATCAGATTCATCGCGAACTTCAGATATACCAGCAACTTCTTTGTTTAAACGGATACCATCAATTTTCGATACTAAATTTGATTTTACGACTTCGTATGGTAATTCAGTAATTTCAATTTTCTTTTTGCCACCCTTTATTTCTGAAATGGCTGTTTTGGCACGAACAACAATTTTACCGCGACCAGTTTTATAAGCTTTTTTAATACCATCAAGGCCCTGTATAATGCCACCTGTTGGAAAATCTGGTCCTTTCACATAACGCATCAGCGCAGACAAAGGTGCTTCTGGATGATCAAGTAAATAAGTTAAAGCACCATTTATTTCTTTTAAATTATGTGGCGGTATTTCTGTCGCATAACCTGCCGAAATACCCGTAGCGCCATTAATGAATAAACTCAAAACCCGTGATGGTAAAACTGTTGGCTCATACGTCGTGTCGTCAAAATTCAAAACCATATCAACAGTTTCTTGACCTAGGTCTGTCATCATTTCCCCAGCAATTTTTGACAAGCGCGCCTCAGTATAACGCATAGCTGCCGCTGGATCATTATCCACAGAACCGTTGTTACCGTTCATATCAATTAGAGGCTCGCGTACTTTCCAGTTTTGTGACAACCGAACCATTGCCTCATAGATTGACGAGTCACCATGAGGATGAAAATTTCCCATGACATTACCAACTGATTTTGCTGATTTACGATAAGGGTGGTCAAATGTATTGCCATCTTGATCCATCGCAAATAAAATACGTCGTTGTACGGGTTTTAAACCATCACGAATATCTGGTAATGCACGTTCTTGAATAATATATTTTGAATAACGCCCAAAGCGTTCGCCCATCACTGCTTCGAGTGAAAGTTCAGTTATACGATCTGCCATATATAAGATTGCCTATTATTACTTAATAGACACATTTCCTTTCAAATAAAATTACTACGCAAATACCGTATACAATTGTACACGGTATATCAACATCTAGTCAGATTACTGTCTCACCGTTAAAGCCTTTTGACATACAGCAAAATAATTATTTATCGCCATTTTGCCATGTTGTAATTACGGGTTCATTTATTTTTGTATCATTTTTTGAAACTGAATCGATGTTTTCGTGGTTACGTACTTTTTCGAAAATATCGCTGGCATTACTGTCATAACCTTCAACAGCGTCTAAGATTGATCCCGATTCATCTAACGTAAAGTGGACATTTGCTTCAATCCACTCACGTCGTGGTTCAACTTTATCTCCCATCAATGTTGTCACACGCTTTTCAGCAAGCACAGCATCATCGATTTTCACACGAATTAACGTACGTGATTCAGGATCCATCGTTGTTTCCCACAATAACGGTGCATTCATTTCACCCAATCCCTTAAAACGAGTTAATTCGTAACGGGCATCATTTTGATTTGTAATCGTTTCTAATTCGTCATTTGTCCATGCAAACTTATCATCGAATTTTTTAGATGCATATTTAACACGATACAATGGCGGTAAAGCAATATAAACTCGGCCTGCCTCAATTAATGGTCTCATATACTTATAAAAGAACGTTAAAAGCAACGTCTGTATATGTGCACCATCATCATCAGCATCGGTCATAATAATAACCTTACTAAATGCGGTATCAGCAACCTTGAAATCAGGTCCAACGCCACCACCTATAGCGTAAATCAGCGTTGAAATTTCCTCATTTTTCAAAATATCAGCGAGTTTTGCTTTTTCTGTGTTTAAAACTTTACCACGTAACGGTAAAATCGCTTGAAACTTACGATCTCGACCTTGTTTGGCTGAACCACCGGCAGAATCACCTTCCACCAAAAACAATTCATTATGTTCAGCATTCTTTGATTGTGCTGGTGCTAACTTGCCTGACAGCAGGCGATCCTTTTGACCTTTTGTCTTGCCTGTCCGACTTTCGTCACGCGCTTTACGTGCCGCTTCACGTGCTTCACGTGCTCGAATTGCTTTTCGAATGAGATTTTGACCAAAATCACCATTTTCCATTAAAAATCGTCCTAAAGTTTCATTAACAACAGCATCAACAATCCCACGTGCTTCTGGTGTCCCTAACTTATCTTTAGTCTGACCCTCAAATTGCAAAAATTGTTCTGGGACACGTAATGAAATAACAGCTGCTAATCCTTCTCGAACATCAGTACCTTCAAGATTTTTATCTTTTTCTTTTAATAAATTAACTTTCCTAGCATATTCGTTAAACGCTTTAGTCCATGCTGTACGAAAACCAACTTCATGTGTACCACCATCTTGCGTACGTACATTGTTAACAAATGATAACAATGTTTCTGAGTAACCGTCATTATATTGCGCAGCTACTTCAACAGCAATATCATCTTGTTGCCCTTCAAACGTCATAATTGAGCCAATGGTTTCTTTTTCTTCGTTCAAGAAACCAACAAAAGCCTCTAGTCCCTTTTCATAATGATACGTTTCAACTCTTTTAGGCTTCACCCGTTCATCAGTTAAACTAAATTTAACACCTGACATCAAAAAAGCTGATTCGCGCAACCGTTCAGATAAAGTGTCATATTTATAAACCGTAGCACTAAAAATAGTTGAATCTGGTTTAAAAGTTACTTTTGTGCCACTAGGTTCTTTAGTCACACCTAAATCACGTAAAGTACCTACTGGTTGTCCACCCTTAATAAAATCTTCTTGCCACTTGTGTCCATCACGAACAATCGTCACCTGTAAGCTTTCAGATAAGGCATTAACAACTGAGGAACCAACGCCATGCAACCCCCCAGATGTCGCATAACCACCTTGTCCAAATTTACCACCAGCATGGAGCACAGTCAAAATGACTTCAGGTGTTGGTTTTCCAGACTCATGCATACCAACGGGCATGCCACGACCAAAGTCTTGCACAGTAATGGCGTTATTTTCGTGAATTGTCACTTGAATATCATGACCATAGCCGCCTAAAGCTTCATCAACGGCATTATCGACAATTTCATAAACTAGATGATGCAAACCACGGCCATCTGTTGAGCCGATATACATACCTGGACGTTTACGAACTGCCTCAAGTCCTTCTAAAATTTTTATTGAATCTGAATCATAATGGTTTTTTTCTGCCATGAATACTCATATCTTTCTTAATTTCATACACACACGACAACACAATTGTTAATCATCGCGCGTCAATCTATATTATCATAGATGAAAAAATCCATTCTGACAAGTATAAATATTTTAATTTGATTAAGTTACCCCCTCTACTATCTATTTTTATGCTAAAATTAAATTTATGTTAACGCACCATTATGAGGAGTTCAAATCATGTTTTCAACGATATTAATGTTTCTTTTTTCTTACTTGCTTGGCTCTTTAATGCCCGGATATTGGATTGGTAAATTATTTTATCATAAAGATATCCGCGATGAAGGCTCTGGTAATGTCGGTTCAACAAATTCATTTCGTGTTCTAGGTACTACAGCCGGAATTATAACATTAGCACTTGATTTATTAAAGGGTACTGCAGCTGGCCTACTACCTTTATTATTCAACAGTAACATTAATCCAATGTTAGTTGGTGTTGGTGCTATTATCGGTCATACATTTTCAATTTGGATCAAATTTAAAGGTGGCAAGGCCGTTGCTACCTCAGCTGGCGTTCTGTTAGCCTATAACCCTTATTTTTTTATTTTAGCCATCAGTGTATTTATTTTAGTATTACTGCTAACTTCAATGGTTTCTATGAGTGCTATGATTAGTTTTAGTTTCGCAGTTTTGATATCATTATTTTACCACGACTTAATTTTAACAATCGTTACTATTATATTGACAGTATTCGTTTTTTATCGACACCGTTCAAACATTGCTCGTATTAAAAATGGTACAGAAAGCACGGTACCATTTGGCTTATATAATCGTATTCGTAAACATCGACATCAATAAAAAATGGTAAGTTGCTTAAGCAACTTACCATTTTTTATTGATGTGCTGTATCAAATAATATCGTAACTGGCCCATCATTAACCAATGACACCTGCATATTAGCACCAAATTCACCTGTTATGACAGATAACCCAGCTGCACGCAGTGATTCATTAAAATGATCATACATACGAGAGGCAAATTCTGGTGCTCCCGCATCAGTGAAACTAGGCCGATTGCCTTTTTTAGTGTTAGCAAATAATGTGAACTGTGAAATAGACAGTATGGCACCCTTTACATCTTGAATACTTAAATTCATACGTTCGTTATCATCTTCAAACACACGTAATTGACTAATTTTTCTGACGAGATAATCAATTTCTAATTGACTATCATTTTCTGCCACACCAACAAGTAAAACGAATCCATGATCAATTTCACCAACTTTATTACTAGCAATACTGACACTTGCTTGTGTCACACGTTGTAATACTATTTTCATTTTTACCTCTACATTTTTTCAATCATATTTACTAACAAAATTTTATTAGATCATAGCAACACAAATAATGGTTACTTTAAAAATATTTATGAATCTTAGTGAAAAGCCCGTTCAACATCATAAACCGCAGGCAGTGTATTTAGCGCATCCATAATACCATTGAGCTGCATACTATTTTTGACACCAAGTGACAATGACACCTGCGCCATACCATTTTTGGTCACATGTCCGTTAACTGAATTCACAAATCTTGTACGGCCATTAACAGCACGCAACACATCATTGAGCAAACCATTACGATTTTCACCGTGAACTGTCAAATCAGCGTCATAATTAGGCTTTAAGCCTTCCTCATTTTCCCATTGGACATCAACTAAGCGCTGTCCCTGTGTTTCTGCTGCACGAATATTGGGACACCCAACTCGGTGAACAGAAATACCACGTCCTTTGGTAATATAGCCAATCACCTGATCACCAGGAACTGGTGTGCAGCAACGACCCAAACGGATTAGCAGATTATCAACACCAGCAATCACAATATCATCTGCTGTCCCTTTTTGACGTTGCGTTAGTGCAGTTTCGCTACGCTTAATTTCGTGTCCTTCTTCAAGTAACTCACGCTGTAACTCAGCTGTTTCCGCTTCTTGTTTCGCTTCACGGATACCCTCAGTCAATTTGTTCGCCACACCAGGACCCGCAACATCTCCATAACCAATCGCTGCAAACATATCATCATATGAATGGTAATGTAGCGCCTCAGCTGTCTTTTCTATGTTCTCTGTCGTTAAAAGCTCTGCTGGATTAAAACCAGTATCACGCAAGTTGCGGGTTACCAATTCTCGACCAGCTTCAATATTATCATCACGATCTAACTGCTTAAAATATTGTTTAATTTTATTGCGTGCACGACGTGTGGAAACTAAATCTAACCAGTCTCGGCTCGGTTTTGCGGTTGCGCTTGTTATAATTTCAATAATGTCGCCAGTTTTAATTTTATAATCAAGTGGCACAATGCGCCCATTAATTTTCGCACCGGTTGTTCTAATACCCACATTCGTATGAATTGAAAAAGCCATGTCAAGTGGTCCGGCACCTTTAGCTAACTCAAAAACATCCCCTCGTGGTGTAAACGCATATACCCGGTCACTAAATAAATCACCTTGCACGCCATCCATGAAATCTTCAGCATTTTTTGCATCTTCTTGCAACTCTAAAATACCTTGAATGACATTTAGCGCTTGTTGGCTATGGTCATTAACTTTAACTTCTTTATTGACACCTTTGTTTTGCTTATAAGCCCAATGTGCTGCCACACCAAATTCAGCCACTTCGTGCATTGTGTGTGTTCTAATTTGCACCTCTAATGGCCGACCACCTGGGCCAATCACCGTGGTATGCAAACTTTGGTAACCATTGGCCTTTGGTAACGCAATATAGTCTTTGAATCGACCTGGTAAGGGCATCCATTTCGAATGAATCGCACCAAGTACAGCATATGTATCTGGAATAGTTTCTGTCAAGACACGTACCGCAGATAAATCATAAATTTCTTCAAAAGCCTTATGTTTATCCGTCATTTTACGATAAATTGAATAAATATGCTTTGGTCGACCATAAACATCGACATGCAGCAATTCAAGGTCTTGAATTGCTGCTTCAATTTCAGATACTGCTTCTTGTACATAACGAATACGTTCATCACGTTTCATATTCATCCGTGATGCAATGCTATGATATTTTTCTGGATTTAAATAACTTAAAGACAAATCTTCAAGTTCCCACTTAATTGTACTAATACCTAATCGATCAGCCAATGGTGCATAAATATCTAAAGTTTCACTTGCAATACGATGTTGTTTTTCTTCGCGTAATGCACCTAAAGTTCGCATATTATGCAACCTATCAGCTAGTTTAACGATAATAACACGAATATCTTTTGACATCGCCAAAAGTAACTTACGATGATTTTCGGCAAGTTGCTCCTGGGAATTTTTATACTGAATTTTACTAATTTTAGTGACGCCGTCAATTATTTGACTAATTGTTGCACCAAATTTTGCTTCAACATCTGAAAGCGTTGCTGGTGTGTCTTCAACAACATCATGCAAATAACCAGATATGACAGTTGCTGTGTCCATCTTTAATTCAGCTAAAATACCAGCAACTTGAATAGGATGAATAATATAAGGTTCACCTGATTTACGTAACTGTTCTTTATGTAAATCTGATGCCCATTCATATGCAGCCTTAACTTTTGCAGTATCTGTGTCAGACATGTACTGTCCAACTAAGGCGAGTACTTCTTCGCCTGTATATTTTTTTGTTTTTGCCATAATTTTAAGTATGCCCCTTTGACAACCATATTTGGCGCCAATGTCAACATATTTCCCTTCATATATTCCGGAAGACACATCACTATTTTAAAAACCGCAGTGTGCCTTTTGACGTTTTTTATGCGTAATTTAATTATAATAAAATTTTAATATTTTCACAAGGCTAGTCTTAGAGTGTGCATATTTTAATAAATAAGCATAAACTAGTAATATCATTTTTTAAGAAGGAATATGCAGATGTTTGAGGCTCACAACAATACATTAAATGAATCTGAACCAATTTGGCAACAAAATGTTTTTGTCCTTTGGTTTGGTGTGTTTATGACCGGCATTGCTCTAAGTGAAGTCATGCCCTTTTTATCACTTTACATTGATACGCTAGGTACTTTCAGTAAAAACGAATTAAGCTTTTACTCCGGTGCTGTATTTGCCATTTCATTTCTTGTAACAGCAATTGTGTCTCCTTTTTGGGGTAAACTCGCTGACAAAAAAGGTCGCAAATTAATGCTATTACGTGCTGCACTTGGCATGTCAATTGTATTATTTTTAATGGGTAATGTGACAAATGTTTGGCAACTGCTTTTTTTAAGGGCACTACAAGGTGGCATGGGTGGTTTTATATCAAACGCTAATGCACTTGTTGCCACGCAAACACCGAAAAAACATGCTGGCAAGGCACTAGGTATTTTAGTCACTGGCATGACTGCAGGCAATTTGATTGGCCCTTTATTTGGCGGTACTTTGGCTACTTTTTTTAGTTACCGCACATCATTTCATATCACTGGTATCATTTTGTTTTTAGTATTTTTACTGACATTATTTTTAGTCAAAGAAATACCTCATACATCAACACCCCTTATTGCTAGCACTTCAACTAAAGGCCTCTGGGCACATATCCCAAATAAACAACTGATTATTGGCCTATTTGTAACAACTATGTTAGTCCAAACTGTGAATACAGCCATCAATCCAATCATTAGTTTGTTTGTCCGTGAATTAATACATAACGCCTCAAATACAACTTTTATTGCTGGTATTGTTGCTGCCATGCCAGGTATCGCGACAGTTATAGCTGCCCCGCCATTTGGCCGTATCGGTGACCATATAGGCACTGATCGTATGATTAAAATAGGTTTTATGATAGCCGTTATTGCCTTTCTACCAACAGCATTTGTCACAAGTATTAGCATGCTGATGTTTTTTCGTTTTTTGGTTGGCATTAGTGATGCCACAATGTTACCTGCCATTCAAACCTTATTAGCAAAAAACTCGCCCACTGAAATGACAAGTCGCATGTTTAGTTACAACCAAAGTTTCCAATCTCTAGGATCAGTTATGGGTCCCATGTTTGGTGCATTAATTGCAAGTCTATTTGATTATCGTGGTATATTTATTTTCAGTGCCATTGTTATCGTCATCAACGCAATATCGTTTAATATAGCAACGCGCCGTTTACAACATAAATCGGCCTAAAGTGAATTCAGCAACAACATGAAAAAGTGCTTACAGAAATTAAGATTGACATTTTCTGTAGGCACTTTTTACTGATTAGATTTCATAACCAATCTGTTAATAATTCTAAACTAACTTGTTCGTCAGTCCAACGCTGTAAAGAGATATAGTTATGTCGTTTGTTAAAAGACAATTTGTCAACATTTAGGACGCTTATGGCTTGCCCTTTTTCTGTTAAAAAAACCTGCCCAATTTTTTTAAATTGGCCTTTCGTATGTTTACCAGTTCGCCAAACATTTGGTTTAGCACCAGTTTTCGGTTGATAAAGACCCGAAGCGTCCTGCTCTACCATAACACCAGTAAATAAATTTGTATCATATTTTTTACTATCACTCATAATAGTTCACACCAACACCTATTTCAAATCTTGTGCCATCAATCACTTCGCTGGGTTGCAGATGCAAACGATAATTTACATCAGCAGCTATCATACTCAGTGGCTGAGTAATTGGTTGCTGGTTGATTGCTTCTAATGTTGCAACATCCTGATTAGTTAGTTCATGCAGCGCCGCCCGTATAGTTAATCTTATCCATTGTACATTCATTACTTTTGTCATATAAGCAATTTGACCAAATGGCATAGGTCGCAACCAAGAATCATGAACAATATCTGCTACATCAATCGTGTCGATCCATGTGATTATATTTTGATACCAAATAATTTGATAAACACCAGGACTATCTATTTCTTTTTGAGCTATGTCGTGTGGTAACTCTGCAAATTGGGGAATAATACGCACTTCACCTGCCATATGTTGCGTAAAATTAATGGGATAAATATTTTGCCCATCATAAAATATATTTAATGCAAATTCTGATTGGTTTTCGTTTGGACCACTTGGTGTATGTTTTTCCTTTGGCAAAATGATGACCTGTTGTCCTAAGTCTCGCAAAGCCTTAATTAGTTTACGACGATTACCTGGAATCACAATAGCTTTTGGTTTTTCCAACTCCACTACACGCATGACATCTGATATTTCAAGCGGTTCTAGATACTGCTTATCAGCCAAATGTGGTAGTAAGGTTGCATCACTGGGATTATTGTTCATAATGATCGTCGGGTACTGTAGTCGACGTAATTCAGACATCGTAATTGTCGTGGCATAGCCTCCTGAAGCGGCGTCTCCCATTCTAAAAGCACCAGACCCAATAACTAACACTGAGTCTGCGTTAATCTGTACCGATTCATTTTCCGCTTCATAGGTCGCATAATATTGGCGTGCATTTTCAGGGAATTCACCAGCAGAAGGCTCAACCGCCTTGTAAGTAACGTCAATATGGTTTTCTTTTGCTAAGGTTCGAATAATGTTAAAATCTGTATGCCAAAAACGCGCGAGCAATCCGTCAGATAAACCATATTTTTTACCACGTCGTAAAGATTTAATGCTATCTATATCCGCCTCAACCTCTTTTTCCAATTTATGCAAATGTTTCAGTTGATAAAAATAGAATTCATCAATAGCCGTTAATTCTGCCAATTCATCAATTTCATAACCCCGTTTAATCGCTTCAATTAATAATAGAACACGATTATCTTGTGGATGAATAAGCTGCTGAATCAATTCATCATCATTAATATGTGCCATATTCGTTGGCGAAAAACTCGCATTATTAAAATGAGCTGATCGAATCGCTTTTTCTAACGCTTCAATAAATGTTCGACCAAAACCAAGCGTTGTGCCGATAGATTTTTGTACACTATTGAGTTGTCTTTTGACATGCACACCTGCTTGAGCTAATTCGCCAAATGGAAACACAGGTAACTTAACAACGACATGATCCATCATTGGCTCCATTATAGCCGTGTTTATACCAAAATTATGTGGCAAAACAATATCTTCCAGCGCGACACCTAGTGCTAGGTTAATCGTCACAAGCATCGTAGGATATCCTGTGGCTAATGACATACGTGTGGCCATTTGATCAATGTATGGTGATACTTTGATAATATAAATTTTATTTGTATCATCATCAACGGCAAATTGAACATGCATGACACCTTGTAATTGCAGTATGTCGGCTACTCTAAATGCATAATCACACATTTTACTAATCAACTGATCTTGAATAGTTAAGATGGGTGACACACTCAGCGAATCTGCGGTATGAATGCCGATAGGATCCATGTCCTCACTGGCCCCAATTTGCATTTTATTGCCACGAAAATCGCGCAGCACCTCTATACTAACTTCTTTTAAGCCATTAATTGCTTTAGATATGATAACCTCTTGCGTAACAGATTGTAATTTTGCAAGATTAATTGCATCTTCAAAATCATCTAAACGTTCCACCACATGACGTGTATTCGTTTGGTTTGGATGTAACGCACGTATCATCAATGGTAACTGTAATTCACGTAATAGTTCGTTAGCTTCATCTTGTGCTTTCAGCACGTAATTATTGATGACAGGTAACCCATTTTTAGCCATATAGGCGGTCAACGCCGGGATATTATTCACTTTAAGTAACATCTCAATGCTCAGCCCAAGTGTATTTGGTACCGGCCCATCGCCATGCTCCCAACTTTGTACAACCTCTGCCCACAAGCGCAAAGATGCCTCACCTCCAAATAAAGGTGCAACAGTATCAATGTTATTTTCTTGAACTATTTTTTTTAAATTTCCAATCGTTAATGGTTGCCAAAAAGTCGTCGCTGCCAAACTTTCCAATGACAGTGCGTATGGATTTTCATCCACTACGAAAACTTCAATCCCATGCCCTCGTAATTCTGGCATCACTTGATAGATTGCCGCGTCATGCTCTGCTTCACGACCAAAATCATTAGCACCAGCACCGATAAACAATATTTTTTTAATTTTATTATTGATTGTAATGTTCGACATAATCTTCTACCGTTTCAAAGAAATCTGCAAATACAGTTGTTGCTTCAAGCGGACCTGGCGCAGCATCAGGAAAAAATTGTACACTAAAAGCTGGAAATTCACGATGTCGTAATCCTTGAACTGCACCGTCTACAAGATCACGGTAAGTCACAAATAACTTTTTACGGTTAATGGATGACGCATCCACGGCATAACCTTGACCCTGCATTGCGTAAAAAATTTGACGTGTAATAATTTCTTGAATGGGATGGTTCATACCATGATGTTCTGAGGGTAACGGCATCAGTTCTGCGCCATTTGCTAACGCAAATAATTCATGTCCTAGGCCAATGCCTAACATGGGTACTTTAGATTGTAAAACACGAATTAACGTTAACACACTGTCTGGCAAGGTTCTGGGATCGCCGGGACCAGTAGATAAAATAATGCCGTCCGGATCCAAGGTCAAAACTTCTGCCACACTCGTGGTATAGGGTAATACTGACACGTTAGCATCATAATCACCTAACATACGCAAAATGCCATGTTTTAGCCCAAAATCAATGACAACAATGTGACGGCCACGGCCAGGATTAGCGTACGGTTTTGGCGTTGAAGTGCTTTGAACCTGTTTATTCGTCAAAACAGTTGCAACCAATTGATCAATAGCATGTTCATCCGCAAAATCAACGATGCTCGCTTTTTGTGGTCCGGTCTCACGTAAATGCCTAATCAGTTGACGTGTATCAACTTGATATAGTCCAGGAATATTATGTTGCTTTAAAAAACGGTCTAAATTCATACGGCGTTGGCGATTGACAGATACTTCAGCTAAATCATGAACGATCATACCACTAATAGTTGGTTTAACTGATTCGTAAGCTTCTGCATGAATGCCAGATGCGCCAACAACAGGCATCGCAAAAACAATCATTTGCCCATCATATATTGGGTCAGTAATGATTTCTTGATAGCCAGTCATGGCAGTATGAAAAATAATTTCTCCAAAAGTGGTTGCCGGAGCGCCAAAACCAAGTCCCGGAAATACCGTCCCATCTTCAAGAATTAAGTGACGTTGCATCATATTTTTACACTTGTAAATCCACATCATCAGGAAAATTGTTACTCCGAACGCTGTGTACCTACATCTCCTCTTAATGTACGATTTCGACGGCATCGCGGCCATCAATTTCTTGAACCAGTACTTTGATTTTTTCATTTTGCGCTGTTGGAATATTTTTACCAACAAAATCTGCACGTATGGGTAATTCACGATGACCACGATCTACCAAAACAGCCAAGGAAATGCTATTGGGTCGCCCTATATGTATCAAAGCATCCAACGCAGCGCGTATTGTTCGCCCAGTAAATAAGACATCATCAATCAAAACAATATTTTTATCAGCAATATTATTTTTTTCATCTTCATTCAAACCAAGACTATAGTCTTGATTCAAAACATCATCACGAAAATTAGTGATGTCAATTGCCATAACAGGAATTTTCACACCTTCTAGTTGTTCTAAACGACTAGCAATTCGTTGTGCTAAAAACTCACCGCGCGTTTTAATACCAACAAGAATTAAATCTTGTCCACCTTTATTTCGTTCAATAATTTCATATGTAATACGCGTCAATGCCCGTTGTAATGAGGCATTATCAAGTACTTCTTTATTTGTCATAATAGTTGCGTATGTTATTTAAACAACACACTTCTCCCTTCAAATCAGTTAATTATCGTTTTGAATAATTGGTGTTAATGTTGCTAAAGCATTTGTAAAATAATTCGGCAGTGCACTATCAAATATTAATTCTTTTCCGGTTTTTGGTTGCGTTAATGACAATGTTTTAGCATGCAACATCTGCCCTTTCAGAACTACCCCAGCTAGATTTTGAGCAGAACCATAAACGGGATCACCAACCACTGGATGACCAATATATGTCATGTGTACACGAATTTGATGTGTCCGACCTGTTTCTAAACGTACTTTTAACAATGTATAACCAACATACCGTTTAATGACTTCAAAATGTGTTATTGCCTCACGGCCACCTTCTTGCACAGCTTGTTTTTTACGATCTACTTTATGGCGACCAATCGGGGCATTAATTGTACCGGAATTTTCAACAAACTCACCACGTACTAATGCATAATAAATGCGATCATTTTTATGTGCTTTAAGTTGTGCTGAAAGCGCTTGATGTGCCTGATCATTTTTTGCGACCATTAATAAACCACTGGTATCACGATCAATACGGTGAACAATACCTGGTCTAAATTCACCGTTAATTGTAGACAATGGCGAATGATAGAGTAAGGCGTTAACTAATGTACCCGAGCTATGTCCTGCAGCGGGATGGACAACCATTCCCTGAGGTTTATCAACAACCAAAATATCATTATCTTCATAAACAATCTCAAGTGGTATATTTTCAGCAATGATTTCAGTCGTTGTCACTTCTGGTGGTAAAATGTTGATTACATCACCTGCTATTACTTTATAGGCCCGTTTCACCTGAACACCATTTACTAAAATATGTCCGGTTTGTAACCAATCTGCTAATGTTGTACGCGAGTATGGTAAATTTTCTTTTGCTAAAATTACATCAATACGACCTATTTGGTCAACGATATTAATTGTTATCTTTTTTGTCATGAGTAGTCATGTATTCCTTAATTTGCTTTGCAATATTTTGACTGAGCCAGTATTTACGCGACCGGCCAGCACGTGTAAACGATAACACACGGCCATTTAGTTGCCAGTTAACCATTGTTGTAAGAGAAATTTTTTCGTAATCTGAGACAAAAACACGTCCCAAAAACAATTGTGCACCCGCAACATAAATACGACGGCGTAAAATAATTACGATGCCTAGTACCAGCATCAGTAAGAGATAAACGATCGGCACTATTTCTAATTTAAAGGCCGTCTCACTCCATACTATGATACCGGCCATAAACAATATAAACCACCAAAGCCAACCTATTTGTCCTGTTATATCTAGTGGTTGAAAGAATCCACGTTTAGGAATCATTTTTTTACTCCAGTTTCATCACGATAAAATATGGCTTGTTCACGGAATAGCAATATATCTATGAAATCAATGCCTTAGTCTATTTTACCATGGATTTTGATTGTCATTTGATAACTTTTCTCGGAAAACAAGGTATACTTTAATCAACCAAGGAATGCATAAATTATTCCATTAAGAGAGACATGATGATCAAAATTTTTGTTGACGCAGCCCGTAATATACAAACTGGACAAAGCGCTGCTGGCGCAGTTATTATTACCAATAAAAAACAACGCCAACTCAAAAGCGCCTTACCCTATACTAAAAACAATCAAGAAGCCGAGTTTCTTGCATTGATTTGGGCACTAAAAACACTTTATAAGACAATGGACGTCATACAACTGTATAGTGATTCTCAAATAATGATTGATGCCATCCATAAAAATTATGCTAAACATTATCAAATTTATGTTGATGAAATTAACGCATTAACATCATCATATGACTTATTTTTAAGCCAATGGTTACCTGAAAAAGAAAATTTAGGTGCCCATAATCTTGCATTACAGGCATTAAAATAAGAAAACTAGGTAAGATCAAGCGCTTACCTAGTTTTCTTATTTAGTATTGTTCAAAACCATCTTGCTGTCATGACACTTAAACCATCTTCAGTGTAAGCTTCAATCACATCAACATCTACAATTAAAAGTAAATTATTTAAATCACCCGTTAATTGCCTGGTTTCAACTTGACTCGATTCCCATTGCTGTCTCTCAAATATTAAGTCATTATGACGTCGTGTCAGTGTGGCATAATCGCTAAGTTTTATAGTCCAATCAGTCGTTGTTTCTACACGGTACTGACCAACACCCACATTATCAAACGCATTCAAGACAGTTGTATCAATAATTTCAGTAATTGGTTGTTGTACCAGTTGTAACTTATCATTCACATGTAGCTCGCGTGGCAAACTTAACACATGTACCCATTTCTGAGCATGAATGGTGGGCACAGCTGCTTCACGTTCAGGTGTCATCATGCCTGCCCACCCCCACATAATACGCCGACCATTTGGCGCAACCATAGTTTGGGGGGCGTAGAATTCAAATCCGTGATCAACTTCTTTAAAATCTGTTATAACTTTGAATCGCGCCTTTTTTTCATCAAATTGCCCAATTACATAGCCCGTATTATGAATGTTTTCATAACGATTATTTGTCGGATCTGCAGCGAGGCCTTGAGGTGAAAACATTAAAATCTGTTTGCCATCAACTTCAATAAAACTCGGACATTCTAACATATATCCACGTACATCTAATAATTGATCTTCAATTAATGATCCACGATAAGCCCATTTTTTAAAATCAATTGATTCATAGATAATAATATCACCAATTTTATTGCTATGTTGGGCTCCCAATATTAGAAAATAATGGCCATTTTTTCCTTGCCAGACCATAGGATCACGAACGTCTTTCGTAAATCCATTTGGATGCGGAAATAATTCACCGAGCTTTTTAAAATGAATGCCATCATCACTGACTGCCCACATTTGTGATGATTTCACACTGTGCCCCGAGCTATCGCGAACATTTCCCGTATAAAAGACGTATAAGCGTTCGTCATGTACAAAAGCTGTGCCCGAGTATATACCTGCACTATCCAAATTTTCAAGAGACGGTTTCAACGCAGTTTCAACACGTTGCCACTCTTTTAAATCGTCAGAAACGAAATGTCCCCACTCTTTATACGTATGATCACAGGCATGTGGATTCCATTGATAAAACACATGATATTGTCCCTTAAAAAATATTAAGCCATTGGGGTCATTTAATAATCCTGTGGTAGGATATAAATGGAATTTCTCAAAATTCACTGTATCATTTGTAACTAGCATTAATCTCCCCTTACGCTTCAGTAGTCGTACTAATTTTTGGTACAGCAGTCATAATGACATCACTAGATTGTACCGTGTTGCCATAAGTTGTATCTAAGGCAACGTCTGAAAAATCATTCGTGTTTGTAACAATAACCATTGTAGTTACCGGATATCCAGCATCTACGATAACCTGTTTATCAAAAGTACCAAGTAAATCACCTTTATGAACTTGTTGTCCTTGTGTAACTTGACTAGTAAATCCTTTACCGTCCAAATTAACTGTATCAATACCAATATGAATCAACACCTCAACACCATCGCTTGATTTCAAACCGTATGCATGTTTTGTTGCATACGCAACCGTAATTTCACCATCAATTGGTGCAAATATTTTATCATCTTCTGGTTCAATGGCAATGCCTTTACCCATCATACCACTTGAAAATACTGCATCTTTAACAGTTGTCATGTCAACAAGTTCACCAGCAACTGGTGCATTAATTTCAAAACCATCTACCTGATTTGGATGTACAGTTGTTACTGTTGCAGCATTGACTTCAGGCATATGTGAACGACCGTAAATCAATGTTACTACAAACGATAAACTAAAGCTAACAATGACTGCTAAAAAGAAACCAATCCACTTGTTAGTTGGAATTGCAATGAATCCAATAACACCCGCAGGTCCTAATGATGAAGACATCACATGAAACAAGCCCATAACCAAACTAGCCACACCTGATGACCCTAATGCAATAAAGAATGGAAAACGGTATTTTAAGTTAACACCGAATAAAGCAGGTTCAGTAATACCTAGCATAGCAGAGGCACCCGCTGACGATGATAATGCGCGTAACTTTGTGTTGCCCTTAGCCAAGAAGTATATCGCAAATGTTGCGGCACCTTGAGCAACGTTTGCCGCTGTAGCGATTGGGAAAATAAAGTCACCACCTGTTTTAGCAATATTTGCCAGCAATTGTGTTTCAATAGCTGGGAAACTTTGGTGTAAACCAGTAATAACAATCGCTGAATAAAATGAACCAAATACACCATATCCGACGAAACCAAATGTGGTCACCAACCAAACCAAGCCATCTGTAATTCCGTTTGACACAACACGTAATACCGGACCAACAACAATAAACGTGACAAATCCTGTAATCAAAAGTGATAGCATGGGCGTAAAGGTAAAGTCAATTGCCCCTTTTAAGTGCTTATGGAAAAACTTTTCAAGCGTTGCCAAGATAAACGCAACACCAATGATTGGTAATACTTGTCCTTGATAGCCCGCCTGTGCAACTGACAAACCAAACAAATCCCAAGATGGCATCTTACCAGTAGCAACTGCCTCTGCCACACCATATCCGTTAATCAGGCTTGGCATAACAAGCATCATACCAGCTGCGGCACCAAGAATTTCATTCCCACCAAATCGGCGTGTTGCTGTGATACCAATTAAAATTGGTAAGAATGCAAATGGTGCTGATGCCATGAGATTAACCATTTCTGCTAATCCCTGAATATTTGGATACATTTCAACTAACGATTTAGCGCCAAAGGGTTGCGTTAAAATGTTGTTTAACGCCATTAACAAGCCACCAGCAACCAAGGCTGGAATCAATGGGACAAAAATGTCTGACAAAACTTTAATTAAATCCATTAATGGATTTTTCTTACCAGATTTTGCAGCAATTTCTTTTAAGTCATCCGTTGTTGCCTGTTTGGCACCAGTTAATTTGACGAATTCATCGTAAACACCGTCAACATCCCCAGGTCCAACGATTATTTGATATTGTCCACCGGCATTAAATGTTCCCTTCAGATCTGGATCATCATCTAAAGCTGGTTGATCAATTTTTTTAACGTCCTTAACGACCAGACGTAATCGCGTGGCACAGTGAGCTGCAGCAACAATGTTATCTTTCCCAATCGCTTTCGTAACGCGATTCGCAACTTCATTATACTTCATAGTCTTTCCCTGCTCTCTATAAAAAATGAGTATGTTCCGTTTCAAAATTAGTCAACTTACGGAACCGGTTCTTTATTACACTATAATTGTAACCGCTTACAATTATATTTGCAAGTACTTTATTTATTAAATTGATATTCCAACTTAATCTTGCTTTTTCTGCTATTATTAAAGGTATGAATAAAAAAGTTACAATAAACGATATTGCCACGATTGCAAACGTCGCAAAAAGCACAGTTTCTCGCTATCTAAATGGTGGCTCTGTTAGTGTGCATACTCGTGAAAAGCTTGATGGCATTGTAAAAAAGTATAACTACACACCAAATACATTTGCACAAAGTTTAAAGCAGCAGACCAACCACACAATTGGCGTCATTGTCCCCCGCTTAGATTCAATTGCACAGTCTGACATGCTCAGAGGCTTGGACGAATTAAATATAGATGATACCTTTTTAATTATCAATATTTATCAAGATTCTGCTCGCGAATTGGCTGCTATTGAAAAGTTACAATCACAAAATGTTAGCGGCCTTATTATACTCACGGCTAACTTAACTGACGAAATACGTTCCGTGATAAAAGCATCAAAATTACCTACGGTTATTCAAGGGCAAGATGAGGCCGACTTTAATCGCGTGATTATGAATGACATTCATGCTGGTAAAACTGTTGGTGCTTATCTCAAAAAATTAGCGCCAAAAAATGTTTTGCTTTTAAATGTTGATATGTCACTAGATTATGCTGTCGGTCACGACCGCTTCAGTGGTATAAAATCTGCTCTCAATGGTATTCCACATAAAGAGATCATCACAGATTTTCAGCTTAACATTGCTAAGCAGTCAGCTTATCAAGCCATGGTAGCGGAAAATTTTGATCTCATTATAGGTGCAACTGATCGTATTGTCGTTGGTGCCATGCAATCAGCTTTTGCTTTACACCAAACACCACGTTATATCGGCTTCGGACAATCCTATTTTAGCGAAACAGTTTCTCCAAACCTCACCAGTTTTGAGTTCAGTTTTTTTGAGGCAGGTAAAGAATTATATCGCCTATTTCGAAAAGTGCGTGATAACAACACAATACAAATACAACGTGTTGTTATTGACGGTCAACTCGTCATTCGCGATTCAACAAAATAACTGTCCATTTCTAAAACAATGTGTGCTAGTAAAAGACGCCAATAAAGTTAGTTTTTGTCTAACTTTATTGGCGCCTTTTATGAATATATCGTTTTTTAAAATATACTGAATAGCCATTTTAAAATAGATAATTCGTTATCTGTTATTTTGATTGATCACTCTTTAAAATGCCACCAACTGCATAACGATCTTTTGGCATTTCTCGTAAGATAACATGTACTGCATCACGAGATGCACCAGCATCTGCTACAATAACATCCGTAATATCTTTTACCATTTTAGAAAGTTGTTCATGCGTACGACCTTCTAATAATTCTACTTGTACAATTGGCATTGATTTTTTCTCTTTTCTAATGACTATTTATTGTCATCTACTTCTAGTTTATCAAGTTGTGATTCTAATTGTTGCTCAGCTTCAAGTTGTGCTGTCACTGTTTCAAGCTTGGGCACTGTAACTGCACGTCTCATTTGTAATTGACGATCAGCATCAAAAAACTCTCCTGAAACACTTACCGTACTCAATAGGTTAATAAACGCTTTTGGATCAGTGCGATGCACAATTTCTTGCATTTCCACTAATTCATAGCGCGACAAGACCATCATTAGTGTCATCGAATCACGCTTTGTATACGCACCTTTCGATGGCAATATGGTAATACCACGTATCAAATCTCGATGCAATGCTTCAACCACTTCATCGCCATTTGAAGTAACAATCAATGCAGTTAATTTTTGATAACCAGTATAAAGCGCATCAACAGCACGGCCAGTCGCATAAATGCCAATTAACGTAAACAAGGCATTTTGCCAACCAATAAAAGCACCCGCGACAATAACAACGACAAAATTAATACCGTTCATTAGTACGCCGATTGACTTTCCCGTACGCTTTTGAACGACCAGGGCTATAATATCCATACCGCCTGTCGAAAATCC
The DNA here is from genome assembly GCF_019656015.1 of Leuconostoc inhae. Taxonomy (GTDB): domain Bacteria; phylum Bacillota; class Bacilli; order Lactobacillales; family Lactobacillaceae; genus Leuconostoc; species Leuconostoc inhae_A. The sequence goes on along the minus strand of NZ_BPKW01000001.1, from coordinate 202,604 downwards.
ATACCTCATAGCCAATCCGATTGACACGCCAAGTAATAAGCCACCAAATAATGATGCCAATAGCGGATCTGTCGTTAAAGCTTGAGTTGGCGCTACAATTTGCACAATAGATACAAAAATAGAGTTTAAGAAACTCAAAATAGTAAATTTGCCACCAATTAATTTCCAACCGATAATACCAATTGGAATGTTGAAAATCATGATGAAGGTTCCAGTTTGCATATTAATGTGAAATAATTGTACAAAAAATATAGATAACAATTGTGCAATACCATTAAAGCCACTCGAGAAAACTTTATTTGGAATTAAAAATGCATTTAACGCTAATACCTGAATAGCAGCACTAGCAAAAAAAACAACTGCTATCAGCAATACCTTACGCCAGTTAATTGTGATTTTTTTCATGTCGATGACACGCTCCTAAAACTAATAAAATGCTCCTTTCATCATAACAAAAAAGCTACAAAATGTCGTGGCTTTTAAATGATGTCTCTTATTTTTATGAGCTTGTTCAATCAATTAATAATTTTCAAAGTAAGCGTCAGTTTCCCATTGTGATACAAATTGACGATATGACGTATACTCGATTTTTTTGGCCTCAATAAATTTATCTGCAATATGACTACCAATTGCAGCTGTGATGACACTATCTTTCGTTAATTCACGAATTGCTGCCAGTAAAGTGTCCGGCAAATCAGTAATACCAGCCTTTGTACGTTCAGTTTCATCCATCAAATAAATGTTCTTGTCAACTGAAGCTAAAGGCTCTAATTCATTTTTAATCCCATCTAGGCCTGCCGCCAAAACAGCTGCTAATGTCGTATAAGGGTTAGCTGTTGAATCTACTGATCGCAACTCTAAACGCGTTGATTTACCCCGAGAAGCTGGGACACGAACCATTGGTGAACGATTCGAAGCTGACCAAGCAACATATACTGGTGCTTCAAATCCAGGCGTCAATCGCTTATATGAGTTAACTGTTGGATTCGCTAAAGCCGTAAATGCTGTTGCATGTGCGAGCACACCACCTAAGAAATTGTAAGCTGTTTTTGACAAGCCCATTTCATCAGAAGTATCTTCAAAAGCATTTTCAGAACCACGGAACAATGACATATTGGTATGCATACCTGATCCATTAATACCAGAGACAGGTTTAGGCATAAAGGTTGCATAATAACCATTTTTACGAGCAATTGTTTTAACAACTAATTTAAATGTCTGAATGTTATCAGCAGCTTCCAAGGCAGACGCGTATTTAAAGTCAACTTCATGTTGTCCTTCAGCAACTTCATGATGTGCTGCTTCAATTTCAAAGCCCATTTTTTCCAAAGTCAAAACGATTTCTCGACGTACATTCTCACCCATGTCATGCGGTGCAAGATCGAAATAGCCACCTTTATCATTTAGTTCAGTTGTTGGCTTACCATTTGCATCTAATTTGAATAAGAAAAATTCAGGTTCAGTCCCAACATTAAAAGATGTAAAACCAGCTGCTTTTGCTTCAATTAACACTTTACGTAATGCCTGACGTGGATCACCCGCAAATGGTTCACGGTCTGATGTGTAGATGTCAGCAATTAAACGTGCCACTTTGCCACCATGACTATCAGTTGCCCAAGGAAAAATCATAAAGGTTGACAAATCAGGATATAGATACATATCTGATTCATTAATCCGCACAAAACCTTCAATTGATGACCCATCAAACATTAAATTGTTGTTTAACAATTTTTCTAATTGTGAAGTCGGTACTTCCACATTTTTAATTGCGCCAAGAACGTCTGTAAATGTTACGCGAATAAATTCGACGTTTTCATCGATAACAATTTGGTTGATTTCTTCTTTTGTAAATGACTTTCGTGCCATGAGTTCCCTTTCTACTAATAAAACTTGTGAGGCAGTTTCTGCATAATTAATGATTGAATCGCCCAATTTGAGCAAATTCTTTTTGCAAAGATCGCCGTAACGCTGACTCTGAATCCTGTTTTCCAACTGCTTTTCGGCGTTGTTTTGCAAATATTTCCTGAATGTCTTTTATTGAATCTCCGGCGTCTAAAAAATCCTTAATTTCAAGTAAACGATCAACATCATTTAATGAAAACCGCCTTTGACCACCTTTACCACGCGTTGGACTAACCAATTCGTTTTGCTCATAATAACGAATCTGACGATCAGTTAATAGTGTGAGTTCACGGATTGTGCCAATGGGTAAAATCGCTAAATTTCTTCTCAGTTCACGTTCGCTCATTTGACAACCTCCATTAGCATACTTTTATTCTAATTGATATTTATCAGTTATGCGAATATATGTTAGGTTATATGACATGATACTTTTACAAACTTTATTTTGCATCATACCAAGTATTACCATAATGACTTTCCACACGCATTGGTACATCTAGTACAACAGCGGAGTCCATGACATTTGTGACCAATTCTGTTAACTCTTGAATTTCGTCTCTTGGTGCCTCAAAGATAAGTTCATCATGAACTTGTAATAGCATACGTGCTTGCATGTTATGGTCTCGTAACGCATCAGCTACTTTAATCATTGCTATTTTAATAATATCGGCCGCTGAACCTTGAATCGGTGAATTCATCGCTGTTCGCTCAGCAAAACTACGTAAATTAAAGTTTTTTGAACTAATTTCTGGTAAATAACGACGACGCTTGGCAATGGTTTCAACAAATCCTTGTTCATGAGCTATCTCTTTAATGCTTGCCATCCAAGCATGAATTTGGGGAAATTCTTTAAAATAGGTGTCAATAAAACGTTTAGCTTCTGCACGTGAAATACCTAGGTTATTGGCTAATCCAAAATCAGAAATCCCATAAACAATGCCAAAATTAACAGCTTTTGCTGTCCGACGCATCAGTGCATCAACTGGCTCATCATCTTTCAAACCAAAAACAGCGCGTGCTGTTTCAGCATGAATATCTTCGCCATTCAAAAACGCCTGCTGCATGTTAGTGTCTCCTGTCATATGGGCAAGCACACGTAACTCAATTTGTGAATAATCAGCACCAACAATTTGCCAACTTGGGTCACTCGGTACAAATGCTGTTCTAATTTGCCTACCCTCTTCCGTGCGCATGGGAATATTTTGCAGATTGGGATCTACCGATGACAAGCGTCCTGTTTGCGTTAACGTTTGTAAAAATCGCGTATGAATTTTACTGTCTTGATCGTGTACAACAGCCAGTAAGCCTTCAACGTAAGTAGAATTTAATTTTGCCAGTTGGCGATACTGCAAAATATGGTCAACAATTGGTGCTTGTTCTGCCAATTTTTCTAGTACGTCAACAGCTGTTGAATAGCCTGTTTTCGTTCGTTTAACTACTGGCAAGCCCATTTTTTCGAACAGAAGTACCCCCAGTTGTTTTGGAGAATTAATGTTAAATTTTTCACCCGCTTCGAGATAAATTGCATCTTCAATCGCATGAATTCGGCCCTCAAGATCACTACCAATATCACGCAATCTTTTCTGATCAATTTTGATGCCTTGATACTCCATCTCTGCCAATACTTGAGCTAACGGTAACTCTATTTCCGTATATAAATGTGTCTGCTCATGCTCACGCAGTGCTTCAACTACTGATTGTTCCACTTGCATTAAAATATCTGCTTTATTTGCCAAATGTGCTAGAACACGAGCATCATCTTCCGGTATTGCAAATTTAGCGCCTTTACCATAAATATCCTCGTCTGATGGCATATAAAAATCAAAACGTTGCGCCAGAGTTGCTAATTCATTATCATTATCAGTTGTATCAAGTAGATATGATGCTAATAAGAAATCAAATTTAGCCCCTTTCAGTTTGATCCCTAATCTTTTAAGCAATATCATCTGTGCTTTAACGTTAAACACGTTTTTGATGATGCCTGCATTTTCAATCACTGACTTTAATTCTGGCCTTTGCAATAGCGTCACATCACGGCTACCATAGTATCCTGTTGCTGCGCTACCAATGACAAAACCAATCATCTCATCAATGTGGTAGTTTTGTCCCACCATTTCGATATGAAGTGCAATTTTATTCCCTAACATGGCAGCCGCTTGTAAATTATCATCTTGCAACATGATCACGTTGATGCTCTTTTCAACAGCTGTTTGGCTACCTGAAATTTGACCCGATTTTTGCAGGGCCTTAATTTTAGCAAGCTGCTTTTTAAAATCTAAATTTTCATAGAATGGCACCAAATTATCATAATCAATTCCACGGTATTCAATTTCTTCGAGTGGTAACGCTAAAGTAGCATCTGTCAAAATTGTTGCTAATTTTCTAGCGCAAAAGGCTAATTCACGATCATTAATTAAGTTATCTTTTAATTTAGATTGTTTCATCTCATCAACATGCTCGTATAGATTGTCAATATCATGATACTCAGCTAATAACTTTAAAGCTGTTTTTTCACCAACTTTTGTGACTCCTGGATAATTATCTGATGTATCACCTGTAAGCGCTTTCTTTTCAATAATTTGTAATGGCGCCAAGTTGAATTTTTCCATGATGTAATCCGGGGTGTAACGCTCAATTTCTGTTACCCCTTTTTTAGTCACATTAACTGTAATTTTATCTGTGGCTAATTGGGTTAAATCTTGGTCCCCAGTCACAATAGTTACTGTGTATCCAGCTTCTTCTCCCAACCGTGAATAAGTGCCAATAATATCATCTGCCTCTAGACCTGCTTGCTCATAATTCCTCAAGCCATGTAGCGCAACCATTTCACGTAAATAAGGAAATTGTTCTTTAAATTCTGATGGTGTTTTTGATCGACCATCTTTGTATTCTGGAAATAATTCACCACGAAAAGTTTCTTTTCCAGATGCCGCGTCCCATGCTACAACAGCTAAATCTGGTTGCATTGGGTCAACAATTTGATCTAAAAAATTATTGAATGCTACTAATGCGTTGGTATGCAGTCCCTTATGTGAAATCATTCTATCAAGTTGATTGTACATCGCATAAAAAGCACGAAAAGCAAGTGAATTACCATCAATTAAAAGTAGTTTTTTTGTCATTTTATATTCCTTTATCTATCTTCTAGTGTAACAAAAAAACAGCCCCTAAGGCTGTTAAATTTAATATCCATGTTAATTCCGCTAGGGGCGTTTACTAGTCTCTTGATCCACCAACAACACCGAAAATTCGAATGAGAGCAAAGAATAAGTTTACAAAATCAAGATACAAACGTAAAGCACCATTGACTGCTAAACCAGTTGTATCAGCTTGACCAGCAAACTGATTATACATGAGCTTTAAATTTTGATTATCATAAGCGGTATACAACGAGAAAACAACGACACTAACTACCGAGATTAACAACGACACAATACCGTTATAAAATATAATATTAACAACCGATGCGACAACTAGACCAATCAATAAACCAAACAGAATTGAACCCATGCCAGTTAAATCGCGTTTTGTTAAGATACCATAAGTAGCCATACCACCAAATACTGCAGCCGCTGACACAAACGCCATAGTCACTGAAGCACCTGTATAAATTGCCAGTAATAATCCTAACGTCAAGCCTTCAACAACAGCAAATGCCATCAATAAGCCAAATGCACGTGCTGGATTTTTAAATGTTGCACGCCCAATCATTGTCATAATTAAGATTTGAATACCAAAAAGTGCTAATGTGCCAACGATATTTCCTGCAATCAAAGCAGACACTTGAGCTAAGAAAAATTTTTGTACAACAAATCCTGTAATTGCAGTAACCATAACAGCAATTGCCATAAAGCTATACGTTTGTTTGAAGAACGCACGCATACCCTCATCCATACCTGTTACATCACGACGTGTATTAATATTATCCATTTGAGTCTCCTCACATTAAATTCTTCAATTAAAAAACTGTACTAATTCTAACTAACACCTATTATAACAGAGAATAGATTAAATTTATATTAAAGCGTTTAATTTAAATCCTGTATTGTTGGCCTAACGGATACCTTGTTATTGCAAATCCGTTCGTAATTGCCCGAGTAATTTTTCATAGGCAAACTCATATTTTTCAATATCACCTGCACCCATAAATACCATCACAGCATTTTCATAGGGCATTAAAAGACTCATGTTGTCTTCTTCGATAATACCACCGAATTTACTGATTTCTGCACCAATTTCAGCTGAAGTAACAGCTCCTACTGCCTCACGAGCTGATCCAAATATATTTGCTAAATACACTTTATCTGCTGCTTCTAAGCTTTTAGCAAATTCATCTTTATATGCGATAACTCGTGAATAGGTATGCGGTTGAAAAATTGCAATAATTTGTTTGTTCGGATACTTTTGACGTGCTGCATCAAGTGTTGCATCAATTTCTGTTGGGTGATGCGCATAATCGTCAATGACTGTAATATCAGCAATTTGCTTTTCACTAAATCGACGCTTAACTCCTTGATAAGTCATTAAATAATCACGAATCAGACTTAAGTCGACTTTTTCCATGTAAGCAACTGCAATTACTGCTAAGGCATTTAAAATACTATGTTGCCCAAACAACGGTACCGAAAATTCACCTAATGCTTCACCATGAAATGTCACATTAAAATGTGATCCTTGTGTTGATTTATGAATATTTTCAGCCACAAAGTCATCCTTTTCAGGATTTGTCCCATAGTAATAAACCGTCGCTTTAGGGTTAAGTGCACGTAAATGCGCATCGTCTCCCCAAGCAAAAATAGCTTTTTTGACATGATTAGCAAAATCGGAAAAAGCAATTGTGACATCTTCAATATCTTTGTAGTAATCAGGGTGATCAAAGTCAATATTTGTTAAAATAGCATAATCTGGTGCATAGTCCTTAAAATGACGTCGATATTCATCAGCCTCTACGACAAAAAACTGTGAGTTAGGAACGCCACGACCTGTCCCATCCCCAATTAAATAAGAGGTTGGCGCAATATTTTTTAAAACATGCGCTAATAAACCAGTCGTTGACGTTTTACCATGCGCACCAGCAACGGCAATTGAAGTTGTTTGCATGATTTGTTCTTGAACGGCATCGGGGTAGGTTATCATATTAACCCCTAAAGATAAGGCCCTGGCAACTTCAACTTGCTCATCAGAAAACGCATTGCCTCGTACAAAAATAGCATCACGGTATTTATCAACATTTTCTGCTTGAAATGGCAAAATTTTGATTCCCGCAGCTTCTAATGGTGCTTGTGTATAAGTATAGGCATCAATATCAGAACCAATCACAAGATTTCCTTGATCATGCAAAATTTGAGCCAAAGGTCCCATGCCAGTTCCCTTAATACCAATAAAATAATATGTTTTAGGCATTATTTCCCCCTATTTAGTACAAATGTAAAGTACTGCAGTTCGCCTTTACGTAATTCAAATATTAATTTTTTATACTGCGCATTTTCATCATTTAACGTGCGATAAATACGCGGTGCATTTTGTAATTTATCTTGTATTAACATATTAATACTCAGTATCCACTAAGCCATCTTTATATAATGATTTCGCTTTATCAAAATCAAATGGTTCACCAATTTCACCAAAACTTTCTGGTAAAATTAAGGCACCTGGCTTATCAGGCGCACCGTCCAATCGTAACTCACGACCTGAAACAATCATACCACTTGAAGGTACACCTCGAAGTGCACCGTCCCAAATTAAGGCACCAGACGGCATCATTGTCCCTGGTTGTGCGACGACAACCTTGATTCCTTCCTGCATATTTGGCGAGCCAGAAACAATCTGCAACACCTTATCATCACTTACTGCTGTTGACGTGACAGATAAATGATCTGAATCAGGATGAGCCGTCATACTTTTAACACGACCAATGACCAGTTTTGATGATGATACCATCAAAATATCGCTAAACCCTGCTTCTTGAATGACATTATTTACAATTTTAATTTGATCTTTGTCGAGATAAACTTGACCATTTTGCAATGTCATATTTAGTTGTTCGCCAAGACCAGCAATATTAAATCCTGTTGTTTCCTTCGTATCACTATTTTGAATACGTGTGACTTGACCGTTTGTTGTGACTTGTTGGTTCTCAGCATTAGGCGCTAAAATAATCACTAAAATATCACCACATGCTTTTAAATTATAACTTGTTATCATTTTTTAGTCCTTAACTTATTTCGTAATTTTATGGTATCATATCCATTTTAAAAATACAAAAAGCCGCTATCGCGGCCGGATTATGCTTTACTGTCCAAATATGATAAAAGTAGTCTAGCCGAAGCTTTTCCTGCTTCTACAACATACTCATCAAATACAATACCAGAATCCCCATTCGCCAAATCTGATACGCCTCGTAAGACAATAAATGGCGTATTGAATTGATAAGCCACTTGTGCTACAGCTGCAGCTTCCATTTCAGCCAATACTGCTTCAGGAAAATGTGTCAAAATACGTTGCTTAGCTTCATCCTGCACAAATTGATCACCTGATACAATAAGCCCTGATTTAACTGTCGTTAATTCTGAAAACTCTTTAACAACTTGTTTATCGGCCTCATAATACAAAGGTCGATTGGGTAGTTGACCAAAATCATAACCAAACACAGTAACATCAACGTCTGAGTATGCAATACTTGTTCCGATAACCTCATCGCCTATTTTTAAATCTGGATCTAGCGCACCCGCTGAGCCTGTATTAACAACTAGATCGGGTTGGAAATTGTCAATCAAAACAGTAGTAGCTGATGCTGCAGCAACTTTTCCAATACCTGATTCAGTTAGTACAACCTCATGTCCATGATATTGTCCAGTCGTAATTTCTGTGCCACCATGACGCCTTGTGACTGTATTTTCTAATGCGGCAATTAAAGCAATTTTTTCTTCCGCCATTGGCGTAATAATTCCAATTTTCATAATTAAGTGACCAACAATTTATTAGCATCAACACTTAAGGTCGTACAATATAAACTTGTTAGTAATTTCCCTTTCATTTCTAAGTGTTATCGCTAATTCAGTGTTGCTTTATTGATTTATAACACATTAATTCACAAGAAAAAAGAATGCATATGTCGCCACAATTAAAATAAATAATGCAAAAATTGTGAGGTTATAGCGATGCGTTAGACGTTTTGACTTCCCTAATGCTGTGAGTTTACCATCAGATCCGAGTTCATAACGTCCTTTACGTGTCAGGCGCATTTCCTCACGAGTTTCTGGCGCCACAACAGTTATTTTTGTAGGGTGCTCTCTAGCATAATTTTTTTCAACTTGGCTACGTTCTTTTTCACGTTTTTTTTGAGCTTTTTTGGCTGCCCTTCGCGATAGTTCTTCAGACATTTTAACCTCTTAAATAAGACCAGTACAAAAATGCTAATATTGTTTTTTGATCATTCAGCTGACCAGTTTCAAATAATACTTTCATCTCATCAAATGATACTGTCACCAGATCTAGCGACTCGCCTAAATCCCTTGGTAACTGATGTTCTTCACTAACTACTTGGAGATTTTGAGCAATATAAACATGCATGTAGGCATCAGAAAAACCAACTGTTTCAAAAAATCCTACTATGCGCTTAATCACACCAGCAGTCATACGTAGTTCCTCGTTGAGTTCACGTGCTACTGCGTGTTCTGGTTGATCAAAATCACGCTCATCAAGTTTACCAGCAGGTATTTCTAAAATAAAATCACCAATAGCCGCGCGATACTGTTTTTCTAATATCATATGATCTGCGTCGACAAATGGTAATACTGCGATTGCTGGGACATGTCTGACAATATCACGCTCAGCTTGCCGGTCATTGTATAACTTAACTGATTGCGTTTCAATGCTAAAGATTGGTCCTTTATAAACCGTTTTTGAACTAATAAGATGTTCACGCTCTGCCATTATGCATCAACCGCCTGCGTCGTAATTGGACTAACTTGCGCTGCCTGATAATTCTTAAACCCTTGAACGAGGACATAATTCACCTTTTCCCCTTGAATAAGTGATTTAAAACCTACCATATCAATGCCATTAAAATGCACAAATACATCTTCGCCACCATCATCGGGTGTAATGTAGCCATAGCCACGTTCTTTTTGCCAAATTTTTACTATTCCTGTTTTCATATTCTTATTATAACAAAAAAGTTTCTACTATGTCAGGTAGTATAAAAATTAAATAGCTTTCTATCTCACATCAAGACCTTTTAATAGCAAAAACAGATACTATTCTGTTATTTTTCAAGGCATCATAATTTTTCAATTTCAGGATTAAATTTAAACCCATTGCTTGTACCTTTTACAATTAGCCTTATTTTTTGGCCACGATACTGCACACCAGGTAAAAATAAAGTTTTTAAAAGATCAAGTACACTGTGTCCTAGTGTTTTAATGACTTTGAAACTAGAATGCCGACGTCGAGAAGTTAATAGGCGATTACGATATTCAAATAAGTATCGTGGTAGACGACTAACTACCACTTCACCAACAATATCGCCAGGTTCTGAATTAAATTGACTGGCATGTATGACGATTGATTGGCGGACAAAATAACCAGACATCTCACGCGTTGCACGTTCGGTATACTCAATATCATCACCCCAAATAAAGTATTCTTTTTGAGGTAAGCCAATTTTTTTAATGAGCTCACGTTTAAAAATAGTGGATACAAAAGTTGCATGCTTGATAGGTAGCCACTTTTCATCGCCATGATATATTGCACGCTTATTACCATTTAGTAAACCTGGCATATTCATTTTAGCCCAATTGCCATCTGTCCACTCGACTTTACTTGCTCCCCAACCAGCCAACTTATTATTATCAAACATATCTAATAATTTTGTTAATGCATCGGCTGTTGGCATTGAATCATCATCCATTAACCATACAAAATCGTCACTTGTTTGTTCAAAAAAATGACGAATGCCTGAATTAAAGCCACCTGCACCGCCTATATTTTTTGGTAAATGCACAATGATCAGGCGCTCATCTGACATGCTATCCAAATATTCACGTGTGCCATCAGTACTTGCACCGTCAATAATAATTAGATGTTTCAATTTATCAGTGTTTTGACTTAAAATTTTTTGAATCGATTTTTTTAGTAGTGCCAACCGATTATACGTGACAAGAACTGCCGATACAGATAATTCTCTCATCGTAACTCCTTATTTGTTTAGCAACCAGTTTATTATGAACTTAACCGGTTATTTATGCGAATAAAAAAGGCTTTTCGCCCTTTTAAACAAAAAATTAATTTGTTTTAGATTCATGCTCAGTCGCTAAATCTTTTGTGTTCAAATCTTTTTTAATTTGAGTTGTTGATATTTCAGGCGTGCGCGCTAAATAAACAATCTTAGCATCAGTTTCATCTTGCAAAAAATCGAATTGACCAGCCCAATCATCCCCCATCACAAATGTATCTACTTGATATAATTGAACATCCGATACTTTTTGATCCCACGCTGTTTCTGGAATAACTAAATCAACATAGCGAATGGCTTCCAACAATTGTTTACGTTTTTCATATGAAAAATAAGTTTTCTTTTGTTTTGAATGCCAATTAAACTCATCAGTTGAAAGCGCGACAATTAAATAGTCCCCCATTTCTTTTGCACGCTTTAATAAATTGATGTGTCCGTAATGTAACATATCAAAAGTACCGTATGTAATTACTCGTTTCATAGTCGCTAATCCTTTAAATTTATTTTTCTTCTCGTGTAATATAAATTGGCCGATGTTTTGATTCTAAAAAGATTGCAGCTACATAACGACCAATAACACCCAAACTCAACAATTGTATACCACCAATAAATAAAATAATTGTGACCATTGATGGCCAGCCAGCTACACTGTTATTATAAAATAAAGCACGTATCACGATAAACACCGTACTCAATAATGAAATAATAAAAGAGATAAAACCAAGACCAGTTATAATTGTTAGTGGAAAAGTTGAAAATGAAACAATGCCCTCAATAGCATATTTTGATAATGACCAAAATGACCACGACGTGCTACCAGCAACACGCTCTCTATTTTCAAATGGGATATATTTTGTTTTAAAGCCAACCCAACTAAATATGCCTTTACTAAACCGTTGATTTTCACTCATTGATAAAATTGCATTGACCATTTGTCGTGTCATCACACGATAATCACGTGCACCATCAACAAGCTGTGTTTCACTGATTTTATTCATCCACACATAAAATTGTGCGGAAAACCACGATCGTAATTTGGCTTCGCCTGCGCGATCAGCTCGTCTTGTGCCTACCGCATCATACTCACCACTTTGCACATCATGCAACATTTCGGGTAATAATTCTGGAGGATCTTGTAGATCAACATCCATCACAGCAACATATTGCCCAGTCGTTTGCTGAAGACCAGCATAAAGTCCAGCTTCCTTACCAAAGTTACGAGAAAAACTAATATAATGGACATTACCATCATGATTAGCTAATTCACGTAAGATGCTCAGTGTGTTATCTGTCGATCCATCATCAACAAAATGATAGTGTATGGTAGCTGTTAATTTATCTTTCAAAGCTGATAACGTCTCATAAAAAGTTTGAATTGTCTCTTCTTCATTATGAACGGGAACCACAAGTGATAATATTTCTGATTTTTGAATTGCGTCATTATCAAGTTTTTCTGTCATATTAGGTCCTACTTTTTTATGTACGCCCCATTGGGCATCTTACTTCGTGTCATCATGTGCAAAATTAAAATCTGCAGCAACATTAAACTCTTCTCGTACAGTATGGAAGGCGTCATTAAATACTTGATCCATATCAAAATAACGATATTTTCCTAATCGACCGCCAAAAATAATTTCTGGATGCTTTTGTCGTGCTTCTTGTGCATACTGCTTATAAATTTGTGTGTTTTTATCATTATTAACTGGGTAATAGGCTTCTTTTGATCGATCCCATTCTTGTGGGTATTCCTTAGTAATGATTGTCTTACCGGCATCGGCCAAACCGTCAAGATGACGCCATTCCATAACGCGCGTGTAAGGTGTTTTGGCATCTGTATAATTAATCACTGCATTTCCTTGATAATTATCCGAATCAATCACTTCATGTTCAAAGCGTAATGATCGATACTCTAACTCACCAAATTTATAATCAAAGAATTGATCAATCATCCCTGTATACAAAACACGCGGAAATTCTGACAATAATGTTTCCTTATGATCAAAAAAATCTGTATCAGTTAACACATCAACTAAGCCTTGCGATTGTGATAACATCCGCTCAAATATTTGCGTATAGCCACCAACTGGGATCCCTTGATAACGGTGATTAAAATAATTATTATCATAAATAAAGCGAACTGGCAATCGTTTTATAATGAAAGCTGGTAGTTCAGTGGCTGGACGTCCCCATTGCTTTTCAGTATAGCCCTTGATTAACTTTTCATAAATATCCGTACCAATCAAAGAAATAGCTTGTTCTTCCAAGTTGCGTGGCTGACGGTCACCTAAATCTTTCAACGCTAATTCACGTTGTTCAGCGATTTTGGCCTGTGCTTCATCCGGTGTTTTAGTACCCCACATTTGATAAAACGTATTCATATTAAATGGCAAATTGTACAAAGTTCCCTGATAATTAGCGACAACTTGGTTTTGATAGCCGTTAAATTCCGCAAATTGACGAATATAATCCCACACTTCTTTATTATCCGTGTGAAAAATGTGCGCACCAAAATCATGCACTGTAATACCATGCTCAATATGTGTATGTGTATTACCAGCAATATAGGGCCGCTTTTCAACTATTAATGATTTTTTACCGCGTTTGGCAGCTTCATAAGCAAAAATCATGCCAAAAGGTCCTGCACCTACAATTAAATAATCATAATTTTTTGTATTAAATTTATTTACCATAATATCTCCATTATACCTGATTAACCGCAATGATAGTTTTTTTTATTGGTACCATTCATTTATAAACATATCGTTTCAATGCAATTTAAAAAGCACTTTTAATACTAAAAGTACTTTTTAAATTATATCATATAATTAATCTGTCCCCTAAACACGTCCAAAACCTATTTTTCGTGCTAAAAATTTACCACCCTTGCGTAACCAATTTTGTTTTTCCATAAACGTTACTGGCACTTCGGTATAATTGACATGATTTTTTTCTAACCAAACATCAAGTAATCGTTCACTTAAAAAGCCATAAACCCGCTTTTCATAAGTATCCCAATTAACAACATCCGGCTGTATTTTTTTTTCAACGGCAAATAAAATTTCAAATAGCCAGTCAAGATAAGCATCATACTCAGCGCGCCGCATGATAAACATATTAAACATATGTGCCCATGTACGTGCCATATTACGATCATATACTGCTAGATATGAAGGCTGCTCATCCGCAATCACCTCACGTAAAACATCCAGCGCTATACCATGATGTGCATGTCGGTAATGAGATTGACTACTTTCTATCCAATATCGCCTTTTTTTCGGTACAAGAACAGGTGCTTTTTTCAACAAGTTTTGTATATCTGTTTCAGACAAAATGCTATTCAAATCTTTTTTCTTTGAAAATGAAAAAAACCTGCGATAATGAACAAGGCCAATAAAATCAGCATCCAAATTATGTCTTGCCCAATACAATGCTGTCAATTCGTTAAAATAGGGATTTTTATTCGAAATATTGGTACCTGTATCATCAGGTACATAACCTGCAAGTTTTTCTGGTGCAATGGCTGCACCAACCTGAATTGGTATATAAATATTTTTATTACTAGGCATGCGTGCTTGTTTATGCGCTGCGACTAGAATCTTAATTTTTGCTACCATACTTTTACCATATCAAAATAATTAGCCTTGCATTGTCTGTTGTTAACCATATCAATAGGCTCCTTTAGACTTAAAAATGGCAATCACGTTTCTAAATACGATACTAATATCATAAAAAAATCCTGCATTGGCAACATATTCTAATTCTATTTGTGTCCGTTCAGGGTATTCAATCAGTGACCGACCACTAGCTTGCCATAGACCTAGTGCACCAGGTCTAACAGACAAGAATATATCTTTTTGATTGCCATACTCTTTTAACTCTTCAGCAACAATCGGACGCGGTCCTACTAAACTCATATCTCCAATCAACATATTCCAAAATTGTGGTAATTCATCAATTGACGAACGGCGTAAAAAGGAACCTAATTTTGTAATTCGAGGATCTTCCTTTGTTGGTAATTTATAACCACTAGTCACGTATTTTTCGTATAATACCTTATCTGCTTTTAAAATTTCCTCAGCATTTGGGACCATTGAGCGGAACTTATAAATATAAAAAGGTTTCCCCGCTTTACCAATTCGTTGTTGTTCAAATAACGCCGATGCTTTTGGACTATCTATTTTTAATAGCACAAAGACAATTACAAATATGGGCGATAAAACAATTAATCCAAGTAACGCAAAAACCACATCAATGAATCGTTTAGTAATTAAATATGATTTGTGTTTTGGCTTGATTTTCAAATTTTCAACCTACTTTTACAAATATTTTGCATCAAATTCTGAATCTTGACTTGTTAATATTTTTGGTCCATCTTTTGTAATTGCTAATGTGTGCTCATATTGCGCTGACCATGAACCATCATGCGTTGTCACAGTCCAACCATCTTCAGCCGTCTCATCGGTGTCAACTTCCCATCCACCGATATTAATCATTGGTTCAATGGTAATAACCATGCCCTCACGTAAACGAATACCATGACCTGGTTTGCCATAATGAGGCACTTGTGGTTCTTCATGCATCGTTGGCCCAACACCGTGACCGATATATTGACGCACATCCCCGTAATGATTTTCAACTTCAGTATATTGCTGAATGGCATTGCCTATATCGCCAATACGATTACCAATAACTGCTTGATCAATGCCTAGATACATGGCTTTTTTTGTGACAGCCATTAATTTTTTGATTTCAGGTGTCACTTCTCCCACAGCATAAGACCATGCAGAGTCCGATACAGCCCCTCTAAGTGCAACAACGGTGTCTACTTTAACTAAATCACCATTTTTTAAATGTAACCCTTTACGAGGCAAACCATGAGCCACCTCGTTGTTAACACTAATAGTCGTTGCATATTTAAAACCTTCAAATCCAATTTGTGAAGGTACCGCACCGTGACTTTCAATATAGTCACGTGATTTTGTTTCAATTTCCCATGTATCAATTCCTGGTTTAATTAAATCTTGTAACATGTGGTGCATGCCAGCAATAATTGCGCCAGATTCACGCATTGCTTCTATTTCTCTTGGCGATTTTAAAGTAATCATTTTGTATCTTCTTTCTGTAAAACAAATCGAATGTCGCTTATTATTTAATTAACAATATCTAACATTATACCTTTTTTAGGCAATAAAGTGTTATTTATTAAAAAACGTGTCAAAAAAACAACCAAATGGTTGTTAGATATATTGTCCTTATTTAGTTATTATGAACACGCGCCAATGATGCTGCACCAATGACACCCGCATCATTACCTAACTCGGCTAATTTAACACGCGTCGTACTTCTGACTGTTGGGAATGCAAATATTTGCCAATTTTTTTCTACTCGAGCTCGCAAAAATTCACCTGCCGCCGCAACACCACCACCAATAACAACGGCTGATGGGTTTAATATGTTAGACATAGCTGCTGTAGCATAGCCTAAGTAATAGGCGACTTTATCAATGACCTTATTAGCCAAAAAATCACCATCTTTTGCTAAATCAAACACAATTTTTGAAGTGACTTCATCACCGTTAGAAATTAATTGTTTTAACTTTGAAGAACCAACGTACTCTTCAGCAAAGTCTTGTGCCAAGTGTACAACACCGGTCGCCGATGTATATTGTTCTAAGCAACCTTTGTTGCCACAAGTGCATAAATAGCCATTGGGTTCAACAACAACGTGTCCAACTTCACCGCCAGCACCAGCAGTGCCATGGATGAGTTGACCATTTGACACTAAGCCACCACCAACACCGGTTCCAAGTGTAATAAACGATACTTCATCATCATTATTACCAGCACCTCGCCAAGCCTCGCCAAGTGCTGCAGCATTCGCGTCATTATCAATTGTTAATACAAAACCAGTGCCAGCTTCAATGTCTGCTTTCACGTTTTGTTCTGTTTTCCAATTTAAATTATAAGCCCCAGTTACAGTACCAGTCATCCGGTTTACCGTGCCCGGCGTACCCATACCAATACCAATCACACGCGTTGGATCTAACTGATATAAGTCAAGGTGATGATTAATTGATTCAATAATATCTGGTACAATATGCGCACCTTCATCAAAAACATTTGTTTTAATTGACCATTTTTGTTGAATTTCACCCGCTTCAGTCAAAATAGCAAACTTAATTGTTGTCCCACCAAGGTCAACACCGATTAATTTATCTTTAGCCATTATCTTAAAAGTGCAACATACCGTTATCGATGAAATTAAATCTCCATCCTACGGTACAGCACATGTTTCCTCCTAATAAGTTGATTACTCACTCATTTTAACAGAAAACGCTTGCAAATTGCAAGCGTTTTCATAACTTTCAGCAAACCAATGTTTACCAGTATCAATCACTCGGATTTTCTTCTTCCAATCGATGTTCATGTGCTAATATTAATTTCATTGTGGCATATTGTTTATTATCAATAACGTCTGCTGTTTTTAAATTATCAACTTCTAATGCAGCCATCTCAATATCCCACATCCGTTTACCAACATGAATATAAATGCCAAATGTTTTTAAGTAAGTCAGTATGTCATAAAAATTCTTCATGAGACGCCCCCTGATGCGATCAAAATAAGCACAAGTATCAAAATCGTTACCGCAACCATTGTCAGTCGCCAAGCCATTGGATATTTTCCAGAACGACCATAAAAACCAAACATAACAGTAAACATCATGCCACCGATAAGACCACCAATATGTCCCCACATATCAATGCCTGTCGAAAAAAATCCAGACATCAAATTTAGAGCGACAAAAAGTCCCATCATCGTGCCTTGTGAACGAATACGGGGATCATGCTTAAATTGCACAGCGTAGAGTATTAACCCACCAAACATACCAAAAAGCGCCGAAGAAGCACCAACAGAAACTGTCAAGGGTGCAAATAAATAAGACATGGTATTACCAATAATACCGCCAAATAAATACAATCCTAAAAATTTACGACTGCCAAATGTTTCCTCCGCAATGGGACCAATAAACCACAAAGTCAGCATATTGGTCAATATATGCATGATTCCCGCATGTAAAAATATTGGCGTCACTAGTCGCCAATACTGATCATGCATTTTAATATAGGGTCCCCATTTTGCACCAAAAGTTACTAGCAGGTTGCCATTATCTGTTTGCCCTCGTCCAATAAAAAATTCGGCGACAAATACAAGGACAGTTAAGACAAAAATACTAGTTGTCACCGGTGCATTTTTAAATTGTTGTTTCAAAGTTAATAACATAGTCTTTATTTTACACTATTTTTGATAAGAAGAATGCTCTACTTTCATTTAGTCAGTCATCGGAAGTGATGTCACACTGATAACTTGACCAACACTTAAAGCGATAATTTGTGGGTCATGAAAAGTATACGTTGGAAATTCTTGTTGTAAAGCTTGCTGGTATAATCTTAGCTGTCCTTGGTACCGTGTTTTCATTTTTTGTAACTCTTCTATCAAACGATCGTGCTTAAGAAAATCTGTTTTATAATCAAAAATAGTAATTGATCGTGTTGTTTCATCAATAAAATAACCATCAATAATACCATGGACTAATACTGGTGCATCATCAGTCAATGTATCGTAAATACGATTAGCTGGCATAATCATTGCAAATGTGGCTTCTCGTTGCAATGTATCTGCATGTTGTTGCAAACGCTTAGCGAATGGCGTGTCTAAAAAAGTCATTAATTGATCAATATTAATTAACGCTGCAACTTGTGGCAAAATACGTTGACTTTCGACTAAATCATCACGCAAATTTTCGAGTGTTTGACGTGTTTGTATACGCTCAAAATCAATCAGTTGTAATAATAAATGTGTCGCTGTACCAACTGCCGCACTTGATGGTTTATGCGAACCATCGGTCATAAAATTTGGTAACGTTAAACTTTGACTCACTAATTCATTAGCAGGTTTGAAATCACCATCTGCATTGACGTCTAATGTTTTCAAATTAAGGCGATCTGGATCTTCAAACAAGCGTTTCATTTCACTAACAGATTGGTAAGCAGCTGTATTGCTGGCTGCTGTGTTTTCATAATTATAAGTTAAAATTTTTTGCGCCTGCGTAAAGTCAATTGCATCATATGATTCATCTCGCGTTTTTTCATCAACACGGATTGTATTTGATGACTGTTGTAAAACAATGTCATTTTCAGCCACGAAATTCACAGTTAATTTTGCATCCAATAACGTTTCTGGACCTAGCAAACGTGGCATATCCCCATTACCTAACCAATTTTCAAGTGCCTCATTTTTAGTACGTGCTAAACTAATGATTATCCACGCCAAATAAGATTTGGCTGTCAAACGTAAATCCTCATCTAAAAATTGTCCAGTCGTATTTTTGGCACGTTGCCATAAGTCAGCTAGCTGTTTGTTTTCCCCATTCTCATCAACTGAAACTGTTCCAATGACATATATTTGTTGCTCAGCACGTGTTAATGCCACATAAAGTAACCGCATTTCTTCGGACCAGCTTTGGCGTTTCATAGCTTGTTGCACTGTTAATTTTTGTAAGGTCGGCATAGAAACCAACGCATCGGGCTGTAAATAATCAATCCCAATACCCGCGTCCTTTTGAAGTAAGACCTTACCGGTTAAATCTTTTGTATTAAACGTTTTGTCAAATTCTGGTAAAATGACAATTGGAAATTCTAACCCTTTAGAGGCGTGAATTGTCATCAGACGAACTGCTTGTACATCAGATTCTTGTGGTGCTTCACCCAATTGACCATCATTTTCTTGCAATTGTTCAATATAGCGCACAAATCGAAACAGACCAGCATTCGTATTATTTTGATAAGTGCGTGCATATTCATACAAAGCATGCAAATTAGCTTGCCTTTGTGCGCCGCCAGGCATACCCGCAACATAATCTAACCAAGCTGTGTCATCAAATATAGTCCAAATCAAAGCTACTAAATCATTTTGGATAGCTAACAAATGCCACTTATCAAACAAAGTGATGACTTCTTTACCACGTGCGTCGTTTTCAGAAAAATTTTGCAATGCTGTCCAATAGTCATGCTTTTGGTCTGCTAATCTTATAGCTGCAAGGTCATTTTCTGTAAAGTCAAACAGTGGTGAACGTAGCACAGCAGCCAATGGGATATCTTGATGTGGATTATCAATGACACGCAAAACATCAAGAATCAAATAAACTTCCATAGTTTGAAAATAATTACCCACAGATTCCACTTGAACAGGAATTCCTGCTTCCCGTAAAGTAGCCACCAAGTCTATATACCCAGATTTTGATCGAGTTAAAATTGCGATATCCGCATAATTAACAGGTCGCATACCCGCTGGTGTGGTTTTACGATCAAATAAAGTGGTTTCCCGCAGCCTCAAAATTTTATCAGCCAATTGCGCATACTGTGCTTGGCGTTTTTCAAATATCTGTGCTTCTTCTTCATCATTAACTGCTGAACTCGAATTTTGTTTTGTTATGATGTCAATATCAAATACCGCCGGTACTTCTGCTGGATATGATGCTTTCGGAACTAATTTTGCCTCACCAGCATACGCAATATCACCTAATTTTTCATCCATTAATTGCGTAAATATTAAGTTGGTCATCCGTGTCACGTTGTTTTGTGATCGGAAATTATCAGCCAATTCAATTCGACTATCATGATTTTCTGTCATGGCAAATCGCTTATACTTATTTGTAAACAATGTGGGATCTGCTTGCCGGAAACCATAAATACTTTGTTTGACATCCCCAACCATATACATATTTTTTCCGTTCGATACTTGAGATAATAATGTTTCTTGCAACTGATTGATATCTTGATACTCATCAACTAATATTTCAATAAATTGGCCACTAACTGTTTTTTGTGTCGATTCATCGGCCAATATTTGCAATGCTAACGCACCTAAATCTGGAAAATCAACCAATTTAGTTTCCCGTTTAGATTGCGTGAAAGCCACCCGAAAAGTTTGGGTAACTACAATGAGCGTCCTTACCAATTCGTCCGTTGCACCTTGTATTTTTTGCCAGTTCATTTGATCAAATTTAAAAAATGAATCGATTAATTGATTTAAATCAGATTTAGAACCAACAATCTTGTTTTTAATCGCTGTCACCTGAGCTAATATAGCCAACAAGTCTGGTTCGTCTTTTATGCCCTTGCTTGCACGAGTTTCAATACTTATTTTAGGCATTTGGATTAATTTGTCACGTAAGTTATCCCATGTCGTACCGATTAAATTTGAACCAATACCCTGCAAATAATCAATAATAGTGATAAACCCTGCTTGTGTTTTTTTAAATTCAGGTATACCTTCAACTAAAGATTGCGCTGCTATTGCTGAATCTAACAGGCGATTAATCATATCCGACACATTCGGGAATATGTCATTTTGATATATAGTCGACTGCGTGATATCGACATTTTTTGATAGGTCATTATCATTTAAATGTTGTAACCACACGTCACCGTCTGGTCGTGCTTCCGCAAAATCGGCTAATTTTAAAACAATCTGTTGCAAGGGTGTATCATCACTTGGACTGCCAAAATTAGTGACCAATGCTAGAAAATCTGCATGGTTTTCGTGAGATTCTTCATAAAATGACGCAAATACTTCGTTTAATACATCTTGGCGCAATAAATCACGTTCTGCAGTATCTGAAAGTAATCGGAATTGTGGATCTAGACCAATCACATGATAATAATTTTCAATTAACCTTAATGCATAGGCATCTATTGTTGAAATGTTAGCAGCTGGTAGCATTAAAAGTTGTTCTTGCAAAAAACGTTTCATCTGACTATTAGCCGTTTGCATACGTTTTTCAAGTGCTGTTTCCAATCGTTCACGCATTTCTTTAGCCGCTGCATTAGTAAAAGTCACAATTAAAAAATTTTCAACACTGGTACCATCTAAAATTTTTTGAATGAGCCGCTCAATTAAAACAGTTGTTTTACCAGAACCAGCTGAGGCTGCAACTAAAATATTATGTCCTGTTTCTTCAACTGCACGTTGCTGGTTAACTGTAAATGTCGTCGCCATTATCATCTGCCTCCTGTAAAATTTTCAAAATATTAGCCTTCCCTTTAGGCGCCTCTGGTCGATAAGTATCACCTAACGATCGATCAAATCGTAAAATATCAACATATGGTGTGTACTGTAAACTGGCTACTGTTGGTTCCAACGGAAAAAGGCCTGCCAAAATTTGCTCTCCTGCAAATATAATATTGTCAGTATTACGTTTTAATAGCAATTCAAAATCTTGCGCAGCTACAAAATCACTATTGGCATATAGTTCCCCATCATTTTTCTTTTTGAGTTGATAAAATTGTGACATATTACTGTCTGATAATTTGTCTAAACTATCAATATAATCTTCCTCTGAAACAAACAAGCCACGATACTTAAAAATATCTGGTGTCACTTGTCCAGATAAAAGGGCATTAATATCTCCTTTGAAATCCGATATCACTCGTTTTTTTGGGGCTATTTGTGCAAAAAATGCGCCACCAATGGCTTCGACTCCCAGTGCTTCAGCATTCATTTGTGCAGCCTGCCAGTATGTTAATAATTGCATTTGCAAGCCATCAAATGCTTGCCCCCAATCAAATTGCTTGCCACTAGATTTATAATCAACAATTGTACCAAATACTTGTGAATTATCTTGTATATCAAATCGATCAATTTTACCACGCACTTGCATCGTCAAATGTCCCCGATGAAACTTTAAAGCAGGCAATGCATTTTGATCTGGAAAGCCAAATAATTTTTCGACGGCACTTGGTCGCGCAATGTTAACACGAGCCGCGCGTTGTAAATTAGTTAGCAAAGTTTCACTCACCTTTTGCAAATAATCTCGTACTGCGCGCATTTTACCACTCTCTTGTAACAAGTTATATTCAGGCAACATCAGCTGGATAGCTAACTTCTGTTGCAATAATGTCATCAAGGCTGATGTTGTAATATCTCGTAAGCTCATTTTTTCTTGAATTAATCGCTGCAATACCCCTTCTAACACTGCATGATAAAGTGTGCCTGTTTGGGCTACGTTCAACTCATTGGTTTCACGTTCTTTTAGCTTCAACCCATACTGCAAAAAATAACCTAACGGATTATTATAATAACTTTCCAATTGAGATATGGAAACATTTAAGTGTTCACCAAATAGGGCTTGTACAAATTCCGGCTTTAAAGTTTGAATCGTATTACGATAGTGCGGTGCTTTTAAAACACGCGTTAAACGCTCTTTTTGTTGCTGACTAATCGCGTTTTGAACTGCTTTAAAAGCTGCTGTTTTTTGTTGTGTGGGTATAATTTTAACTAATTCAGATAATGTTGCTCTGGGTGTACCAATATAATGCTTTAACAAATCAACACTGCTAGGTGCTACATGACTAACTTTTTCAATCGTTGTATCAAAAGTATGCGTCAATCTTTTGAAGAACGGCGATATTTCTGATATTTTACCACTCGCGTCTAAAATAGGATATGAAAATGTGACCTCATTTGTTGTCGTAGCCAAAGCACCATAAAATAGTAAATTTTCTTCTGCCATCTGTTGTTGTGCTGTATTCTGCAAATATTTTGTGTTCCCAGCTTCTTGCAAAGCCGGTTGCACAATTAACCTTTCAGCATCATTAATTAGCGCAGTTGTTTTTGTTTGTGCTGGTAAATTAGTACGTGTCCCACCCATAAAAAAGAGCTGTTTATAATGATTACTTTGAACAATACCTGCTTCAGAGATGGTCAACTGGTCTAAATTATTAGGAATGCCAGCAAATTTTGCCCCAGAAAAACCAGTACGCAATACTTCTTTAAATATCGCAAGGTCGAATGCTTGCTCTCCATTAATTGCTACAATGTCATCGAGTGTTTGAATAAACAATTGCCAAACTTGTTCCCCCTGACGTGAACGTGTCAATTCACCCGATGTCAATAAACTATCACGCTGCTCTAAAATAGCATCGACAACATGGTATTTTTCTAGCCACAGGATCAAATTAGTTGCTGCTTGCCGCATTGTTTTTGCTTGATCTAATTGTCGTTGTAAATCATCAAATGCTGATAATATAAATCGACGCATTGTTTCAATTCGTCGATTAACCATACCATCATCTGATGACCTGGTTGCATCATCCTCATCTACTTGATCAACAATTGTGAATAATTCAAATGGTTTATCTAAATTACGCCAAGTTGTTTCATAGGGCCGATTGGCATAAAGATAATTATCAAAATAACCCATCACATCAAAAAATTCTTTTTCGGGTACTAATGAACCATTGACGTAGGGACGTAATAAACTGGTTTTCAAAATAGCCATCACATTTTGATATTGAAATCTATCTTTTTGAGGTAATAATAAATTCAATAGTAATTCAACTAAGGGATGATTAGCCATTGGTTGATCGTTATCTAAAAAATAAGGCAAATCAAACTGTGCCATCACTTCTGGTATATGTGCCGTATATGGCGTTAAATCACGCGCTAAAATTAAAATATCACGTAACCGTAGTTCAGGGTCATTAACAAGTAATCGTCGAATACGTCGTGCAACTTCTTGTATTTCAACAACTGTATTTTCGGCAGCAAACGCTTGTAAGTTAACCCGATCTTTTTCACCATTAAAAGTACGGTATTCACCTAAACTTTCCCAAGCTAATAAAACTTGTTTTGTCGTTTGGCTGAGATGACGTAACTGTTTTGGTGCATTGATCTGAACTGTTTGATCAAATGTTTTAGCCGTGTGTATCAGTTGTTGGGCTGTATACATTGGTTTATTAAAGACATCGCCATCTTGTTGTTTTCCTAATTTATCAACCTGACCTAAAAGCGCAATTGATACTGGGTACTTTGCAATCAGCTGCGTGATCACTTGCATTTCAGCACTAGTAAAGCCATTAAAACCATCAAAATAAAATGCCACATTTTCTAGTGATGATGCCGCTAATTGCGTCGCAAAAAAAGGCAAAACTTCCTGTGCAGTGATATAAGTATTTCCTATTTTGCTGTCTAATGCATCCGCAACAATTGCTAAATCACGCAACTTGCTACCCAGTGTTTGGTGTAAAAAAGTCGCATCATTACTCGTAGCATTTAAAATTTGTAATAAATCTTGTGGCGTAATATGACTGGCACGTAGTTCTACTAATTGTGTGACTAATGCAGATATAAACCCACTTTTAGATTGCATCCGTGCAAAAATAGGTAATTGCCCTGCATAGTCCCGCAATATGTCTGAGACCATGATAAATAAGCCCGTATTTTGTATGATATTTGGCTGTGTATTAGGCATGTCTTTTAACAGCGCCCATGCCAATCGTGACAATGAATATACTTGTAAACGACTTTGTGCATATAACTCTTTTTTAGGGTCGTGCCCATTTATTCGTGCAAATTGTCTTAAAACATCGACCTCACTATCAAACTTAACATGATTGGGTACGATATAATAAATTGTTAACGTTTTATCTTGTTGTGTTTTTATTTGCACATCTTGTAACAAGGCATGACGTAGGTCAGTGCGCGCATGATTCATATAAATTGTTAATGCCATTTGACCCTCTTTTCATAATGTGACCAAAAGTTAAGATGTTCTCTCGCACATCATTTATTCTTTCTATATTTTATCACACAAAAAGGCACACAAATATTTGCGTGCCTTTTCTATCAACGACGATCTTTAAGCCGCTGCTGCATCAAATGTTGGTATCTTGCATACCACACATCAATATAACCTTGTGAAAAAGGTCCTGTGCCTTCATTAATCCAGTCCACTAAAATTTTGACATGTGCTTTCAAAATTTGATCAATTTCTGGTGGGTAATGCCATTTTTTACTATGAGCAGCATATTCGTCTGCATCAAGTAAGTGCTTTTCACCATCTGGAAAAACTTTCACATCTAAATCGTAATCAATATATTTTAGCGCCTCTTTGTCTAAGACATAAGGTGATGCTAAATTACAGTAGTACGATACACCGTTATCACGTATCATTGCAATAATATTAAACCAATACTTCTTGTGAAAGTAAACAATCGCCGGTTCTCTAGTTACCCAGCGACGACCATCATCTTCCGTTACTAAAGTATGATCATTTAATCCAATAATAGCATTTTCACTGGTTTTCAAAACCATGGTATCGCGCCAAGTTCGATGCAACGAGCCGTCATGCTTGTAACTTTTGATCGTGATGAAATCACCCTCGCGTGGCCCGCGATTCGACTTATCAAAGCTCATGATCATACCTACTCTTCTGACACCGAATTTCTATCTAATTGTACCAAATTTCACGATTAAATGATAGACTACAAGTCGTTGCGGTGATTATTACCATGTCCAAAATGTTGTGTGTTTGTTTTTTGGTTAGCTTTTTTAGCAGAAATAAGCTGCTTTTGTAACTGTATAATAATTAATTTTAAATTAGACAGTTGACTTTCCAATGTTTTGATTTGATGCTGTATATAGTTATCATTGTTATCTGTTTTTTGTAACTGTCGTAGCGCCTTTGTTATTGTATTGGCTTGTTGTTCTGCTGCCGACAGTTTGGTTTGTAAAACTTTTGAATCATAAATTTGCATGATTAAGACTCACTTTCAAGTGCTAACATAATGATATCAATCACTTCACGAGGGTAACCTTTGGTATAAAGGTGACTTTTTGTCTTATATTGTCTCTGACTCAAAGGCTCATTCCGATAACGATGCCACAGCTTTTCAGCTTGTCTTTTAACATTGTCTAACTCAGTTTCATCATCATTACCAACATCGAGTTCTGCTACAACTGCTTGTCCAATATCAAAAGAAAAGCCTTTATTCGCTAATGCTTGAATAATTTTTTGTTGCTTAGCACGTGTGGATTCACGTTTGTAAGTATTAGCAAATTTGATTGCCATTTTTTGAGCAATCTCAATTTGTTCCTCATAAGTATAAGACTCAAGTGCTATCTCAATATCATCTTCCAGTATGCCTGCCTGCTTTAAATCGGTTTTTATCGCATTCGGTCCTTTAGGACTAATTAATTTTTTTGTTGCGACATAGTGCATGGCATAATTGGCATCATCTAGATATCCTAATTCTTTTAACTGTACAATCGCCTGATTCTGTATTGCTTCAGAAACCGCTTTTTCAGTTAATTTTTGTTTCACTTGTTTAATTGTGCGTAAGGCATGGCCCAAATAATTTATGGCTATATTAAACGCCTTGGCAATGTCATCGTCATGCTTAATTTGTTCAATTAATGCATCATCAAGTTCACGTCCCTTTGCCAAACCATATTTAATTAACACACTTTCAGACACACCAAATGCAAACTGCTTGTCTAAATCAATGCTATAACGCCCTGCTTTTTTTTGTGTCGCGATTTTCGTAATAGTCTTCATACTTCTATTGTACGAAAAAAAGCACCGAAGTGCTTATCTTTTTAGTTATTTACTTGACTAATCCAAAACCACCAGTCCATCCAATAACTTCTTTAGATGCCAATGTCAATTGCAAAAATCCTAATGATTCGAGTTCACGTGCACGTAATAAAGATCCTGCATCAATGACAGCTAATCCACTTCCTACCAATGCTGCTATAATTGTCTCTTTAGCAGTTTGATCATCAGAAGCTAGCTGCACAGTTGTTTGAATTGTGCCATTCACAGTTTTAGTAGCTAATGTACTGGCAAACGTTGTATTAAAACCCTTAACAATTTTAGCATCAGGTGCAATTGCTGCAAATTCTGCAGCTGCTGAGCTATCAGCAGGTACCACTAGTCCATCCCAAGTTTCAAAATTCACAGGATTAGTAATATCAATGACAATTTTACCAGCTAAATCAGCTTTATGATTTGTGACAATTGATTTGGCTGCGTCGTAAGGCACCGCTAGAACAATAATATCTCCCAAATCAGTTACAACATCATCTGATTCAATGAAATTAACCGAATTATTGGCTTCTGAAAAGTTCTGTCCAATAGCCGTCCCCATATTGCCTTTTCCAAAAATAGTAATTGTGCTCATAACATTCTCCTTACTTTTAATAAGTCAATTGTATAGTTATCATTACTACTTGTCAAGTACTTTTAAATGGCATATTAAACGTTATTTATTCTTACGTTTTTTGTCGAACATCGTTAATCCTATTGTTGACAGTGCCAACCCAAGCATCATAGTGATTTTATTATGAGATGGTGTCTCTGCACCAGTTTTAGGTAGCTTTGTGGCAGACTTTTCAGATGTTTCTTTTTTGATCAAGTTGTTGCTTTGTGTTGATTGTGTCTTATCTTGAACCGCTTGTTTGTTTTTCAAAACAGATCCATGATCATCGTGTTTCTGATTTGAATCTTTTTCAACATGCTTTTCTTCAGGTTTTGAAACTTGATCTTTGGCGTAGACATACGTTGTATCTGTTGTCTTACCTGTATCATACTTGCCAGTTTCGTCACCCGTTGTCTTACTTGGTACTAAGTGATAGCCAGGAATTTCAGTTGGTTTGGTTGTATAATCTGTGTCTTTCGGTCCCTTAGTCGTATCTGTTGGTACAAGTTTCTTACCGGTTTCATCGACATAATTAGTCGTATGTTGACCTTGTTGACCGTAGACATAGGTTACTTCTTTGGTTTGACCATCTGCTGGATATTGGCCTGTTACGTCACCAGTTGTTTTTGTTGGTACGAGATCATAACCGTCAATTGACTTTGGTGCTGTTGTATAAGATTCCCCACTGTCTTTTCTTGATGAATCGGCTGGTGATAACACTGCACCACTCTCATCAACGTAGTTGACAACAAGATTTCCTTGATCCTTGGCGTAGACATACGTTGTATCTGTTGTCTTGCCTGTATCATACTTACCTGTTTCATCACCCGTTGTCTTTTCTGGTACTAAATGATAGCCAGGAATTTCAGTTGGTGTTGTCTTGTAATCAGTATCCTTTGGACCTTGATTTTGCTCGGCTGGCACTAAGTCATTACCGTCTTCATCGACATAATTAGTCGTATGTTGACCTTGTTGACCATAGACATAGATTACTTCTTTGGTTTCGCCATCCTTTGGATATTGACCCGCAACGTCACCGGTTGTCTTACTTGGCACAAAATCATAACCATCAATTGACTTTGGTGCTGTTGTATAATCTTCACCACTGTTCTTAGTTGATGAATCTTTTCCAGCAAGCACTTGACCAGCTTCATCGACATAGTTAACAACCAAGTTACCTTGATCCTTGGCATAGACATACGTGGTATCTGTTGTCTTACCTGTGTCGTACTTGCCTGTTTCATCACCTGTTGTCTTTTCTGGTACTAAATGATAACCAGGAATTTCAGTTGGTGTTGTCTTGTAATCGGTATCTTTTGGTCCCTTAGTCGTGTCTGTTGGTGCAAGTGTTTGACCATCTTCATCGACATAATTTGTTGTGTGTTGACCTTGTTTGCCATAAACATACGTTACTTCTTTGGTCTCGCCGTCATTTGGATATTGACCTGTGACGTCGCCTGTCGTCTTTGTCGGTACGAGATCGTAACCGTCAATTGGCTTTGGTGTCGTTGTGTAATCTTGATTTGTATCAGCTGTTGTCTTGTCGGCTGTTGTTAAAGCATTGCCAGCTTCATCGACATAGTTAACAACCAAGTTACCTTGATCTTTGGCGTAAACATAAGTTGTATCTGTTGTCTTGCCTGTATCAAACTTGCCGGTCTCTTCACCCGTTGTTTTGCTTGGTACAAAGTGATAGCCAGGCACTTCTGCTGGGGTCGTTGTGTAATCCGTATCCTTTGGCCCATTCGTAGTTTCCGTTGGCACTAGTTCTTTGCCATTTTCGTCCACATAATTAGTCGTATGTTGACCTTGTTTGCCATAGACATACGTTACTTCAGCTGTTTGACCATCTGCTGGATATTGACCATTTGTATCACCAGTTGTCTTGCTTGGGATAAGATCGTAACTGTCAATTGACTTTGGTGCTGTTGTGTAATCTTCACCGCTGTTCTTAGTTGATGAATTTTTTCCAGCAATTATTTGACCACTTTCATCAACGTAGTTGACAATCAAGTTACCTTGATCTTTGGCGTAGACATACGTTGTATCCGTTGTCTTGCCTGTTTCATAATTGCCTGTTTCATCACCCGTTGTCTTTTCTGGTACTAAGTGATAACCAGGTACTTCGGCTGGTGTGGTTGTATAATCTGTGTCCTTTGGTCCTTTAGTTGTATCTGTTGGTTCAAGTGTTTGACCGTCTTCATCCACGTAATTAGTAGTATGTTGACCTTGCTTGCCATAGACATAAGTTACTTCTTTGGTTTCGCCGTCATTTGGATATTGACCCGTAACGTCACCGGTTGTCTTGCTTGGGATAAGATCATAACCGTCAATTGACTTTGGTGCTGTTGTGTAATCTTGGTTGGTATCAGCTGTTGACTTGTCGGCTGCTGTCAACGCATTGCCGGCTTCATCGACATAGTTTACAACCAAGTTACCTTGATCCTTGGCGTAGACATACGTGGTATCCGTTGTCTTGCCTGTATCGTACTTGCCAGTTTCATCACCCGTTGTCTTTTCTGGTACTAAGTGATAGCCAGGGATTTCTGTTGGCGTTGTCTTGTAATCAGTATCCTTTGGACCATTAGTCGTGTCTGTTGGTACAAGTTTTTGACCGTCTTCATCGACATAATTAGTTGTGTGTTGACCTTGTTTACCGTAGACATACGTTACTTCTTTGGTTTCGTCGTCTGCTGGATATTGACCCGCAACGTCACCAGTTGTCTTTGTTGGTACAAGATCATAACCGTCAATTGACTTTGGTATTGTTGTATAAGTTTCACCACTATTCTTAGTTGATGAATCTTTTCCAGCAAGCACTTGACCAGCTTCATCGATATAGTTAACAACCAAGTTACCTTGATCTTTGGCATAAACATACGTCGTATCTGTTGTCTTGCCTGTATCGTACTTGCCTATTTCATCACCAATTGTCTTTTCTGGTACTAAGTGATAACCTGGTACTTCGCCTGGGGTCGTTGTATAATCGGTATCCTTTGGTCCCTTAGTCGTGTCTGTTGGTTCAAGTTTTTGACCGTCTTCATCAACGTAATTTGTTGTGTGTTGACCTTGCTTACCGTAGACATACGTTACTTCTTTGGTCTCGCCATTTGCTGGATACTGGCCTGTAACGTCACCAGTTGTTTTTACTGGAATTAAATCATACCCATCAATTGACTTTGGTGCTGTTGTGTAATCTTCACCACTGTCTTTACTTGATGAATCGGCTGGTGATAACACTGCGCCACTTTCATCAACGTAATTAACAACCAAGCTACCTTGATCTTTAGCGTAGACATACGTTGTATCCGTTGTCTTACCTGTATCGTACTTGCCAGTTTCATCGCCAGTTGTCTTTTCTGGTACTAAATGATAGCCAGAAATTTCTGATGGTGTGGTTGTATAATCGGTATCCTTTGGACCTTGAGTTTGCTCGGCTGGTACTAGTTCATTACCATCTTCGTCAACGTAATTAGTGGTATGTTGACCTTGTTTACCGTAGACATACGTTACTTCTTTGGTTTCGCCGTCATTTGGATATTGACCTGTTACGTCACCAGTGGTCTTTGTTGGGATTAAGTCATAACCAGCAATAGTCTTTGGTGCTGTTGTATAAGATTCCCCACTGTCTTTACTTGATGAGTCTTTTCCAGCAAGCACTTGACCAGACTCATCGACATAATTCACAACCAAGTTACCTTGATCTTTGGCGTAGACATACGTGGTATCTGTTGTCTTGTCTGTATCATACTTGCCAGTTTCGTCACCCGTTGTCTTTTCTGGTACTAAATGATAACCAGGAATTTCAGTTGGTGTTGTCTTGTAATCGGTATCCTTTGGTCCCTTAGTCGTGTCTGTTGGTGCAAGTGTTTGACCGTCTTCGTCAACGTAATTTGTTGTGTGTTGACCTTGTTTACCGTAGACATACGTTACTTCTTTGGTTTCGCCGTCATTTGGATATTGACCTGTTACATCACCAGTTGTCTTTGTTGGGATAAGATCGTACCCATCAATTGACTTTGGTGCTGTTGTGTAATCTGCACCACTGTCCTTACTTGATGAATCGGCTGGTGATAACACTGCACCACTTTCATCAACATA
Source organism: Leuconostoc inhae (assembly GCF_019656015.1). Classification (GTDB taxonomy): domain Bacteria; phylum Bacillota; class Bacilli; order Lactobacillales; family Lactobacillaceae; genus Leuconostoc; species Leuconostoc inhae_A. Next base: position 170,327 of record NZ_BPKW01000001.1, on the reverse strand, counting down.
GTTAACAACAAGATTCCCTTGATCTTTAGCGTAGACATACGTTGTATCTGTTGTCTTGCCAGTGTCGTAGGTTCCTGTTTCGTCGCCGGTTGTCTTTTCTGGTACTAAATGATAACCAGGGACTTCTGCTGGCGTTGTCTTGTAATCGGTGTCCTTTGGACCTTGAGTTGTGTCTGTTGGTACAAGAGTTTGACCATCTTCGTCAACGTAACTTGTTGTGTGTTGACCTTGTTTACCGTAGACATACGTTACTTCTTTGGTTTCGCCGTCATTTGGATATTGACCCGCAACGTCACCGGTTGTCTTTGTTGGTATGAGATCATAACCATCAATTGACTTGGGTCCTGTTGTGTAATCTGCACCACTGTCCTTAGTTGATGAGTCAGCGACAACCAATACGTTACCAGCTTCATCCACATAGTTGACAACCAGGTTACCTTGATCTTTGGCGTAGACATACGTGGTATCTGTCGTCTTGCCTGTATCATACTTGCCTGTTTCGTCACCCGTTGTCTTTTCTGGTACTAAGTGATATCCAGGAATTTCAGTTGGTGTCGTCTTGTAATCAGTATCCTTTGGACCTTGAGTTTGTTCGGCCGGCACTAAGTCATTACCATCTTCATCGACATAATTAGTCGTATGTTGACCTTGTTTACCATAGACATACGTTACTTCTTTGGTTTCGCCGTCATTTGGATATTGACCTGTTACATCACCAGTTGTCTTGCTTGGTACAAGATCATAACCGTCAATTAACTTTGGTGTCGTTGTGTAATCTTGGTTAGTATCAGCTGTTGACTTATCCGCTGTTGCCAACGTATTGCCTTCTTCATCGACATAGTTAACAACCAGGTTACCTTGATCTTTGGCGTAGACATACGTGGTATCTGTTGTCTTGCCTGTATCATACTTACCTGTTTCATCACCCGTTGTCTTTTCTGGTACTAAATGATAGCCAGGAATTTCAGTTGGTGTAGCTGTATAATCGGTATCTTTTGATCCCTTAGTTGTATCTGTTGGTACAAGTGTCTTACCATCTTCATCAACGTAATTTGTTGTGTGTTGACCTTGCTTACCGTAGACATACGTTACTTCTTTGGTTTGACCATCTGCTGGATATTGACCTGCAACGTCACCAGTTGTTTTTACTGGAATTAAGTCATAACCAGCAATAGTCTTTGGTGCTGTTGTGTAGTCTTGATTTGTATCAGCTGTTGACTTATCCGCTGTTGTTAATGCATTGCCAGCTTCGTCAACGTAGTTCACAATTAGAGTGCCTTGATCCTTGGCATAAATGTGAGTAATTTCATTGTTTCCATCAACATAGACACCATCTGTCTTTCCTAATGTTGTTACCAAATGATATCCTGGAATTTGAACCGCTTGTGTTACATTAGTTTTATAAGGGTCACCGATTATCCCAATATCTTCCTTTGAGGGTATTAATTGATTCCCTTCTTGATCTTGAAAGTTAACACTTAATGGTTCTTCATATTTCATGGTTGACAATAACGATGGATCTACCTTACTACCTTGTCCTAACTGAACATCACCATTTTTATTTTTAGCTGTACCAATTGTGGCGATAGAGTAATCAAACCCTTCTTTAGGAACATCCATTTCAAATAATATAGTCACTCTTTTTTCATTAACTGGTAATGTTGCTGTTTTCGAGTCAGATACATCAGATGTATCATTGTATTTTCTAGTTATAGCTAAATAACCATCATCTGTTTTTTGATAGGCTAATTGCGAATCATTATCGACATATACTTTTTTAATCACAGAATCTGTTAATTCAATCGCTTCACTTGCATCAATATCTGATACACCAAAATGAATTGAAACTGCATTCGGTTCAATTAGGCCCTGTGAAATTGCTTCATCAGGTGAAAGGTGTTCGTTTTGATCAGCATAGTTAATATCTTTAAAAAATTGAATATGTGTATTGAAAAAATTCCCCAATTTAGCAATCTGCCAACCAGATCCTACATTCAGTAATGTTGTCCCACCACCGTCGATAGAACCTTTAATACCTAAAGCAATCATAGATTGTTCGTTACTGTAGTTAACTGACTGTAGCGTCCATTTCATATCGTAGGATTCATATACATTAGTATCTTGGTTTTTAATACGCATAACATCTTTAGCATAAAAATAAGTATCTTGCCCTAAATCAGATGTTTTTAGTAAACGTGAATGTCCTGAAGAGTTATGCCCTGGATACTGAGAATTAGGTGCCTTTGCTGTCCCTAAACTATCATCATCTTGTAACGTGCCAATATCAACCTTTTGTCCTTTAACATACAAAGATAAATCACTAGATTGTTTTAAGACCGGTGTTGGATTGTAGCCGTCAGTAAATGTCGTTGTCTGTACTAGATCTTTTGTTTCTGTTTTATCATAATTTTTAATAGATTGGCCCTTTGTATCTGGCCAATATTCACCCGCTTCATTACTAACAGGATTATTATCGGAATTATTGGTTTGTGCAGATTTTTCTCGTGCCCAAACTGTTTGCGTATCACCAGTTGTTTGAGCTAATGACCTATTGCTTTTCAATGCCGTAGCAACTGTGTCACTGTTAGGTTTTACGACATCTGTGGCTGATGATTGATTACTAACTGATGACTTCGTTGCGTCATTATTTGCTTGTGTTTGATCATTCACTGACGACTTCGTTGAGCTATCATTTGCTTGTGTTTGATCATTCACTGACGATTTTGGGGCAGTTACATCTGTAGGTGTTGCAGTATTTGATGCGCCGCCAGTATCTGCAGATACCGTTGTACTGACTACCATGCCACCAACAACTATGGCCGCTGTTACCCACAGCTTGCCAGACTTATACAGTTTAATAACTTTTTTCTGTTGATTCATTAAATTTATTCTCCTCATATTTAAAATAGAATTGATTAACGGTACGCAATTACACATAATTATTGTATCACATAAGTTATCAAATTCTCAATTATTCATTAAAGTTGTATTATTAAAGCAAACAAAAAATAAGCGTCAAACCCTTTTAAATTATCAATAAATCATAAATTCAAGCACAAAAAAAGTGGATCTCTCCACTTTTAATTAATATTCTAAACATATTGACATGGTTATTATCAAAAAATAAATTAAATTTTATAACTAATTATAAAACAGTATCAAGCCCAATTTTTAAATCATTTATTTTTTCAACACCAGCTAACGCCAGTAAAACACCGGGAACAAAAGCTGAGCGACTAGTTGTACTTTGTGTCAAAGTTAATTGTTCATCAACACCACCAAAATAAACACTTTGTTGGGCAATATAGCCAGGTAAACGCATGGCATGAACGGGAATATCTGACACGCGTTGCCCACGTGCTTGACCATCACGTGTTTTTTGTGCTGCATTAATCCGTTCTTCGGCAATCAACTTAGCAGTCTGTACAGCAGTTCCTGAAGGCGAATCAACTTTTTTAGGATTATGCGTCTCAACGATTTCCACATCAGGAAAATATCGTGCAGCTTGTTGCGCAAACTGCATTAACAATACAGCTGACAAACTAAAGTTCGGTACAATTAAAATACCATGCTTTGATTGTCCACGTAATTGTGTTATTTGGTCTTCAGTCAAACCAGTGGCACCAATAACGACTGCCATATTATGCTTGACCGCCCACTGTGCATTTTCAAACACAGTAGCTGGTGTACTAACATCTAGAAATATGTCTGCTGTTTCAGTAATTTGATCACGTGTTGTCCACACTGGATACTGGCTCTCGTGGTTATGACCACTTAAAATGCCAACAATTTCATAATCAGTTTCTGCTAGTCCTTCTTGAATAGCCAAACCTAATTTACCAAAACCACCAGCTAGAATTATTTTTGTCATGAATTAATCCCCCAAAAGGCCATCTAATGTTTGTTGCTCTTGTTGTGTTAACGGCAAAATTGGTAAGCGTGCTAGATTTTTAACCAGCCCTTTTTTACTCAATTTTGCTTTAACCGGTGCTGGTGACGGAAATGCAAACAAAGCGTTCATCCGCGGTGTTAAATAACGCTGCAAACGACCAGCTTCACGCCAATCATTCATATTCATTGCTGCAAATAAGGCAGTCATTTCATCCCCATATAAATGTGATGCCACCGAAATTGTTCCGGCACCACCTTGCGCATATGCGGCCAACGTTTGTGCATCTTCACCCGTATAAACAGCAAAATCTGCCGTTTGCGTACGTTCAATTTCAGCACCTATAAATTCTGCTGAAGTGGTTTCTTTGATCGCATTAATATTTGTGTGTTGTGCTAACTGCACAACACTATCAACCGTCAACCCAACTGCTGAACGACCCGGAATATTATACAACATGACTGGTTTGGTTGCCGCATCTGCAATTGCTGTAAAGTGTGCAATCATACCATTTTGACTTGGCTTATTGTAGTATGGTGTCACAGCTAAAATAGCGTCAACGTGCGCAATAGCACTTAATTCACGGGCACTTTTGATAGATTCTGCTGTGTTATTTGTCCCAGCATTAGCTATTAACAACACTTTATCGCCAACATAATCGGCAATATATTGCGTCAAAGATAACTTTTCCGTATGCGTTAATGTTGGTGATTCACCAGTTGTTCCGGCAATGACAAGCCCCTGCGTGCCATGCTTTAGCAAGTGATCAATGACCTGTTTTAACGCTGAATAGTCGATCTCATTGTTTTCATCAAAAGGCGTAATAATAGCCGTAATTAAATTAATATTTTCATACATCGCTTTTTCCTCTGAGCTTTACTTCATTTGTTTTGCTGTCACAATTATATCTACTCTATTGGTTCATTCGCCATTCAAGAAAGTTCTTTAATGCTGTAAAACCAGGTAATAAGGCTGCCTCGTCTATCGTTAGCTTAGGACTGTGTAGTGCGTGTTTATCATTAACGCCTAACCATAACATAACACCTGGAATTTGTTGTAGCAAATACCCAAAATCTTCCCCTGTCATCGCTGGTTGTGCAATTTCAAAAGCAATATCATCACGTGATTGCATGAACTCAATCACTTGTCTTGCCAACTCTGGATTGTTTTCAACTGGCAAATAACTGCCACTTTCTAACGTAACATCAATTGTTATATCATTAGCCAATGCAATACCTGCAGCAATCTGACGAATACGAGTTAACATAATTTCCAAGTCAGCACGTGTCATACTACGCACAGTACCTTCTAAATGCACAGTATCTGGAATCACATTGTTGGCTTGTCCACCATTAATGACTCCAATACTCACCACACCACCTTTAATTGGGTCAACCGAACGTGAAACGACCGTTTGCAGCTGCATAATTAATTCCGCTGCCGCAACGATAGGGTCCTTAACTAAATGAGGATAAGCCGCGTGTCCACCTTGGCCATTAATGTCAACTACCAATTCAGCAGTCCCAGCAAACAAAGTGCCAGCTAGTGTGCTTAATGTCCCTGCTGGTAAATTTGGTTGATCATGAATACCATAAAATTCATCTGGACGCCATTCACCTTCAAAAATTCCTAAATCATATGCAAGTTTCCCACCACTTTTGGCTTCTTCAGCTGGCTGAAAGAAAACAATAAAGTTATCCTTAGGCTGATGTTGACTAAAATATTGCACCATCCCCAACGCCAACGTCATATGCACATCATGTCCACAAGCGTGCATGTTACCGGCATGAATTGACTGAAATGGCAAACCCGTTTGTTCTGTAATTGGTAAAGCATCTATATCTGATCGGTACCCAATCGTTCGTTTTGGATTGCTACCTTGAAAACGCACCAAAATAGCCGTTGGCAATTCTGCTACTGTACGAATGGTCATCGTTTCATTTTGCCATTTTGTTATTTTGTTCATTAAGTAATCGTGCGTTTGAAACTCAGCCAACGCAAGTTCAGGAATTAAATGTAAATCCCGACGATACTGCTGTAAATTTTCAAAAGTTATTTCAGCCATTATAATTCTCGTAAGGCGTCAATTAAGGCAGTCTTTTGTTGTGTTTGGGAATCAATTTTCTTAATCACTTTGGCTGGCACACCAGCCACAACAGTGTTAGCTGGTACATCTTTGGTCACAATGGCACCAGCTGCTACAACTGCACCATCCCCAACTTGAACGCCTTCTATGACCACAGCATTAGCGCCAACCAATACGTTATTCCCAATACGGACTGGTTGCGCAGAAGCAGGTTCAATGACCCCCGCTAAAACAGCACCAGCACCAATATGTGAATTCGTGCCAACAATCGCACGACCGCCAAGTATTGCGCCCATATCAATCATCGTGCCCGCGCCAATTTCAGCACCAATATTAATAACTGCGCCAAGCATAATAACAGCATTATCGCCAATTTCAACTTGTTCACGAATAATAGCACCAGGTTCAATACGTGCATTAATGTTCAATTTATCAAGCAGCGGTACAGCCGAGTTGCGTGACGCATTTTCAATATAAACACTTTCACTAGGTAAATTAGCAATTAATGGTTGCACATCAGACCAATCGCCAACCAATTGACCAAATGAGACCCCACCAAATTGTTGCACGTTAGTTGGAATTTCACCATTTAAAACCCCCTTATAAGTAACTTTTACGGGTGTTACCTTTTTAGCGTTGGCTATAAAATCGATTAATCGCTGCGCGTCATTTTGAATTTCTGTCATGAGTATTTAGTTCCCTTTTGTTTATTTTAGTTTGTTCTATCAGGTACAGCTTATGATTCATTATTTTCTTCTAACCTATAATCATGATCCAAAGCGGTTAAATGTGCATATGTTTCACGCTCTACAACTAATTGATGCTTGCCATTTTCAACAAACACAACAGCCGGTCTTGGATTACGATTATAATTTGATGCCATAGCATAGCCGTAAGCGCCAGTTGCCATAACAGATAAAATATCGCCTGGTTTTGTTTGTGGTAATGCTTGTTGCCATACTAAAACATCCCCAGATTCACAATATTTACCTGCCACACGCACAACTTCTTGGGTTGCTGCATTCGGATCATTGGCTAAGACCGCATCATAATTTGCCTGATACAATGCCGGTCTAATATTATCCCCCATACCACCATCAACTGCTAAATAGTGGCGCAAATCAGGAATATCTTTTCGCGAACCAATCGTGTAAAGCGTTTGCCCTGCTGGGCCGACAATTGAACGTCCTGGTTCGATCCAAATTTCTGGCATTTTCCAATCATACTCGTCAGCTTTACCCTTTAAAGTACGAATAATAGCGTCTGCATACTCACTTTCAGGTAAGGGCTCATCTTCTGACGTATAACGAATACCAAAACCACCACCGACATTGATAACCTCTGGCTGAAATCCCCAACTTTGTGCTGTTTCTGCTAATAATGCTGCATTTTTTTCAAAGCCGGTTACATCAAAAATTTGTGATCCAATGTGTGCATGAAGTCCACGTAAATTAAAATTGTCATCCTCTTTAGCAATATCATAGGCTGTTTTTGCTTGCCCAGTTAGCAAATCAAAGCCAAATTTAGAATCTTGCTGTCCAGTACTAATAAATTCATGTGTGTGGGCTGATATACCTGGTGAAATACGCAATAATATATCTTGTTTGACACCATTTTCAGCAGCAACTTCTGACAATAATTTTAATTCCAAGAAATTATCGACAATAATTGTTCCTACGCCTTTGGTAACCGCCATCGTAAGCTCGTCCCAACTTTTATTATTACCATTAAAGCTTAAATGTTTAGGATTAAATCCAGCTGCTAATGCCGTATAGAGTTCACCACCGGAGACAATATCAGCGTGAATACCTTCTTGCTGTGCAACTTGATAAATAGCTTTAGTAGCAAACGCTTTGGACGCGTAGCTCACGACATAAGGGACATTTTCTTTTTCAAATATTGCCTTAAAATCACGCATAGTTTGACGAATTTTAGTGACATCGTATACATACAATGGTGTCCCATAAGTTTGTGCTAAATCAATTGTATCAACCTGATCAATCGTCAAGTGTTGTGCTGTATTTGTTGGGTAACTCATATACTCTCCTAAGTTCTTTTTGTGCCAATAATCATGCACAAACTAACTATTCCCCTTTATTTCACATAAAAAGCCTTTTGTTCGAGACTAGGTCACGGACAAAAGGCTTTTGTGGTTAGCAATTTTGACTGTTTCCATAGCTCACCGTTATGACTAACGACAGTCTAATAGTTATTAACTATTAGCCCAACAAACATCTTCATTTGAAGATTATTCATTTCGGCGATATCCCCTTTTACTTAGTTAAACTAAGTGACTCATGTCAATCGCAACCTCTATGTGAAATTAAATTTTATGTTGTAGTAATCATAACTTATTGACTAAAAAATGTCAAATCTATCATCTAATATTCTGTATCAATAAATGTTAAACCCAGTTCTTTACCGTACTGCCGAATGGTTGATTCTGCCAAATTCATTTCAAACGACAAATCTATATAACTTGTCATCCCTGCATTAAACAATGCAGCTACTTGTACTTTACGCTCATCTTTACCAATTGAAGACTCAGTTCCAAGTGCACGAATACCATGTCCGACAACATCATTTTCAGGTTCACTATCTGGCTGTTTATCTCGTTTTTCACGATCGCGGTAAGCCTGTGCAGCAGACTTAACATCAAGCATGGACACTTCAACATCATCGGTGACCTCAGATTGTTTTTTAAAGTGATAGTTCATTTTAATACCTCAAAAAAGTGTGCGATTAATGACTTCATTGCCATTAACAGGTGATAGCTTACCATCTTCATATACCGTTTTTAGTAGGTCTTGCCCAGGCTCATTTTGAGAGACTGTCACGATGTCCTCATCGCGTAAAACAACCTTAAGTAGACCAGCCTTAGATGTTTTTGCAACATCTGTTTTAGGCTTTTTTTGGATGTTAATTTTGTCACCAGTAGCATTTTCAGCATAAGCTGCTTTAATCGCAAATCTTTCAGTGTCTCGGGTAAAGCCTTCTTGCAATAAACCACCGCCTGAACCAACGACTAAGTTATCTACTGACCAACCGTCCTGCATAATTGCTTCATACAGTGACACAATCGTGTCTGCTTTCATGCCATCCCCTTGAATAACACCAACATTATGTTGCAGTATTTTATAGCCTTTCGCATTGGTTGTTGTACCAAAAATATCTGCTAGTAAGGCTAATACTTGTAAGTCAATCGTTTCTGGATCACCAGAGTCAGGACGTAAAACAATGCGTCCCGTGCGCTTGATAATACGGTCTTTAATTTTTTGTGAACCAATAACGTTTTTAATAAAATTCAATGCATCATATGAATCAATCACAATCGACAAAATGGCACTATCAGGTGCTCGATCCAGTTGCGCATTAACGTAGTCAAACTCTCCTTGACCTGAGCCGTAGGCAGTCGCGACTGAATGTTCAGTCGCCCAAACTGACAAAGCACGTCCAGACACACCGTAAATGTCTTTGAAATACTGTGAAGCAGCCATGTTATCAGATCCTTGAAAGTGCAATAAATGTGCAGCGCCGCCACGTTTACCAGCTTCAAGCGATGTCGCACCACGTAAACCGAAATCATTAACAGCTAATGTTATTCCAGCTGGTGTGCCTGACTTTTCAAACAATGGTACCAATCGTTTTTTAATATATAAGGAATTAGTGGCAATAGTCGTTGGATACCAAACGTGCATCAGCACGACCTCTAAGGCATTCAAACTCGTTGCAAACCAATCAGCCGTTGATTCAATTGTGAACAAAGCATTGCCAGCTGGCACTTCAAGTCCTTCAGGTAACGCCTTAATTTTAACTGGAAAATAACCTAAATCGCGCACTTTTTCCCAAACTTCACGGTTAAAATAAGCTGACGTGTTAAATGTCATTTTAGACACTTGCTCGGCTTCATCAATCATAGCGTCTGTAATCGGGTTATGAAAATAGTCGTGTAAAATCATAGACATGCCAAACCAACTGACAGTATCGAAACGCCCCCCGACACGTGCTTCACCATAAGAATAGAGTTTTGTAATATTAGTTGGGTATTGTAAATGGTGCGTTAACTTGTAGGCATCCGTTGCCAGAATCAAATTTTCCGTCATGACTTGATCTCCGGTAAATCTGTTGTAATCATGGTTTGCGTGACATCTATGAAGTGATCACCAGTCATGCGTAACAAACGCCAATCATATTCTTTGTCGTCATCAAACTCATCAATGTATGGTTCAAACTCACCTTCTGTTTGCAAGATTAAATAACCTGCAAAAGCAGAGACAAATTCCGTACTAGATGTCACAACTCGTGTTAATTGGCCTTGATCAAAGAAACCAACAGCTAACATATCTCCTTGCCATTGTCCTTCAAATGCCCATTTGAGTGTAATCCAGTCAGATGTTGTTATACCTAAATTCATTAAATAATCCAATGACAAGCGAATGTGTATTGGGTGTTTTTCTGATTGTGTTTCAATTCCTTGTGCATCAAGCTGGCTTGAGAAAATACCGACCAACGCCTCTAATTCACCAATTGTTGGCATATTTTCTTCATTTTCAAATGACTTGACTAAGGCCAAATCAATGTCCAAAGCATCACTAATTTCTTCGGCAGTTATGCCAGTTAATTGTTGTAATTTTTTTAAATTATTCATAACTTTATTATACTAAAAAAGCCACCTCAAGGCAGCTTTATTTTTTTGATTTTGTTATTTTTTTGGTACGTTGACTAATCACCAACGAGCGAACAACGCCAATAATTGTTGGTAACAGTGTTATCAGAGCAATGCCTAAAATAATGACTGAGAAATGTGCACTGACAAAAGGAATATTACCAAACAAATAACCTGCCCCTGTAGCAATCAAACTCCATGAAAAAGCGGCAATAATATTATTTCTTAAAAAATGGCCATATGGGAACTGACTAATACCCGCCACAAAAGGAATAAATGTGCGCACTATTGGCATGTACCGACCGATAATAATAGCTGCTGCCCCACGCTTCTCAAAGAAAGCCTCTGCTTCATGAATATGATTTTCCTTGATAAAGCGGCCAATGACTGGGTGCTTTATCAGCTTGTAGCCACCGGTACGACCAATCCAAAAATTTAAAGAATCACCTGCTACGGCAGCAATGAAGAACAAGACCATGAATACCCAATGATTTAAACCAGCATGCAAGCCAGCTGGTGTTGCCGCAACAGCGCCAGCGGCAAACAGTAATGAATCGCCAGGTAAGAAGGGCATGACAACGACCCCTGTCTCTATAAAAATAATGGCAAATAAAATGAGGTAAGTCCATGGTCCAAATTGCGTCACCAAAGTAGCAATGTGCGCATCAATATGGAGGATGAAGTCTATTAAAAACATGTGATTGATGTATTTCCTCAAACCATACAAGGTTTGCGTGAAACACGTTCCCCTAACTTAATTTTTTTAATAAGATTAGTGTACCACAATTTTTATGTCAAACATAATATACAAATGATGTCATACCTTTTTAAATACATGATAAAATAGGTTTTGGACAAAATTTGTCTGTCTGCTAGATATTACAACACTTACAAAATAATCTGTTGTACAGTTATACTAGTGTCAAAAAAAGGAGAAAACATATGAACGAAACAAAGCTTATTGCTGACCTCGAGGAAATCAATCGTCATGTCGACAATGATAAGAAGCTCCCTGGGGCTAAAAACATTTATTTGGCAGCTGGTTGGTTTTCAGATACACAAGAAGTATTGTTGAAAGATGCTTTTATTCAGCTCAGTGCTAACCCGACAATCGCACACATTCACGTGCCACTGTTGCATCAATATGGTGGCATGGCACTAGGTGATGCTAATAGCGAACCCGATTTTGAATGGGGTGCTATGACCTACAAAGCAGATATCAAAGCCATCGATAATTCTGATTTAACTGTTGCAATTTTTGAAGCAGAAGATGCTGACACAGGTACGGCGATGGAATTAGGCTACTCTGTTGCTTCAAACACACCAGTTGTGTCAGTATTTTCTGGTAATATAGACGAACATCCAATCAATCTTATGTTGTCATTTGGCACAGATGCCCACGTAACATCAACTGCTGAATTAGCAACCTATGACTTCTTTGATATCACACCAAACAAATACATGGGAAAACTCATTTAATTTACTCACTCACTTATAAAAAGAAAGGTGCCAAGCCGCTCTCTCAAAGTACTGTCACATAGCAGAAACCATCCAGAGTGCCTTAATTTTGGCAAAAATAAAATCATGCAAAACGCCTCATCTCAACAAATTTCACATTGGCAATTGATCAACCCACTTTGGTATGCTGAACAATTCAAGGGTTGGACACGATTATCTTATACACTATTAACTATTGGGTTACTCATTATTGCCTACACAAGTTTTGGCATGGGTGCACCAATTAATGGTATGACATTTGCAACATTTTTTGCGGCAGCATTTGGGTGGACAACTGTCCTTGGTTTAAAAGAAGCAAAACCTATGAACGGCCTTTTTGGGCTATTATCGGCTGCTATTTACATTTATGTTGCTTGGCTACATAGCAATCCAGCTGATGCGGTATTACAATTAACTTATGTTATTTTGCTAGACATCCCTGTCTTAGTCATGCCATCATGGGTTAAAGATACTGACAAACATGTTCGCTTTATTCATGAAACAGATATTCGTGGTGAAAAGCATGGTAAAGTATTTTGGTATACTGTTGTCGCTATCGTGGCTATTGTGGCCTTTGTTGCGGCTTACTTATTTGAAACACAAGTGTTGCACACACCGCGTCCAATATCAGATTCATTGGTCTTAGGTACTGGCTTAGTTGGTGCAGTCTTAACAACTTTCCGCTTTTCTGAAAGCTGGTTTGCTTGGCTCTTACAAGGCATTATGCAAATTGCCTTGTGGGGATTGACTGTTGCAGCCGGTGGTGCACTTGGTGCCTCTGCGTTAGTTATTCTAGTTACGTATCTCATGTATTTTGCAAATGATGTCTTAGCTATTGTCCAATCATCATGGTTTCATCATAAAGACATCACGGCACAACTAGCACAACGGCATGTCAAGTAAAACACCTTGACATTGTTTTTAACAAACCTATTGACAAAAGTGTTAATTTTCGGTAAACTTGACTAGTTGATAAATTGAAACGAAAGGAGGTGCCATTTATGGCTACCCCATCAAACAAGAACTCAAAGTCTCACAAGCGTAACCGCCGCGGACACATTGGTTTGAATGTTCCTAACATTTTGTTGGATCAAACAACCGGTGAGTACCGTGTAGCTCACCGTGTCTCACCTTCTGGTGTTTACAACGGCAAGCAAGTTACAGAAAAGAAGTAATCACACATAAAAACCTGTACCACAATGGCACAGGTTTTTTGTTTGCAATTTTATGGTAAAATGGTGACATGACAATTACAATTAGAGAAGCAGCGGTTGATTCTGTCGAAACTGCCAAACAAATGCGCCAAAAAGGCGCTAATCGTATTGAACTAAATAGTCGGTTAGACTTAGGTGGACTAACACCAGACACACGTACAATCATTGATACACTGATTGCAATTGAGGATGTGCCAGTCGTTATTATGGTGCGTCCCCGTGGCGGCGATTTCGCCTACTCTGACATTGAATTGCAACAAATGCAAGATAGTTTACAACAAATTGCTGATCTTGGTGGGCAATTTGTAACATTTGGTGTTGTTCGTGACGGTCTTTTAGACAAAGATGCCATGTCTGAATTAATTATACGTGCCACTGAATTAAATTTACAAGTGATTATGCATATGGCATTTGATGCCATCAATCATGACCAACAACAGCAAGCTATGTATTGGTTATCAGAGCATCATGTCAATCGCATTTTGACACATGGTGGCGAACTAGCCACACCAATTATGGATTTATTACCATATCTACAAGTCCTTGTGAACACCGCGCCAGCGAATTTAACAATCTTACCCGGCGGTGGTATTACAGTTGCCAATTCACAAGCTATTGCTAGTACACTTGGTGTAACTGAAGTGCACGGATCTAAGATTATCTAGCTTTGAAGCGGTCTCTTTAACGATATCGTTAAAGGCTTTTTTTAATAAAAAGATTAAATTATATGTTATTAATTCCGCGTTACGATACAATATAATAATAAGCGAGGTACTATAATATGCCATTAGATGGCCTTTTCACACATGCCCTGGTGCATGAACTTAATGAACTAATCGTTGGTGGACGTATCACAAAAGTGCACCAACCTTATCCAAACGAAGTTGTCCTAGTTGTCCGTAATAACAGTGTTAACTATCCTGTTCTTTTGAGCGCTCATCCCACTTATGCACGGACACAAATCACACACATCCCCTATGAAAATCCACAAACTGCACCTAATTTTGTCATGTTTTTGCGACGCTATTTAGAAGGCGCTAAACTACAAAAAATTGAACAAGTGGAAAACGACCGCATCATCAACTTCTATGTCAACGCACGTAATGAATTAGGAGATATTCAAGAAATCCGTTTAACACTTGAGATGATGGGCCGTCACTCTAATTTATTTTTAATTCGCGAGACTGACTCTCGTATTCTAGAACTTATTAAGCACGTACCAGCCGATCAAAACCGTGTCCGTTCATTGATGCCTGGTGCGACATACGTGTTACCGCCAGCACAAAATCTCAAAAATCCGTTCACTGCTGGTGCCTTAGAAGCGCTAGCATCTATGATTTTAGATACCCCTTTTGACGACTGGGCCAAATTTATTCAATCCACGTATCAAGGATTCGGTCGTGATTCTGCTCAGGTTTTGGCTCACACCATTAATCAAGATGGTGATCATTTAGCACACGCTAAAAATTGGTTAGCGCGCTTTAACGATTTAAAGCCAACACTCTTCACTGCCGAAAAAGGGACACTCAGTTATGCTGCTTTTGATTGGTTGCAAGATTATGTGACTAGTGAACACTTTCATACCCTTGGTGATATGCTAGATGCTTACTATATTGGTAAAGCAGAACGTGAACGCGTCAACCAACAAGCTGGTTCATTAGTTCGTGTTGTCAAAAATGAACTCAAGAAAAATAACTCAAAACGCAAAAAATTATTAGGAACACTCGATGATGCAACAAACGCTGATGATCTTAAAGTTATGGGTGATTTATTGATTACATACCCTCATCTCGTTCAAAAAGGCATGACATCAATTGAAATTGAAAATTACTATGATAACAATCGTTTACTTAAAATCACATTAGATCCTAAATTAAACGGCTTGAAGAACGCTGAAAAATATTTCACTAAATATCGTAAATTACGAACAGCTGTGGCCTATGTGAACGAACAAATGGCCTTAACAGATGCTGAAATTGATTATTTTAATAACATTGTCGCACAACTTGATGTCGCTTCTCCAAAAGACGTTGAAGATATCCGCTTAGAATTAACCAACGGTGGTTACATTCGTGCTAATAAAAAGAACAAACAGAAACCTAAAGTCTCAAAACCAGATAAATTTGAAAGTTCCGATGGTACACTGATTGAAGTTGGTAAGAATAATCTACAGAATGAACGCCTATCTCTAAAACAAGCTGATCGCCGTGATATTTGGCTCCATGTTCAAAAAATACCTGGTTCCCATGTTATTATTCACTCAGCAAATCCGTCAGATGAAACACTAGTCGAAGCCGCAAAACTAGCTGCTTACTTCAGTAAAGCACGTGACTCAGCAAATATTCCAGTTGATTATTTGCCAGCCGGCAAACTGCGTAAGCCAAATGGTTCAAAACCTGGTTTTGTCATTTTTGAAGGACAACAAACCATGTATGTGACACCAGATGCCAGTTTAGTTGCTCGTCTAAAAATTAAATAACACATTACTCACATTACCCTATTGACAAACTAGCTAAGTTTCTGTTACATTTATCTAAGTTGTTTCGTACAGATAGCGCGGATTAAATTCGGGCCGACAAAAGAGGCGTGACATTATCATTTTTTGATAATGTCACACCTCTTTTTATTTATTTAAGGAGAAAATCATAATGACATCAAAAAATTGGCGCGTTATTCCAGCCGTTATTGCAGCGGGTATTCTAAGCTTTAGTGGTGTTTTAATTGAAACCTCAATGAACGTCACCTTTCCTAAGTTAATGTCGGAATTCGGTACGAATGCCAATGGTGTGCAATGGGTTACTACCGGTTATTTACTAGCAATTGCCATCATTGTACCAATTTCAGCATTTTTAATTCGCAATTTTTCAACCAAAGAATTGTTCATTTTATCAAATTTTTTGTTTCTATTTGGTACAGTTTTGGACAGCTTTTCTCCTTCGCTAACACTATTATTGGTTGGTCGTATACTTCAAGGTATTGGTACAGGTATTGCCTTACCGTTAATGTTTCATATTATTTTAACCAAATCACCCATTAAAAGTCGTGGCATGATGATGGGCGTTGGCAGCATGATTACATCACTTGCGCCAGCAGTTGGACCAACATATGGCGGTGTTTTACTGAACACATTGGGTTGGCGATCAATATTTTGGTTTTTAATTATTTTAATTATTATTTCTTTAGTTATTGGACTAATTAGCATACCATCAGAAAAAGTGCATCGGACAGAAAAATTCCCTTTCAAAACATTTATTTTCTTGGCTCTTGGTTTAAGTTTTGTACTATTATCAATTGAAAAAATGTCACTGTTAATGGCAATAGTTGGTATTTTCTCACTCATTATTTTTTATATCGTTAACCAAAAAAACAAACTATTGCAACTAACACTATTTCAAAATAGTCGTTTCAATTTTTATATGTATGGCTTTTTAGCCTATCAGGCCATTTTGTTAGGCTTATCGTTTATTTTACCAAACTATTTACAACTAAATTTACACGTAAGTGCAGCGGCGGCGGGTGCATTTATGTTTCCAGGTGCTCTTATTAGTGCAGTTTTGGCACCTATATCTGGTTCATTACTGGATAAAATTGGGCAATATCGTCCCATATTATCAGGGCTCATTATCTCAACAGTTGCGCTATCTTTCATGTTTCTTTACTTTCCTAGTCTTAATTTTTGGACGTTAATGTTAGGCCACATGTTATTGATGGTTGGTATTGGTTTATCATATGCTAACTTGATGACTGTCACGTTAGCAACATTACCTGCAAATGAAACAGCTGATGGTAATAGTATTTTAAACACGACACAACAATTTGTTGGTGCAACGGCAACAGCTGTTGTCGCTCAAGTAATCACGACTGCCATGCATAAAAGTCCAGCAAATGGTATGATTATAGGTTCCAAGCAAGGTATTGGCGGTTTAACTGTTTTGATTATCGTGTCACTTGTTTTGTTCATTGCTGTCAATAGACATCAAAAGTAACTCGTTATCACTATAAAAATGCGCCATCTAAAATTAATTATTGTATAAAAAAAGTTGACCTTTACACACAGGTCAACTTTTTTATTCACGCTTCTGGTATAAACATATTACCTAATGTTGCTGCCATAACTGCTTTAATCGTATGTAATCGATTTTCCGCTTGTTCAAATTGATGTGCATAAGATGCATGAAATACATCGTCTGTAATTTCCATCTCTGAAATACCAAATTTGTCATATATTTCCTGTGACATCGTGGTATTTAAATCATGAAACGCTGGTAAATCATGCAGCACAATAACGTCATCATTATGAGTCATGGCTACCAATTGCGCGTTAATTTGATACGGTGTCAACAGTTTAATACGTTCTTCAAATGTTTCCTCTTCACCCATGGAAGCCCAGACATCTGTATAAAGTACATCAACCCCAGCAACACCTTTAGCAACCTCATCAGTCACCATAATATTTGCACCAGACACGGCTGCTTTTTGTGCTGCCAATGACTGAATTTCTGCTGTTGGTTGTAAACTCTTAGGCGCAACGATATGTATATTAACACCTAAAATAGCACCAGTAACTAGCAAAGAATTGGCCACATTATTTCGACCGTCTCCCATATAAGCCAGCGTCACACCTTCTAATCGCTTAAATTGTTCTTTAATTGTTAGAAAATCGGCCAACATTTGTGTTGGATGCCAGTCATCTGTTAGGCCATTCCAAACTGGCACACCAGAATATTTTGCTAATCCTTCAACCACATCCTGTGAAAAACCACGATATTCAATACCATCATACATGCGGCCAAATACTTTTGCAGTGTCTTCTAATGATTCTTTTTTGCCAAATTGAATATCGTTTTTACCTAAAAACTCAGCATGGGCACCTAAATCATTAGCGGCCACGGTAAAGCTTGAACGCGTTCTTGTTGATGACTTTTCAAACAGTAACGCAATATTTTTACCTTGAAGATAGTGATGCTCTATATTCTGTTGCTTTAGATATTTAAAGTGCGCCGACAAATCAATCAACGTTTCTAATTCTTTTTTTGTAAAATCACTTTCCTTCAAAAATGATTTTCCTTGAAAATGTGAATTCATTAACGTGCCTCCAAATTTTTTTCATGTCGTGCAATTTCTTTTTTAACATTTTCAACTGCTGTACCGCCAATCGACGTACGTCGATTAACCGCTGTTTCTGATTCTAACACGTGATAAATATCAGCTTCAATTTGCGGTGCTGCTGCTTGTAAAGTAGCCAGTGGTGTCTTTTGTAACGGCGTATGTGTTTGCAACCCTTGTAATACAAGCTGACCAACAATGGCATGTGCTTCACGAAAAGGTACACCCTTTGTGGCTAAATAATCAGCTAATTCTGTCGCATTAGAAAAATCATCTTGTGTAGAGGCTAGCATGCGTTCTTCATGAACTTTTAAGCCGCTTAACATACCGGTGAATATTTTGATTGATGCAATAACTGTGTCCATTACATCAAAAACTTGTTCTTTGTCTTCTTGCATGTCTTTATTATATGCCAGTGGTAATGATTTCATCGTGGTCAATAACGCCATTAAAGCACCGTAAGTTCGTCCTGTTTTACCACGAACGAGTTCTGCAAAATCAGCATTTTTCTTTTGAGGCATAATTGATGAACCTGTTGAAAAATCGTCTGACAGTTCAATATAATTAAATTCATATGTCGACCAAAGAATTAATTCCTCAGCCATTCGTGATAAATGCATCATCAAAATTGCTGCATTTGACAAAAACTCTAACGCAAAATCACGATCTGAAACGGCATCTAGTGAATTATGATAAATATCGCCGAACCCTAATTCAGATGCCACAAATTCACGGTCAATCGGGAAAGTTGTTCCCGCAAGGGCTGCTGCCCCTAAAGGTAAAATATCAGTGTGTAGCTGATTAAATTCAAAACGCTCATAATCTCTTTGGAACATGTCAAAGTAAGCTAATAAATAATGACCATACGTTATCGGTTGTGCATGTTGCAAATGCGTATAGCCAGATATAATCGTCCCTGCGTGCGTATTTGCTAATGTCAGTAATTCTTGTTGTAACTCATTTACTGCGTCAAGTACGTGTGGCAAACGATGTTTAACCCATAAATGAAAGTCAGTCGCAACCTGATCATTTCGTGAACGCGCCGTATGCAGTTTTCCAGCAACCGCACCAATTTTTTCAGTTAACAAAGATTCCATATTCATATGAATATCTTCGTTTTTAACATCAAATATTAACTTACCAGCACTTAAATCTTGTTGTAAGGCTTTTAAACCAGCAACAATTTGTTCTGACTCATGAGGAGCAATAATATTTTGCTGTCCTAACATTTTAGCATGGGCAATTGATCCTTCAAGATCTTCTGCTGCCATTTGTTGATCAAAATGAATTGACGCCCCAAACTCATCTACCCATTCGGCTGCTTTAGCAGTGAAACGGCCACCCCACAATTTTGTTGTTGCCATAATATTCTCCCTTATGTACGGCGAAAAACGCCATGTATTTACTTAATTTTATTTTTCTTATCTACTGAATGAACATGGTTCACTTGTTCATAAACAGTATTGCTTAATGTCCACAACTTAATAAAGCCAACCGCTGCTTCTTGGTCAAATGATGAAGCACTTGTATAAGTAGCCAAATCTTCATCATACAATGAATTGTGCTCTGATTGACGTGCAACCGCAATCGCATTGCCCTTGAACATTTTCATTTTAACAACACCATTAACATTCTTTTGTGTTTCATCAATAAATGCCATCAATCCATCAAACAATGGTGATACCCATTTAGCTTCGTACACCAAATTGGCTAATTGTTGCTCGATCATTGGCTTAAAGTGGGCAACATCACGTTCTAATGTCAAATCTTCTAGATCCTTATGCGCTGTCATCAATACAGCTGCAGCAGGTGCTTCATAGATTTCACGTGACTTAATCCCTACTAAACGATTTTCAATATGGTCAATTCGGCCAATACCATGTGCGCCAGCAAGTTCATTTAATTTGATAATCAAATCAGCTAACGGCATTTCAACGCCATCAAGTGCAACTGGTACACCAGCAGCAAATGTCACATCGATAAACTCAGCTTCATTTGGTGTTTTTTCAATTGGTGTTGTTAAAGCATAAGCCCCTTCTGGTGCTTGATTCCAAGGATTTTCTAAGATGCCAGCTTCATTGGCACGGCCCCAAAGATTTTCATCAATTGAATAAGGTGATTCCAAACCAACGGGTACGGGTACATTATGTTCAGCAGCATACGCAATTTCTTCTTCACGAGACCACTGGAACTCACGAATAGGTGCTTCAATCTTCATATCAGGGTCTAAAGCATGGATAGCTGCTTCAAAACGGACTTGGTCATTACCATGACCAGTTGAGCCGTGGGCAATGGCGACAGCATCATTTTCATGGGCAATATCAACGAGCTTTTTGATAATCAAAGGTCGTGATAAGGCAGAAACCATTGGATACTCACCTTCATACAACATGTTAGCTTTGATGACAGGTGCCACATATTGATCAGCAAACTCAGCTTGGGCATCAATCACAATCGATTGGCTTGCACCAACTTGAAGTGCTTTTGCTTGGATCATGTCCATATCTTTGCCATGCTGACCAACATTCAAAACAACAGCTATAATTTCATAACCTTTGCTTTTCAACCAAGGAATGGCCACCGATGTATCTAAACCGCCTGAATATGCTAATACTAATTTTTCTGTCATTTTTCTGTCCTCCGTATTTATGCTATGTATTTATATTAACGCCTTTTGTTTATTTATTCAACACTTTACTGACTATATACATATAAATAATGTATATGCCTTATTTTTTTGTATATTTTTGCAAATAAAAAACCTGATAACTTTCTGAACACTTTATTTTGTCCAAGTTATCGGGTTTATAATTACTTTTTATTATTCTGATAGTTGTTCTGAAATAGCGTCATGGACACGATCAATTTCTGTTTGACTCATGACTTCTACTGATCCCAATGCCCCCATACTTTGTGTTGTACCACGCATCTGATCTTGTTTAATATTTCCAAGTGCTGCGCGGTAGCTTAATGCTAAGTTCTTCATCGAAGATGTTGATACATCTGTTTGAACATTATTTGATAACGTATTTAATAATGAATCATTAAACAGACTACCTACACTTGCTGAATTTTTCAGTACGCCTCGAAGAATAAGCTGTTGACGCATTTGACGACCATAATCACCATTTGGATCTTCATGTCGCATACGTGAAAAGGCTAGTGCTTCATTACCATCCATATGATATGTTTGATTGGCTGTAAATGAATACTGGTTTTTAGAATCTGCCTGCGTATCATCCCCTTCTGTTGTGAAGGTCAATGGTGAGGTAACATCAACGCCACCAACAGCATCAACCATTTTAACCAAACCACCCATATTAACTAAAATATAACCGCCGTTAATCTTAATATTTAATAGATTTTCAACTGCTTCCATAGCTGAATCAGCGTTGCCATAAGCAAAAGCCGCGTTAATTTTCATTTGTTGTCCATTGACAGTAACTAATGTATCACGTGCAATAGATGTCATCGTGGTTACCTTAGTTGTTGGATTAACTGTCATAACAATCATCGTATCTGTACGGCCTTTATAGTCACGGCCCAATTCACCAGTATCTGTCCCTAATAATAAATAAGATACGGGTTGCTTATTGGCTGTTATTTTATCAGCTTTTTTGGTCGTTTGCGATGGATTTTGTATTTTTGTAATTGTTCGGTTCATATTGTAGTAGGCATAACCACCCGTACCTAAACCAATTAATACTAACAAGCCAACCAGCAGCAAAATTGTATTACGAATTCTGTGCCGTTTTTTAGGCCTATTTTGTTTCCCCTTATTAGCCGATCGCATTTGCTCACGTGTTGGCATATTCATTCACTCCTATAATAGTTTTATCATTTATTTTAACACAACAAAAATTAATTTCTGATTAAAATGCTAACTGCCAACAAAATGGGAAATAAACAACTGTGCGACATTAAAATAAATCAAAACAGAAGTTAAATCCGATAATGTTGTAATAAATGGCCCACTGGCAACAGCTGGATCAAATCCCATTTTATCAATTAACACCGGAATTAAATAACCAGCTAAATTGGCTACTATAATAGCCATGGCCATTGCAATTCCGACTGCAAAGCCCAGTATACTATTTTGTTTCCATATTGCCACAATAACAAAAACAGATAACCCAGTGGCTATGCCGACAATGATGCCAGCAACAATTTCACTGACAAAGTTTTTCCAACCGCTATTTTCACTACCAACCGCAATACGCCGCACCGCCAAAGCAAGTGCTTGTGTACCTGCATTTCCAGCAGTTCCAGTAATGAGCGAAATAAAGGCAGCTAAAATTGAAGCCTGTTTCACTAGTCCATCGTATGAGCTAATCAACGTGGCTGTTGCCATGCCAAGCACGAGTAAGGCAATTAACCATGGTATTCGCTTAATCGCAGAATGCCATGGCGTATCATTGATTTGACTGACGTTAACGGCAGCCAAACCAGAATAGTCTTCAACAGCCTCTTCATCAATAACATCGACAATATCATCAACAGTAATGACACCTAACAAACGATTGTCATCATCTGTTACAGGAATTGAGAGAAAATTATAGTCAGCCACAATTTGAGCAACATCTTCTTGATCATCACCTGCTTTAACACTAATAATACGATCATTTGTAATTTCAGAAACGGCTAAATTATCTGGATGCGTTAATAAATCACGCAATGAAATAACACCAGCCAACTGCTTTTGAAAATCCAATACATAAACATAACTAATAGATTCTGCTTCTAACGCTTGCTTTTTAACTAAGCGCATCACTTCATCCACATGCAAATCCTCTTCTACTGCCAAATATTCAGTAGACATTAAGGATCCAGCTGTTTGTTCATCATAATCAATTAATTTACGAACAGTATCAGCTTCGGATTTTGACATTAAACTCAGATATGTCGCAACAACTCTTGCTGGCATTTCCTGTAATAGATCAGCCTCATTATCGGCGTACATTTCCTGTAAAACAAGTACACCACGTTGTGGTGGCAATTCTTGCAACAACCTGACAATATCTGCCTCATCACTGTCTAAATTGTCAAACACACGTGCTAAAATATCAATAGATAACAAGCGCCATGCAACTGATCGAAATTGTTCTGGTAAATCAGCATAAACCTGTGCCATTTCAAAATCGTGTAATGATTCAAAACTTTCAATAAATTCAGCGTCTTGACCTGAATGCAGTAAATCAGATAAAAATTGGATGGTTTGATAGCGTTGTTCATTTTGATCTGCCATAATTACCCTCACTGTTTTGACATCTTAATTCCTGTACAAATCTGGTGCTTGTTTATTTGTCTAAGATATAAAACTAGCTCATCACTTAGGTCAAATCATGTAAGCCCTTTAAATCTTCTGGTAATGTGGTGTTAAATTCTCGATATGTTTCAATAAAGGGATCATAAAATTTCATATGATAAGCATGTAAAGCCTGACGTTTTAAGCCGTACCATCGTGGTCCGCCATACAAATTATCGCCAACCAATGGATGCCCTAAGTTTTGAAAATGAACTCGAATTTGATGTGTCCGACCAGTATGTAGTTGGACTTTAACACGTGTCATCGGTTGTACACCACCTTCATCATAGCGGCGTTCAACCCAATACTCTGTACGAGATGGTTTACCATCATCTCGTACTTCGCGTTTAATAAAATCATCATCGACACGCCCAATCGGTGCATGAATATCGCCATGATCTTCTGATAAAATACCACTAACGTAAGCCACATAAAACTTTTCAACCGTATGTTCTTGCAACTGTTGATCCATCACCGCGTGAGCAAAACGATGCTTGGCTAACAATACAATACCAGATGTATCGCGATCTAACCGTGTCACAACATGAGGCACTAGATCCTCAGCGTCTATCTCTTCTAAGTGACCTTTTACCTGATTAACTAGTGTATGCAATCTGTCGGCATGCCCAGGTACTGTTGTGATACCGTAGGGCTTATCAACAACTAACCAATGTTCATTTTCAAAAATAATAGTCAAAGGTTTGTAATCTGCCGCAACCAGATCATTACTTTTCTCTGTTGGCATAATAATCGTCACTTGATCGCCATCATCTAAATAGTCAGACGTATACACTTGCTTATCATTTTTTAAAATAGCGCCACCATTATGTTTCATTTGACTAAACATGCGATGTGAGACGCCATGTGCTTGTAAAAACGTGCGTACCTTACGCTGTTCACTGCCAGAATATGTCCATGTAAATTGCATTACTATGTCGTGCGTTTAACGATAAACTATCAAACGCTTCCCTTCATTATTTTAAAACGGATAGTATTAAGAACATCCGAGTATGTCATTCAATATCGCTAATAAATGCACGATGTACACGCTGCCAAAAATCAACATGCCGATACGCTGCAAAATGCACTTGTTTATCGGCTACACGAAAGCGCAATTCTGTAATACTTTTAACTTTGATATCACTTTGATCATACATAACCAGAAAATGATCACTTTTAGGTTTCATAATGATTTCTTGACCCTGTGGCACTATCAACGGTGATCCTAAAGTCCGAAACACACGATTGTTAATCGAAGCAATTTCAGACATTTGTATAGCCGATAAGTTAGGATGTAGTACTGCGCCACCATTTGCCTTATTATAGGCAGTGGATCCTGTTGGTGTGGCGACAGAAATGCCATCACCACGAAAGCGTTCAAACATTTGGTCACCTAAATAAATATCAGCAACCAATGTACCAGTTGGTTGCTTGATAGCAGCTTCATTCAAAGCCAAGAAATGATAGTGTTCACCACTGTCATAAACAACGGTCATATCCAATAATGGATAACTCACGCTCTGACTGTTATCATTAACGAGACTGTTGACCAGTTCATCGAGTTCTGTACTTAACCAGTCTGTATAAAACCCAAGGTGCCCTGTATGCAAGCCAACAAATCGAATATGATCAATTTGATCAACATAATGTTGAAACGCACCCAAAAGCGTACCATCGCCACCAACAGTGACAACGATGTCTGGTTCCTTGTTATCAATGATAATATTATTTTTTTTCAAGGCCAACGTCAATTTTTTTGTAATTGCTTCTGAACTTGCAGCATTATTATTAAAAATTGCTATTTTCATTCTGCTGCCCGAATCTCACTGACTCTTTGATCCCATTCAAAATTCTCGTCTGCTAAAATTGTCAACTGTTCAACCATTGGCGCTGGTAAATTATCCCCATGTTTATAGCGTAAGTCATGTTCAATTGTCGCCCAAACATTCATGGCAATTGTGCGCACTTGAATTTCGGCAAGCACTTTACGTTCCCCACTGTACATTTGAACAGGGTATTCAATAACAATATGATATGAGCGATACCCTGATGGTTTAGCGTTAGTCACATAATCGCGTTCTTCTAATATTTGAAAATCTGTTCTATCGCGCAATAATTCGACGACTGTATATACGTCTTCGACATATTTTGTCATAATACGTACGCCAGCAATATCTTGCAAATCTAGGGACAATCGTGTTTCATCCAAATGGCGACGTACAATTTTTTCTTCAATTGATTCTTGCGTTTTCACACGACCTGTAACAAATTCGATAGGTGAATTTTTACCATCTTTTTCGAATTGATCACGTAACCCGCGTAATTTAATTTTTAATTCTGTTACCGTCTGCTGGTACGGAACGAAAAATCTATCCCAATCCATGCCGACACCTCTTTCTAGACATAATTGCAACATAGTCTTTGCCATGCTACAGTATTAAACATGTGTGTATTAATGTTCAATAACACAATATTTTTAAACCATTATAAACAACGTGCGCATAACGATTTAATCTCATACGCTTAATTTTAACACATAATTGGTGTTGTTTTGAGCATATCAGTCGACAAGTCATTATTTTACGGGTAGAATTACAATTTGGATATTAAAAATCTATAGCAAACAAACTTAACGGAGATCAATCATGATTGATATTTATCATTTTTCAAACCCACTTTCAACACATTGCCTAACAACTGAACAATGTTTAACAAACATCACCAGTGACATTGCAGAGCGCACACATTTACATTTTGTCCCACTCATCAACACGACTATCATCCAAAAATTCAAAAATCATACGCTAAGTCTCTCAATGAACGATCGTATTTCTGATACCTCCGAAATTCTTTTTAATGTTATTTTAGATTTTAAAGCAGCGCAACTTGAAGGTAATAAAAAAGCACGTTATTTTTTAGTTCAACTACAGCACGAATTGCTCATTAATCAGAAACATTATACTGCCTCACTAGTTAACCAAATTCTTGATAAAAGCGGGATCAATCACGCTGATTTTTTAACTAATCGCGCTAATGAAGAAGCCATTTCTGCTATTATTAAAGATCAAAAATGTGCAGAAAAAATCATGCAAAAAAAATGTGCCACTATTGCATTGACATTTTCAAAAGACATTGAAACACAAGTATTGACTGATTTTTCTGTCAATGAGTTAGTACTTGCCTTTGCCCCACATTTGACACCAACAGTTAATACAGACACGTTATTACAAAATTTAAAGTCTTATGCTTATTAAATTATATGTGACCTATTTATGTCGTGGAGGTCAACGTGCAATCACAAATAATGATTAGCAAATTAACCCATTATGCGACGGCATTTCAGAATCAAACGATTGCTTATCAAAAGATAATCGCCGCGTTGTCAACATTACGTGCCCTTAAACAAAAACAGCTTCCTTTGACACCATTGCCATCACTTTCCTTTAGTGAGTCACAGATTTTAAAAGACTTACGACTGATGCCAGTTGATGACTTGCTTTCTGAATTTCGACAAACACTGATTACCAATTTTGGTATTTACCTAATCAGAGTTGGATAACAGATTTACATCGTTTCATTGCGGGTCGCAAAGTACTTGAAATCATGTGTGGCAACGCAATTATAACCTATGCCTTACGCGAACTCGGTGATGATATTACCGCAACCGATAATTTTACATGGCAAGGGCAAGACATACAAATGCCAAAACCTTGGACCAAAGTAACTAAAATGTCAGGACTAACGGCAGTCAAAACTTTACCGTTTGATGTTGTTATTATGAGTTGGGCGCCAGATACAGATACCAGCGATGCCACTATTTTAAAAGCACTACGTGAGCAACATTTCACGGGTGATTTCATTGTTATTGGTGAAAAAAATCAAGCCACTAATTCAAGCACATTTTGGCAAATTGCTGACCTCACCCTCTCAAAAAATTTAAATCAATATCATCATCAATTTGATTCTATACATGACCAAATTTTTATAGTCAAATGAGTGATAAAAAAGGCTTCAAAGTTGTCAGACACAATCTAACAACTTTGGGGCCTTTTTCATTTTATTTTTAATAGGTCATTAATGACAGAAATGGGACATCTCCAGCGCGCATGATTTTTTCACGACCTTGTAAATCTTTTAATTCAATAATAAAAGCAACCCCTGCAACAACACCACCGAGTTCGGCGATGATTTCACGCGTAGCATTGATTGTACCACCAGTAGCTAACAAATCATCGACAATAAGTACACGTTGTCCAGGCTTGATAGCATCCTTATGGATTTCAAGTACATTTTCACCACCATATTCCAGGGAATAAGACGCACTCACAGCTGCACGTGGTAATTTACCACCCTTACGTGCCGGTACAAAGCCAATATTCAAGGCGTAGGCTAATGGTGACCCGACGATAAAACCACGTGATTCAGGACCGGCAATTAAATCAATCTTTAAGTCTTTAGCAAAATCAGCAATTGCATCAATCGTTTGCTTATACGCTACGCCGTCTCCCATCAACGGTGATAAATCACGAAAACTTACACCATCTTCTGGAAAATTCTCAACTGTTGCAACATAATTATGTAAATCTACTGTCATTTTTTCTCTCAGAGTGCTGCGCAACGCTGATAAACTCGTTAGCGCGTTCTAGCACTCATGCTTTCTGTTTAATCATTAACGGTTTGCCAAAAACTTATGATAAGTTTTTGACGTTGTCAATGCCTTTTGTGGTGCATTGGGAATAATTTTTACAAAACCACCATCAATCACTTGTACGAAACCTAATTCAATAAAAACCTGTACCATAATATTAAGATCATTTTTAGTAATATTTAGTTGCTTTGCTATTTTATCCAAATTTTGTGCAAAATTCAAGTCCTGATGCGCATAAATAAATTTATAAACCTGACCAAAAAATTTTTTATGGGCATCATTTTCAATCACCGCTGGCATAGAAACGTCTGTCAGCAATAATTGTAACTTTTTTTGACCACGAAAATAATTCAGCCCCATCGTTGCAACAAAGGATATATGCGTTGGATGGGCAACAATCGTTGCCCAATCAGGATGATTAAAGCCAACTGCTTCAATTTGATTAGTGAGTGTTAACTTAAGATGTTGCTTAGTTGACCCCATCGTGACAGCCTTTTCAATTTTGGGTTCTTGTACACCAAAAGTTGGTTGTGTATTGCCTGTCCCAAAAGGTTCTAATAATGTTAAGCCATCGTAAACCGATATTGCCATTTGAGATACTGGTAACATCATATTAACAGCTACTGACATTTCAGGCACGTTAAGCGCTGGTAACGTGGTTAATTGTTGACGTAATGTTGACAAGTTTTCTGGAGATATTGCCAACCCTAGTGCACTTGCATGACCACCAAACGTATCATAAAGCGCACGATATTGGCCCATCAATGTATATAAATCAAACTGATTGTAAGTACGGCCAGAACCTTTGTAGATCCCCTCTATCAAGCTTAATACAATCACTGGTTTGTGCAATAACTCAACCAATCGGCTTGCTACAATACCCAAAATGCCTTGATGCCAGTTTTCACCCGCAACAACGAGCACTTGATCATTAGCGTGTTTATCTGATAATGCTATTTGTTTGGCAGCACTAAATACTTCTTCTACAATTTCTTGACGTTGGGCGTTAATAGCCTCAACTTGTGATGCTATTTCACTGGCTTCATCAGAATCTTGACTTAATAATAACTCAAGGGCTAATCGCGCATCCCCTAAACGACCAACAGCGTTCAAACGTGGTGCAATTTTGAAAGACACCGTTTCTGAAATAACTGGTTGATTCGCTATTTGGCCAGCATTTTTAAGTAAGGCGACTAATCCTGGACGTGGATTATCGTTTATTTGTTTTAGTCCCCATGATACTAAGGTACGATTTTCGTCAGTCAATGACACCATATCGGCAATCTCGCCCAAAGCGACCAAATCTAACATTTCTGTTGGCAGGTCACTTTTATCTGTAATCGATTGGCCATCTGTTAACAGTGCTTGTGCAACTTTAAAGGCAACACCAACACCAGACAAATCATCGAATGGATAATGACCGTCTGGGTGTCTAGGGTGAACAACCGCATAAGCATTGGGTAGCGTTGGTGGCAATTCATGATGATCAGTAATAATAACATCAACGCCTTGATTCATCGCGTAGTCAACTGCTTCATGACCACTAACACCATTATCAACCGTGACAATAATTTGCACGCCTTCTGCTATTAAACGTTTGTAAACATCAATATTTGGGCCGTACCCGTCGTGAAAACGATCAGGTATATAAGAGGTCACATCAGCGCCTAAAACTTCTAGTGCCTCAACCATAACTGCAGTACTTGTCATACCATCTAAATCATAATCACCATAAACAACTATTTTTTCACCACCAAAGGCGGCTTCGGTCAATCGTTCAAATGCTTTATCCATGTCATGTAATAGCATTGGATCATGTAATTGATTAATATTTGGTTGCAGATATTGAAAAGCAGCTTCTGGTGTTGTATATCCTTTTTGGGCAACAACGGTTGCTGTCAATGAGTCAATATTTAATTTTGTTGTGAGTTGACGTACTGTTTTTTCTGCTGGCTGTGGTAATATTTGCCACTTATTTTGACTCATTGTAACCTTCTTTAATGTGTAAGATCGGCCTTACACCTCTTTTTTAAACGGAATATCGATCACATCAAAATCTCTGGCAACAGTTGTATTTGGAAAAATACGACGGACATCAGTAATTAATGTTTTGACCATTGGGCCAATATATCTTGCTGATAAATGAGTCAACACCAATTTATCAACTTGTGCATTGTGCGCTGTCATAGCAGCATTGACACTCGTCGAATGGGCATGTGATTTAGCTAGTTTTGCTTCCTCTTCTCCAGCACCATAGGTACTCTCGTGTACAAGTACGTCTGCATGGTGTGCAAGTATGCCAATATTATCATTAGGTCGTGTATCTAAAATGAAAGTCACAACGCGTCCTTTTTGTGCTGCGCCAATGTAATCACGACCATCTAGTATACGACCATCTGATAAGGTCACTTTTTTACCAGCTTTTAACTGGCCAAATATTGGTCCTGATGGCACGCCTTCTTGACGCAATTTAGCGACAAGCAATTCACCTGGATGATCTTTTTCTTCAACACGATATCCCCAAGTTTCAATACGGTGTCGCATCTTTGCAGCAATCACACGAAATGTTTTATCTTCAAAAATAACGCCTTCAGCAATTTCGGCATAAACCACAGGATATGATAAGCGTGTTTCTGAAACACGTAAAGCCGTCTGAACAAACTCTTTCACGCCTTTAGGGCCATAAATAGTGAGTGGTTCATTTTTATCAGCGCCTTGAAAAGAACGTGAGCTCAAAAAACCTGGTAATCCAAAAATATGGTCACCATGTAAATGTGATATAAATATTTTTTCAACTTTACGTGGTCGTATTGTTGTTTTTAAGATTTGATGTTGTGTCGCTTCACCGACATCAAAAAGCCAGACCGCATTACGTTCATCAAGTAAACGCAGCGCAATACTAGTCACATTTCTAAATTTTGATGGTTGGCCTGAGCCAGTTCCTAGGAATTCAAGTTGCATGGTATTTTGATCGTTGCATTTGACAAAAAGTAACACTTCAAATGCAACGTATTCTCCTAATCAATTAGATGTTTGTCCCTCATCTATAACCTATTCATTTTACCATATAACAGCCTATAATGACGGACACAATCCAAATACAAAATAAAAAACAGCCTTCGCTGTTTAATTTTTATGCCAATTTTGTTGTTGAAATGCTAAACGCTGTGCCATTTCTAGGGCTTCACGCGAGGGATCTTTTTTGTAAAAGTCTTGATGATATTCCTCGGCTTCATAAAAAGGTTTTGCATCTTCAATTGTAGTTAAAATAGGTTTATCAAATCGACCAGAAGCAGCAAGTGCTGTTCTTGACTTTTCAGCAATGTCACGTTGCTCATCATTTGCTACAAAAATAACTGGTCGATAACTGTCGCCACGATCTTGGAATTGACCCATAGCATCTGTCGGATCAGTTTGTTCCCAATAAATCGACACCAATTCATCATATGTTATCTTTTGTGGATCAAACACTATTTTAACAGCTTCAGTGTGACCAGTCGTATGTGAGCAAACTTCTTCATATGTTGGATTAACAGTATGTCCACCGGTATAACCCGATCGCACTTTTTCAATTCCTGGTAATGAATCAAATGGCTGTACCATGCACCAGAAGCAACCACCGGCAAAAATTGCAGACTCAAATTCTTGTGTCATATTTATCCTCCACTGAATTATATTTTGTAAATAAAAAAAGAAACATGTCGTTTCTCACATCATACTATAATCTAAATCAAATTTCAAAGGTTTCTTGTTTTTTAGCCACTTTCACACGTTCAATATCTTCCTTAGCATGAACAAGCGCTGTCACTAAGCTATTAAATGGTGTAGCAATCTGTTCTTGACGACCAATTTTAGCAAAAAAGCCATTCAAAAAATCAATTTCAGTACGCTTACCATTTTGAATATCTTGATACATAGATGGATAATGGTTGCCCGCATTTTCTGGCTTTAAGAGGTTAGTTAAATCATTCATAATCCCAGTGATATCAACCTTAACACCTTGTGTTGCACCAACTTTTTGAATTTCGTCAAGTATTTGCAGCGCCAAATCCATACCATTGCCTGCTGTACCAAATTCAGCAATGTTAGCATTTAATAATACGGATAAGGGGTTCAAAACTGAATTAATGCCTGCTTTATGCCAAATAGCAGTTAACACATCTTGCGTGATTTCAACGTTTAAGCCAGCCTCATTTAAGGCAGCAGCTACAGGAGCCGCATCAGCGTTTCCAATCGCTTGTAACTTAACCGAACCGCTACCTGTTGTATGTATTTCACCAGGTTTAACAAGCGTTGAGGTCCAAAGTGTCACGCCAGCTAAAATTTGATTGCGAGCGACATGCTTTTCAATCACCTCAATGTTACCCAAACCATTAGATAAAACTAATAGT
Source organism: Leuconostoc inhae (assembly GCF_019656015.1). Classification (GTDB taxonomy): domain Bacteria; phylum Bacillota; class Bacilli; order Lactobacillales; family Lactobacillaceae; genus Leuconostoc; species Leuconostoc inhae_A. The sequence continues at coordinate 137,525 of NZ_BPKW01000001.1, read as the reverse complement.
TGTGTTTTTTTCGTAATAATTGGGGCAATATCTGTCAACATGCGGTCTAATTGGGGCGTCTTTGTCAATAAAATAATTAAATCAAATTCGCCGGTAATTTCTGTTGGCGTTACAACTGGTACAAAGTATTTTTTTGGTGGTAAATCATCGTGCACAACTGTTAAACCAGTCGTATTGATTGCGGCAATATGCGCTGGCCAACCATCAATACCAGTCACTTCATGCCCAGCTGTTTGTAGCTTGACACCTAATCGTGAACCAAGTGCACCAAATCCTGCAATTGCTATTTTCATACTTTATTATACTGCGTACTTAACTACGTACGCTTCCTCCATTTCGTTTAGGTCAGCTTTGTCTCAGTCAACTCATTGAAACAGCGACAATATCATTAATATTACATCTCTAGCTTATCATATTTACGACGGGTATGTATCAATTAGTCAGCTTGTTTTCACGTTAAAAGCACGCTGTTATCTGCATTATTTATTGAAAGCGCAAATCAGTTATTGTGTCATGAAAGCGTTATAATAAGTGTTAAGAGAGCTTGATCAATTGCGATCAAACATCCAATACTTGCTTTTGAAAGGCGGTTTGAATTCATGAATAAATCTTTAGGTACACTATTGTTGGTTTCTGGTTCACTAGTCATCATCGGTGGCTATTTGGCACATAAATTGTCGCTTTTTAAGTGTGATGATTCAGAGGATTATAAAAAATTTGAAAGTTAATATCATGGCATTTTTAACTTGTGAACTCAGAACTATTTTATGAATAGGAGATTTCTAATGCGTAAAAAGAAAGCTATAATGATCGGTGCTGGTATCGCTAATATGGCCGCTGCTGTCTATTTAATTCAAGAGGGCCATTGGTCAGGGAAAGATATCACTTTTTATTCGCTTGACCAGCATGGCTCTAATGATGGTGATACAACTGATTCTGCCACTGACGATTACTGGAATCAAAATCACCCATTGGAAAACAAAGAAGGTTATGTTGCCCGTGGCGGCCGTATGCTAAATTATCGGACCTATGTTGACTTGATGGATTTACTCGATCGTATCCCCTCAACGACTGAACCTGGTATGACGGCTGCAGAAGATACACGTGATTTTGATGCTAAACATCCAACATTTGATAAAGCGCGTCTTTTGCAATCTGGTCATGGTATTCTCAATGCCAGTAAATTAGGTTTCAATCGTTTGGACCGGCAATTATTAACCCAACTAATCTTAATGCCTGATGAAGATGAGACAAAACTAGACAATTTAACTATTGCACAATATTTTGAAAATGATCCTCACTTTTTCGAAACAAATTTTTGGTTTATGTGGGAAACAACTTTTGCTTTTCGCACAAAAAGTTCAGCACAAGAACTGCGCCGCTATATGCACCAAATGATCTATGAATTTTCACAAATCGAACATTTGGTTGGTGTTAATCGTACACGTTATAACCAATATGAAAGTATCATGCTGCCTTTGATTAATTATTTAAAAGCACAAGGTTGCCAAATCATTTTAGATCGTCGCGTCATCGCATTCGAATTTAAAGAAACGGCGATGACGGACGAGATTACCGTAACTGGTTTAAAAATGATTAATACAATCACAAATGAAACAGAACACATATCAATTGATAATGATACTGGCGTTTTATTTACAAACGGATCTATTACAGATTCAGCAACGCTTGGTGATTACAACACACCTGCGCCAGAAAACATGGATTATGGTGCAGCTTCAAGTTTGTGGCAGCAAGCAACAAAACATTTCTATAACCTTGGAAATCCTGATAAATTTTTCGCAGATCGTGATGCAAGTGAATGGGTTAGCTTTACGCTGACAACCAAAAATCATTTATTATTAAACGAAATTACACGTATCACAACACAACTACCTGGTAATGCACTAAATTCGTTCTTATCTACCACACCAATAACGCCATTAGGACAAATTGACGTCGATATGTCAATTGTCGTTCATCACCAACCTCATTTTACGAGTCAACAACCAAACGAAACAGTTATTTGGGGATACTTCTTGTACCCTAGAAGAGACAGCTCGCTTTTTGAAAAACCTTACTTAGAGCTAACTGGGAAAGAGATGGTGTTAGAATTAATTTCACACCTATCTCAGGTCGACCCTGGGCCAATAAATATTAAAGAGCGCGAAACAGAAATTTTAGACAGTGTCGTCAATAATATTCCCGTCTATATGCCTTATGCCTCAGCATTGTTTAATAATCGTGCTAAAATAGATCGCCCAGAAGTCATTCCAGATCATTCTACTAATTTAGCTTTTACTGGAGAATTTGTTGAACAACCCTATCAAATGGTATTTACAGAACAAAGTGCTGTTCGTTCGGGTGAAATTGCAGCCTATCATTTTGCTGGTGTCCCTATGAGCAAATTGATTAAAACGCCTAAATATGATCATGATATTAAAACGTTACTTAGAGCAACAAAAAAGATGTTTTCTTGATTGATAACACCAGTCATTTAGTTGGTGTAACATTAAAAGGTTCGATGGCCACACATAAATGTGGCATCGAACCTTTTAAAATAATCTATTTCTTAAATTTTTTATTTTGTTTAATTAAAATAATTATTAATAATATAATAACCAATAGCAACAAGACACCTATGAGAATATAGCCCCAATTGTTATTGTTCGTATTTGCTTTCAAATCAACATCAGATTGATTAAGCGTTTTGGCTTCTGTTGATTTTATTTTGAAGTCTCTGGTAAAATGCCACGTTTTTGGCTTATCGTAAGCAGTACCAGTAACAGCTAATTTCAAAGTATAACTGCCCGGCTTCATCTCTGTACCTTTTAATGCAACTGGATACTTGAAATTACTATTTGGTGCCATTTGCATATCATTAGTCAACGATGAATATACCGATGATTTACCACCCTTAGCATATATTTTAGCGTCTACCTTAACCTTTGATAGCAGAATCGCTTGATCATTTTGAATGTTAGCATTAATAACATTGCGGCCATTATTCTGACTAGGCTTAACTGTTAATAAATTTAAGTTAGGAGTCACTTGATCATCTGTTTCTTTCAAACTAAGTGCCACGGCATAAGCATAGTGGTTTTGAACACTAGTGCCTTTAGTTGTAGCACTACTTGTCACTTCGCTTTCTTTTTGTTGAAAAACAATCCCACCTAAAATAATACCACTATACTTTTCCTTAGGCATTGTCACATCAAAAGGGACGTCGGTTGTGCCATTGGCAGGAACACTGACGCTACTGGGATACTTTACTAAGTCGGTGACAGGGTATTTTAATGATTTGTCAGCTTGTATCGTTGTTTTACCATATTCAACCACACCATTAAAATTTGTTTTGGCACTATTAACCCCAACGTTTATAGTAATAGGCTTTGATGTCGTGTTGGTCAACTTAACTGTGAGTCGTTGTTGTTGTTTAGGCGCTACTTTTAAATTAAAAAAAGTTTTGTTTTTGTCAATTTGGTTATCAGGAATGTTTGTATTAACTGTAAATGGCATTTCAGCAGCATCAACTGTGGGCTGTAAAATGATTAATATCACAAAAAGGGAAAGTATAACTAAAAAATATTTAACGAAGAGGTTTTTCATAGTTGTTTCCTCACTATGGTGTATCTTTTATCGTCCATGTCATGTCTGCTGTGTATTGCCCCACCTGCGGAACATTCCTTAAATTAGCAATTTGAAATTCATAGTATGGATTACTTTGATGTGATTTGTTCCAAGACCAATCTTTAAACGGATACCACGCCGGTTCTGTATTACCACTCCAACGCCAGTAATTAATTTCTCCTACGGATCGGCTGATATCTGTCGTTTTATTATTTGCTAGATTCATTGGATCTGTGTATATCAAGTTCCAAGTTAGTGCCTGTTGTGCATCCAATACAGCACCATTCAATTTTTGATTAGATACTGTTAACCCAATCTTCATGCTACTGTCTTTGGGCCCGGCAACAACCATACCTGTTTGTTCATCGGCTGTCCAATCTTTGGTCAGCGTGTTAGTAGAATTGATAGGTACTGCTCCAAAGTTAATTGTTTTTGGGACAACTAATGTTTCCTTGGGTGTATTGTCGTCATTGCTTGATGGCACATCAATATCTGAAAAATTATTGAGCGGATCCTGGTTCCATGGCGTGTAATTAACCACACCAGCCACTATACTTCCCTTATAACCAGGTAGATCAACGACTGCTGCAGGAGCAAACACCATCCCTAAATTATAATTTATATATGAAGCACTAATTTTCTTATCAAATTGTTTATTATTGTTATTGTCATAGAAATTAATCATAACTTTTTTATCTGACAAAGTTGTATTTTGGTTCTGAGACTCGATATTCACATCTGTTGTTGCATTTAAATTAGCTACAACCGTTTTTACATCCGCCGGCATATTCGATGATGTTGAATTGAAGAAGGCTTTCAGGTCAATCAAACTCTTAAAATTGACGTACAACACACCATTAACCGGTTTCAAATTAGCAAGGTCAACATTTTGATTCCAGTTACCCGCATTTGTAATTATTGGGTTGTTTTCTTGTGCAATTTCAGAAATTATTTTTGAATTTTCTTTTAAACGATTGAACTCATTATTAAAATTTACTTGTGCATTGGTTTCACGAGACAACCCATCAATTGATATCATTAATGTGTCTGTCCCATTTGTTAGTTGGTTGAGACCGTTGTTATAACTAAACTTGTTGCCAAATATTAACTTATTGCCATTGTTTGGAATATTACTATTTGGCGCACTGCCCTTAAATTCAGATTGAATATATGAAGGTCGCATATTATCTCCAATAGCGCCATTCCAGCTATTAGTATTGGATAAACTTTGAGTCGCAAAACTACCTTTTATCCCACCCGAAGTAATAATCTGATTAGCAAAAACATTAAAATTTGCAGCAATTCCAAATATACCAGTCGGATTGATTGATAAGTTTTGTGCCCAACTACCCGCATCAGGTAACCCCGAGTCAACAGCCGTAGCTCTAGTAGTAATTTTTGCACTTGGTTCATTTGAACTGACAGCGGCACTGGTTGTCAAACTACTACTACTGTTACTGTTACTGTTACTGTTACTGTTACTGTTACTGTTACTGTTACTGTTACTGTTACTGTTACTGTTACTGTTACTCATTGTGTCAGCATCAGAGGTACTAGATGATGATTCGTTAGCTAAAGGTTTTATTTCATACTGACTGGGCAATCCTGAACGTGTATACGTTTGAGGCTTGTTATCTGTACACTGAAAATAGATTGTGCCACTTAAAAATATCATAGAGGCTACCACAATCATAATCCTTCTCTTATGAGCCATACAATACCGCCCCTTCTCATTGCGTTCAATTATACTTGTAAAATATTGCTAAAATAATTGCTTTGATCTCACTATTTTATTTACTATCTGCACCTACAAGCACTTTGTAATTTTAAAAAAAAAGCAAAATCTCTTTTGCTTTTAAATAAATTTACACACAATTCAATCATCTAAACATAGTTAATATATGAACTTACGTTGAACTACTATCTTTTGAATTTGACTGTTTACGCTTTAGAATAAACAATATAAATAATATAATAGCAACAACAATCAGTATAACTACAATAATAATTGTAATGAGGTTCATGTGCCCATTTGTATTAGCAGAAACATTAACATCTGATTGATTAAAATTCGCAGCTTCTTGACGTTTTATTGTAAATTGCTTTGTAAAGTGCCAAGTTTTTGGATCTTTATAAGCTGTACCCGTCACTGCTAACTCTAATCGATACTTTCCAGGCGCCATCTGTGTACCTTGCAACGATACAGGATACTTGAACTGACTATTAGGTGCAATCTGCATATCAGATTTGATAGCAGTATATACTGGTTTTTTACCCTTTTCAGAGTATATTTTAGCATCCATCTTAACATTTGACATTAATAACGATTGGTCATTTTGTAAATTAATGTTAATCGCATTATGACCATTATTTTGGCCTGCTTTTATTGACTTTAAATTAATATTAGGTTTTACTTGTTCATCAGATTCTTTCAACATCATAGCCACAGCATAAGCATATTTATTTTTAATGTTAGCATTATCACTTGATGATTCTGATTTATCACTGTTTGCTTGATTAAATGTAATACCACCTAATAAAATCCCTTGATAAGCATCTTTTGGCATTGAAATCACAAAAGAAATATTCTGTGACTTGCCTGCTGGTATAGTGATACTTTTTGGGTAAGAAATAAAATCACTTAATTTGTGTTGCAATGATGTATCCCAATTTGTCAATGATTTAGAATAATCAACTGTTCCGTTCATCGTTGTCGATGCCGTTTGAACATTAATATTCACTGTGGTTGCCTTTTGAGTGACATTATATACTGTTGCAGTAACTGTTTGTTTTTGTCCTGGTAACATTTTCAATTGATAAAATTCATTGTTCTTATCAATCTGATTATCTGGCAAATTTGTTTTAACAGTGAAAGATATCCCCGAACCGGTTGTTGATGTATCAGCTTGCGCAATAACCGGAAATACTGACAAAACAAATAAAACAACCAATAAAGACCACATATATTGAAACTTTGATAACCACTTAACAATCATGGTCCTAATTAGTTCCCTGACTGTGGATTAACAGATAGTGTCCAGGTAATATCTGAGCTATATGTTGCCTCAGATTGCGTATTCTTTGGCACATACAACCCAACGCTGACAGCAGAAGTGCTCTGATCACCAGCTGTTAATAAATGTGTTCCTGTACTCCCCTGACGTTGGTATACTCATCTGCTTGTGTTGGCATTGCTTGAAAGTTAGAGAAACCTTCATAAATGACTTGAGAATCCAATGCTGCATTAGAATGATACGTGCTGCCATCAGTTGACGTTGTTGTGCTACTTGCTGTTCTCACATCTTGATTTGCACTGGCACCAACTGGTACCCAAGCAGCCAAGTAGCCAGAAACTTGTGGATCATTAATACCATAGACCATATCTGACTTGAAGATCAGTTGTCCCAAATCGTTTGTCCGCACAACGGGCGAACCAGCATCATCATTATAAATTTGCAAACCAGCTTGCGTGCTTAACATCAAGGCACGGTAATCTTGATTTTTATGTGCAGCACCCATATTCAATACAACTTGCTCATCGTTATTTAAATTCAAATCAGTCTTGTTACTGATCACCACACCAATACCCGATGTCCGTGTTTCATCATTGCCAGCGTCTGTAGCAGTCATAGAACCGGTTCCATAACGGACCGAAGTGAGTACCCCTTGATTGTCATGTAAGTATGATGTGCCCATACTTTGACCACCGGACACGTATTTAACACGAGATTTCAACAATGATGTGATGGCATCATAATATGGTGATTGCTTGGCCATATATTGCCCATCATCAGTATATAAATCACCATAATAGACACGTGGAATTGTATCCTTATTAGTTAATAACAAAGCATAAGATGATGGTATATTATAGGCAGTGTATTCTTTATCCGCTTTTAATTCATCGGCATTATAGATTGCAAAGGCTTTCTCAATTTCATCAGGTGTGACCGTTAAACCATCTGAATTTGGATTGATTTTATCTTTAACAATTTGTGCAATAACAGTTTGTACTTCACTATCATGGGCACGGATGAACGAGTAGTTTGGTTGTGCTGTATTTTCGGTTGAATCTGCTGTGCGATCGACCAAACTATTCGTAATTGTTGACTCCAAACCACTACGTTGATCAGCTGGCACGTTCAAGGCATATTTCAAACCAAGATGAATTGGAAAATCCATTGTCAATTGATTATTGCCATGCGCTTTGATATATGCAGCATCTTTAGCTTCCCAATCCTCTAAGATTGACAAATGTGCATTAGCTTGGCTGTCACTTTGATCTATTTTATAAGCTGCTTTGAAGTAATCGCTGGCAACTTGCAACAAATCAGAATCTACATTATCAACGGCATCCACGCGGTAACCATCAAAATTACCAGTTGGATCATTTTGCGTAATACTACCAATGTTCATCATGTAATACAACCAGTTTAATTGTTCAGCTTGCACGACTGGATTTGAATTGTCCACATCGTTAGCTAACAACATCTCATAACCGCCCTGTTGACTTGAATCAGTAATTTGACCATTTTGATTAATGGGTGTGCGGTTTAATAAACGATCGTCAGAATTAGCATCTGGCGTTTTATCGCTATTAACATATAGTAATGCGCCACCTTGCAAATGATCATTTGATTTAGATTCACTGCTAATATTCCAATTAGATTGACTATTAACCCATTGTGACATATCTGTTTTTAGCCAATCTGTATTATTCCCAGACAAACTAATTTTTTGTTCAATATTTTTCTGAACTGACATGGCGCTATTCGTTAAATCAGCTGTTTGCGTACTATTTGAAACAGCAACATCATCTTCTAACAGACCAACAGACTGCATATATTTGAGGTAAGCAACTTGTGTATCTTTATCAGGCCACCATGACATTAACAATGGTCGTAAATCAGTAGCAGTTGATGGTGTCCATGTCGTACCTGACTTCAAGATATCCTTAGGTCGATACCAACTATTAGCTGTCAAGTACCCATCAACATTTGTGAAGCTATCAGCTGTTAAATCATAAGCTGCGTTGTGTGCGTTGTCAATGTTAGTTAAACCATCGGCGTATTGACGATCATTCGATGTCAATTCACCAGTTGTCTTATCAAAATAAAGTACTTGGCCATCAACAACAGCAGTGAAATTCTTTTTGACTTGCCCATTCTCATCTACAAAATAAGTTTTGCCATCAATTTGTTTGATGTTTGGTGAGTCACTTTCTATTTTGTCAAGCTGTGGTGCTTCTTGACTAGTCTCCTTCTTATCAGTTAATGATGCCGTGTTATCAACTTTGTCTGTTTTTGGTGTATTAGCTGGTGCATAGACCGTTGACGTTTGGTCTTTTGTTGGCGTTTCTGTTGTTGTATCAGCTGGTTTGTCAGATGTTACTTGTGATTCTGTGGCTTTATCAGGCACTGGTGCTTCTGCTGGCTTATCTGACGTTACCTGTGGTTCTGTTGCTTTATCAGGCGCTGGTACTTCTGCTGGCTTGTCTGACGTTGCCTGTGGTTCTGTTGCTTTATCAGAAGCTGGTACTTCTACTGGCTTGTCTGACGTTGCCTGTGGTTCTGTTGCTTTATCAGAAGCTGGTACTTCTACTGGCTTATCCGGCGTTGCCTGTACTTCTGTTGCTTTATCAGGCGCTGGTACTTCTGTCGTTTTATTCGGCGCCGCCTGTGGTTCTGTTGCTTTATCAGGCGTTGGTGCTTCTACTGGCTTATCTGACGCTGCTTGTACTTCTGCCGGTTGAGCTTTTGTAGGGTCTGCCTTAGCAGCTGTGGTGATAGTTCCCCCCGTTGTATCAGCACTAATATCAGATATCGTGGCCCCAAAAATGGCTAAGGAAAAGATACCAGCTGTCACTAGCATTTTCCCTGATTTATACAGTTTCTTACGTTCACATACTGCTATTTTATTTCTCATGTTTTTATTACCATTCTTCCCTTTTCTTATTTTTTCTTTAAAATTCCATTATATCTTTTAGGAATTTTTTTGTACTTGTAAAAGTGATTAACCTTTACCATGTCATTCTACAACGCATACTGTGCAATTATTCACTTTATTCAATATTGATTATCCAATAATGAATAAGTCAAAATTATGTCAAAATGCGGGATAATAATTAATTGTTATATTTTTTACAAACAGAAAGGAAATACTATGCAAAAAGATGGCAATTTCAATTTAATAAGGGAACGGCGCAAGATCAAAAACATCTCGCAAAGTGAATTAGGCAGGATAATCGGTTCACAGGCAATGGTTTCGAGAATAGAAAATGGGCAAATATTACCAAACCTTCAGACTATCCATCTTATTTGTAAAACATTGGATCTCACAGTTGAAGAGTATTTTGACACCTACTATAAGGATGGCACAGATATTACTGAATTTAGAAATGATCTCAATGACAAATATCTGTCTACTGACATAATCGCTTTAGAACAGAACTATTTAGACATAAAATCAACTAACACGCTCACACTTAAACATAAACACCAAATGCTTATGATACAGGCAACCATTTATCATACGACGTTCAAGTTAGCGTCATTAAATGATCAAAATTCACTTTTAAAATATTTTGATCAAATCATGAGATGGCAACTTTATGATATTTATTTATTAGAATGTACTCTAAATATGATACCTTCTGAAAAGATAAAACCATACATTTCTGATATTTTAGCGCAATACATAAGGATAGAAAACAAAGCATGTGCAAGTGATATCATTATGACGTTAATTATTAAATATCTGGAAAGTAGCATTGTACAAAAAAAAGATGTGCTTACTGATTGGATACTTTTAAAATTAGATGACTTAAAAATCAAGGAAAATTCAAATTCCAAATTATGGCTATTGTTTTTAACTGCACTATATAAGCATGATACAAAAAAAATCAGCCAAGCATACACTGTGACAGATTATTTGGATAACCCCGCTATTAAAAAAAAATTCGATCTTATTCAGTCAACTTACTTAAACGAACGCGATTGATAAATTCTTTATTTCTCATTAATTAAAATGGTTTTTTATTCATTTTTATCATTTTATATAAACATGTAAAAAATATAATAAGTTTTAAATGTGAAAGGCCTAAAATATTTAACGATATTTTAGGCCTTTCGTATTGATATTAATCACTTATAACGCTAAAAAAAATGACAAGCAGGATCTGCTTGTCATTTTAAAATAAGTCACGGTACCGCGCTTAAACGCTTACTCGTGCTTTACGTCATCTAGTAAATTGCGTTCTTGGTTGGTGAGTTGACGTTTTTCTAGTAAGTCTGGGCGGCGTTGCCATGTTCTTCTTAATGACTCTTTTAGTCGCCACTCAGCGATTTTTGCGTGATTTCCACTCAGCAACACATCAGGTACCTTACGACCACGAAATTCAGCTGGTCGCGTATACTGGGGGAACTCTAACAAATTATCTTGAAATGAATCTTCAGCAGCACTAACATTGTTACCTAATACATCAGGCAAAAAACGGGCTGTAGCATCAATAATAACCATAGCGCCGAGCTCACCACCTGTCAAAACGTAATCGCCCAATGAGATTTCATCATCAACTAATTCACGAATACGCTCATCATATCCTTCATAGTGTCCCGCAATAAAGGTCACATGCTCTTTTTGCGCTAACTCTTCTGCTACATGGTGATCAAATTGACGACCTGCTGGGTCAAGCAACACAACATGTCCTTTGTCGCCAGCTTGTTTTTCAACAGCAGCCATTGCGTCAAATATTGGTTGTGCCATAAGCAACATACCCGCACCACCGCCAAATGGATAATCATCAACGTTGTTATGCTTGTTTTCAGTATAATCACGAAAATCTGTCACATGAAAATCTAAAGCACCTTTATCAATTGCTTTACCTAAAATTGACTGCTTTAATGGTGTAAACATATCAGGAAATAAACTTAAAACATCAATTCTCATTAATCCAATAGTCCTTCCAGTGCATCAATGGTTACTAATTTCTCAGCAACATCGACGTTTTTTACAACATCATCAATCATCGGAATCAATGCATCTGATTGACCATCACGTGATACAACCCAAACATCATTTGCGCCAGTCTCCATGATTTCAGAAATAATACCGATATCATTGCCCTCTAAATCAACGACGCGACAGCCAATGATTTCGTTATAATAATATTCGTCATCACCTAATTCTTCACGTTCACCGCCAATAACATAGATATCATGTGTTTTATACTTTTCAATTTCATTGATGTTTGTCACACCATCAAAAAGAACTAACCACATATTTTTATGCACACGAGATGCCTGCACTTTAACAGGCACAAAGCCCTGCTTTGTCTCTATTTGCAATTCTGACCCTTTTTTAAAACGATCAGCTGCAAAATCTGTAATGGCCATGATCTTTACTTCACCACGGATACCATGTGTATTAACAATCGTGCCAACTTTAAAATAATTTTCTGTATTTGTCATATTGCTATTATATCAGATTTTTCAGTCTGCTTGCTAGCCATCATGGCCTGATCTAGTTGTCTTAAATTTTGTTTCATCTCCGACCCATAACGGAATTTACCAATACCCCCACTTTTAGGTACGATACGATGACAGGCATTAATAATTGTCAAAGGATTTTTTCCAACTGCCGATGCCACGGCACGGATTGCCGTAGGATGATTAGCACGACTGGCCAACTGCGTATACGTTAACGTGTCATTCGGCAACATATCATGCATGGCAGTCCATATATCACGTTGAAATGCGGTGCCTTTCAAATAGTCAATTTTCAACTGTGACAAATCAACTGTCTCACCCGCTGCATAACGTTTAAAAGCAATCATCTCGGGTAACGTCGCCCGCGTGACTTGTTCGTTTGGGTAGAACAAATGAAATTCTTTCACCCCATCAATAGCTAGGCTTATAAAAACCAGCGCGTCATTTTGTTTAAAAATCGTCAATTGGCTGTCCAAAAATGGTATTATGTCATACATTATCATAATTTATTTGCTCCTATTTGTTTAATCATAGTAGTCATCTAAAAATCGATTTAATTTTACTACACTTTTATACTACACACTACACTTTTTTACTACACTTTATGATAACAAAAAGACGACCGCATCAGTCGTCCTAAATTTTATTTTAAACCTTTAATTGTTATATCATCAATTGTTGCGATTTTCGCGTTGTCCAGTAGGTTAGCTTTAAAGCTAACTTCGTCGCCTGCCTTTAAGAAAACAACTGTAGGACTACTGTCTGAATCAATTTTGAAGACTGTTGATTGATTTTCAAGCATGAAATTCACAATCGTTGTTTTGCCATCATTGGTCACCGCGACGCGCGATACCTTGCCGGTCATTTCTTTTTCTGTTTTAGGGTCGGTTGATCGATTATTAGAAGTAGATTCCGCTAAATCTTTACGATAATCATCCAAAGATTCTTGTGCGTTATCACCGTCAATGACAATGTCATTATCTATGGCATTAATATATACATATTTTTTAAAAATACCTTTTGTATCCAATAATGATACAACCCAAGTTGGCGTGCCGTCAATGTTATACAAAATCGGCATATGTGCTTGCCATTTCTTTTCTGGATAAATTTTATCCGCAATACTAATGGCACCATCTGAATCCATTAATCCTGAACGCGTATCACGATAGTAAGTCAACTTACCAGTTTTCGCATCAACAAGTGAGTAGCCCAGAGCTGAATCTTGATCATTATTTCCTGATGTAAAATCAGTAAAATACACTAAATGGCCCTTAGAATCAATCAGTGGTGTAATTTGTCCGCCAGAGTAAATACCATTATCCGTCGGTATTTTAACATTGCGTTTCGCACCAAAAGATGTTTGATTCCACCAACCCTTTTGATAACGACCATAGAACTCATTCATTTGATTGGCCGCAGAACTTGTAATTGGTGCATCAATGAACTTTGGTGCTTTATCGGCAGCATAAATTTCAACATCCCCAGTTTGTGCGTTAAGAACAGCAGTCTTAAATTCGTTGAACTTCATGCGCCCTGACACACCATATTCACGATACAGTGTTTGCACATAGTAAGGTTTACCTTTATCATCAATCTCTAAATTCATGCGCCCAGTACTAGCATAAGTTGGTGCCTTAGCATAAATTTTACGTGCGGCATCATCGTTCAAATAAGCCGATGTTGTATATTTCAAAGGTTCTTTCACAAACTTAGGTTGTGCATTAACATCTGTCGCACTAATGATGAAATAACCAGGAACTGATTTGTTTTTGAGCCATTTGAAGAAACCGTTGAATTCAACTGTGGCCACATACACGTACTCACCATTAACCATTTGTGCGGTCATACCATCTAATTCATACATATTCGAATTGGGAATGACGCTAAATTTTTGTTGCATTTTACGTTTAGCCGTATCAGGCGCTAGCGCAATTGGCATATCTTTAGCAGATGTCAATAATTCAGCAGAACGCTTGGTTTGCTTTGGAATTGAATCATATACGTTATTAATACTCGTTATTCGTGTGACAAAAGCAGTCGCACTAACAATTAGCCATAATACAATTGGCGCCAATAATACTAACAAATAGCGTCGCAAAAAATGCGCTTGTTTTTCAGTTACTTTAACATGTCGGTCATGTTGTCCAAGCTCGCGTACTTTATCTACAGCAGATAATCCAGCATTACCAATAAAATTAATGATTGCTGCAACAACAGCTAATAAAATATTGACATTCAATAATGTTGTCAAATTTTTAGGCGGTAATTGTATATAGAGTACCAAGTAAACAAATAGTAATTCGACAACGGTTGTTATAATAAACCACCCCCAACGACGATTTAAAACAACGGCAGCAATATTAACTAATAGTATGCCAATACTAAAAACTAACATCACATTGATAAAATTTAGTAACATAAAGCTCTCCTTCAAAGTCTGTAGTGTACCTATCATCAATTATAAAGTAACAATGATAACAAAGATAGCAAACTGCTATCAATTATGAAGATAATCAAAAAAACCTAATCGATAGTTTATCGATTAGGTTTTAGATTATGCTGCTTTTTTGAAAGAACCGTAAACGATGCCAGAAACAACAGCCCCGATTGCTATAAAGAGCAGGTATAGCAATGGTGAACTTGTCAAGGCAATCACGAAGATACCACCATGCGGTGCTAACAATTTAATGCCAGCCAAACCGACTAGTCCGCCAGACAACACTGAGCCAACCATGAAACTTGGAATGGCACGTACTGGATCTGCTGCTGCAAATGGGATGGCCCCTTCTGTAATGAAAGATAGTCCCATAACAATGTTAGTCAATCCTGCTTGTCGTTCTTGCTGATCAAACTTATGTTTGAATAATAGTGTGGCTACAAACACTGCCAATGGTGGTACCATACCACCAGCCATGACAGCTGCCATAATCACTGAGCCACCACTTGCAACCGTTGCTGCTAAAGTGCCTGTTCCAAAGACATAGGCCGCTTTGTTAATTGGGCCACCCATATCAATTGACATCATACCGCCAAGTATGGCACCTAAGAGTACGGCATTGGTGCCATCCAAGCCAGATAAGAAATTATTCAAACCAGTGTTGATTGCTGACATTGGAATATTAATCAGTAACATCGCAAATCCAGTTAATAAGACCCCTAATACTGGATAGAACAAAATTGATTTAATGCCATCTAATGACTTAGGCAATTTTTGGAATACCTTTTTGAGCAAAAGCATAATACCACCGGCTAAGAAACCACCGACCAAAGCTCCTAAAAATCCTGAAGGAATTGGCAAATGGTTGGCATCTAAGCCAACATTGTAGAGATTGTAACCATTGGCAGACAATGCCCCGGCTACGAATCCAGCCACTAATCCTGGTTTTTCAGCAATTGAATAGGCAATATATCCTGCCAAAACTGGTAACATGAAACCAAACGCTGCGCCACCAATTTGTTTAAAAAGCGCAGCAATTGGGTGATAAGTTCCCAAACTTGATAATGCACTGTTTGGCACACCTAAACTTTGGTCAATTAAGAAGGCAAACGCTATGGCAATACCGCCACCAATAACGAATGGTAACATACTTGATACACCACTCATGAGATGACGATAAAATGCCTTACCAATTGATTGTGGTGCTTCTGTTGATTGTTGCCTAGGTTCGTTAGTATGGTAAATAGGGGCTGTTTGACGAAGTGCCAAATCGATTAATTCATCTGGCTTACGAATGCCATCTGCTACTGGTCGATTGATTAATGGCTTGCCATCAAAACGTGCCATATCAACTTTTTTATCAGCTGCTATAATCACCCCTTGTGCGTGTGCAATATCTGTATCTGTTAACTTGTTCCCTACACCACCGGCACCATTTGTTTCAACTTTAATGCGAATACCGAGTTTTTCAGCATGTTTTTTCAACGATTCTTCGGCCATATAAGTATGTGCAATACCAGTCGTACATGCTGTTACAGCAACAAGATATGGTGCATCATCATCAACAACTACTTCAGTTGATTCCGCTTCTTGTTCTGTAAACAGACTAACTACTTTAGCTGGTGTCTCTGCTTGCTTTAATTTATCCATAAAGCCATCTTGTAGCAAATAACGTGATAGGCTGGCTAGCGCTTCCAAATGTGTGTTATTAGCATTAGCCGGTACTGCTATCATAAACAGTAAATGGACGGGTTTCCCATCCATGGCATCGTAATCAACACCATTTTTTGATCGCGCAAAGACTACAGTGGGCTGCTTGACCGCATTATTTTTCGAATGGGGCATCGCAATGCCATCACCTAAACCTGTTGTTGTCTGTGCTTCACGTGCCAAAATACCCTTTAAAAATTCTGATTTGTTCGTAATGCGATCAGTTGCATAAAGTTGATCGATCATTTCATCAAAAGCCGCTTGCTTTGTTGTCGCTTTTAAATCTAAAATCATCACCTCTGGTAATAACAATTCACTTATTTTCATGACATTTCCTCGTATTTATCAAATAGTTGTGATACTAACCTGCTGATAAATTTCCTCAATTTTTTGTTTTGTTGCTATATCATTACTAAAGGCTGTTGCAGTACCGCTAGCTACAGCAATTTTAAAACTTTCTAATACATCTTGAGATTGTAACCATGTACCGATAAAACCGGCAATCATTGAATCACCAGCACCGGCTGAATTTTGAACTTGACCTTTAATTGGTTTTGCAAAATACTGTGTCTGTTGCGTAAAAAGTAGCGCACCGTCGCCAGCAAGTGACACAATAGCATGTTTGGCCCCATCTTTTATCAATTGTCTGCCCCATCGTAAGAGATCAGCTTGCGTAGCTAAATCAGTCCCATACAATTGTGCTAATTCGCTGCGATTTGGTTTGACTAGTAATGGTTGAGCTGATAAGGCCTCTTTTAATTGTTGTCCAGTCGTATCAATAACAAATCGTGCACCACATCCCTGGATTTTTTGTAACATTTGTTGATAAACCTGATTATTCAGGCTTTTAGGCACACTGCCTGAAAGAATAACAACGTCATGACTCGTTAAACAATCAAATTTTTGAAAAAACATTGCCAACTCTTGTTCAGTAATTGCTGGTCCTGTCGCATTAATTTCTGTTTCGTTTGTTGCCTTGATTTTTAAATTGATACGAGTATTACCAGCTATTGATGTAAAATCTTGTACTAAATGTGGTTCAATTAAGGCGTTTTTTAAATGATCTCCGGTAAAACCCCCAAGAAATCCCCAAGCTGTATTATCAATAGCTAATTGACCTAGCAGTCGGCTCACATTAATACCCTTACCGCCTGGAAAAATAGTTTCTGAATCAGCACGATTTGTTTCACCTAATGTCAATGTTTTCAAACGTGTTATAAAATCCAATGATGGATTCAAAGTGACTGTATAAATCATAATTTCCCCTCTATGCTTCTAAAACGGTCATAACCTGCTTCAGTTCATCACGTTGCTTTGACACTAAATTGGTCGTAACCAAGACAACCTCTTTCAATGCAACCGCCTTAGCAAATGAGGCAATGCCAATTTTGCTGGCATCTGCCAACACATAACTCACGTGAGAACGTTCAACCACTGCGCGTTTAACAGCAGCTTCCTCTAAATCTGGTGTTGTTAGTCCAAATTCAACAGATATACCATCAGCGCCAACAAAACTAACATCAAATACCATATTTTTAATCTGTTCAACTGCAGCTGCACCTATTACGGCATCTGTCGTTTGTTTTACTTGTCCTCCAATGATTAACACGGGTATCATCAAGTCTGATAGGTTGGCTGCATGATGAACTGAATTGGTAACAACTGTAACCGCAGGTTTCTTATCCGCTAAATACGCAATAACTTCGCCTGTTGTTGACCCAGCGTCTAAAAAAAGTGTCTCGCCACCTTGCAACCGTTGTACCGCTCGTTTCGCGATTTTTTGTTTATCAGCTTGATAAATCGGCCTGCGTTCATTGACTGTCGATGATTTTTTATTTTGAGCAATAAATTCAACACCACCATGCACACGCTTTACTAAACCTTTATTGGTTAACACGGCTAAATCGCGTCGTATGGTTGAAATAGATGTTTGCGTAACCCCCTTTAGTTCCTGCAAGGAAATAAACTGATGCTTTTGAATTACGGCTAAAAGTCTTTCCTGTCTTTCTTCTACAATCATTGTTTTCCTCACTTAATGTAAGCGCTTTCTTTATAAGAATAGAATACCTCTTTTTAAATCTATTTGCAACATTTTTATACCACATTTGTTCAAAATACGTCAAAAAAAGTAATCAACTGATTGATTACTTTTTGTTCTATTCCCAATGCGCTTTTTCAAAGCTATCAGTGCGACCATAAAGTTGATAACCACTCTGCGTTGCTACTGTTTCTGCACTTAAGCGTAGTGTGCCGAATGTCTTATAGGACTGAGCAACTGCAGTCAAATATGTCACTAATTGATCTGACCACACTAAGCGCTCATCGTAACCATACTGAAGCCATAAACTATCTGTTGCGTCATCGTTCCATTGGCTCGCACCATGATAAGGACGATCATCGATTAAAATGCCACCAACACCATGTGCTAAACTTTTATCATGCGTTAATGTCACCCGCTTATAAAACGGACTTTGCTTGTCATCCCCAAAATATTGTGCAAGCCAAAGTAATTTATCTTGCCAAGCACTGGCATTTTTCCATGGTGCAGTTGACAAAATATGTAGTTCATAGTTTTCTGCTAACGATTGAACAGCTTCAATAGCGCCAGACATCGGTGGTAAATCGCGAAAAACGCCAGGTATTTGATCCGGCTTTTTTACTTTTTCTGACTTCATATCAATAGCATTTAAAATTGATAACGTATCAACCAATACATTATCCATATCTAAAAATAATTTAGGTTTCATAACCATTTATCTTCTCCATTATTATCAGAATTAAAGAAAGCGTTTCCATATTTGGATAATTTCATTATAGCTGATGTAAGATTAATTGGCAAAATTGTTTTATACATTGATTGATATCACCCTAATAACAAAAAGAGACAATAATCATAAATAATTATGATTGTTGTCTCTTTACTTAAATTATACTAATGCTAACAAATCAGCTTTTTTTGCTGATGAAGCAAATTCGATGCCCTTAGCATTCAAATATGCTTTAAGTTCAGCAACAGTATTCTTTTCTGTTGGCTTTGCTGCTGATGCAGCAGGCTTAGCAGCGGCTGGCTTCTTACCAGACTTTGATTCATTATGCTTTGCCAAGATACCAGCATTGCTCAACAAGTTGCGAACAGTTTCTGATGGTTGTGCACCATTGCTCAACCATGACAAAATCTTTTCTTCGTCTAACTTGATTTCTGCAGGTTGTGTGATTGGGTTGTATGTACCAACTGTTTCGATGAAACGGCCATCACGAGGTGAGCGTGAATCAGCGATCACGACACGGTAGAAAGGACGCTTCTTGGCACCCATACGCTTCAAACGGATTTTAACTGACATATTTAATGTCCTCCAATTTTCTTTTGTGTTTTTTACACATTAATTTACTTAATTAGTATCTCACTAATTGATGACTATGTCAAGTGTTTTTACTTGACACGTGTTAGCCAGCTTTCAATTTTATGTACCTCTGACTGCTTAAGATACCGTAATGTCAGATATTGCGCTGAATCGCTATCCCGTACAACAATAGTAAAATGCTGTGCTTTTTTACGCATCATAAAATAACTTTGTGACGTTTGGAGACCTTGAATCTTTTCTCGCGGTATAAAATAGGTATGTTTTGTCAAATTTAACGCTGTTTGTATGATTAAATAATCATCATCAAAGTACAGGCCTTGATTTGCCATCTTAACATAGGCAACTACAAGCGAATAACAAACAGTTATGGCAGCTAATAAAATTAAAATTGGTAATTCATATGGCACATGCAGATTTATCATGTATTTGATCATGCTATACAAAATCAACACGCTACCTATTATGAGGCAGTCAAGCATAAGAATGTAGCGTAATTGATAAACTAATGCTTTTGAAACCGTTGACGCTTTCAAAGGCTGTAAAACATGATATTTTGGTAAAAACTGCTTTAAAACATTTGTCGCTTCAACTTCTTTGATGACTGGCATAATAAGTGTTTGCTTTGTCTGATCATTCTTATCTACAATTGATGATGATAATAAAACGTTAATAGATACAAGATGTACTAATCGCCGTAACAACGATTGTTCATAATGAACAGCTTGAATACGCGAGGCCCTTACCTGCATGTTTTGTTTTGTCAAAAGACCACGTGTGATATTTAAATGTGCTCCTGTACGAGAAATGGTAAATTGAAAATAGCGATTATACAAGCGTATGAATGCACTGAAAAAACCAACAATAATCACAAATACTATTAACATAGCATATATTTCAACTGTTTGATTATTTATCCACTGATCAAGATAGTTTTGAAAACCCTTCGGCAAAAATTCAGTCACTGTTGTCACAGCTGCAAATAACAGACCTACAGTTCCTAAACTACCTAAGGAGGTCAAAGCGTATACACATAAATCGCGATTGTTAATTTGATACTGTGCGTCTACTTTGGACGATACCACTTCGATAGTCTCGTCTGTTATTTTTGTCTGTGCTTGTTTGCGTAATGTCTCAATGGCTTCAATTTGCGGTAAGAGCAATGCCTTGAATTCAAGTTTATCATCATTTTTACCAGAAGTTTCTATACTGACTTTAAATACTTCAAATGGTTGAAAATAAATTGGTTGTGTTCGTGTGATGGTCTGAACACGTTCAAACGTTATATGCGCACGTTTTTTCACGAATATACCTTGCGTTACGGTAATTTCATGGGGCGTGATGTCATAAACAAAGAACCACCAATTCAATACGCCAACTATTAACGATAGTAACAAAATACCAATAACGACAAATAATTGCATCTGCCAACGATTGTCATTTTTAAAGAAAAGCAAAAAAGCTGGCAAGATAATCATCCGAATAGCAGCAATTGATTCTGAAAAAATCGCAACTTTTGGTTGATGTTGGCGTTTAGTCATCTGTATCTACCTCACGTGCTTGTCGTGCTGCTGTAATCAACTGATTACGTAAATACTGTGCCACATCTTCATTAATTGCTTCAATTTTAAAGGCATGTGCCGCTGTGACAATTGACACATTTTGCAAATGATAGATTTTTAAAATTGGTCCCTGAATCGTATCAACATTTTGTATACGATTCAAGGGAATTGTTTCCGATTGACGTAGAAAAAATCCTTTATAAATAGAAACAGCGTCCTGATGCAAGATATATTTGTGAAAGCGATAACGATAAGGAATCAAAACAGCATGACCAATAATAATCAACAAAACAAATCCCAGTAATACATTAATCCAAATTGTTAAAGGATTATGCCACTTGAAATCCAAAAATAGATTACTTGCTATTCCGATTGCTAAGACCACTACTAATGCAATCATATCGTATATTAACCACACTTTTTTTGCCACTTTTGGCAAACTCTGTGCATCGTTTGGTATCATTGCTAGTTGCTTTCTATTCTTCACGTTTGGCATTGATTTCTTCACTTAATATAATCAGATTATCTAATGCACGTCGGGCTAGTCGTGAATCATGAGCCCGATTAGCGTCATTGGTAATGCCACCCAAAGTGTGTGGCGTATTAACATCATTGATGATACTAATCAACTGTTCATGCCAAGTGGTTAACTGTTCTTTTTCGTTCATAAGTTTTCTCCTCCAAACAATTATGTTTATTTTATCATGACTACAATTTTATGTCATGATAAAATAAACATAATTTTTCGCGACAACACACAATTCCTAAGAAATATCATACTTTTAAAAAAACATATTGTAATCTTTGTATTTTAAGGTAAAATATTTATATAGAATGTAGAAATGAAAGGAATGTATTGATAGGTAATAACATACCGTCAATACAAACAGAAATATGCTCTCAGAATTTAAAACATTTATCATGCGTGGTAACGTGCTTGATTTAGCAGTTGGTGTGATTATTGGTGGTGCTTTCACCGGATTAGTTAAGTCTTTAACTAACAATTTAATTGGCCCAATCTTGACATTTTTTACTGGTGGTACTTCCGACTTAGCCAGTTTAAAGCTTGTCATTACTAAAGAACTGACCTTTAAGTATGGTGCCTTCATCAACGACTTGATTAACTTTTTGATTACGGCATTTGTCGTCTTTCTTCTAATCAAAGTTATCAACCGCCTCTTCCGTACAAACAAGGAACAGGCAGTAGAAGTTAATCCTGAATTAGAAATTTTAACTGAAATTCGCGATTTATTGGAATCTGAAAAGAAAGCATAATGTTCGCATTTTAAAGTCAATCCGCCCAAAAACTGACCTTGTTGTTTGGACGGATTTTTTGTATAGTTATTAGGTTACTAAATTATTGGAGGTCGTCATGGTGATTATTACCGCAGGCATGATTGGCGTCGGAAAAACAACATTAACTGGGTTGATTGCTGAACATTTTGGCACACAGGCCTTTTATGAGCCGGTGGGCGACAATCCCGTACTCCCACTTTATTATTCCGACCCAAAACAGTATGGTTTCTTACTACAAATTTATTTCCTTAATCGTCGTTTTGATATGATTAAGAAGGCACTAGCAGATGACAATAATGTGTTAGATCGCTCAATTTATGAAGACGCTTTATTTACATCTGAAAATCATAAAGATGGTAACATCACAGATGCTGAAATGAACGTGTACACACAACTACTCGATAATATGATGGCTGAACTACAAAAATTACCTAAAAAAGCCCCTGATTTACTCGTTTACGCTGAAACTGACTTTGAAACTATCCTCTACCGCATTAAAAAGCGTGGACGTGATTACGAACAGTTTGACGATAATGATGCCTTACGTCAATATTATTTCCGTATGTGGTCAGCCTATCGTGATTGGTTTGATTCATATGATGCATCACCAAAAATAAAAATTGATTTACAAACATTTGATCTAGAACAAGAAAAAAATCAAAAAATTATCTTACAACAAATTGATCAAGCATTAAAAGCAATACATTAAAAAATACGTCCATCGCAGCTTAAGCTGCGATGGACGTATTTTTTAATTGACTAATAACTTTAATGCTGAACGAATATAACCATCTGTGGTATCGTGTTTTACTGCTAAAGTTTTTTCCAACTTAACAACTTCTTTAGCACTATAGCCTAATGATTCTAAAGCTTCTAAGGCATCAGACAATGCCTGGTTTGAATTTGCTTGTGCCACTGGCGTTGTCATACCAACGGAGGCAGCTAAATCATCCAATTTCCCTTTCAAATCCAAAACAATTTGTTGCGCTGTTTTTTTACCAACACCTGGAAATTGTGTGAGGTAAGTTGCATCATCATTTGCAACAGCATTAACTAAGCCAGATGCATCATCACTAGCTAAAATAGCCAAAGCACTTTTAGGTCCAATACCAGAAACATTTAATAGCTTATTGAACAATATTTTTTCATTTTCATCGATAAAGCCATACATCGTAATTTCATTTTCACGTACAATTTGTTCAACGTAAACGTGCGATTCCACATTTTGTTCAAAACGATATGGATTAGCTACAAACAGTTTATATCCCACACCACTGCGATCACAAATGACCAAATAGGCTGGGTAAATATTCGTAATCAAACCATTAATATATTCGTACACTGTCATTTCTCCCTTAAATTGAATATTTTCAGTTTATCATAAAAAAACAATTTGACATAGTGCTCTAACAAATATTCATTCCCAATAACGTGTCAAGTCATTTAGAGTTGCAATAACACAATTACTATTCTACCAGTTGTTAGTTTTATACTTGAATTAATGTTTCGTCTTTAATCATCATTTTCTTCGTAGCCACACGTGTCACGAAATCACGGTAGTGTGAGACAAACAAAACAGCGCCTTCATACTGTAACAAAAAATTAGCCAGTGCATCAATCGCTGACAAATCCAAAAAATTAGTCGGTTCATCAAGCACTAATAAGCGTGTATCCGTTAATAAAACTTGCAACAATAACACTTTTACTTTTTCACCACCGCTCAACGTATCCACGGGTTGAAACACTTTATCACGTTTTAATCCAAAAGCACCAAGAAAATCACGCGCTACTTGAGATGTTTGTGACGAATAAGGTAAAACATTCTCTATAATAGTTTTTGACCCAATCAGTGTTGCTAAATTTTGTGTGAAGTAACCATAGGAATCATGATTATTTACCAAAATCTGTTTAATTAAAGTCGTTTTCCCAGTCCCATTGGGACCAAGAATAGCCAATCGTTGCCCAGTCTCTAAATTGAAATTAACGTTTTTAATCAAGAGACGTCCATTTCTTGTAACCTGTTCATTAAGAACCTTCAGCATGGTTTTTGGTTTTGAATTTTGTTCCACAATGGCTTGCAATTTTAATGATTTATCAACTAGTGGTTTATCGATCTGTTCAAGATTTGACAATCGTTTTGTCATACTTTTAACGTTCTGTGCTAACTTTTTTTGACTTTTAAGTGCCTTACCTTTTCCACTAATTAAGCGTGCGTCTGATGGACTAATATTTTTAGGGCGTTTAGTCACCTGTTTTTCACGGCGCTGAACTTCATCAATTGCCCGTTTAAGATGTTTTCTTTGAGTAACTGCATTGTTATATTT
The DNA here is from genome assembly GCF_019656015.1 of Leuconostoc inhae. GTDB lineage: Bacteria > Bacillota > Bacilli > Lactobacillales > Lactobacillaceae > Leuconostoc > Leuconostoc inhae_A. The sequence goes on along the minus strand of NZ_BPKW01000001.1, from coordinate 112,718 downwards.
ATGTGTTTGCGTAGAAAATCGCATATTTTTTTGGTATAGATAATCATCATAATTACCCGAATAAGATATCAACTTTGTATCAGAAATTGCCCAAATAGATTGACTTGTTTTATTTAACAGATACGTATCATGCGAAATAATGATCAGCGTCCCATAAAAATGATTTAAACGTCTAATAAGCCAATTTTGATGCTGCATGTCTAAATTCGAAGTTGGCTCATCTAGAATTAAAATATCTGGCTGTCGAACCAATGCCTCATTGATACGCATCATCATTTGTTCACCATCGCTTTTTTCATGATCAATTTGATTAAGTTGTGGTACATAAGAAACACGACCTGTCACAATTAATTTGCCATCATCAGGTTGTAAATTACCTGTTAATAATCGAGCTAATGTTGTTTTCCCTGAACCATTAGAACCTATCAATCCTATACGTTCACCGACTTTTACTTGCTGCGTAACATGGTTTAAAATGTTACGACCACCGATAGTATAAATAACTTTATTAAATATTATTGCTTGCATAAAAAAACCTCCTCTGTTTTAAGCAGAATTGGTGTTTTCAAAATGAACAAAAAAGTTCGACCTGTTTGTCGATTTTTTGCGCACTTATCCTATTACATCCAATTTTACCTGTGTAATTTGAACGAATAGTTTAGTTACGCACTGGATCGACCTCTTTTCAATATCTATAACAAATTGTATCATGTCAGACTTTTTATAACAAATAAATGCTTGATATATCACTGTCAGGATCAAGTATCACAGACAGGAAGAACATGGCAATAATCACCAGGATACCCCTAACGCTTGATAAACATTGCATCCCCAAAACTAAAGAAACGATACTTGTCATCCACCGCGTGCTGATAAGCATTCAAAATATTATCACGTCCTGTAAAGGCCGCAACTAACATAACCAAAGTTGACTTGGGAAGATGGAAATTTGTAATAAAGGCATCAACCGTTGTCCACTGATAACCTGGTTTAATAAATATATCAGTCCAACCTGAATCAGCTTGCAATTGCCCATCAAATTTTGAGCCAATTGTTTCCAATGTACGAATAGACGTCGTACCAGTCGCGATAATGCGTCCACCAGTAGCATGAACTTGATTCAAAGCATCAGCCGCCTCTTGACTCAACTGATAGAACTCTGAATGCATTTTATGATCTTCAATGTTCTCTTCCTCAACTGGTCTAAATGTTCCCAAACCAACATGTAGTGTTAATTCAATTGTTTGGACACCCTTTGCACGCACCTTATCAAGTAGCTCTGGTGTCCAATGCAAACCAGCCGTTGGTGCTGCGGCAGAACCATCAACTTTTGAATAAACAGTTTGATAGCGTTCTTGATCTGCCAGCTTTTCTTTAATATAAGGTGGTAGCGGCATCTCACCTAATTTTTCTAATAATTCCATGAAAATGCCTTCATAGTGGAATTCAATATAGCGCCCACCATGCTCTAATTCGCCGACAACTGTGGCAGTCATGACTGGATTGTCAATGTCATCACCAAAAACAATCGTTGACCCTACAGGTGATTTTTTAGCGGGCTTAACCAATGTTTCCCAGACATCACCATGGTCTTGACGTAATAATAACACTTCAGCATGCCCACCTGTTTCAGGACGTGCACCATGTAAACGTGCTGGTAACACACGCGAGTTATTCATCACAATGGCATCCCCTGGGTTCACATAGTCTAGGATGTCATAAAAATGTTTATCTTCATACGCGCCTGTATCCGCATTCAAAACTAACAAACGTGATGAATCACGCTGCTTTAAAGGCGTTTGAGCAATAAGCGCTTCTGGTAAATCATAATCAAAATCTGCTAATTGATAATGTTGTTCTTCAGTCATGTTTTTCACCTGTATTGCCTTCTAAACCAGTTGTTTTTTCAAATTCAAATCCAGTTAAGGCGACCTTTTCTTTTGCCTGATCTGATAATACTTTATCTTCATTAGGGATGTTAAATGTTTTTAAGACATCTGCATAAGTCAAATCATTTCTATTAAGATAATCAACTAACAATGCTAATTCATGTCGCTGCGTAGCAGTTGGCTTATTAATTGTAATCGTCTCATCAAATGCCCGTTCAATCAGGCGATCATAACGTTTATTTTCTGATTCTATTTGATATAATTGCGCAATCTTTTTTTGCCGTGCAACCAAAAGTGGTGTCAACTCATCAAAACTAATGGGTGCACCAAACTTTCTGGTTTGCATATAATCTGAATCTAACGACAAGTTAATCATACCGTCAGATTGATACTCAGCTTCATGAATATGACCATGCACAGACAAAATTGGATAAGGTAGATCAATAGCATAGTGACTCAACCACACTTGTACGCCATTAATTTTAACTGCTTTGGCAGTCTCAACAACTTCTATGATACCCGTTTCTGGGGTCTTTAGCGCTGCTTTTATTTGATCAGAATGATCGTGATTACCCTTAAAAAAGACAATATGACCATTTAACCGTATTAATTGCGCAACAAAATCTTGCTTTTTTCTAAACATTCCAAGATCACCTAAAAAATACACGGTATCTTCAGCTTTAACAACATTATTCCAAGTTGTTTCAAGGTAAGTATCCATGTTTTTAATCGTTGGTTCAATGCCTAGCTCATGTAGAGATTCTTCACGTGATTTATCAAAATATAAAATTTTTTCATGGTTAAAATGCGTATCCGACATAATATATTGCATTATTGTTCCCTTTGATACGGTATTTTAAGGTGTTCATAGGCACTTTGAGTGACAACACGACCACGTGGTGTGCGCTGCAAAAAGCCAATTTGTAATAAATAAGGTTCAACCATAGACTCTAACGTTTCAGCCTCTTCGCCAATATTGGCCGCAATAGTGTTCAAACCTACGGGGCCACCCTTATAATACTCAATCATGGTTCCTAGAAATTTGTGATCTGTTTCATCAAGGCCACGGTTATCAACACGTAATTTATTCAATGCAACATCAACAATTGCTTTATCAATTGCGGATTTACCTTCTACTTGTGCAAAATCACGGACACGCTTCAATAGTCGATTAGCAATACGTGGTGTCCCACGTGATCGCAAAGCGACTTCATAAGCGCCCTCTGATTTAATTGGGGCGTTAAAAATATCTGATGATCGCACGACGATTTCTTGTAATTCTTCTGGTGTGTAGTAGGCCATTGAATTAATGATTCCAAAACGATCACGTAAGGGTTTTGATAGCATGCCTGGTCTTGTAGTTGCACCAATTAATGTGAAAGGTGGTAATGGAAAATGAACCGCACGTGCTGTCGGTCCTTGACCGACCATAATGTCAACAAAGTAATCTTCCATCGCCGAATACATAATTTCTTCAATATTCGTTGGTAAGCGATGGATTTCATCAATAAATAAAATATCACCTGGTTCAAGTTCGTTCAGTAAGGCTACTAAATCTCCTGGCTTCTCAATTGCCGGACCAGAAGTTGTTTTAATATGCACAGCCATTTCATTTGCAATAATCATGGCTAATGTTGTTTTTCCTAACCCTGGTGGTCCAAATAGCAACACATGATCTAATGCCTCTTCACGTTGCTTGGCTGCAGAAATATAAACAGTAAGTTCTTCTTTTAAGGCAGCTTGACCAATATATTCACGCAAAAATTGCGGACGTAATGATAGTTCATTACGCTGTTCCGCCTCATTTGCTGCTGCATCACGTATTAATTGATCAGCTGCGGTATTTTCATCATACCATTGGTTAAATTGTGGTTCTTGTTGATCTACCATATTTATCATTTTACCATGTTTGTTGGGTATTTATATTAAAGACTGCACGACAAAATTAACGTGTCATTTCTACTGTGAGATTATCTAGCAATAGGTGTGCACGATTATAAAAATGGACAATAAACCTATCTGGCTCAACGACTAACACAGCATACGTCCCGCCAATTGCTGCGCGTGGTCCTTTTGGTAAACTCGTTGATCCTGGATTAATAAATAACTTGCCATTATAGGCCAGTGCGCCATCAATATGTGTGTGCCCAAATAAAACAACCTGAGCATGACTCTCACGCGCTGCTTTATCCAATAATTCTAAATTAGCCCAGCCATTAAACGTTGTCACATGATATAGATGTCCATGCGTTTGAAAAAAAGTCACATTATCAATCGTTGTCGCGCGTGCTTCAACAAAATCATCATCATAGTCCATATTACCAATAACAGTTGAAACACCATCAAAAACTGCATCTTCTGCGGCTAATTCTGAATCACCATTAAAAAAAATACCATCAACTTGTGATTGCCATTTGTTAATAATATTAGACAATATTGCTCTATCGCCATGACTATCTGAAACAATTAAAAATTTTGACATATGATATCACTTATATTCCTTTCAGCCATTCTGGTAGGTGTTTACTCAATTCCTGTAAGGCCAAGCCACGATGGCTAACCTGATTTTTTTCATTTGCGGTTAATTGGGCAAATGTTTTATCAAACTGAGGGACTAAGAAAAGTGGATCATAGCCAAAACCGTTATCACCATGCGGTTGATCTGTTATGAAGCCATGTACTGTACCCGTTGCTACTAACTTAGGTTTATTTGGACCAATCAACACAAGGACACTATTGAACTGTGCCTCACGCGATGTGACACCTTTAAGGCTTTTTAAAACTTTATTATTATTCGCCTGATCATCGTGATCCCCTGCATATCGTGCAGAATACACACCTGGTTGCCCATCTAAGGCATCAATCGATAAGCCAGAGTCATCTGCTAAGATGTAGTCATTTGGCGCAATTTGAGCAATTGTCATCACTTTTTTTGTTGCATTTTCTTCAAATGTTGTCCCATCTTCAATAATTTCAGGTACATTGTCCCCCAAATCACGTAGCGGTATTACTTTGAGGTCGATACCATTATCATTCAAAATAGCTTTTATTTCGGTTATTTTATGTTGGTTGTTACTAGCCACAATAAGTCTAGGCATACTAATTTCCTCTAAATGCTGCAATATACCATTGCCTACAATTTTTAAATGACGAACATCAAGCTCATGGGTGCGCGTTAGCCAGTTTGTTGCAATAATTTTAAACGTTTGATTATCATTGTCACTCGTCGTGTAATAAACGTCCTCATTATGATTATGTTTTATGTCACTATTTAAGTTTAACCTATTCAATTCTTGTTGCACGGCATAAACAGTTTCACGACCGGAATCAATCAAAGTCACTTCTGGACCAACCGCCTCTTGAATAAAGGATTCAAGTAATGGAAAATGCGTGCAACCTAGTATTAATGTATCAATGCCAGCTGCTTTAAACGGTGCTAAATGATTCTTGACAAGGTCTCGCGTGGCTTGATCTTGATACTTATTTGCTTCAACTAATTGTACAAAATCAGGCTCACTTTGTGACAAAACCACTGTTTCAGTGTCATATTGATGTATTTGCGATTCGTAGGCTTTAGAATTAACAGTGCCCTCAGTTGCAATGATGCCAACTGTTTTATTTTTGGTTGCCAATTGTGCAGCTTGCGCACCTGGTTGTATGACACCAATGACCGGAATCGTTAATTTTTCTTGCAGTACAGTTAATGCACGTGCTGTTGCTGTATTACAAGCAATGACAAGCATTTTAATGTGCTTGTCTGTCACCAGATAATGTGCCATTTGCAGTGTATAAGCAATCACCTCATCTGTCGTCCGTGGCCCATAAGGCATACGTGCTGTATCGCCAATAAAGATAAATTGTTCGTTAGGTAGTTGCTTCTGGGCTTCTTTAATGACTGTTAAGCCACCAACACCAGAATCAACCATCCCGATTGGATTATTTTTATTCATATTTATAATTATGAACGGAAAATTTAAGAATGCAAGTTTTCTAGACCAAAAGTTTGGTATAATAAAGGTCTGAAAGGTTTATATAAACTTATGAATAGCAATGATTACGACAAAATTTTACAAACCAATTTTCAAGTTAATAGCTTTGCCTTAACGCTTCTACGTGATGGCCTTTTAAAAAACCTATTACAAGAAGATTATCCCCATATTTTATATTGGGCTGGCAAAGAAATAGCGCGCCAATTTCCAACCGATGCCCTTTCTTCTGTGGTAACGTTTTTTGATAACGCCGGTTTTGGCACTATAGAAATCGCCTCTCAAGACAGTAAAAATCAACGTTGGTACTTGACTGGTGATTTGGTCAAACAGCGTTTAGGCCTTGATAAGTCTGCTGATTTCAGTCTAGAAGCTGGTTTTTTGGCACAACAACTTGAAACGCAAACTGGCGCCATAGCCGAAGCAACATTTAAACTCATGAAAAAAAATGAGGGTATCACCTTCGAAGTCGTGACTGACTTAAATGAAACAGTTGATGTATCTGACATCCGACAACGTGTTGCTGCACGCGAATCATTTTTAAGACAAACACATGAAAACATGGAACATGCCAAAATCATTAATGTACGGGATGATGGTGATATTTCACACGAGCAATCTATCACAGATTCATTGCTGGCCTTTAAATTTGATGATATTGAGTTGCCAAAAGAAGAACCAACTAGCTTGAGTGCTATGTCTGGTGATGATGCAATTGATCCTTTTAATTTTCCGACATCAACGGATACAGAATCTCAATCGCCATTTTCATAAACAAAAAAAACCGTCGTGTATGGTGTGTTAGAAAATCCTAATTGGGTTTTCTAACACACCATACATTGACGGTTTTTATTTGAATTGTTTCAAATTATCAGCTGTTGGCATCAAATTTTGCCAATCGTGTGATAAATAATTATTGTTAATATGATAGTTTGTTGGCTTATAACCATCTGTTAAGAATGGATTAATATGCCTATCTGCAGCTACCCAACCATTCCATCCCATATGAATAGTATCTTGCATAAAGTAATTCCTATTACCTTCATGTGAGAAATCAGCAATATTATTAAACCCTTGTGCCGTCAGTTGTTTCTTAATTTTGTCGACACTTTGATAGTACATATCTTGGTTTAATCCTGTATAGTTCGCCCAACGTTGATTAACTGGTTGAATAATAAACAATACATCTGTATGCTGTTTTGCAAATTCTGAGAGGACTGCCTGAAAATCAGCATATTCATCTGACTGACGGTAATCAAATGTTTTCTGTGAATCAGCCAATTGCTTTAACTGCATTTTAACACGATACTTGTAAAATGAGTTTTTAATCTGAAAGTCGTTGTTTGTTGTTTCTCTTTCACCAATCTTTGTTGCTTGGCGCAATAATGCTGATGAACTATCTTGCTTAGGCAATACTTTTAATGCCGGCTCAACACGTTTAGACCAATTGTTAGATCGCGAAAAACTTGAAAATAGTTGATCTTCACGTAACAGTATACGATGACTCAAGCCTAATAAATTGATGTCCGTTTTTGATAACGGCTCATTATCACTAATTTTAGTAATCATTTTTGCATAAAAATTATTATCTTTAACTTGTTTTTGTGCCAACAAACGGCCTGCAATGAAACGATCAGTTGGCGTAATATGATTAATATTACGTAACCAGTCTACTGTTTGTAAAGGTGAATAAAATTCAGGAAAGAATAATTTCGTGTCCTTTTTAGTAAACCATTGCTGTGAAATAATAAAAACCGCTTGTTTTTTGTGCAATGCAGGCGTCATTTCTTGCATGCCCAAATAGTGCGTCAATGATTCAGTGCCTGCCTGTCCTAATAAGAACGGTTGGTAGTTTCGATGATACTTTGCAGCCAACATTGACGGGTGCATAGTATCTAACCGTAATAGCTCACTTGAGCCAAAAAAAGGCACATAACGTTTAGATTGATCACTAAACGCCGCTGTTTTTATAGCCTCTCCCTTAAAGGTGTTCTTGGAAAAAGAAACCGATGCATGACGTATATTTTTATGTGTCACATGATTTAAAGAAAAAGGCGTTAAAAATAATGCAAAAATCAATACAAAAGCGACCACTACCGGCCCAAAAATCCACCACAACCCCCGTTTTTTCATGGTGACTACCCAATCAAAGATTCAACTTTGGCAACCACTTTATTAGGTGTGTTCCATTCATCACGATTAAATTCTGATACTGGTGCTTGAATATCAAACTTGCTTTCCAAGTCGAGTAATAATTCAACTGTTGCCATTGAATCAAGCAAACCACTATCAAAAAAATCATCATCCATTTGATCAGTGATATCTTCACCAATAATTGTGTTCAAAATGTCGATTACGTCTTCTTTTACTGCCATTGTTATTTCCTCTTTCTTTTAATTGCTATTATTTAAACCATAATTTGTCCAAAAATCCACTAAACAACAAGAAGCTAACCATCACCACATGGAATGTTATCACAATGGCAAGCGCCTCTGTAAATTTGTTATGTGGTAAGTTATGTTTCTTTTTATATCTAAGCCATGCATCATTAACAACCATACCAACACCTTGGAACAAGCCGTATGCAATATAATACCAATGCAAGCCGTGCCAAAATCCCATAATCAGCATATTAAAAATGTAAGCTATATTTGAAACTGTCACACGACTTTTGAACCACTTCTTTTTCATGATTAAAAATACTAGTCGCATGAAAATGTAGTCTCGGAACCAAAACGACAAGGACATATGCCAGCGGTTCCAAAAGTCTTTCAAGTTTTTTGATAGGAATGGTTTGTTAAAGTTCATTGGTAACTCAATACCCATCACATAACTTGTTGCAACAGCAAACAATGAGTAACCAGCAAAGTCAAAGAACAAATCTAAGCCATAAGTATACATGTACGGAATTAACCACCATGTCCAACCATGATGCGTAGATGCCGATAACATTGCCGCACTTGCAATTTGCGGTAAGAGTAAAGTACCTAAAATATATGACAAGACAAATTTGTACAGAAATCCGAGAAAGAAATACCATACTGCTTTTTCAAGCATACTGATATATTTTGCACGATCTGGTACAGTTTCGATATCCTTGATAAAACGACGATAGCGATCAATTGGTCCTGATGATATTGTAGGCATAAAGAGCATAAAACGCAAGAATAACCACGGATTAAAATCTTTAATAGACCCATCACGTGTTTCCATAATCATAGCTACCGAACGAAAAGTTAAATATGAGATACCAAGAAATCCAAGTAATGATGTCACATGTGTCCAATGCGCTGCCGGCGCTATTTTTACCAAAACCAATGGTAGGATAGCTAATGCAACCGCCCCATAAAAAATTAGTCCTTGATTGCTTTTCTTACGATACAGTGTATACGCCCATACTAAGAGCCACTGCCAAATGATATAACCAATTAAGGCAAAACCTTCATGATATTTATGGCCATCAAACATTAAAAAGATGAAAATCACTGATACAACAACTTCATACCAATTCAATCGCTTGCCAAAATATAAACCAATCGCTAATGGTAACAATGCTAATAATAACATAATAAAATACTTTGGGTCAGCATATGGTTGTATATTAAGCATTACCGTTCACCTCAGAAATCAGTCCCTTGAGATCAATTTTACCATTTGGTGTCAATGGTAATGCTTCACGATACATAAAACGACTAGGAACCATGTATGGCATCATAATATTTTCAAGTTCTAATTTAATCGCGTTGGTTAGCAAAATAGGTTTCTCAAAATTATTATTTTTAGCTACAATAATGGCTAATAGTTGCTTCACTTTACCATCAGCGTCATATCTGGGTACAGCAACTGCTTGTTCTACCCATTGGCTCTGTTGTAATTGTTGGGCCACTTCTTCTAGCTCAATACGGAAGCCATGTAATTTAATTTGAAAATCTCCACGCCCTTTGTAGTGTAGTAACCCATTCGCATCACGCGTTGCTAAATCACCTGTTTTATAACCTTGCTGGCCATCAATAACGGTAAATGCTGCTGCCGTTTTCTCAGGATTATTTAAATAACCCTTTGATACTGATGGCCCAACAATAACAATTTCACCTGTTTCATCTTCAGATAATGCAACTCCATCGTTATCTTGAATCATAATTTGCGTATCAGATTTAACGTAACCGATTGGCATTTTATCATGATTTGCAATAATATCTTTTGTAATTTCTAAGCCAGTAACCGCAACAGTTGCTTCAGTTGGCCCATAAGTATTATAAATTTTTGCCTCTGGAAAACGATCCAATAATTTTTGTGCCGTTGTTGATGTCAGCACTTCACCACAGAAGAAGAAGCCATCAAGATTTGGATGATTTTTTTGTGTAAATTCTGGATCCAGCAAGGCAACATCAGCGAATGATGGTGTTGATACCCATTTATTCAATTGAAGATTTGGCAAAGTTTTAAACAATGTTTTAAAATCATCAGCTGCTACTTTTGGTAAAGCCTTCAAAGTACCTCTTGATAACAATGTTGGCACCCAATCCATTACTGATAGATCAAATGAGTATGGTGGCTGTGATAATACGTTGCTACCAGATTGCCAATTAAAGGTTTCACCTAACATCCAACTTGCAAAACTCACAAGATTATCATGTGAAATTTGTACACCTTTTGGTTTACCAGTTGTGCCTGATGTAAAAATGATATAAAAATTTTCATCCCCAATAACAGGCTGTGTCATCTCAAATTCAATGCTCGTATTAAATACATCGCTCAATTGCGTCTTACTAATGACTGGTACACCCGTAACTGCTATTGGTAAATCATCAACAGCAATGATTAACGCAGGCTGCCCAATTTCGATAATGTCTGTCAACCGCTCATCAGCTGAATTGACATCAACTGGTATATAAGCATGGCCCGCTTTGACACTAGCCAAGAAACTGGCAATCATGTCAAATTGCTGCCCCCCATAAACCATAATTGGTGCTTTATCAGTAATATGCAGGTTCTCTATAAATGCTGCTAAGCTATTCGAATAATTCTTAAGCTGTTCGTATGTGTGTGTATTTCCCAATTCATCATAAGCAATTGTATTTCCTTGCGTTTGTGCAATTGTATCAATCGCTGCCATGATATTTTTAATAATCATATTAATTTCCCTAATTTAGAATTCGTTGTAAATAAAGTGACCTTCGCCCACGCCTGAATAGCTGTAAAGGTATATCAGCGCTAAAATAATGATGAAATAAAATAACGTCCGACTAATAAAATTGACAATCGGCCGTTGAAAAAATTGTTTAATCATTTCACGTTACCCCCGTATCTGTGATTTAATGTATAATCAACATAGTGCTTTATCGCAACACTATAAAAACATTCATAACCATCATTATAACACAAACATTTTTTATGTATAGTCTTATCATTATAACATCAATATTTTCAAAAAATATGGAGGCATCATGCTTAATCATGTAGTCAATACCGCTCAAAAATTGGATCATGCCTTAATTCATCGGCCTGCCTTTCAGGCCATATCAGCTGCTATGCAACAATCTGTGCCAATTTTAGCAATCGACATTTATTGTCGACTTTTTTTAAAATTAGCTATTTCTCCTGATGCGTTGTTCGTAAACATTTTTAATAATTATCCAATCACACCAGATAGCATTACTGATCGTTTAAGATTTATCATACAAAATCTTGACATCGCGGTCACTATGATTTTTATCATCGGCTTAACATACCACTATTTAACTCAAAAAGGAATTAAAAATACGACACTGCCTATTGTCACTAATTTTATTGCTATTTACGCGTTACTGTTTGTAAAAGGTCAAGTGCTGGCAAATAACGCTAGCCATTATTTATTGATTACATTCCTTATCTTATTAAGTTCCCACTCATATTATTGGTATTATAATCATCTCAAAATTGCTGCCTCCCCGTTTAGTTTGAGATATTTATTATGGTCTATCACAATTATTGCTGCCAGTCTATTACTACATTTTGGATTGCATCTTTCACGCCTAACAAGCATAATATCAAATCTATTAGCTCAAAATTTTTTTACGACTTTTTTGGGCCTGTTACTGATTGCCATTTTATCGCCATTGCTATTTATCTTTGGATTTTCACTGCCGCCTGAGCTTACTAGCAATCAGACGTCGTTTAATGCTATGGTATCAAATTTAGATAAATTTTTGACTCACGGTTCATCAGCCCTCCCTTTTCCTGAAAATTTATATAGTATTTATGGTGCGTTTTCTTTATTTGGTGGTGTTGGTAATACCTTAGCACTTAACGTGTTATTATTATTTGTAGCATCAAAAAATTATAGACGTCTTGGCATTTTGTCATGGATCCCCAGCTTGTTTGATAATAACTACCTACTCTATGCTGGTTTACCCCTATTTTTCAGACCTCTTATATTAGCTCCTATGATACTTGTTAACATCACCAGTATGCTAATTAGCTATGTCGCTATAGCAGGACATATTGTGCAACCAGCAATTTTTATTACACCTAATAATTTACCAAATATTTTACTGCCTACCCTTGCAAGTGCGACACCCATTCGATCAACGATACTTGCCATCCTCATTTTTAGCCTATCTTTGCTAATTTATCGGCCATTTATACAACGCTTTATGACAGAGGTTACTCATGAAAAATAGAATAATTTTAACTTTAAGTTTAATATTAATGGTCGTTTTAGGCATTTATGGCCAGCATTGGGTTTCACAAACCAGTACCCATCAATCCAAAATTCAAAATTCACGTATGACGCCTGTTATCTTTGTTCCTGGATCTAGTGCTACTGTTAACCGTTTTGATAATTTGTTATCTACTATCAATGCTAGTGGGCCCGCTCACAGCATTTTAAAAGTCAAAGTTAATCAAAACGGCGAGTTACTATATAGTGGTAAAATTAATGCTAATGATCGCCAACCATTTATTGTTATTGGCTTTCAAAATAATGAAGACGGTTATAGCAATATTAAAAAACAAACAGAATGGTTAACAAGTGCCCTTTATGCTTTGCAAGACCGTTATCACTTCCGAACATTTTCTGCTGTTGGCCATTCAAACGGTGGCTTGATTTGGACAAATTTTTTTGAAAAATACTTTGATAGTGATGTCTTTTCAATACCAACACTGATGACGTTGGGTACACCCTTTAACTTTTCTGAAACTTCTCTACAACGCCGTACAGAAATGTTAAAAGATTTTATACAGTCCAGCAACAAATTACCAAGTAACTTAGAAATGTATTCAATTGCCGGCACTGAAGACTACACTGATGATGGCATTGTTCCAATTCAAAGTGTCACCGCTGGCAAATATATTTATCAAAAAAAGGTTAAATCATACACCCAAATTACTGTTACCGGTGACAATGCGCAGCACTCTAATTTACCAGACAACCCCGAAGTTATGAAATTAATTCAAACAAACATCATCGCGCCATTATCACGTCGTGATGCCCATTAAAAAATAAGACGACTCAACTGAGTCGTCTTATTTTTTTGTTACCTATCACCACGTTTTTTATTCTCTTTACGGGTTGCACGCATTTCTTCTCGCTTTGAAATACGACGATCCATTTGATCTTTACGTTGAATTGCTGACTTAATTCGGCGCTTATAGCCTGGTTTAACAATTTTTTTCTTCTTTTTAACCATACCAACCATTGTTGGATCTAATTTTTTAGTCGTTGCAACACGCTGTTTACGTGCTCGACGATCTTTAACATCGACTATCTCACCATCTTTAATTTGCTTAGCTTTAAAGTTAATGCCAAGCGCTTCTAATTCAGCAACTTCTTGCTCTTCATCTGGGCCGTATAAAGTAATCGCTAGACCTGGTAATCCATTACGACCAGTTCGTCCAACACGATGAACAAAAAATTCTAATTCATCTGGTATGTCATCATTAATAACATGAGATACGCCTTCAATATCAATGCCACGAGCCGCCAAATCAGTTGCGACAACATATTGAAATTCCAAATTTTGGATTGCTTTCATCACACGACGACGCTCACGTGGTTCTATATCGCCATGTATTTCAGCCACTTTTAAGCCACGACCACGCAAATTTGAAGCAATTTCTTTTGCACGCTCTTTTGTATTAGCAAATACCAAAGCCAAATAAGGATTGCCAATTGATAATACTTGATAAATAACATCATTTCTATTTTTAGATTTTGTCGCTAGTAACCAGTTATCAATCGTATCGGCAATAACTGTTGATACAGGAATAGCTTCAAATTTTGGATTATCCAAATACTTTTTTAAAAATGGTTTTAGTTTTTCTGGCATAGTTGCGCTGAATACCAAAGTCTGTAACTTATCCGGCATCGCGCCAGCGATAAAGTCTACTTCACTCAAGAACCCCATGTCAAGCGTCATATCTGCTTCATCAACAACCAATGTATGCACAGCATGCAACTTTAGGGCTCCTGTAGACACCAAGTCTTTAATGCGACCTGGTGTACCAATAACAATTTGAGGTTGTCCTTTTTCAAGTTGTTTGATTTGTCTCATTTTGTCAGTACCACCGACAAACTCTGAAATAGTCACATCTTGTTGCCAATTATCTGCGAAATCTTTAGCCGCCTTAGTAATTTGTGCAGCTAGTTCACGTGATGGTGTTGTAATCACAGCCTGCACATATTGTTCGTTTTGCACTAATTGATTCAATATTGGTATTAGAAATGTATGTGTTTTTCCAGAACCTGTCTGAGACTGACCAACAACATCGTTTCCTTGCAAAATACTAGGAATAAGCTTGGCTTGAACCGGTGTTGGTTTTGTAAACCCAATTTTTGTTAAAGCTACAATGAGTTCTGGCTTTAAATTAAATTGTCCAAATTGGTTTGCTGTTTCTGCCATCAATTTTCTCTACTTTCAATTTTCTCAGTTGTTTCCTGAGCTACTTTTTCGACACCATATTTTTTAATTAATGCGGCATCAACCGTTTTTATTAGTCGTTCAACGTCTTGTTTTGTTTGCGCCCAAGCACCAGATGCCATCGGGTGTCCGCCACCTTCAAATTGGTTTGCAATTTTATTAATAACAATCGTTCTTGATCGCAAACGTACACGATAATTACCTTCATCTTGCTCCTCAAAAATAGCCCAAGCTTTGACTTTATCAATTTTTGAAGGTAGTGGCACAACAAACGCCGTACCAGATTCTCTGACGTCAAACTGTTTAACTAGTTCTTTGGTTAGCACAACAAAAGCAAATCCAGAAGGCAAAATATTAATATTTTGTAGTACATATCCAGATAACTTAGCGGCATTTTCAGTAATTGTTTCCATATTATGATGCACTGCTTCATAATTAAAATTATAATTAAATAGTTCTGAAACCACACGGAAAGTTTCTTTGTCCATGCCATACATAAATCGCCCAGTGTCGCCTACGATACCAATATAAAGTAAACGTGCTGCTTTATCCGTCATGACTAGCCCTTGATCTCTAAGGGCCTCATAAAACTCATAGATCATGGTACTCGTTGCTGAATGTCCCGGTTTGACCCATTGCCAGTCACCATAAGGTTCGTCATTTGGATGATGATCAATTTTAATTGTTTCTAAACCATTAGACCAACGTTGATCGTCTATACGTGGTGCATTGGCAGTATCCACCATAATGATCAAGGCATTTTTATAGGTTTTATCAGGAATAGTGTCCATAAATGTGTCGTCTTCGTTCATCCATGATAACCCTGGAACTGCTTTCCCTACAGCATAAATGTGCTTTTCAGGAAAACTCGCTTGTAATATTACTTTCAAACCAAGCTGTGAGCCAAACGCATCAGGATCTGGTCGTTGATGACGGTGGATAATAATTGTGTCATATCTTTTAATTTGTTGCAGTATTTGTTCTTCAATCGTTGCCATAATCTTATCTTTCTATTTTTGCATATCTGTATTTACAATTAGCACGCCTTTATCTAGTATATCACGTTTAAAATAATGTCATTTCTTCAAAATTGCTAGATTGCAAATTACTCATTGACATGCCCAGTAATCGCACTGAAAAAGGCGGCGCCATTAAATCCTCAAAAATATATTGCGCATTTTCAGCTAGTAATTCTTCCGACAAGGGCCATGCCGACTCTCGTGTGATTGCGCGCGTCATTGTATTAAAATCATCGTCACGCACTTTAATATTAAGTGTCCTGCCAACACGATGATGTGCTTTTAGTGCACTAATCATGGCAGTCGCTAATTTTTTAAATTCATATTGTATATCACGTTCATTCTGCAAAAAATGATCATACGTTTCTTCTTTAGCAATTGACTGCCGTTGTCGTTGCCATTGTACTTCACCAAAATGAACACCTCGGGCTTGATAATATAGGTGCTCCCCCATTTTGCCAAATTGAGATCGTAAGTCATCATAGGACATTTTTCTTAAATCTGATCCATTTTCAATATGTAACTGTTTAAATTTTTCATGTGTTTTTTTACCAACGCCACGAAAATCACCAATTGCCAATGCATCAAGAAACGTTAGCATATTTTGAGGTGTGATCACCGTGACACCATTTGGTTTATTATATTCAGATCCCAGCTTAGCTAACAATTTATTATGCGAAATACCAATAGAACTCGTAAGACCAGTCACTCTTAAAATTTCGTGTCTAATGCGCGCTGCCAATACTGTACCTGATAAATTTGAATCACTCACATCAAGATAGGCCTCATCTAATGCTACTGGCTCGACCTTTTTTGTAAACGCATTAAAAACATTATGAATTTGATCAGAGACAGCGCGATATTTAGTGAAGTTAGGCGATAAAAAAACAGCATTGGGTGCCAATTTTTTTGCATCAGAGGCACTCATAGCTGAATGAACACCTAATTTTCTTGCAGCATAATTCGCTGTTGCTACAACCCCTCGGCCACCTGTTTCTTCCGGATTACGAGCTATAATTAATACTTTATGTCTCAGTTTTGGGTTATCTCGCATTTCAATTTGTGCATAAAATGCATCAAGATCAACGTGCAAAATTTTGCGTGTATCATTTGTAATCATGAATTCTACCATACAATTATTTTAGCATAACGAACTTTTGTTCGTATCATTAACTACTGAACCACTAAAGTATATTTGCCCTCAAGTAAAAAATAATTGAAAACATAAAAAAACCCCTGACCGAAGAGGGGATGGCCAGGGGCACGATAACCGAAGTTATCAATTAAATCAATCAGTAATTGGGGGGCTGATTGAAACATTACTAGGGGAGTAATGAAACTCAAATATTATTCGAGTATGTTTTAATTATATACCCTCATCGCTCTGTTTACATATCATACGCTTTGCTCTTTCATTACATAAATATTACGTCATAAAATTAATGATACCCTTTATGTTTTTAAAACCACTACCTATCACATTCAAAAAAAACATCCTATTGGATGTTTTAAACAAGTTATACGTCGCGACGACGTTCCTTGATACGAGCTGCTTTACCTTGTAATGCACGTAAGTAATACAACTTGGCACGACGTACTGCACCAAAGCGGATTACTTCAATCTTTTCAACACGTGGTGAATGCAAAGCAAATGTACGTTCTACACCAACACCTGACGAGATTTTACGAACAGTGTATGTTGCTTGAATACCAGCACCCTTACGCTTGATAACAACACCTTCAAATAATTGAATACGCTCGCGTGAGCCTTCAACAATTTTAGCGAACACTTTAACAGTGTCACCAGCGCGGAAATCAGGAATATCAGAACGTAATTGTACTGATGTAATGTTTTCTAAAATACTATTTTGACGCATTGGTAATTCTCCTAGTCGATAATCATACACTTGCCCTTAGGCTAAACGCACAGCGGATTACCGTTAATTTGGCTTCTAAGCCTTTTTTAATTGTATCAAAAGATGTGTCAATTGTCTAATATTATTTCGTGTAAGACATCAAATCTTTTGTTATAACGTCAATTTTAGCCTGAGACGTTGCTTGTGAATCTGATTCAACCCCAATATAAAACTTTAACTTAGGTTCAGTTCCTGAAGGGCGAATAGCTACCCATGAACCATCTTCAAGCCAATACTTTAATACATTTGCTTTTGGTTGTGGTAATGGCGTTATTGCACCATTAATCGCTGTTTCCGTTGATTTAGAAAAATCTTGTGCGCGCATAACTTTTAAGCCACCAATTGTCTCAGGTTGCTTATCACGGAACTGTGAGATAATAGCACTCATTTCATCATTACCATGAATTCCTGGAAAATCAAGACTAATGGTTTTTTCTTCAAAGTAGCCAAACTTCTCAAACAATTCCTCTAACCCATCAGCAAATGTTTTACCCTGTGACTTATAATACGCCGCTACTTCAGCAAATAGGACAAGCGCTTGAATGGCGTCTTTATCATGTGAAAATGGCTTAACCAAATAACCAAAACTTTCTTCAAATCCAAACAAGAAGGTCTGTTCTTTAGTTGCTTCATATTGATCAATTGTAGCTGCAATATATTTAAATCCTGTTAGGACATCTGCAGTGATGACACCAAAACTTTTGGCAACTTTTGAAGCAAAACGCGATGACACAATAGATGTGACAATGGCACCATTTTCAGGTAACGTATTAGTATTTTTCTTAGCCGTTAACAAGTAATTAACTAAAACAGCAGCAATTTGATTGCCTGTCAAAACTTGGAAAGTGCCATCTGCTAACTTAACAGCAGCACCCATACGATCAGCGTCTGGATCAGTGGCCACCACAGCATCAGCACCATCTCGTTTAGCATAAGCAATTGCCATCTCTAATGCAGCAGCATCTTCTGGATTTGGTTTTTTTACAGTTGGGAAATCACCATCAATAACTGCTTGTTCCTTAACAATTGAATAGTTCGTAAAGCCTGCTTGTTGTAAAGCTTTTTCGCCTATATACTGACCTGTGCCATGCAACGGCGTATATACAAATTTCAGTGAATCCCCTTCTTTAGCGACCAAATCACTATCGACCGTAATAGTTGCTATTTGTTTCAAATATTTATCATCAATTTCTGAGTCAATGACTTGTACCTGTTTGTCAGTTGTATCCAATACAATGTTAAATATATCGGTAATTTTATCCAATTCACTGACCACGGCATCAACAGCTTCTGGTACCATTTGTCCGCCATCTTCTCCGTAAACCTTATAACCATTATATTCTTTAGGATTATGAGAAGCAGTAATCATAATACCTGCAAATGTGCCAAGTTCACGCACTGCAAATGATAATTCTGGTGTTGGCCGTAAGCTGCTAAATAAATATGACTTGATATTATGAGCAGATAAAACGCGTGCTGCATCCGAGGCAAATTCAGGTGAAAAATGTCTTGAATCAAAACTAATTGCAACCCCTCTGCTTTTAGCTGTTTCCCCTTGAGCATCAATATAACGTGCCAATGCTTCTGTTACTTGGCGCACAGTGAAAATATTCATGCGATTTGTACCAGCGCCTAAAATGCCGCGCATGCCAGCTGTGCCAAAACTCAGATTTTGATAAAACGCGTCTTCTTGTTGTTCAGGCGTGTATCCTGCCAAGTCCTTGGCCAAATAATCAGGTAGCTCAACGTTCTGCCATTGTGCTAAATTTTCTTGATAGCTCATGATTTTCTCCTATATATTCTTAACTCATTATAACAAAATTTTATTATTTTCGAGTAGTTAAATGAACTATGTTTTTTCATTTTAGCAAGTCCTCATAATGCCATTAGCTAAACATTACTAAATGACATTAATATGGCTTTCATAGTTGACTACTTTTGTGATAATAAAAAAAGCGCCTAGGCGCTTTAACTGACATAATTACTTTGTTGTAAATATTTCTTTACCGTTTTCAGTTACAGTAAAGCTCTTTGTTGCAAAGTTAGCATCCAAAACAGCGGTTGTTTTACCATCTGCAGATGTACGTGATACTGTCAATTCATTTTCGCCATCATTTACTACATCAATTGAACCATCTAAGTCAAAAGCTGCACTTGTATTACGGAAGCGCAATAAGTCAAACAAGTTTGAAACAACTGGGCGCTTTGTTGTTTCAGCAATTTCAGCCAAGTCATAATAATGACGGTTAATGTTACGACCTTCTTTTGAGCTTTCCAAAAGTGCAATATCATTTTCACCAGCAAGTAGGCCAACGTAATAAATTTGTGGAATACCAGGTGCAAATATTTGTGCTGCACGTGCCAATAAGTAAGCAGCATCATTATTACCCAATGCTGAATAGTACGTTGTATTGATTTGATAAATATCCAAGTTATTATATGCGGCTGATGAGAAAATCTTTTTCACATTTGCGCCAACTTTATACATTTCTTCAGTTGTGAAGTCAGTTTCTTCTTGTGTCAACAAGTCTTTAGCATCAACAACACCAATACCATCATGTGTATCCAATGTTGTAAATTGCTTCATTGGACTTTGACGCAACCAATCCGCAATACGTTCTGTCTTACCTGAGTACAATGAATACAATGTAATCAAAGGCAATGCAAAGTCATATGAATACATGTCATGATCAGTAATCTTACGTACAATCTTGTAATGTTCGTGAATTTCAGGTAATACTTCTGAACCTTCTGCTGCTAATATTTCACGGACCTCATCTATAATTGCCCAAATTTCTGGTTCAACGAAAAAGTCATTTGTATCTAACTTCTTAATTGCATAAGCAAAGGCATCCAAACGGATAACTGACGCACCATGATGTGACAAATTAACCAATGAGTCTTTAATAAACTTTTTTGTTACTTCTTTAGTAACATCCAAATCCATTTGTTGGTCACCAAATGTGTTCCAAACTTGATCAGTTGTGCCATCAGCAAACGTTACAGGCGCAAACGGTGCCTTATCCTTACGCTTGTAAATCATGTCAATATCAGCATCTGTTGGGCGATTTTCAGGCCAGAAATCAGAATACTTCAAGAACATATCATAATATTCTGATGCTTCTTTCTTTTCTAAAAAGTCTTGAAAATACTTTGATTGTGGTGAAATATGATTCAACATAAAGTCAAACATCAAGTAATATTTGTCTGCTAATTTATCAACATCTGACCAATCACCAAATTGAGGATCAACTGTCTCATACTGTTCAGGCGCAAAACCGCGATCCCCTGTTGATGGGAAAAATGGTAAGACGTGCACACCACCTACAACACCATTAAGTTCATTAGATAGTACTTGATTCAATTCTTTCAAGTTTTTTCCAAGTGAATCAGCGTATGTGATCAACATCGCTTCATTTGTCAATTTTTTCATGATTTTCCGTTCTCCTTATGTAACGTTTAATAAATGATAATGAATTCAAGGCTACTTATAATGCGCCACCTTAAGGCGCATATTTTTAAAACATGTTGTTAAGCACGTTTACGATTAGTAATGAACGTGACTCCTGCAATAACAAGTAAAATTACGCCAAGCAATGGAATTGTTGTGTAGGCTGCTTCAGAAACACTGCTTGTTTCGTTTCCCATTATTTTGGCCAACAATGATAATGCAAACGGTTCAACGAACACACCAACGTTAAAACCAATTAATACAATAGATGTCACAAATGGTTGCTTTTTTAAAGGTGCCAAATTAGGTAGTTGACTAAAAATGAATGGTGAAATTAGTTGCATTGGGAAACCAATTAATAATACACCTATTGTCAAAATAACAAAATTACCGTTTGAAAATGCCACTAAGAAATTAGATAGTACCATCAATAGCAAACCAACTTGTAGTGTAAACCGGCCAAATAATTTTTGCATGCCGCCATATACAAGGCCACCCACCATTGCTGCAACGAGCATAAGTGACAGAATTGTTGAAACTAGCAAACCACTAACACCTAAGTTTTGTGCCATAAATGGGAAACTGAGTTGAATCGCCATGTAATCAATCACTATGAAGGCTGCAAAAAGTGTCAATACCCATACTAAGGGACTAATACTTTGAGGTGCAGTGTTTTGAACATGTGCCTTTTCGTCCTTTTTCTGATCAGCAGCTAACATTTCTGTTGTATCTGGTACCCGAACATAAAAAAGATACAAAATTGGAAAAGCTAGTAAATAAACTAAAAATGTTGTTTGCCAACCAAAATTCAAAAGCAAGCCAGCGATGAAAGTCAAAACAGCTTGACCAATTTGTTCAACAGCCGCACGCCATCCAAGCATCGTTGCACGTGTCTGCCCTTGATACATGACAGCTATCATTGATACAGCTAATGAATTAAAAATACCAAATCCAGCACCCAAGACCATTCTAGATACAAGAATGATAGGATATGATGTCACAAAAAACGGTACGATACCAGCAAAACCAACTAACAGCATGCCTAGCATAATTGTTTTTTTGTCACCTAATTTTGCTGCAATAAATGAACTGAGCAAGACAAACACTGTCACCACAATTGATGGTGTTGTCGCTAACGCTTGTACCTGTGTAGCTGATACTCCCAGCGCTTTTGTCATTTG
Organism: Leuconostoc inhae; assembly: GCF_019656015.1. Taxonomy (GTDB): domain Bacteria; phylum Bacillota; class Bacilli; order Lactobacillales; family Lactobacillaceae; genus Leuconostoc; species Leuconostoc inhae_A. The sequence goes on along the minus strand of NZ_BPKW01000001.1, from coordinate 90,376 downwards.
AGGCATCGCCCCATTAATAGCATAAGCACTAGTTAACATGAATGAAATACCTAAAAACGCAATTTTGGTAATCCATTTATCCTGACTTTGCATGATTTTCTCCTCGAATTCTCTTAATAGAACCGGTTCCTTTTTCAGATAAACAATTTATATTGTGCATCTTGACACAAATAATTGTAACCGCTTGCACCTTAAATGTCAAACGATTTCCAAAATGAAAATAACAAATAGTTATTTTCATAAATTTTCATTTTTTTCAAAAATTATTATTGTAAGGTTAAAAGCATTTTTATGAGAAATAAATGGAAAAAATTAATAAAAAAGAAATCAATAAAAAAAGACAATTTTTTCAAATTTGTCTTTTAAAAGCGATTAGATAACTTGTTCATTTACTGCAACTGGTAATGCGCTAACATAGTCATAAACACCTTGACCTGCAATACTACCATCGCCGACAGCTGTTGTAATTTGTCGTAATTCTTTGGCACGGACATCCCCCACTGCAAATACACCAGGAATGGTTGTTCGCATGTGCTCATCAGTAATGATCCAACCCTCATCATTTGTGATATTCAAATTTTCAAAACCTTGCGTGTTCGGTTTTAAACCAACATACACAAAAACACCGCTTGTATTAATTTCAGATATTTCATGCGTTTGATTATCAACCACACGAACACCAGTGACTTTGTCACTATCACCAGTAATTTCTATCACTTCTGTGTGCCAACGAAACGACATTTTTTCATTAGCGAAAGCGCGATCTTGAATAATTTTTTGAGCACGTAAACTATCTCGACGATGTAACACCGTGACTGATTTTGCTAAGTTCGTCAGATATAAACCTTCTTCAATAGCGGAATCGCCACCACCAACAACAACAACGTCCTCATCTCGGAAAAAAGCACCATCACATACAGCACAGTAACTAACCCCACGGCCCTGATAATCCTCTTCACCATCAGTGCCTAGATGAACATGTTCAGATCCGGTAGCGATAATAATGCTTTTAGCAATGTAACGATCCATATCAGTCGTAATAATTTTATTGTGTCCGTCAATTTCAATACTTTCTACTGTACCAAAACCATATTCAGCACCAAAACGTGTCGATGAAGCATACATTTTCTCTGATAAATCCGGTCCCAATATTGAATCAAAACCAGGATAATTTTCAACCTCAGCCGTATTATTCATTTGACCGCCGTAAATACCACGATCCAACATCAAAACAGATAGATTCGCGCGCGAAGCATAAGTAGCAGCAGTCATTCCGGCAGGTCCTGCACCGATAATCACAACATCATACTGTTTATCTTTTTCCATTCAGTAGACCTCATTTCACTTACTTTTTGTACATCTAATTTTACACGTATTTCAATATTTTGTCGAGAAAAAGTCATTAACTATTATTACCATTAAACACATATTTGAGCTATAAATCTCACAATTTAGCTGCTAATTCCTTAATATAGGCACGTAATTGGTCTTTTGTTTGTGGATGCTTCAATCCAAACTCAATATTTGTTTCCAAAAAACCAATTTTTGAGCCAATGTCATAACGACTACCCTTAAACTCATGCGCATAAACATGTTGCCGATTATTTAATGAATCAATAGCATCCGTTAATTGAATTTCGTTTCCCTTACCCGGTTGCGTGTTTTCTAATTCTTCAAAAATTTCTGGTGTTAATAAGTATCGACCAATAATAGCTAAATCTGATGGTGCATCTTCTGGCTTTGGCTTTTCAACAAAAGATTTGACACGATATAAACCATCAGAAGCTTCTGCCGCAGGATCAATCACACCATATTCAGAAACTTGGTCATGGGGTACTTTCATAACCGCTAAAGTTGATTCTCCTGTCTCTTCATAACGTTCGATTAACTGTTTCGTTAATGGTACATCATCTTCCATTAGATCATCACCAAGTAAGACAACAAAGGGTTCATCACCAATAAAAGCTTTTGCTGTTAATACAGCATCCCCAAGTCCCTTAGGATGAGACTGACGAATGAAATACATGTTAATATCAGTTGTTTCTTGAACAATTTTTAGTAGTTCATCTTTTCCCTTATCACGTAAATTATTTTCGAGTTCGGGATTTGAATCAAAATGATCTTCAATTGAACGTTTTGATTTGCCATCAACAATCACAATGTCTTCAATTCCTGAAGCAATGGCCTCGCGTACAATATATTCTATTGTTGGTGTATCGACAATTGGTAACATTTCTTTAGCTAATGCCTTTGTAGCTGGCAAAAAGCGTGTGCCTAGTCCTGCTGCTGGGATAATTGCTTTACGTACTGGTTTCATTTTAGTCACTCTCTTTCTTATTCATTAGTTCATGCACCAAGCTAATCTTCAGATTTCAATGGTCTTGCCATTAAATCTGCAATCGCTTGACGCAACGATTTATTTTCATATAAAACTTGATATACTGCATTTGTAATTGGCATGTCAACATGATAGGTTTTTGCAAAGTCGTAAACAGCTTTTGTTGTATTGACACCTTCAATGACCATACCCATTTCCTCGGTCACTTGTTGTAAACTTTTCCCTTGGCCCAAACCTAGACCTGCACGATAGTTACGTGAATTTGGTGACATGCCTGTTACAATTAAATCACCAATACCAGCAAGCTCGTAAAGCGTTTCTGGTTTAGCACCCATAGCTGCTCCCAAGTCACGCATTTCTACCAAACTTCTTGTCAATAAGGCTGCTTGTGCATTAACACCGTACCCTAAACCAATTAAAGCGCCAGAAGCAATTGCAACAATATTTTTTAAAGCCGCAAATAATTCTGAGCCAAGCAAATCATGATTCGTATACGCACGAAAAGTTTTGTTTGACAACGTTTTTTGTAACAACTGAGCAGCTGATTCGTCTGAACTACCAATTGAAACAGCTGTTAAATCATGTTTGATGACATCTTCTGCATGAGACGGCCCAGATATAACAACCAACGCCGACCGATAAGCCTCTGGCACTTCTTCTGCAATCATTTCAGATATGCGCTTATATGAGCCTTGTTCTAGACCTTTGGTGGCATGTGCCAAAATTACCGTGTGTGACTGTGCTTTTAGAGCAGTAGCTAATTTTTTGGCTACCTCGCGCACAGCCTTAGTAGGTACCACACTCAATACAATTTCGACATTTTCAGTTGCCAAAAACATATCATTAGTTGCAACAAGTGTGGCAGCTAACGTTGCATCAGGCAGGTACTTCACATTCGTATGCTGCTGATTAATTTCTTCAACCTGATTTGAGTTATGTGTCCATAAGCGCACATCATGACCATTTTCAGCTGCCGTATTTGCCAATGCTGTTCCCCAAGACCCAGCACCAAGTACCGCTATTTTAGTCATGTTTATTCTCCAAATCTATTTTTTCATTTTTCACCATCTCGGCTGACATGCGCTCTTCAAGTGTTTTCAATGCATCAATGCCCATATTAGCAGTGCGGAATTTTACTGCTGCTGCATCAATAACACTTGCAGTGTTACGACCTGGCGTCACCGGAACTACCATACGTTTAATTTTCACACCTAAAATTTCAAGTGTATCATTATCATTGCCCAAACGATCAAAATTAGCTTCACCAATTTTACCATTTGATAAATGTATATTAAGCGCAATCGTTGCATGTGATCGCACAGAAACTGCGCCATACACCTGCTGCACATCAATAATGCCAACACCACGAATTTCCATCATGTTACGCAAGACTTCATTTGGTTCGCCGATTAAACGCTCCTCATCCTCTTGATAAATATCAACACGATCATCAGCGACTAATCTTGCTTTGTCTTGTTGAATTAATTCTAACGCAGCTTCTGTTTTACCGATACCAGCATCCCCAGTAATTAGAACACCCAAACCGTGAACATCAATAAGCACGCCATGAACATTTTCACGTGGTGCCAATTGGCCACCTAGATAGTAAGTCATATTTGATAAAATACGTGATGATGTTAAAGTCGATGTTAAAATTGGAATTTTAGCCTCATCTGCTGCCTGTTTAAGTTCATCACTGATTGGTAATCCTGTTGACACAACAAATGCTGGTGTTACTGGATCAGCCATTCGCCGATAAACCATCAGTAATTCTTCGTGGCCCATGCGTTCCGAAAAGGACGTTTCCGTAATACCCAACAATTGCACACGTTCTGGTGCATAATAATTAAAATAACCGGTCATTTCTAACCCAGGTCGTGAAATATCTGCTGTTGTAATGATGCGTTCTAAATATTGTTTACCTGCTACAATTTCTAAACGCGTGTTATCTACTAATTGTTTTACTGTAACTGAATTTTGTGCCATTTTATTTTCTTTCTACGTGTGCGTGCAAATTAGGTGTCAACAGTGTATTGACAATTGACAAAATAATTGCTGTAAATATTGCCCAACTAAAACTTGAAAAATCAAAACCGCCAACAAGGTCTGCAGTTATTTCTAACATAATACCGTTAATGACAATTGTGAATAAACCAAATGTTATAAACGTTAATGGTAATGTCAGAAGCGTTAGTATGGGTTTAATAATCGTGTTTAATACCGCTAACACCAGCGCTGCCCCTAAAGCTGTCACCCAATTATCAACACGAAATGCTTCTGAAAAAAGTGACGAAATAACTAAGAAAACTAACATTGTTGTCGCTAAACGTGCAAAAAAACGCATATACCCTCCTACTGTCATTTACTGTAAGCGCTTAACATATTGACATAACGCACTTATTAAGTAATGTACAACACCCTTATTATACCAAAACTTTCCATCAGTAGACATAAAAACGACTAAACTTTCGTCTAGTCGTTCATTTGAAGTTACAATGAGTCATCAAACGATGCATCATTAAATAAAATAATTGTATCCTGGATTCAGCTCAATAATCTTACCTGTACGCTTATATACAATCCATTCTGCAATGTCTGTCGTATAATCCCCGATACGCTTCAAATAACCAGCAATCACCAAATAATCAGCTGCTGAATCAACTAGCTCAGCATCTTCTTTCATGCCCTCAACTGAATCAAAACGCACTTGGGCTGCACGCTTTGATAAAGTTTGATTTTCTTCGGCAATGGATTCAGCTCCTAAAGCATCATTTTTAATATAATAATCCATTACAGTTGAGACCATTGTTGCTACTTGTTCGCCCATTTCACCAAGTGCCTTTTCAACACCAGAAATATGTTTTGTTCCCTTAACACGAATAGTCGAATTAGCGATATTACGTGCTTGATCTCCCATCCGTTCCAAAACAGAAACTGCTTTCAAAATCGTAACAATTTCGCGCAAATCAGTTGTAACGGGTTGGTACAAAGCAATCATTTCAAAAGTTTTCTTTTCGATAGCTGCTTCTCGTTCATTAATTTGATGGTCATTCTCTAAAATGGCTTTCGCACCCTCACGATCGTGATCCACAAATGATTGCACGGATTTTTGAATAGTTTGGGCAACAAGCATACCCATTTCTGTAAATGAATTGTCTAAATCGGCTAGTTCTTCATCAAATAATCGTCGCATGTTAATTCTCCTTTTCATCGCTCTATCTATATTATTGTGAATTAAACCTTGTTTGTTTCTAAAATCATCCGAATCGACCACTAACGTAATCTTGCGTTTCTTGACTTTGGGGATTCAAAAAAATGTGCTTAGTTGAATCAACCTCAATAAGATCGCCATTTAGGAAGAAAGCTGTACGATCTGATATACGTGATGCTTGTGACATTGAATGTGTAACAATAATCATGGCATAGTCATCACGTAAATTCAATAGCGTTTCTTCAATATTATGACTAGACACTGGATCTAAAGCTGATGTTGGTTCATCTAATAATAATAGTTCTGGTGCAGTTGCCAAAACGCGCGCAAGTGAGACACGTTGTTGCTGTCCACCTGACAAGCCAAGAGCAGACTTATGCAAATCATCTTTAACTTCTTCCCAAATTGATGCTTGCTTAAGCGATTTTTCCACAGCCTCATCAAGTTCAGCTTTATCTTTGACACCAGCTAATTTAAGACCAAAAATAACATTTTCATAAATAGAGAAAGGAAAAGGGTTAGGTTGTTGGAAGACCATGCCGATTCGCTTACGTAAATCAACAGTATCTGTTGTTGGTGCATAAATGTCTGTTCCCTTAAAGTCAAACGAACCAGTTACTGTCACATTATCCTCTAAATCATGCATACGATTTATTGCTCTAATATAGGTAGACTTTCCAGAGCCAGATGGACCAATAAGCGCTGTAATTCCCTTTTCTGGAAAATTTAAGTTAATGCCGTGTAACGCCTCTTTTTGACCATACCATAATTTTACATCACGTGTTTCAAGTATATTTTTTTGTTTAATATCTGTCATCCGAAGTTCCCCGAAATATAATCATTTGTCAGTGCAACTTTTGGTCTTGTAAAAATTTTACGCGTCAAATCATATTCAATCACCTTTCCCATATGGAAAAAAGCTGTATAATCACTAATTCGAGCCGCCTGTTGCATATTATGTGTCACAATAATAATTGTGTACTGATCTTTCAACTTAAGTAATGTATCTTCAACTTGCGCAGATGAAATTGGATCAAGTGCACTAGATGGTTCATCTAAAAGTAAAATATCTGGCTTCAAAGCCAATGCTCGTGCAATAACCAGACGTTGTGCTTGTCCACCTGATAACGCTAATGCTGATTTATCTAACTCATCTTTAACTTGATCCCATAAGGCTGCTTGTTTCAAACTTGTTTCAACAATTTCATCAAGTTCTTGTTTAGTATATTGTCCACGTTGTGTCAGTGCAAAAGTAATATTATTATAGATAGATTTGGCAAACGGGTTGGGACGTTGAAATACCATACCGATGTGACGTCGCATTTCGTATACGTCGATCGCTTTAGTGTTAATATCGACACCGCGATACATGATATTACCCTTAACCGTCGCAACACTATCATTCATACGATTTAATGATCGCAAAAATGTTGATTTACCAGAACCTGACGCACCTATTAGACTAGTAATTTTATAACGTTCAAATGACAAATCACCTTCACTTAATGCCAAATTCTGACCATAACTCACTTGTAAATCCTTTGTTGATATTGCAATTTCATGGTCGCCTGCACTCAGGTCATAAATATAACGTTCTGGCATATTTTCAGTAATAAATTCACTGGCTGGTTTTAACTCGATATTATTTACCATTTTTTCTCCATAACTAAGTGACTTAAAAATTTTTTAATGACATAAAATTCGCATTTGTCATTCTAGTTTTGTTATGCACTGGTCAATTTTTTGTATAACTGTGCACCTATTTTACGTGCACTAAGGTTGAACAATAACACAACAATAATCAAAACTGCTGAGGCACCCGCAGATACAGCATTCGCATCCGGCATAATACCTTCAGAATTAATCTTCCAGATATGTACTGCTAAGGTTTCGGCAGGACGCATAGGATTTAACGGGCTTGAAATATTAAATGGGTTCCAGTCTGCAAAATTTAGTGCAGGAGCAGATTGTCCAGCTGTATAGATTAAAGCGGCAGCTTCACCAAAAACACGACCTGCAGATAATACAACACCTGTCACAATTGAGGGCACTGCAGCTGGTAAAATGATATGAATCACTGTTTCCCAACGTGACAAACCTAATGCAGAACCAGCTTCACGTTGCAAATTTGGAATTTGAGCTAAACTTGTTTCAATTGAACGTGTCAACAGAGGTAAATTAAAAAAAGTTAGTGCAATTGCGCCTGATAGTATTGAAAACCCTAAATGAAATTGAACAACAAATATCAAAAATCCAAACAACCCAACAACGACTGAAGGCAAAGAACTTAAAATTTCAATTGCTGTACGGACAACCGTTGTGAATTTACCTTTTTTTGAATATTCATTCAAATAAATAGCAGCACCTAAAGCGATTGGAAAACTAATAATCATTGCCAATATCAGTAAATAAAAAGAATTAAACAATTGGATACCAATACCACCACCAGCTTCAAATGCTCTGGCTGGCGATGTTAAAAAGTGCCATGATAAATTCGGTACACCACGAATCAAAATAAAAGCAAGCATGGCAATCAGAATTAACGCAACAATCCCAGAAATCGCATAAATTACACCTGTGGCTATTTTATCAGCACGTTTTGCATTCATTATTTCATCTCTCCTCTGCGCCCAATAGCACGTACAACTAAGTTAAATACCAATGACATTAGTAACAAAATCATTGCTAGTGTCCATAACACATCATTTTGTAATGATCCCATCACAGTATTACCAATTCCCATAGTCAAAATTGATGTTAACGTTGAGGCGGGTGATGTCAAATTATGAGGCATCAAAGCTGCGTTGCCGATAACCATTTGTACTGCTAGTGCTTCACCAAAGGCACGCGCCATACCAAAGACAATGGCAGTTAAAATACCTGGTGTTGCTGCTCTGAGCACAACTTTATAAATCATTTGCCAACGAGTAGCACCAATAGCCAATGCTGATTCACGATAGTGTCTAGGAACAGACTTTAACGTATCGACAGTCATCGATGTAATTGTTGGTAAGACCATCACGAACAAAACAATTGTACCTGATAAAATCCCAAATCCTGAACCACCAAAAACACTCCGAATAAATGGCACAACAACTGTCAGTCCAATAAACCCATAAACAACAGACGGAATACCAACTAACAGCTCAATAATCGGTTGCATAATTTTTGTGCCACGCTTTTGAGCAATTTCAGTCATAAATAACGATGTGCCAATAGCAAACGGTGTCGCTACAATTGCTGCTAGGAACGTTACCAAAAACGATCCAAAAATCATTGGCAATGCACCTATATAAGGTTGCTTAGTTTGTGGATTAACTACTGATGGGTTCCATGTTGAACCAAATAAAAAGTCTTTGACATGAACGCCATCATGGAAAAATGTTGATAAGCCACGACTCATAACGAAAGCAAAAATCGATATAACAACAATGACAATTAACGATAAAGCTGCCAAACTCACAGCTCGTCCTAGTGAATCTTTTTTTGTTGATTCAGACTTTTGCATCAACTTCTGTGTAATGTTATCCATTTTATCTCCATAGCATCAAATATTGTCACATAAGATGACTACTCCGTAGTCATCAAACAACATCAAATGCATTAATTTTCTTGTATTCCAACTTTGTTAAACAATTCGTATAAATTAATTATTTTTTTATAATGTTACCATTCAACTCACGAGTCACTTGCATATCGTGAATCGAGATATATCCCAATTTTGGGACTAATGTACTCTGAATTTCTTTTGACGTTAAGTAATTCAGAAATTTAGCAACAGTTGGCGTTGGTTTTCCCTTGGTATAGACATGTTCGTATGACCAAATAGGATACATACCTGATGCAACATTTTTATTTAATGGTGACACATGATTAACTGAAGCCGCTACAATTGTATCATCAATATAGCCAAAAGCTGCATATGAAATAGCTCCTGGTGTCGTTGCTACAATAGAGCGTACCATGCCTGAAGAATCTTGTTCCTGTGCTTCAATACTTTGTTTGCCAAGCAAGCCCCACTTTTCAAATGTTGCACGTGTCCCAGATCCCGCTGCGCGATTAATAATAACAATCTTTTTATTTTTACCACCAATTTGTTGCCAATTTGTTACTTTTCCGGTAAATATTGCTTGCAGCTGTGCGGTTGATAAATCTTTTAAACCGATGTCTTTATTCAACAATGGTGCAATACCAACAACGGCTACCTGATGATCCACCAGCCGCTTAGCATTAATACCTTCTTTTTCTTCCGCAAAAACGTCAGAATTTCCTAAGTCTACTGCACCTTGCGAAACTTGACTTAAGCCTGTTCCGGTACCGCCACCTTGCACGTTAACAAAGGTGCCTAAATTAATTTTTGCATATTCTTCACCTGCTGCTTCAACAAACGGTTGTAAAGCTGTTGAACCAACAGCCGTAATCGATGTTCCTGAAGTACTTTTGTCTCGTGTTGCATAAGCAGTTCCAAGTGCTGCTGCAATACTAACGGCCACAATTGTGATTATAATTGTTCCGCGATGCGATTTCGACATGATGATGCCTCCCAAGATTAAACTACTACTACTTCATTATCTTAAAACCATGTAAATGTATTAACAGCACTTTGTAAAGATTAGGTAAAGAAAATATTTACAAAGGCAAAGTAACACTAATAGTGGTTCCCACCCCGACTTGTGAATTTACTTTCACTTCACCATTGTGCTTACTAACAATTTCATTAACAATTGCCAATCCTAGACCTGTTCCACTAGCAATTGTTCTTTGCCGCGATTCATCACCGCGATAAAAGCGCTCAAAGATCCGGGATTGTTGGTTTTTAGGAATGCCAATACCAGAATCTTTAATATTAATTTGCCAATGTTGATGGTCTTTATACACGGTCACACTAACCTCACCATCTTGTCTGTTATACTTCACAGCATTTATAATTAAATTTTGTAAAATTGTCTCCAAGTCATTTTTTAGGCCGTGCACAACAAAATCTTGCGACACATTGTTTTTGAAAGTAATATCTTTCGTCGCTGCCATTGCACTCATATGTTGCCATTGCTCATCGACTAAGTTTTTAATAATTAGTTTTGTATCTACGACGTCATTTTTTTGTTTCACACGAGACAATGACAAAATATCAATAACAAGCGATGATAAACGTTCTGATTCATCAGCAACAATTTGTAAAAATTGCTTGCGTGTATTTGGATCTTCACCTGCGGGTCCTTGTAAAGTTTCTACAAAACCGGTGATTGCAGTTAGTGGTGTTTTAAGTTCGTGTGAGGCGTTAGCCAAAAAATCAGATTGCATGCGTTCAACCTGTAAAACAGATGTCAAATCATATATAATAATCATTACTTCAGCATGTTTCAGATCATTTTGATGATAAAGTGTGCTAGCTTCATATTGCTTTACCTCGCCATTTATTTGTAAATTTAAAATAGATTGTTGGTTATGTTGCGTATTAAAAGTTTGCGTCATTAGTTCCGATAGTGTGAATTGTTTAATCACTAAACTTTCTGCAACTGGTATTTTAGGTTGTTGTATACCTAATAAATCTGCAGCAGTTGCATTAAAAACATCAATGACATGTCGTCGATTCACATTAATGACACCAACTGGTAAACTTGCAAGTAGTGACTGATAATTCGTCACATCGCGTTGTGCAGTTTGCTGTGTCTGTTTAATATAGTTTTGTAAATTATTAAATTGATTGATCAAATCATAATATGGCGAATTTGGCTCTGTCAATACACCCCTAGGCTCTTGGCCCTGAATTGTAGCCAACATACGATTTTTCATGACTTGCAATTCTGTCTGCTGACCAACTTCCCAAAATCGTGCTATCCATATGCCACTTGCTGTCGCAATCAACAGAAAAAAAATCATAATCACCCATTGCTGACGATTCAAAGACATCATATTCCCTAATATCACACTAATTATCATGTTAGGAATTAAAAATAACAAACCTTTAAGTATTTTTTTTATCATATGCCTCTCCTGATATAACTATCATAACAAAAAAAAACCGCTTTCGCGGCATTAAAACTATATTAATCATTTACTTATTTTCGACTTTACCAGTTGCATCGCGTGTTACTTTCATATCAGTCAGACCAATATAACCCAATTTCGGCACAATGGTCTTTTGTACTTCTTTGGTAGCAAAATACTTCAAAAATGCTTTTGTTGCTTCTGATTCATTGCCTTTGGTATACATATGTTCATATGCCCAAATTGGCCATGAATTATCTTCAACATTTTTCTTGTCTGGTGTTACTTTATCAACATTTAAAGCCTTAATCCCTGATGCATCTAGATAGGCAAAAGCCAAGTATGAAATGGCGCCTGGTGTTGTGGATACAATCTTTTGAACGGTACCATTGGAATCTTGTTCAGTTGATTGTACAGCATTTTGACCATCTAACACGTTCTTTTCAAATACAGAACGTGTGCCAGATCCAGTTGCACGGTTAATAATAACAATTTTTTCATCCTTACCACCAACTTCTTGCCAGTTAGTAATTTTACCAGTAAAGATATCACGTAATTGTGTCTTAGAAATGTTTGACACCTGTACATCAGAATTGACCACAGGCGCAATACCAACTACAGCCACCTGATGATCTTTTAACTTGGAAGCATCAACGCCATCTTTTTCTTCCGCAAATACATCAGAGTTACCGATTTGGACAGAGCCATTAGCTACTTGACTCAAGCCCGCACCAGATCCACCGCCTTGAACAGTTATCGTCACACCAGGATTTTTTTCTTGAAAAGACGTGCCAACCTGTTCGGCCAATGGCTGTAAGGCTGTTGATCCAAGTGATAGTACTTTACCACTTAACTTTTTTGTCGTTGCAACCGTAGTGGCTTTATCTGTGTGTGAATTAGAGTTGGCATAAATAGCTATGCCTGCTGCGATAACAACTACACCACCGGCAACGCCAATAATCGTTTTGTTCATGAACACTTCTCCCTTTGTTTAGGCTTCGCGTGGAAGCATATGTAATGTAAACTCGGCTTGTAGTAGAGGCTCTTGGTAGCCTTTCCTTGTTTACAAATCATATATTACGCACCTTGTGTCAAAGAAAGCAACCTAAAATCGTCATCGTTATGTAAAGCAATGTAAATCAATCTTTACATTGTTAATTGACCATTGTGTAACCAAAACCTCGCACAGTTTTTAATATTTGTGGTGATTTTGGGTTGTTTTCAACTTTTTCTCGTAAATTACTAATATGCATATCTACCATGCGACTTTCACCAACAAATTCATAACCCCATACTGCCGTTAAAATCGTTTCACGATCAATCACACGACCAACTCTTTGTGAAAAATACAATAAAAGTTCATACTCTCGTGGTGTCAAAGTCAAATTTTTACCAGATTTAGTCACAATTTTTTTGTTATCATCAATCACAATATCTTGTATTTCAATAACATCTGGTTTATCTGCATCTGAGCGCTCAGTCTGTGATCGTCGCAGAACAGCTTTTAATCGTGCCAACACTTCTCTTAGGCTAAATGGCTTAGTAATGTAATCATCTGCTCCTAATTCTAGTCCAAACACACGATCAAATTCATCACCTTTAGCAGTAACTAGTAATACAGGGGTTGTTATTTTATCTTGACGCAAATTTTTCAACACTGTCATGCCGTCCATAACAGGTAACATCAAATCAAGTAGAATAGCATCAAAAGTTTGTTCCCCAATAAGTTCATATGCTGATTGACCATCCGATGCTATTGACACTTGATAGCCATTTTGTTCTAAATTATACTTCAATAATGTTGAAATTGCCGGTTCGTCATCTACTACTAAAATTTTTGTCATGATATCAATACACGTAACTTTCGCTCAGTGCATTCCTCTCCAAATGTTTATTTACTTGCATTGTAACAAAATAAATAGAAACGCCCTAGCGTTTCTATTTATTCTTTACATTATTTATACAATTGGTTCATCCGTTAAATCATCGTCTGCAGCCAAATTCAATGTTTCGGGCTCATTATCCGTTGAGCTGTCATCATTATTAGACTCATTAACAGCTGTTTCACCATCGCCTATGCCAAATGCATCACGTACTTTAACATAAATTTCCTGACGCATTTCTGCATTTTCTGGAGAATCCAAAAATTCTTTCGCTTTTTCACGACCTTGGCCCACTTTAATATCATTATAATAGTAAAATGCTCCTGCTTTTCGAATAATTTCTTTCTCAGCACCAAGATCAAGAATTTCCCCTGTTTGAGAAATACCTTTACCATACATAATATCTACTTCAGCGACCTTAAATGGTGGGGCTACTTTATTCTTAACAACTTTTACTTTGGTTAAGTTTCCAGTGACATCAGTGCCATCTTTAATTTGAGTTGAACGTCGTACTTCTAAACGAATTGTTGAATAAAACTTTAACGCACGACCTCCTGGTGTTGTTTCAGGATTACCAAACATCACACCAATTTTTTCTCGAATCTGATTAATGAAAATAGCAATTGTCCCAGTTCGATTTAAAGTTCCTGCTAACTTACGTAATGCTTGACTCATCAAGCGTGCTTGCAACCCGACGTGTGAATCACCCATTTCACCTTCAATTTCTGCACGTGGAACCAATGCTGCAACTGAATCGACAACGATAATATCAACTGCACCTGATTGTACCAACGCATCAGCAATTTCTAGGCCTTGTTCGCCTGTATCAGGCTGTGACAATAACAACTCATCTTTTTTAACACCTAACGCTTCAGCATATTTAACATCCAATGCATTTTCCGCGTCAATATAAGCCGCCGTACCACCTGCTTTTTGCACTTCAGCAACTGCGTGCAATGCAATGGTTGTTTTTCCAGATGACTCTGGACCATACACTTCAATAATTCGACCCTTTGGATAACCACCAACACCAAGCGCAACATCTAACTTCACTGATCCTGATGGATAAGTTTCAATCTGTGTCAACGTGTTTTCACCCAAAAGCATAACCGAACCCTTGCCAAAATTTTTTTCGATTTTCTTCAGTGCTTCATCTAGTGCTGTTTTGCGACCCTTTGCTTGATTTTCTTTATCATCTTTTTTAGTCGTTTTTTTTGTGACCATATCTTTCGCTAACTCCTTTTATCTTTCTTCATTAGTTTACCTGCTTTTTTAGCCAAAAGCAAGTATTAAACGAACAATTGTTCGATAGCGTTCGCTTCTGTCTTTATGATACGAAAAAAGCGCTCATTGCGCTTTTACATACCATCTGAAAATACATAACGATTTTGCCAGAAATAATCAATGCCTGAGTATATTGTAAATATAACTGCTATCCATAACAATATATTCCCAACTGGGAAACCAAAATATACGAATGGCACATTTTTAATATATAGGAAAAAAATAGCAAACATTTGTGAAAATGTTTTTATTTTTCCCGGCATTTGAGCAGCCAAAACTTGACCATTATTCTCAACTATCAATGTTCTTAAACCTGTAATAGCTAGTTCTCGAATAACTATCACTGCAGTCATCCATGCAGGAACAACATGAAAGCTTGTTAAAAATATCAATGCTGTAATCACCAATAGCTTATCAGCCAACGGATCAGCAAATTTACCAAAATTAGTGACTAAATGCCGACTGCGTGCAATTTTACCATCCAAAAAATCTGTTACAGAGGCTACTGCAAAAACAATTGCAGCCACTAACCAGTTAACAGGTAACGCGACAGTCATAACCGTAATAGTGGTCCAATCGTAAGGAATCGTTAATATTAAAATAAAAATAGGAATTAAAATAATACGAAAGACTGTTAATTTATTTGGTAGATTCATAGTTTCCTCTTAATTATTTAAGTTCATCAGCACATTCCAAAAAGGTGTTGCTGTACTAATGACATTGATTCTTTGACTATCAAATGTCATGACTGCGTTTGCGACATTGGTAAATTGTACATTGACAACATTTGTTCCCTTGGGAACAGAAATTGTTTTATCAGCTGTTATCATTTCGTTTAATATCACATTGTTATCTGCTGTAACTTGAACGTTTGTTCCTGTATTTTGCGCAGTAATTTTGATTGTATGTGATTTTGTATTCTGTTTTGATAAATTATAAATTGTTGTCTGTTGTGCAGTATTTTGCTCTGGTGTGCCAAGCTTTGCTTTAGTCTCAGAAGTCTTTTTGGTTGGCTTTTTGCTTGAAGATGATGATGACTCATTTGTTGCAGATGAGCTAGCACTGGCAGGTATCGTCGACGTTGAAACCGATACATTACTACTGTCATTTGATTGTTGGTTATCAGTAGTTAAATGTGTCAAGACGAACCACATGCTACCCAGCACCAAAATAACTATAATACCTATCCAAATCGTTGGCAGCATACTTGAAATTTGTGACTTAGCTGAACGCGTTGTGTCAATGCCCGCACGGACAACCCCATCATTATCACGGTGTGCGCGATTTAAGTCCTTACTTCGAGAGATTGAAGCTGGGCCCGCCTCGCCTAATAAATCTTCAGGATTTAAGTCAACAGCAAGTGCATATTGACGAATAAATGCACGGACATAAAAGTCACCTGGTAAAATACCGAGATTATTGTTTTCAATAGCCTCAAGATATCTTTCTTGAATTTTAGTCGAAGCTTGCACATCATCTAGTGATAAATTTTTTTTGAGGCGAGCAGCCTTTAACTGCTCACCTATTTGATTTGTTAAAATTTCGCTCATAATTTTTCCAATGTCATTTCTGCAGAACAAACCGTTGTAGTTGTACATTTTTATATAGCTCTTCAGCGGTGTCTAGTATATCATCATATGTTAAATCTTGTAATAACATAATTTTATCAAATAAATTGGTACCGAAAAGTACATCATCGCCACGTAAGGCAATGCTTTCTAACGAATTCAAACGCTGTATACCTTCTCCTAATGTTGCGCGACGTAAAGATTCAAAAACTGCTTCCTTACCATCAAGCACTTTGCGATACTCAGCTAATTGATTCTTAATTGCAGCTGTTAATGCTTCATATTCAGTCGTTTCTGCAAAAAAAGTAACAAATTGATAGTTTCGTAAGAGATCAAATGACGTTTCAAATTCAGTATCAATGATACCTTCATTATACAGGTTTTGATACCAATCTGTCTGTTCTCCAAACAAAATATCGGATAAAACATCAGCAGCTAGCACAAATTTAGTCGCTTCTTTTCCTGACCTGGCATTTGGCTTTAGTCGCATACCAAAGCCAATTTTAGGACGCGATACATCAAATTTTTTAGTTTCCTGTATTGTTTTAGGTAAATCTATTGGTGCTTGAAACTTTTTCACGTTAACCGTTTCAATTGTTTTTGTTGCTTGATTATCCTTAACAACTGCTAGAATTTTTTCAGGGTCAAAATTGCCAACAATTTGTAATGTTAATTGATTTGCTTGATAAAAGGCACGATGAATAGCGTATAGTAATGCCGGGGTGATTTTCAAAATTGATTCTTTCGTTCCAGCAATATCTTCTGACAACGCGTCATTAGGATACATGAGATGCATAAGTCCCATATAGACAGCCCAATTTGGATCATCATCATACATTTGAATCTCTTGCCCGATAATCCCTTGCTCTTTAGCAATTGTTTTGTCACTAAAGTATGGTGTTTGTACGAAATCTAATAAATGTCTCATTGCCGAATTCAAATTTTGGGTTGTTGAAAACAGGTAACTTGTCTGATAAGCATTTGTAAAGGCATTAGCATCAGCCCCTAGCTCACCAAACCGTGTAAACGCATCACTGTTTTCTTTTTCAAATAATTTATGTTCCAAAAAATGAGCTGTCCCAGCTGGAATATCGATAGGCTTATCATCGTTAATTTGAAAACGTTGATCTAACGCGCCAAATGGTGTTGTAATGACCGCAAAAGTTTTATGATATGATTTTTTTGGAATCATCACAACTTTTAACCCATTAGCTAATGTTGCCGTTATGACTTTTTCTTTTAGTCGTTTATATTTTTTTTCAATCATAATAGTACCTCAGGCATCAAAGTAAACCGACTTTGTATAACGACTTCATTTGCCATTTTTGCAACATCAGCTGGTGTAACAGCGTTAACCGCAGCAACCCAAGCAGTAACTGTTGTTTCCCGATTTGTTAATAATCTTGAGAATACAAGCCCTATTTCACTGGCTGGTGAATCTTGTTGGCTTAAATAATCATTTATCAAGCTAGCTTTAATAGCTGACAACGTTTCTTCAGAGAAATCACCTACTTGAATGGCTGTGATTTGTGCTTGAATCATGGCATCCGTTTGTGACACTTTATCAGCATCTAAGCCAGCCGCAACAGTAATAAACCCTGTATCATTTTGCCACCGTGAATAAATACTATATGCTAACGACTCTTTTTCACGAATAACTGTAAATAATTTAGACAATGGCGAACCGCCAAACAGTGCATTCATAACCAAGGCTACAAAGCGTCTTGGATCTTCCGGTGCAATTGCTAATCGGTAGCTAATTGTCATAATTGCTTGGTTAATATCTGCCTGTACATCCGTTAATTCGTTTATTACCGGCAGTGTCTCTTGCCGATAAAATGGCGTCAACGACTGTTCTTGTCGCGCTACAAGTGGCCAAGCGGCTAATTCCGATAGCACTCGGTCTTCATCAACATCCCCATAAACAATGATATTGATTGTATCATTGTTTATCATATTCTGATAAACCTGGTAAACGCTCTCTGAAGTCAGTGCCTCAACATCACTGGTACGACCTGATGATGATATTGTCATTGCAGGCAAATCATAAGTTATTTCACGTAATTTTGACATAGCATAACGTTGTTTATCATCTGTTAAACTATCTAATTCATTTATTAAACTTTGCTTTTCTTTTGTAAAAATTGGCAAGTCAAAATGGCCGTTTATGACAAACGGATTAAAGATCATGTCGCGCAAAAAATCAAATGCATCATGTAATAAACTATTTTCTGCATCAATATAGGTTGGTGCCGGCATTTGCAGTGTGTAACGCACATGATGTGTCTGCCCAAAACGCATGACATCTGTTTGATACTGTGCGCCATATAAGTCAATTGTTTTTTGAGCAACCATTTGTTGGCTGGAATATTTATTTGAACTAACAGCCGTTAAATAAGTCAATAGTGACCGTGCTGAGACCTTATCAATTTCTAATAATGGTGCCGCAAAGTCGACAGCAATATGAAGAGTTTTAAATTGTGTTGTGGGCAGAACTACTAGGTTCACACCGCTTTTAAGTTGAATTTTTTTCATAGTTTTTTATAATATTGGCGAAAATAGTCGGCTAAATTTCTGAAGAAAAGTTAACCAAAATGACTGTTTCTCAAAATCCTCAATTGTTAATTGTGTTGCATGTTCAATGTCTTGCTCAAACAAGTTCTCTAAATGAGCTGCAAATTCTGGATCGTAGATAAAAGCGTTTGTTTCAAAGTTTAAGACAAATGACCTAATATCCACATTAGCCGATCCCACTGTCCCGATTTCATGATCAATACTGACGACCTTGCTATGCAAAAAACCACCATCATACCGATACACTTCTGCACCTAAGTCAATCAGTTCTTTGGCATAATATTGCGTTGCTCGGTAAACGATTGGATGGTCAGGGCGATTTGGAATCATCAAACGTACACGAACACCTGACATAATGGCTATTTCAAACGTTTCTAAAATGGCAGCATCTGGAATAAAATAGGGTGTTTGAATTGTTATTTCTGTTCGCGCTGAAGCAAACATTCGCATAAATCCTTGCTTAATCTGTTTCATATCATTATCTGGCCCACTTGATACGATTTGAACCATAGCCAGACCTGGTAATTGAACGATTTCCGGAAAATAATCAATCGTTTTGGAAAGCACTTCCTGAGGCTCAGCTGTGGCATTCCAATCCATCAAGAATCGACTTTGCATAGATAAGACTGCATCACCATGAATACGAATATGTGTATCTCGCCAATGCCCAAACTTTTTAAAATAACCAAGATATTGATCCCCAACATTGAAGCCACCAATATAGCCTATAGTACCGTCAATAATAGCGATTTTACGATGATTTCTAAAATTAAAACGTAGCGTTAATAGTTGGAAGCGGCGCATTAAAAATGGTGCCACTATACCACCAGCATCACGTAATCGCTTATACATTTTTCGGTGTTGCCCATGAGAACCAAACTGATCAAAAATAACTCTGACTTCAACACCTTCTTGCGCTTTTTTGGTCAATAAATCAATTAATTGATTGCCAATTTTATCGTCATAAATTGTAAAATATTCTAAATGAATATGATGCTTTGCCTGCTTAATATCTTCAAACAAGGCATTAAATTTATCAAAACCATTCGTAAAAATTTGAATTTCATTGCCACGTGTTAACACAGCATCATCAGATGTTAGAAATAACCGTACTAATTCAGAGGCAGAATCAGGGATTGGTAACAAATCTTCAATTTTTTCAAGTTGTTGTCGTTGATTATCTGCTATTTGCTCTAATCCACTGATATCCTGTGTTCTTAAACGAAAAATCTTTTTATTTGAAATCCGACTGCCAACCAAAAAAAATATAAAAAAACCGACAACAGGTAATGTCAATAATACAAGTAACCATGCCCAAATAGTAGCAATGTCTCTTTTTTGACTAAACACAGTAACAATCGCACCAAAAGTGTTAATAACTAGGAGCGTTACAATAATTATCCACAATGAATCCCTTAGCATGCCGTCCCTCTTTCAGTTTGTAATAATACTAGTTTACCATTTTTTACAATTGTATGACAAATAACCTAAATAAAAAGCACAAAACTTGTTATTATGACTAACAAATTTGTACTTTTTATGATTCATGAATTACTTATTAGGGTTACTAGCAAATTAACTATTTTAATTTGAGAACCATTTATCTTCAATTCGTTGCATACGACCATCTTTTTTAAATTTAGCTAGCGTCTGATTAACAGCTTGTCGTAATTGCTTATCTGATTTACGAAAACCTACCGCTGTTTCGTCAACCGAAAAGCCGCCAACTGTAACTGTATAGTTTTTAGGGTTAGTTTGATGTGCAACGTAATAGCGGGCGTAATCTTCATCAATTAGAAGACCATCAATTCGACCAGCGTTCAAATCATTAAAGGCTTTATCAAAAGTATCGTAACCAATAACCTTTTGATCTTTAACATACTGCTTAAGTACCTTTGGGTGTTGATTAAAACTTTCATCGCCACTAGAAGCAGTTTGATCACCAAGAACTTTGTTTTGCATATCAGAAAAAGAAGTAATATTATTTTTCTTCAGCGTAACTAAAACTTGTGTTGCATGATGATATGAGTTAGAAAAAGCAACTTGCTTCTCACGTGCAGCTGTTTTAGTATAGCCATTCCAAATGGCATCAATATTGCCAGTGTTTAATTCAGTTTCTTTCATTGACCAATCAATTGGCTGCCACTTAACCGTGATACCCATCGTTTTAAAAACAGCATTGGCCAAATCAACATCAAAACCAATAATTTTACCATTTTTGTCTCGAAATCCCATAGGCACAAAAGTATCATCCAAACCGATTGTAATCTGTTTGTCTTGTTTAATACGTTGCCACTCATCCGTTTTGGATGTTTCTTGATTAGCTTGTGAATTATCTTTGGCCCCTGCACTTAATCCAACGACAAGCCAAGCAACGATAGCAACAAATAACACACCAATAATTGAATTTACAATTATTTTCTTCTTCATAGTCACCATTAGCGTGCTACCTCCTTTGAAAAATCAAAGACACGATCGGATACTATTTCCGCAAAAAATTGATCGTGTGTAATAATAAGTTGTGTCACACCGCGTTTTTTTAGCGTTTTGACAATTTCAGCAACTTGTTTAGTTGATGCTTCATCTAGTCCACTTGTTGGTTCATCATACGCTAAAATTTGCGGATTCATTGCTAATGCACGAGCAATTGCTGCACGTTGCTTTTGACCACCTGATAATTGAAACGGATACAATTCCGCTTTGTTTAACATACCTAATGTGTCAAGAATACCGCGAGCTTGATCTTTGGCTGTTGTTTTATCAATTTTATTGACATTAACGGGCGCTAACATAATATTATCTAACACAGTATAGTTTGGGAAAAGATTAAAATCTTGAAAAATCAAACCAACTTTAGCATCTGTACGTGTGCCATCAACTGGTAACTGTTCACTATTTAAAGTGACTTTACCAGCATCTGCAGTTTCTAAACCCGCTAATATTTTAATCAACGTTGTCTTTCCTATGCCAGAAGGTCCAACAATGCTAAGCACTTCCCCATCAGAAACCGTTAAATCCAAGTCTTTAAAAATCGTATTATTGTTATATGTTTTAGTTAATTTTTTAATTTCTAACATTGCTTATCTCCAAATGTTTAAACGTTTTTCGGTACGTCGCAATAATACTGTCACAATAGCCGTCATGATAAGGTAGATTAGACCTACGAGCAAATAAGGAATTAAAGTCACATCGCGACTAGCTGCGATATTACCTGCACGCAAGATATCGCCTAATCCAATAACATAAACCAATGATGTATCTTTAACAAGATTAATGACTTCATTACCAAACGACGGCACAACTATTTTGATTACTTGTGGTAGTACAATCTTAAAAAATGTTTGTATTTTTGTAAAACCTAATACCTTAGCTGCGTCATATTGACCGCGAGGGACAGATTGCAACCCACCACGAAAAATTTCAGCAAGATAAGCTGCGTAATTAATAATGAAAGCAATAACAGCTGCTTCGAATCTTGGAAAAGAAATGCCCATCATGCCTAATCCGTAATAGACAAAAATTAATTGCAGCAATAATGGTGTCCCTCGCATAACCCAAATATAGCCATTAATTAGCCAACGAATCGTAAAGTATTCCGATTTCATACCAAGAGATACAATAATACCTAATGGGACAGACCCAATAATTGTGAAAAAGAATACCCCCAATGTCATCTTTAATCCTGACAATAAACTCGGTAATAATTCTAGAAAATAGTTCATCAATTGCTCCTTTTTAGACGTCATTATTAATAACGTTGCTTTTAATTAAAAAAAGCTCTTGCAAAATAGTTTGCAAGAGGACGCGTCAGCGTGATACCACCTCAGATTTTAATTTTGTTCACACAAAACTACTCTGTCAGTCTTTTATAGTTAACACAAAAACGCCCTCTGAATACAATAGCATTCAGAGGGCGTTTTTACGCGGTGCCACCTCTTATTACATAATCATCACTGATTATGCCTTAATAAGTCAAAAGACTGTATGCGGTAACGGGCAATTCCGACGTGATCTACTTCATTCAATCACACACTCGCAAATGTGTTTCATTTAACATAATCATTTGCTCACACTACCCGCAAACTCTCTGAAGAAAATGTTAAACTACTCTTCTGCTCAACGTTTTTTAATATATTTCTTATTATAGTCTTTTTATTATTTTTGTCAATATTTATTTTAAAAACTGAAATAATGACCATGTGGGGTAGTAACAAATGGTGACTAACACAATATTTAAAATAGCTGTTGGTAACACTTCAAATGCCAAAAAGGTAACTAAACTAACATTTGCAATGCCAATGATAAATCCAGAAACATAGGTAACAATCAGATAAACAATTAATCCAACCAGAAATATTGAGATGCCACTTAGTAAACGTTCATCTAATATTTTGTGTAACTGTTTCATCACAGCCACTGCTGAAATAAAGGCCAGTGTATACGTACCGAAAATTCCTGTGTAATACATATCAAATAATATACCAATAAGGATGACATATAGCCAAAAAGGCATGTCGTTATCTACCTCAAATTGAACAGCATAAAACAGCCAAACTAATGTGAGTGCTGGCAAAATATGCCATGGAAAGGCAGTCAACATACCACCCATACCAGCCATTACTGAACCGTCAACAAATAGCAAAAAAAATAAAAATACCGGATATACTACTCGCAATCGTGTCAACTGCCAAAATGCCATTATTGCGCTCCAATCTGTGATACTGCAACAACTACTGTTGTAATGTTACCTAAATCAGCTGCTGGTTCAATATTGATACGCTTAGATAAGCCATAGTCATCTCGAGTGACACTTGACACTTTGCCAACATAAAGTCCAGCAGGAATCACGCCACCTAATCCTGATGTTTCAACTAAATCACCAGCTTTAATTTTGTTTTCTGATGTGACTTGACTCATTATTAGTTGATTTTTTTCTCGATTAAAGTTCGTCACAATACCATTAACGTCACCATTACCACCCTTTATTGTAATCGCAAATCGATTAGCATCTTCGCTTGTATCAGATATTAGCGCGACCTTCGAATTAGTCGTATTGACCTCACTTACGCGCCCTATAATGCCAGCACCAGACAATACTGGCATACCTTTTTTAAGACCTGATTTTAACCCTTTGTTAATAACCAACTGAGACTGCCAGGTTGTCGGTGATCGACTAATAGTAACCGCAGATACTGTTTTATAGTCTGTCAAAGTTGCTTTGAGTTTAAGTTGGTCTTTAAGTGCCTTATTTTCCTCTTCAACTGTTTGTAGTCTGACCTTGTCTTGTGCGAATTCATCAATTTTTGATTTCAGTTCGCGATTTTCTTCAAACGTATCTAACAAATTAGCAATACTATTAGCTGAACGACCAATAGCTGTAGTTGGCACTGAAATAATACGACTCACCCCACCAGCTAAATCATTACCAAATCGCTGAAAAAAAGGTGGTGTATTGGTTCGTTTTGCCCACCAATTAGATCCTGCTATCAGCCCCACAATCACAATGAGTGAAATAATAATTGTTACAACGGCGCGCGACGAAAATATTTTACGCATTTTGTGTCCCCTTGTTTCAAAAATAAAAGCGTAGCGCAAGCGCTACGCTGGTGTTCAATTTATCTAATTTGCTATTTAACTTTGTCGCATCACATCAATAGACTTCAACGCCTCACCTGTACCAATCGCCACAGCATCAAGCGGTTCATTAGCAATTAAAACCGGCACCTTTGTTGCTTCTTGAATTATTTTATCCATATCACGTAACATTGCCCCACCACCGGTTAAGACCATGCCATGGTCAATAACATCTGCAGCCAATTCAGGTTGTGTTGATTCCAAAGTTTCACGAATTGCAACAACAATTTCTTGGACTGGCTCTTGGATAGATGTCGCCACATCTTCAGCTGTTACATCAATTGTTTTTGGTAAACCAGTCAACAAATCTCGACCACGTACTGATGCATTGGGTAATGTTCTTGCCAATTCTAATGAAGCTGCCCCAATTTCAATTTTTAAGCGTTCGGCCGTTGGTTCCCCAATTGTCACATTATATTTATTACGTACAAAGTTAGCAATTGCTTCATCCAACTTATCACCAGCTATTCGAATTGAACGACTCGAAACAATGCCGCCCAAGGAAATAGTAGCAACATCTGTTGTACCACCACCCATATCCACAACCATAGAACCCGTTGGATCCATAACAGGTAATCCAGCACCAACAGCTGCAGCAAATGGTTCTTCAATAACATACGCATCGCGTGCACCAGCAACACGGGCAGCATCAATAACAGCGCGTCGTTCAACAGCTGTCACGCCTGAAGGCACACCAATTGTAACATATGGCTTACCAATACGACCGCCTAATGCTTTTTGTAAATAATAACGAATCATAGCTACTGTCGTGTCATAATCTGCAATAACGCCATCACGCATAGGTCGAATAGCCGCAATACTAGCTGGTGTTCGACCAAGCATATCTTTTGCTTCTGAGCCCACAGCAACGACTTCGTTTGTTTGTGTGTTCCGCGCAACAACAGATGGTTCACGCAAAACAATACCACGTCCTTCAATATATACATATGTGTTGGCCGTACCAAGATCGATACCGACGTTTCGTTGTCCAAATGAAAATGCCACTATGCTGCCCCTTTTGTGCTTTCTATTATCAAAAAATGCACACACCTTATTTTATGCTTAACTTATAATATTGTAGCATAAAAAAGCGTTTCTATGCCGACTAATTTGCACGAACATATTTAACGTTACCTTGCTTTCCCGCAACACCACGAATACGGTTTTGAGATGGAAAGTCTCGCCATATTTTTTGAAATTCCGGAAATGTTGCTGGTGTAATGGCAATTTCATCGATGTTGCCATCACGTAAGTCGATTAATAATTGTTCATAATCCATTTAGTTACCTCACAATATAGTATACAATATTTTCTTTTAGCACTCAAAACAAAAGAGTGCTAATTTTAATTGCAATTTAATGTTGAGGTGTTATACTAGGGTCAGATTATAGAAAGGAAACGTGTGAGATCACTGAAAAACAACCTGTTTATTTAGTGCAATATCTCGCACAGCTTAATATTATGGCATCACAAGACCCTTTTGGATTTGGTAACATTAATTTTGACGAAATGATGCGTGCAATGAATGAACAAATGCAATCTGCACAACCTGACAATCAAGTTAATATGAACCAACAACAACAGAACAAAAAAGATAAAACTAAAAAAAGACCAACTTTACTGGAAGAATATGGTATTAATCTCACACAACAAGCACGTGACGGTAAACTTGACCCAGTAATTGGCCGCGATTTAGAAGTCGCTCGTACAATTGAAATACTCAACCGTCGTACTAAAAATAACCCTGTTCTCATCGGTGAACCTGGTGTCGGTAAAACAGCGGTAGTTGAAGGTTTAGCACAAGCAATTGTTGCAAACAAAGTACCCGAGAAGCTACGTTCTAAAGACGTCATTCGTTTAGCCATGTCTGCTATGGTACAAGGTACTGCTATGCGCGGACAATTTGAAGCACGTATGCGACAATTAATGAAAGAAGTAGCTGACAATGATGATGTTATTTTGTTCATTGATGAAGTTCACGAAATTATGGGCGCCGGTAATGCCGAAGGTGGCATGGATGCCGGTAATATCTTAAAGCCTGCCCTAGCCCGTGGTGAATTTCAACTCATTGGTGCTACAACTTTGAATGAATACCGTAAAATAGAAAAGGATGGGGCAATCGCACGTCGTTTCCAACCCGTCCAAATTTCAGAACCATCAAAAGAAGCAACAATCAAAATATTACAAGGTATTCAACAACGTTATGAAGCATATCATCATGTTGCTTTTACAGATGATGCTATAGTTGCTGCGGTCGAATTATCAGACCGCTATGTGCCTGAAAGATTTTTACCAGATAAAGCAATTGATTTAATTGATGAAGCTGGATCTCGTAAAAATTTGACCATGACAATTGCTGATCCAAAAGCCATTCAAGCAAAAATAGATACCGCCGATCAACTCAAACAAAGTGCCATTGACAAAGAAGATTTTGAAACAGCTAGCCACTGGCGTGACCAAACTAACCAACTTGAGTCTCAAAAAGCGCAAATTGAAGCACACCCAGAAATGTTCAAACCACAAACTGTTACTGAAAAAGATATTCTTCAAATCATTGAAGATAAAACAGATATACCAGTTGGCGATTTGAAAGATAATGAAGCTAATCAATTACAAGAGCTAGACAGTCAATTGGCTCAACATGTTATTGGACAAGACCTTGCAGTTCAAACAGTTGCTAAAGCCATTCGTCGTAATCGCATTGGTCTCACGAAATCTGGTCGGCCAATCGGCTCATTCTTATTCGTTGGTCCAACTGGTGTTGGTAAAACTGAATTAGCTAAGCAATTAGCGCAAGAAATGTTTGGTAGTAAAGAAGCCCTAATTCGTTTCGACATGT
Organism: Leuconostoc inhae; assembly: GCF_019656015.1. Lineage (GTDB taxonomy): Bacteria > Bacillota > Bacilli > Lactobacillales > Lactobacillaceae > Leuconostoc > Leuconostoc inhae_A. The sequence goes on along the minus strand of NZ_BPKW01000001.1, from coordinate 63,057 downwards.
CTGAATACATGGAGAAACACGCTGTTTCTAAATTGATTGGTGCCCCAGCTGGTTATGTTGGCTATGAAGAAGCTGGTCAACTCACTGAGCAAGTACGACGTCATCCCTATTCACTCGTTTTGATTGATGAAGTTGAAAAAGCTCATCCTGATGTGATGAATATGTTCTTACAAATTTTAGACGACGGTCGGCTGACTGATGCTCAAGGTCATGTTGTCAGCTTCAAAGATACTGTTATCATTATGACTTCCAATGCTGGTTCAACCGATACTGGTAACGTGCCAATGGGATTTAATCAACTAGACGCGCAAAACAAATTATTACAACGTTTAGAAAACTACTTCCGACCAGAATTCTTAAATCGTTTTGACGATATTATTGAATTCGAACAATTATCAAAGACAGATCTTTTAACAATTGTTGATCTCATGTTAACAGATATGAACACCAATTTAGCTGATAATAATTTACATGTGAGTGTTAGTGACGCGGCAAAGTTAAAATTGGTAGCACTTGGGTATAACCCCGCTCTTGGAGCACGACCACTACGCCGTGTTTTGCAAGATAAAATTGCAGACAACTTAGCTGACTATTATCTATCACACCCTGAAGTAACTGATTTATATGCAGATATAGACGTTGATACAGACAATATTATTATTTCTCAAAAGGAATACATTAAAGCTTAAAATCATAAAAAAATATAAATAACATATTTTTTATGTAGCAGTTACCCATGATAATCTTGGGTAACTGCTTTTTTTAATTTAACCAACAAACGTATGGCATTATAGTATAATAACTATTAATGAGGTGATCTACTAATGAACGAAGTTTTAAAGGAACAATTCTTAATCAACAAATTATCTGATGATCAGCAACGTGTCATTGGTGACATGAATACCTATATTAATGACAGCATCGCAGAAAAGCAACATGCCGTTGCTATCATTCAAGGTGCTGCTGGTACTGGTAAATCTGTTGTATTAATGCATCTTGTCCAACAGTACATGACAAATAAACGCTATAAAACAGCCTTAGTGGTTAATCATCCAGAACTTTATAAAGCTTACCAAGATATGGCAAAAGATTTTTCTGGCATCAATCCACGTGATATTCGTCGACCAACTGCACTCATTAACGATGCACAAAAAAATAACCATCACTATGATGTTATTTTTGTTGACGAAGCACACTTACTCTACTCAAAATCTGAACCTTATGCGCATTATCGCGGAAATAACCAACTCACTGATTTAATGCATTTAGCTAAAATTGTTGTCGTTGTTTATGATTTCAATCAAGTTTTTCAATCTAAAATGTATTGGTCTCAAAAATTACTATTAGATACCATTGGCAATCATCCCTATCGTCAATTCAATATGAACTTTCAATATCGCATGGTTGCTAGCGATGCACAAATTGATTGGATAGATAATTTCACTGCTCAAAAACCGATTGTGCCATTTCCTGATAACAGTCAATTTGAACTGAAGGTATTTTCAACTGCTGGTGCGCTTTATGAGCAAATAAAAGCTAAAAATAAAGAATTTGGTTTAAGCCGTGTTGTGGCCACTTCAGGATTTCCTCGCATTGCCGGTCGTCATAATGTTGAAATGGACTCGTTCTCTTTGCCTTGGGATGAATGGGACCCACAACGCACACACTGGGCTAAGAGAGAATCATCTATCACACAGGTTGGCACAATTTATACGTTGCAGGGCTTTGATTTAAATTATGTTGGCATGATTATTGGTCCATCATTTGGTTATGATGCCAACACCGACAGCCTCACAATTATCCCAGAAAAATACTCGCACAAAGAAATTTTCAAAAAACGCCAAGACCTACAATTCACATCAGCACAATATCAAGAATTTATTGCTAACGTCTTGAATGTGTTAATTAAACGCGGTAAGTATGGTCTATATTTAACGGCTTATGATGATGACTTACGTGAACGGTTATTGACTTTGCAACGCACCAATTAATCATTTTTATTTGTTACTTTTATCATCGTAAATATGTACTAAAAAAACGTATGACATTGCATGAAATTCATGGCGTGTCATACGTTTTTTATAAATAAAATTATTATCTTTTAAATTGTACCAATTAATTGCAACTGATCTGACGTTGCCAATTTGTTAGGATTTGTTCCCAGCTGATTTAATGGTACGTCAACCCCTAATTTTAAATAATAATCAGACCAAAATTTTGATATTTGGCGTTCATCATCCCCAAACTGCATGGGTTCCTCATCAAAGTTAATAACATGCTTAAATGCAATCGTCACTAATTGAGAACAATAGATTCCTGAATCATCTTTATAAAATGAAAAATTATAAGGTCGATGTTCAAATTCTAGGGCACGTTCGATAATGCCCGCGCTATTTTGAATTTTTGGTCGATAAACATCTACCTGATGAGATTCGTCTAAAAATACAGCAAGCGTTTGCTTCACAACGCCATAACGAGGGCTTGCATGAATCACGTGCTCACTATCCAGGGCAATAGCCACATGAACATAATTACCAGTTGATGCAGCAATCGCTTCATCCATATCATGATGTTGATTTGGTACAAAAAGTAAATCAGCAGTTTGTATTTCCATGCCTCTATGCTACCCTCTATATTGACAAATTATTGCCAAACTGCGCTCAAAAGATGTGTTTCTTCCGGTTTTGGACCCACAGCAAAACTCAATAATTCGACTTCTAACAATTCTGAGATTCGTTTTAGATAGTTTTGAGCATTAATTGGTAAAGCATCAAAAGATTGTACTTCGGTGATATCTTCATCCCAGCCAGGTAATGTTTCACAATTAACATCTAGCCCATCAAACCAAGTATCTGATGCCGGAAAATGATGAATTTCTTCTCCCTTATACGTGTATGATGTGGCAATTTTCAATTCTTTCAAGCCAGACAACACGTCTAACGAATTAATGGCTAATTTAGTCAAACCAGAGACCTGAACCGCATGGCGCAATGCCACCGCATCTAGCCACCCAATACGCCGTGGACGTTTAGTCACAACACCGTATTCGTGTCCAACTTCACGAATATGTGCCGCAATATCATCATGCAACTCTGTTGGAAATGGTCCTTCACCAACACGTGATGTATAAGCCTTAATCACACCGACAACATCTTGGATTTGTTTAGGGCCGACACCAGCACCGTTCATCACACCACCAGCCGTTGGATTTGAACTGGTGACATAGGGATAAGTACCATGATCAACATCCAACATGATGCCTTGTGCGCCTTCAAATACAACACGCTTTTTTTCAGCCATTAGTTGCCCTAACAAATATGACGTATCAGTCACATAAGGCGCTAATAACCGACCATATTCAACATAAGTATTGTAAATATCGTCATAACTTAGTGCTTCTTCACCGTACAATTTTGTTAACTGATCGTTTTTAAATGGTAAATATTCTTTTAGTAGCTTTGAAAAAACTTCTGGATCAATTAAATCAGCTACACGAATGCCCACACGAGAAATTTTATCTGTGTATGCTGGACCGATACCTTTTTTAGTCGTTCCAATACGATTATTCGATGCTGATTCAGCTGCTTTATCCAGTGCAATATGGTATGGCATAATCACATGTGCACGATTAGAAATACGCAAGTTTTCAATTGAAATACCCTTGGATTCAACTTTATCGATTTCTGCAAGTAATGCTTCAGGATTAACGACAACACCATTACCTAAAATGGCCAATTGCCCTTTAGTCAAAATACCAGATGGCAAGGCTGACAATTCAAACTTAGTATCACCATGCCAGATTGTATGTCCTGCATTATTACCACCTTGATATCGGACAACTGCATCTGCATTTTCCGCAAAAAAGTCAACTATTTTTCCTTTTCCTTCATCGCCCCATTGCGAACCAACAACAATTACACCAGACATATTTTTCTCCTAGTACATCTCAGCTGCTTTCAGACGGGATAGGTTTATCGGAGAAAGTCCTGTGATTCAAAAAAATCAACAGTGGCTTGTTTGCGCCTATCCGTGAGTGTCCCTCTGTGAGTATACATTTTATTTTTTAGCAAAAAACGAACATTATAAATGAAAACGTCTTTTACTTATTCATTTTACCATATTACAAAGTAGTTAGATAGCGCAAAATAATCAAAATGTGATTATTATCCGATTAACCTGCTCATATGACATCATAATCAAAATAAAAAGGACAACATTGTCCTTAAATGAACTACTTTATAACCGTTAAAATGGCTTCTCGCATGCCTGCGTTATCTTCTGCTGTTCCCAAAGCAATTCGAATCCATTCTGAATTTAAATGATCGTTAACTTGATAACCCTGAGATAATAAATATTCGCCAACTTTTTTCGTATCACCAACTTTAATCCAGATAAAATTAGTTTGAGAGTCATAAAAAGTTAAGTTATTATCACGTAAAAACGTTTGAAATAGCTTTCTTTCAACTTGTGTTTTCGTAACCACCTGATTCAAATAATCTTGATCTTTAATCGCTGCCGTACCACCAATAATTTGATAAGTATTTAGGTTATATGGCAACCGCACTGCCTGCATCACACCATACAAAGGTTCTTGCATAATGCCATAACCAACGCGTAAATTGGCTAAACCGTAGGCTTTAGATAAAGTGCGCAAAACAACAAGATTCGTATAATTTTTGACATCTTTAGCAACAGTTGCATCTGGCTCGTCAACAAAATCATAATATGCTTCATCAACAACCAATATTACTGTCTTTGGTAACTTTTCCAAGAAACCTAAAATAGCTGTTCTTTTTTCAAACACACCCGTTGGATTATTAGGGTTAGCAAGCCATACCATTTCAGTATTTTCATCCACTGCTGCCAGCATAGCATCAAAATCAACTTGACCAGTTGCTAATGTTACTGGTATTTTTTTAGTATCAGCTTGTTCAATTTGAGCATGCATCGCATATTCACCAAATGTGGGATCAGGGATAATGATATTTGCTCCTGGTGTTAACACTGTCCGTGTCAACAATTGAATTAATTCATCAGCACCAACACCAAATACTAAATTATCAGGTGCTACTTGATCATGTTTTGCAACGGCTTCACGCAATACTGTTGCTTGACCATCTGGATAGTACCCCAAAATATCATCAGCCGTTGTTTTAATTGCCTGAGACACTTTCGGTGAAGGCCCGTAAACAGATTCATTGGCTGACAAACGTGCTAAATGTGATAACCCATATTTAGCCTTGACCACTTCAGCAGGTAACTCCGCCTGATAGGCTTTCATGTTCTTAATTGATTCTTTCATTATTCAAATTCTCCAATCTTTGCGTTCATGCAAACGTGATTCATGACCTTGGCGAGAACCCAGTTCATCTTTGATGTCATCTAGTGAGACACCCTTTTCAACTAATAATACCATTAAATGAAACAATAAATCAGCAGTTTCATAAATTAGTTCATCATTCGTGTTTTTTGCACCAATAATTACCTCTGTTGACTCTTCACCAATTTTTTTTAGAATTTTATCTAATCCTCTAGTGTAAAGGTAGTTTGTATATGAGCTTTCTTCCGGTGTATTTTTGCGATTTAATGCTTGTTCATAAAGTGATTCAATTGATTGTTGCGTCATAGGTACCTCTCCTTTAATCATATTCAATTATTAATTTTAAAATTATCATCAGTCACCGGATTAAAAAAGCAGGTGTATGCGCCTGTATGACAAGCGACGCCATTTGGTATGACTTGAATAAGTAGTGTGTCCAAGTCACAATCCAAAGTCATAGAAACAACCTGTTGTGTATGCCCGCTAGTTGCTCCCTTGTGCCATAATTCAGCGCGTTCTCGTGACCAAAACCACGTTTCACCTGTTGATTTGGTCAATGCATAACTGGCTTCATTCATATATCCCAACATCAAAACAACGCCAGTTGTGACATCGCTTATAATAGCTGGCACAAGATTATTTTGATAAGGTTTATTAAAATTAGGTATTTGCTCAACTGTCATAACCGTATAACCAACCCTTCATGATATAAACTTTCTTTTAAATCCGGTATCGCTATCTTGCCATAATGAAATACGGAGGCCGCTAACGCAGCATCCACATGCCCAGATTTAAACACGTTAACAAAATCAGATTTTTTACCAGCACCACCACTGGCAACAACTGGCACATTAACGGCTTGAGTCAGTGCTTGATACAAGGCAACATCATAACCATTTTGCGTACCATCTGTATTCATGCTGGTTACTAATAATTCACCAGCCCCGTACTGCACCATTTTTTTTGCCCAACTAATGGTTTCTAGATTGGTGGCTTTCGTGCCACCAGAAACATAAACGCGATTCATTTTCAACTTGTCATCCCATTTAGAATCAATCGCGCCAACAATGGCCTGAGAACCAAAAACTTCGGCTCCTTGCCGAATAATATCAGGATTGGCAACAGCTGCTGAGTTCAAAAACACTTTATCAGCACCAGCTTGAATAATAGCGCGTATACTTGCTAAATCGGTCACCCCACCACCAGCTGTTAAAGGAATAAATACAGCAGATGAGACACGTTCAATCATTTCTACCATTGTCTTTCGGCCTTCTAGAGTTGCAGAAATATCTAAAAAGACAAGTTCATCTGCACCGGCATTTTGATAAGCAATTGCCGTATCAACTGGATCACCAATATCTTGCAAATTAAGAAAGTTAATTCCTTTAACAACACGACCGTTTTTAACATCAAGTGCTGGCACAATACGTTTTGCTAACGCCATCATATTATTCCTCCAATTCAGACAATTGTGTCAATGTTATGTTGCCTGAAGCTAACGCCTTACCAACAATAACATCTTGTATACCTGCTTGATTTAAAGCAACTAAATCACTCATTTGCGCGATACCACCACTCGCTGTAATATTAGCTGTTACAAATTGTTGCTGTAGTTGCGCTAATAACGCAATATTAGGTCCCTTGAGCGTACCATCACGAGCGACATCAGTCACAATAAAATGTTTAACCCCAATCGCTATCATGGCAGACAATAGTGTTTCAAAACTCACATTTGACTGTTCAAGCCACCCTTCTGTTGCAACTTTACCATTTTTGCCATCAATACCAACAGCAATCAAATCACCATATTTTTCAACTGCTTGGCGTACCAAAGTCGGATTTTTTAACGCAATCGATCCAAGAATAACACGATTGATGCCGGCAGTGTGATACTGTTCAATTTGAGCCAGGGTTCTAATACCACCCCCAACTTCTATAAAACCAGTAAAATTTTGCCGTATAGACAGAATTGTTTTCAAGTTAGCTGCTAAACCAGATTTTGCACCATCTAAATCAACAACATGCAAAGCATTTAGACCAGCATTATTAATTTTTTTTGCTTGTGCAATAGGATCAGAATCAACTACTGTCACTGCATTGTAGTTGCCTTGTAATAAGCGTACTGACTGACCATCTAATAAATCAATTGCAGGTAATATCATACATTTACCGCCTTATCTGATATCATGTTTGCAAAGGCTTGCCACACACGTAATCCAATTTCACCAGATTTTTCTGGATGAAACTGTGCCCCAATAATGTTATCTTTTATCACAATGCTTGGTACTTGTACACCATAATCAACACTAGCCGCAATGTATTGCGCATCTGTTTTAACATAATACGAATGAACAAAATAAGTAAACTCGTCTTTAATGCCTTGCGTTAATGCATTTTCAATTGCAACATTGTTTTGATTCCAACTCATTTGTGGCACTTTAAATTTAGTATTTTGTGGTAACGTCACCACCTTACCTGGTATAAGTCCGAATCCTGTTGTTTCACCAAATTCTGTTGACGAATCAAATAACAATTGCATCCCTAGACAAACACCTAAAATTGGTGTGCCATTATTTGCTGCTTTTTGAATTGGTACTAACAGTTGACGCTCATTGATTTTATCCATGGCCGCTTTATAAGCACCAACGCCAGGAATGACAAGACCGTCTGCGGATAAAATTTCAATCGGATCTTTTGTTAATTTTGCTGGTAATCCCACATACTTTATCGCCTTCATGACGTTGCGAATATTACCGGCGCCATAATCAATGACTGCAATAAACGGGTTTTCTTTTGACATTAAATCACTCCTTTGGTTGAGTTAACCCCTTTTATTTCAGGATTAATTGTCACGGCTTGACGCATTGCACGTCCCATTGCTTTGAAAATACTTTCAATTTTATGATGTGTGTTGCGACCATAAAGCACTTCGATATGCACATTAGCATGTGCTTGATCTGCAAATCCTTGCCAAAAATCTTCCACCACTTCTGTTTCAAAGCTTCCTAGTAAAGGTGCTGTCAGTTCGGCTTGAAAAACTAAGTAAGCACGTCCAGATAAATCAACTACTGCACGTGACAAAGTTTCATCCATCGGTACGAATTGTGTTCCATAGCGGTCAATGCCAGTTTTGTCACCTAGGGCTTGCGTAAACGCTTCACCTAAGGCAATGCCGATATCTTCAGTTGTATGATGTGAATCAACATTCAAGTCGCCATTAACTGCTACTTGTAAACCAAAACGACCATGTTTGGCAAACAACGTGAGCATATGATCAATATACCCAATACCAGTATTCACTGAAATTGGCGTTTGCTCATCGATTGCTAAAGTTAAGGTGATTTGCGTTTCAAGTGTATTTCTTGTGATATTTGCTACTCTTGCCATCGTAATTTTATCCTTTTTAATTTATTTATCTTTCTGTGTCCATAAAAAAATACTTATGACTGACGAACTTCAATTGCGCGCGCATGTGCTTCTAGACCCTCTTCACGTGCCAATACTGTGACATCGTCGGCATCATCCAGTAATGCATCTTGAGAGTATGACAAATATTGAATACGCTTTTGAAAATCCCAGACACCTAATGCAGAGCTAAAACGCGCTGTGCCACCAGTTGGCAAAATATGATTTGGACCAGCTAGATAATCACCCAATGGCTCAGAAGCGTACTGACCTAAAAATACTGATCCAGCATTTTTGATTTTATTAATGTAATCATAAGCATTTTCAAGCTGAATTTCCAAATGCTCTGGTGCCACTTCGTTCATTAAATCAATCATCTCATCAACTGTATCAACTAGGTAAATAAAGCCATTATTATCAATTGCGGCACGGGCAATAGCTTCTCTTGGCAAAGTGCTTAACTGTATTGCCACTTCGTCGGATACTGTTTGAGCTAACTTTTCTGAGTTAGTAATTAAAATAGCGCGCGCATTAACATCATGTTCAGCCTGAGATAATAAATCAGCAGCTATATCTTTAGCACGCGCTGATTCATCAGCCAAAATGCCAATTTCTGATGGTCCAGCAATCATATCAATAGCCACTTGACCAAATACAGCGCGCTTAGCAGTCGCAACATAGGCATTGCCTGGCCCTGTAATTTTATCTACCTGTGGTATTGATTCAGTCCCATAAGCTAACGCTGCAATTGCTTGTGCCCCACCAACTTGGTAAATACTATCAATACCAGCAATTTTTGCGGCGGCTAATACAGCCCCGTTTAAGCCATTTTTTTGTGGTGGCGTTACCATAATAATATTTTCAACACCGGCAATTTTTGCTGGTAAGGCATTCATCAAAACAGATGAGGGGTAGGCTGCAGTTCCCCCTGGTACGTAAATTCCCACTGCCGACAACGGGGTAACTTTTGTACCTCTTATCACACCAGAACGTGGTGAATCTTCAAAAGATTTTTGTCTTTCTAATTGATGAAACGAACGGATATTTGCGGCTGCTTTTTCTAATGCTTTGATCACCGCAGGATCAACATTTTTAACTGCTAAATCAATTTGTTCTGCACTCACTTTCAATTCATTTAGTGTGACACCGTCAAATTCCTGAGCGTATGCTTTCAAGGCAGCATCGCCTTCTTCTTGTACAGTTGCAATAATGTTTTCAACCCGTGACGCAACAATTGGATCGATTGTTTTAGATGTTTGTTCACGTATACGTGCTTTGATTTGATCAATTGACTCATTCTTAATAATTTTCATTATTTTTCCCTTACTTTTTCTGATTTAGTATCATGATTAGGTTTTCAATAACTTGTTTTAATTCTGATTGAAATTGTAACAAAGCACCAGGCCGTACAAGCAAATGTGTCGCTACATCACCAACTGTGTCATAGATAACAAGATTATTTTCACGTAAAGTATCACCTGTTTGTGTAATATCAATGATAGCGTCGGATAAACCAGTTAATGGTCCCAACTCGACAGAACCTGATAATTTAACTAATTCAACATCTTCGCCATGTTGTGAAAAATATTGACTGGCTATTTTAGGATATTTAGTTGCAATACGTTTGCGTTGTGTACCGTTAAGCTTAAAATTTTTTGGGGCTGCTAGCACAAATGCTGCTTGACCTGTTTGTAAATTCAAAACATCATAGTGATTTTGACTTTGTTCCGCAATTGTATCGGAACCTACAATGCCAACATCGCCAATACCACGATCAAGATACTTCATAACATCGTCAGGTTTTACCAGAATAAAACGGTAAATACCATCTGGACTATCAAACACTAACTTTCGATCTTGATTTTCTAAGGGCGTCGTGTCAATTCCAGCTGCTTTTAATAACGGTCGTGTATCTTTTTCAACGCGACCTTTGGCCAGCACAACAACAATTGGTTCATTAGGATTACCATCTACCGCCTCACGTTGCCATTCAGCCATAATTGCATCAATATTGAGGCCCATTCCTACTGCTGGTAAACTTTCTGTTTGAAAACTTTCCAATAAGCGATCATACCGACCACCACTGAAGAGATAACGCCCCAAACTCGGTACAAATCCACGTATAATTGTTCCTGTATAGTAAGGTTGTGGTGAAGCTGCAGCAAGATCAACAGTAACAGCGACATCCGAATAATGTTCATGAATAAACGTAGCTAATTGCAACCAGCGATCAACAAGATCAGTTACTGCTGGTAAATCTTGCAATTGCCACATCACAGTTTCGCCATCTTCACCAAAAGCCAGCGGCCATCTTTTTAAGTGTGCCGGAAAATCTTTTATTGTCATTAGAATTTTTTCAAAAGCAGACATGTTTTTATGTTCAATTGCCTGCTTAAGTAACACTTTTTGTTCATTTGAGATATCCAACGTACCTAATACACGATCGATTAATCTTGTATCGCTGATCACAACTTGAACATCCGCAATTTCAAATTGTTGCGCAAAATCCAGCATAATGTCCAATGCTTGTATTTCTGCCTCAAAGCTAGTATCCCCAATTAATTCAATACCAGCCTGTGTTTCTTGGTTGTATTCTCCAGATAAATAATCAGTACGTCGAAAAACATCACCAACATAGTAAAATTTTTGAACATGTCCTTTTTGAGTTTTGGACGCTAAGAATCGCGCAACCGGTAATGTTAAATCTGGCCGCAACACTAAATTTCCACCTATTTGATCACGCAGATGAAACACATTATCAGGCTGATATTGTTCAAAAACACTTTCTCTTTCAATCAATGGTGTATTAATAGCCACAAACGCTTTTTTATTTAATGTTTTGCTAATTAAATGCGTTATTTGTTGTTTTTGTACCAGTGCTTCACCAAATTCATCATGTGAACCTGCCGCTAAGATTTTATCGCCCATCGATTTCTCCTAATCACAATATTTTTCTAATAAAAAAACGTCCTTGCAAACTATAACTATAGTTTGCAAGGACGTTTTCGCGTGTTCCCACCTTGATTTTAGATCAACTTACGTTTATCTACTCATTCACCTATTAAAATAGGTGTACTCGGTATCGGGAGTTTCCGAAATGATTTTTTCTCATTTCGCTCGTCGGTGTGTTTCATTAAATACGTAGGCGCTCATCTCAATGCGTTAGCTTAAGCACTTCCTGTACAACGTAATTTCAATTACTATTCCGACTTCAGCAATTATTTATTAGATTAAACTAATCATACACCCATAATTTTATATGTCAATACTTATTTTTATTTTTCAAACTATCAGGTGTAATCACATTGTAAAATTGACCAACAACACCCGTTTCGTGTGCATCAGATCCATAGACCAATTCAATACCTAAGTTTCTTGCTTTTTTGACAATATCAGCTGTCGGATAAGTTTCGCCATTATAAGGTTTGCTAAGTCCGGCCGTATTAAAATCAAGTTGAAAATGATTATCCTTAATTTGTCTTAATAAATCATCAATAAGTAATTGGTTATTATCATCGAATTTTGGCAGATTAAAATATTTTTGATATTTTCGAATTAATGTCATATGCCCAATTCTAATCACAAAATCATTTGGTAATGTTGCCGCAAAACGTACACTTTTTTGTATTGTATTAAAATAGTTTTCAAAAAGAACTTGCGGCGTGCGCTCAATCTCAGGAAAATATTTAACCAACGTTTCTGGATCAAAATCAATTGGTGCAACTAACTTATCATGATTTGGCAAAAAATGAACCGATATCACTAATTCATCTAACCAGTCTGCTTGTGTGATGATAAATTGCCTTAATTCTGATTCATAGTTTTCTAAATAATCGAGCTCGAAACCACTTTTAATATCAATTTGATTCACATATTTTAACTGAACGCGTTTAACTTCTTTTTGATACACTGGTAATTCTGTGCGCAACATTGCCGAACCATGACGGGCCTCGCTTGGTCCTGTAAAGTGGTTTAAAAATGCTGTGGGTAATGGTGCGTGTTCTGTGACTACATATTCAGTAAACCCGAGTGAAATTGCGCGTTCGATATAATCATCTAGAGATTCATTAGACCCATGATGTGAAAATCGTGTATGTGTATGCCCATCTTTTTTTATCATCAATGTTACTCCTTCAAAACATTGTAACAAATAAAACAAAACTATAGTCATACAACGACTTCGTTTTAAACTTCCGTTGGTGTTCCCTGTTCATCATGATATAGTTTTGTGTCATATATTTTGATAAATGGAAGATAAATTAGAAAGGCAATGATAACACAAAGTATTGCTAGTACTGATGCGCGCCAATCAACTGTACTAATGAAAGCCCCGATTCCAGCTGGAGAAGGCCATGGTGCCTGAATAACAATAGGTCGAATAAAGTGGAAGTTAATTGCCGCATAAGCAAGTGATGCTGTGGCCATTGGTGCTAAGAAAAACGGAATAGCCAAATATGGATTATACACAATTGGTAACCCAAAGATTAGCGGCTCATTAATATTAAATAACGATGGCACAATTGAAGCACGACCTAGTACTTTCAATTGTTCTGAACGTGCCAGCAAGGCAATAAATATACATAAACCTAACGTTGCACCTGATCCACCTAAAATTGCAAAGGAATTATTAAATTCTCCAGCAAATGGTATGTTGGCCCCATTTGCATTAGATACCATATTTGCTAAGAAAATAGGTGTAATGAAAGCAGAAATAATGTTCGCCCCATGAATACCCACAATCCACAATGCGTGAATCAAGAATTCAATAACCATAATGCCTAGCCAAGTGCTTGTCATGCTGGTGACAAAACTAAATGGTATGGCAATCATTTTAAAAATATCAGTTCCAAGCATGACCAATCCACCGTTAATGGCTAACACCACAAAGGCAATCACAAAAGTCGGAATTAAAGCCGTAAATGAACGTGATACACCTTCAGGTACAGCATCTGGCATTTTAATCGTCCAATTGTGCTTGACACAGAAACTATAAAGCCAAACTGCCAAAATGGCCATAATAATGGCTGTAAAAATCCCGCTAGTCCCAATTCTATCAATTGTACTTGTCATTCTAAATCCATTGACAACTGTTTCATTTTTAGTAATTGAATTTAGCAGCACAATTTTACCACCACGCATTACCAATTCAGGTAAACACATGAAGAAAGCAAATAATGATAAGAATGCCCCGTTTAACGGTGCTACTTTTAATTTATCTTCGGTTTGAATAATGCGAGTTAATTCAAACCCAATAGCTAAACTGAAATACATCGCCAAAATGCCCATAGTTGCTGTGTTAGCAATCATATAAAGATCGCTAAATTTAAAGAATGTGGCATTAAAAAAATCGGTTAGAAAAGGAAATACTGTAGGTAATATATTCAAAACTAATATCATTGACCCAACAATTGTAAATGGAATAGAAGCCATTCCGGCCGCCATAATTGCGCGAACAATTCTATATTGCGCTATTTTAGTCATTGGCTTCAGTAACACTTTTTGTAAAATATTAAACAAACGTCCATTTTCCATAACTAGTTCATCTCCTTATTTTTTTTAAGAATGGCTTGATATGCCATCAAGCGAGAATAGTACTTATCACGATTACTTGCAATCAAAGTAAGCCTTTTGTTAACAAAAAGAACAGCGCCAGCACCAAGTAGCAAGCTAACCAGAACAATATATCGATTTTGACTCGTATTGTTTACAAATTGAAATAGCGATGGAAATAGTGGTGTCATTGTACTAATTATTAAACCAATATTGACAACTAATTGTGTTCTAAAAAATAATTTTGAATAAATTAATTGATTGGTATGTTGGCCAAACAATTTAATTTGTTCTACAATAGCTAGTCCAGATACGAACATGACGATTACTGGAATTATAACTACCCACGTATGACGCATAATTAACGCCCAATATAGATTAACGAAGAAAAAGATCGCTGTTGCATAACGAATCAACATAAAACGATTAAATTGCATACTTTTAAGGCTCATATCTTGACGATTTTTTTCAATTTTAATCGCTAATAATTTATCTTTAGACTGTATGTGTTTTTGTCGTTGATTGACTGCTATCTTCAATTTGGTTCACCTCCTTGTATAAATATTGCATTTCAATGGCCATTTCTCTCAAGGTCATTGTTGTCATCAAATGATCTTGTGCATGAACCAAAATAATTTCCATATCTATTTTTGTTCCTGCAGCATAATTTTGAAGTAATTTAGTTTGTGATTTATGCGCTAATAATAATTCTGCATTAGAATCTTGCAATTTTTGTTCCGATAATTTGAAATTTTTAAGACGCATCGCTGCAAATGCTTCATGAATACTTGTGCGTGAATTCCCACTGTGTAAAATGATTTCAAATGCAATCACTTGAATTTCTTCAGAATTCATTTACTTTTACCGCCCTTCATAAACAATATAAATTTTTGTCGAAAATCTGAAAAATTTTTTGCTGCTACTAAATCTGACTGCTGTGTTGAATTTTCTACCAACTGTACGATAGTTTGCGTTGTTGCCATTAATCCTTGGTTATTTAAGTAAGATGGCGATAAAAGAAAAACTAACTTAATATTAGGGTATAAATTTGACCATTTTAAGCCTGATGGTATAACACCAATGGCAATTTTAGGCACTTTGCTTATCGCTCTTGCTGGATGAGGTACTGCAATCACATCATTGAATGTTATCGCGCTGAGTAACTCACGTTGCGCAATTTGATCAAGTAATTCTTGTTTAAATCCTGCTGATTCATTTATCAAAAGCATGTCACTTAATTGATTTAAAACATCTTCACGATCAGTTGATGTTTGCCAAATCTTAAAACGAGAAACATCAGTAAATTGATCAAAATAGTTGGTTGACTGATTTTTATTGCTATGCGTAATCAATACATTGCTTAATTGACGCGAATTATCATTTGAATTATTTAAAAACTGTTCTAATTTTCTAATATCATGTTCCGTCAAAAAAATACTCACTTGAATAACTGGTGTTTTAAAAATCTGTGTTGATAAATCTATCGTGCTTAAAATAATATCAACCCCATTTAATGCTGCATCATCCACTTCATAATATCCCTTAATACCAATAATATTTAATCGCTTTCCAAATTCTTTTTCAAGACGGTTATTTAACAATTGTGCTGACCCATAACCAGTTGCGCAAATAAGTAACACTTTTGGTTTATTCAAATTTCGGTATTTTTCCGCTGCTGCCATCAGATGTAATGCAAGATAAGCAATTTCATCATCATTGATATCAAATTTTGATAAATAATGCGAAAAATTCACATATCGTTTAACATCTAAAAAGTAATGCAAATAATTTGTTTTTATTTCTTGTAGCAACGGGTTTTTAAGTTGTAAACCTTGTTCAAGCCTGACTATCATTGGCTTCAAATGTGCAATTAGATTTTTTTTAAGATCATAGTCCTGAGATAATTGGTACCCAGTTGTCTCTTCAATTTGTTGTAATACAAACTCTAAATCGGCACCTAAAGCGTCATCATTTGTGACATTAATATTTTTACCCTTAGCCAACAATTGAATAGTTAAATAAGATATTTCACTTTTGGGTACCTGCAAATGATAACTATTTTCCAACCGATGAATAATATTTTGTGCCACAATGTATACCTGGCGTGTTTCCAAATTATTATCAAGTTCAACTGGTTGCAACTCAAATCCACCAGCCATACGTTGTATACTCAATGCAATATACAAAACGATGTTTTGTATTGTAAAATCAGTCAAATGAATCTCTGATTCGCGACATTCATCAAGCACAATAATTGTAATTTGATCAAAATTTATTTTTTTAAAGAATGATTTATTTTCCATGTAATGTTGAAACGAATTATCATTATGAGTAAAAAAATAATCTAAAATGAAATGACGCCGATTACGCTCCAAACCTGTAATAAAGATGCCACTACGTGGCTTATTTTCAATAGTCAGTGCATATGGTATCAACTTTTTTCGAATAATTGACAAATCTTTTGATAACGTTGATCGTGTCACAAACAACCGTTGTGCTAAATTATCTATTAACATTTTTTTATTCTCAATGACTAATTTATTGAGAATATATTTTTGCCGATCAGCAATGTCAATTTCTTCTGTATTATCTTCATGCCACTGTGATAATTGATAATTTTTGTTCAAAAACAAATCAAATGTCACTGGATGAGAAATGTGCAAACAATAACCGAAACTTGGCTTTGATTCTAGTACAGCACCGTGTAAAGCTAGTTTTGTTTTTAATACTTTAACGTAGTTTCGAATAGTCCTTGGCGATAATGACAAAATACCAGCCAATTCGTCACTGGTAACAAAACGTTCTTGATTATCTAATAAATAGCGTAGTAAATCGCTTTCCTTCATTATTACACCTCAACTATCTCAACTTGTGACTTCTAAATATTTTCTTCAACTAATTTAGCCATTTTTTCGATACCCATTGGAATAGGAATATAAGCATTAAATGGAATAGAAACAACTGGTTTGTCAACTTCTTGTCCTATTTTTTGAAAACCTTCTAAGTACATTGTTGTTTGAGGACTAACTAAATACAAGTCAAAATTACCATCACGAATGGCTTCTTCACCTTCTGTAGCTGTAATAGCATCCATTTCTATATCTTTATTCTGAGTCTTGAAATAATCTGTTGTTTTTTTTGCCATCATCGATGATGACATACCTGCTGCGCAAATAATCAATGCTTTTTTCATAATAATACCACTTTCTATTTTAAATTTTCACCATTTGAAGCGATAACATCTTTAAACCAATAGAATGAATCTTTTTTACTACGTGCTAATGTCCCTTCATTTTTATTATTTTTGTCAACATGGATAAAGCCATAGCGTTTATCCATTTCCCCCGTTCCTGCTGACACCAAATCAATGCAGCCCCAAGGTGTGTAACCAATCAAATTCACCCCATCTTCTACAACAGCAAGTATCATTTGACGAATATGTTCACGCAAATAATCAATACGATATGCATCGTGTATTGTGCCATCCGCCTCAACTTTATCATATGCGCCAAAACCATTTTCAACAATGAATAAAGGTAAATGATATTTATCAGTAAACCAATTTAAAGCGTAACGTAGTCCCTTAGGATCTATTTGCCATCCCCAATCACTAGCCTCTAGGTAAGTATTTCTCACCTGACTATTTTGAGGTGTCATATCGTCAAAAGGTGTCTCACTATTTTTCTTGACAGCATGTGACATGTAATAACTAAAACCAATATAGTCAACAGTACCAGCTTTTAAATCTGCAGCATCTTGCGCAGTGACGTCAATATTAAATCCTTTGCGCGCCCAATATTTTGTCAAAAAGGCTGGATATTCACCATTAACATGCACATCAGCAAAGAAATAATTTTTTTCCATTTCTTTTTGTGCAGCCAAAACATCATCTGGATTCATAGTTGATGGATAAACTGGTCCCATAGCAATCATGCAACCAATTTGAAAATCAGGATTAATTTCATGCCCTAATTTAACAACACGGGCACTAGCCACTAATTCATTATGAGCTGACTGATACATGCCTTCCTCTCGATTTTCGTCCGGATTGAAACGAAGACCTGAATTAGTAAATACCAAGAAATCACTATCATAATTTGCTTGATTATTAATTTCATTAAACGTCATCCAATATTTAACCTTGTTTTGATAACGTTTAAAGCAAGTCACAGCAAATTTAACAAACAAATCAATTAGTTTACGATTTCGAAAACCACCATATTTCGTAACGAGATTATAAGGCAGTTCAAAATGTGAGAGCGTGATAATGGGTTCAATATCATTTTTTAATAATTCATCAAATAAATCGTCATAGAACTTTAACCCTGCTTCATTTGGTTCACTCTCCTCCCCAGTAGGATATATTCTAGTCCAAGCAATTGATGTTCTAAAACATTTAAAACCCATTTCCTTAAACAAAGCAATGTCTTCTTTGTAGCGATGGTAAAAATCAATTGCATCATGATTAGGATAATATTCACCCGGTATGATACCATTTGTAATGGCACGTTCTTGCCCTGGATTACCAACCGTCATAACATCAGCAACACTAATACCTTTTCCACCTTCTTGCCAACCACCTTCTAATTGGTGTGCGGCAACCGCACCACCCCAAAGAAACTCTTTTGATAAACTGTTACTCATCTTTTACGCCTCCTTTTATTATCTACATTTTATCAAGAAAGCGCTTACATTTCCATTTAGTTATTTGCCACATAATTGCGGAAATAATCATCTTTAGCATATGAAAATGATTAAAATAAAAAAACCTTGATATTGGATTTTTCCTTATCAAAGTTTAAATATTATTAATCATTTTAAAACGGTTATTTTGATACATAAAAATCAAAATTTGCGTATTATAATTTTTCAAGAATTGTCTTTAAAACACCATCATTATCATTATCAGTGACACTACGTGAAAAATCATGTTGAAAAAGTTCGTCATCAGAGTTCGTCATAGCAAAAGGTTGTCCGACATACTCTAACATTTCTAAATCATTTAAACCATCACCAAAGGCCATAATTTCAGACGGTAACACATTCAATGTTTCCGCAATGTAAGTTAAAGCGTTAGCCTTGTTAACATTTGGGTTGACAATATCAATTGCCCCATATCCTGATGTTGTCACATGTACCTTATTACCAAGCAATAATTTAATTTCACGCATAAATTCATATTCTAAACGTGGCAAAACTAGGGATACTTTTAAGATAGGCTCATTAATTTCGGTAACCGAATCAATCAAAGTTAAATTTTCAAAATATTTTTTTGCAAAATCAAGATGATCAGCATTAGGATTTTTAACTATCATAAAAGCTTTGTTTGCAGCAACAAAAGATACACCCAACTCTAATCCTGCCTGATATTTATTAGCCAACTTATCAACTGCTGCTGGCACATCTTCAGATACTGACCAAACATGCGTCAGTTCACCATTTAAAATAACTTCTGCTCCGTTGTTAGCAATCAACTGATACTGCCCAGAAAAATTTTTAAAGTACTCGCGTACTTTCTGGACATGGTTACCCGTTGCAACAACAAACTGACCACCTTGTGCATGCAATTTATCAAGTACTTCTTGAAATAATACTTCGTTAAATGTTTTATCATTTTTTAGAAAAGTCGCATCCAAGTCGGATGCAATCAATTTAATTGACATATTTCTCCTTTTATTTCAAATCAATTCATGTGCAATAACACAGTATCGTTGTTTTACATTTAGTTAGCGTGCCATCCACCATTCTAAAAATTTAATCAAGCCAAAGATAATAACCCCCGGAATCAATGCTGACACAATTGCCAACAACAATATAGGGATTGATAGATTCGGTGCATTTAATAAGTTGGCACCTAACATAACAACAAATACGAGTACTGGCAATACACGCTCTAACCGTTGCATTATTTTTTACCACGTTTCTTTTTGGCTTTTTGTAAGCGTCGGGCCGCTTGTTTAATCGCAAAATTTTGAACTTTTTGACCAAAGTTTCCAGATGGCATACCGCCACCACCCATCATTGAGGACATATTCATACCAGAACCACCCATCATTTTGTCAATGCCGCCAAAATTACCATTTGTTGCTTGGTTCATCATTTTACGCATTTGATCAAATTGCTTGATCATACGATTTACCTCAACAATAGGACGCCCCGCACCAGCTGCTAGTCGGCGACGGCGTGATGGATTGATTAAGTCAGGATCTTCACGCTCAGCTGGTGTCATCGAACTCACGATTGCTTCCAGATGAGAGAACTGCTTGGCATCAATATTGACATTTGCCAAAGCAGGGTTATTCGCCATACCTGGAATCATTTTTAATAAATCTTCCATTGGACCCATACTTTGAACTTGTTTCAACTGAGCAACAAAGTCGTTAAAATCAAAGGTGTTTTGACGCATCTTTTCAAGTTGCTTAGCTTGTGCTTCTTCGTCAAAATCACGTTGCGCTTTTTCGATTAACGTTAGCACATCGCCCATGCCTAAAATACGTGAAGCCATACGATCTGGATAAAATACATCCAAATCTGTTGGTTTCTCACCCTGCCCAACAAACTTAATTGGTTTCCCCGTGACATCACGAATTGACAGCGCGGCACCACCTCGTGTATCACCATCTAATTTAGTTAAGACAACACCAGTTAGATCTAATGCTGCTGAAAAACCTTTTGCGGTTTCGGCAGCATTTTGTCCAGTCATTGCATCAACTGTCAGTAAAATTTCATCTGGATGGGCAATATCAGCGACATCTTTAAGCTCTTGCATTAGCACATCATCAATTTGCAAACGACCTGCCGTATCGATAAAGACATAATCATTTTTATTTTCAGCAGCTTTTGCTAATCCTTGACGAACAATGTCACGCGGATTAACAGATGTTCCAAGTTGAAAGACTGGAATCTCCAAATCACGACCTAATATTTCTAACTGATCAATGGCTGCTGGGCGATAAACATCGGCTGCAATCAAAATTGGTCGCGCATTTTCTTCTTTTTTTAATTTGTAAGCCAGCTTAGCAACTGTCGTTGTTTTTCCAGCACCCTGAAGCCCTGCCATCATAATAATTGTCGGAATTTTAGGTGACTTATTGAGTGGCACTGCTTCTTCACCCATAGTCTTTGTTAATTCATCATTAACAATTTTAACAACTTGTTGCGCAGGGTTTAAGCCTTCCAAAATATCGGCACCACTTGCTTTTTCACGTACATTAGCAACAAATTTTTTGACCGTGTCATAATTAACATCAGCCTCTAAAAGTGCTAAACGAATTTCACGCATTGTTGCACGCAAATCTTCTTCACTCACTCTGCCACGGCCGGTGAGATTTTTCATTGCCTTGGAAAGACGCTCAGTTAAATTTTCAAATGCCATAATTATGATTTTAAAGCGGTCGAACCAGATGCATCATACACTTCCAATGTACAAATTATCCTAATGCCGAACACTCTTCTCCTTTTTAGCGTATAATTAATCTTCTATTTCATGTGCCATGAGTTGCGACACAAGTTTTTTTAACTCAGTATCTTTATTATAATACACTGCAATGTAATCTTGTACTTGAGTCTCAATTTTTGAACGTGTTTCAAATTTTTCTTGTAAATGCAAAACATGTTCATATTTCAACAATTGATCAATACCGCGTTTAATATTGTCAGAAACTGCCTGACGACTGACTGTTTCAACTTCTGCGATTTCAACAATTGAGTAATCATCTTCAAAATAATAACGTAGATAATCTTGTTGTTTAATCGTTAATAATTCACCATAAAATCCAAATAAACCATTAATTTGATTTTTTTCCTTAAAATTCATGCCATTAGATCCTTAAACATACCATATATGAATTCTTCAGGCTTAAATTCTCGTAAATCACTTGCCTTTTCACCAAATCCAACCCATTTCACTGGCAAGTGCATATCGTTTCTAATAGCAAATACAATGCCACCTTTTGCAGTACCATCCATTTTTGTCAAAACAATTCCTGTCACATCAGATGAATTTTTGAATAATTTTGCCTGCTGTAAAGCATTTTGACCAGTTGTTGCATCAAGCACTAATAATACTTCATGTGGTGCACCTGGTATTTCGCGCTTAATAATACGTTTCATTTTTTCTAGTTCTTGCATCAAATTAACGTTATTTTGTAAACGACCTGCGGTATCAACAAATAAAATATCATAATGTTCGTCACGTGCTTTTGTCACTGCTTCAAAAACAACTGATGCTGGATCTGCTTTTTCTTTGCCAGATACTACTGGCACACCTGCTCGTACACCCCATTCTTGTAGTTGCTTTGTGGCTCCGGCTCGGAACGTATCAGCTGCTGCAAGTAAAACTGATTTTCCCTGTTGCTGATACTTTGTGGATAATTTACCAATTGTGGTTGTTTTGCCAACACCATTAACACCAACTAACAAAATTACTGTTGTCCCATTGACATTAAAGTGCATGGTTGCATCTTCATTCACACCGTCAGCTTCATACATATCAACCATTTTTTTAATGATGACATCACGCACATCTTCTGGACGATGGGCATTTTCAAGCTTAACTTCTTCACGCAAGTCATCGGAAATCTTAATTGCCATATCAAAACCAACATCAGCACCGACCAAGGTTTCCTCTAACTCTTCAAAAAAATCTTCATCAACAGAACGAAAGTTTGCTAAAAATTTATTAAATCTGGCAGCAAATCCCGTACGAGATTTTTCTAACCCTTTAGTATAAATTTGTTGCTCTACAATCTCTGGTGCCACACTTTTTGGTAGTTCTTGTGTTGCAGTTTCTTCGGAAACATCATCAGGCGCTGACTCTTCAGCTACATTTTGATCATGTTTCTCCTCTGTTTCTTGTATATTGTCTGGTATCTCAAACTCTGCAGAATTGTCTTGATTGGCGCGTGCTTCAACCGTATCTTTAGACTGTTCACTATTTTCTTCGGTCTTTTTTTTACGAAAAATATCAAATAATCCCATTTTACCCTACACTTTCTGTTGCTCTATCCAAATCTACTGCAATCATCTTAGAGACGCCTGCTTCTTGCATTGTGACACCATACAATAAATTAGCTTTCATCATAGTCCCTTTACGATGTGTGATAACAATAAATTGTGTATCACCGGCAAAGTGATATAAATATTTAGCAAAGCGATCAACATTTGCTTCGTCTAATGCTGCTTCTGCTTCATCCAACACAACAAACGGTACAGGACGGACATGTAATATTGCAAACAATAGCGTAATAGCAGTCAGTGCTTTTTCACCGCCAGATAACAAACTCATTTGTTGAAATTTTTTGCCAGGTGGTTGGGCCGTAATGTCAATGCCTGTAGTCAGAAGATGTTTTGGGTCTGTTAAACGAATTTCAGCACGGCCGCCACCAAACATTTGTGTATAAATATTTGAAAATTTTGCTGCCACATCATCAAAAGTTTGTTTGAAACGAATTTGAACCTCTTCATCCATTTCATCAATTGTTTGTAATAGTGTCTCACGAGCCAGTTTTAAGTCATCACGCTGCTTTGTTAAAAATTCAAAACGCGTTTTCACTTCTTCATATTCTGAAATAGCACTCATATTAACTGAACCAATTTCATCTAGACTGCGTTTCAACAAGGCTAATTGTGATTCTATCTTTGGTAACTCATCAATGCCATGAGTGGCTACAATATCGGTTATGTCTACCATATCATATTGTGTCAATAACTGCGCTTGCACATTATCAAGTTGCGATTCTAAACGTGTTAATTGTCCGACAATCTGATTTTGTGTACTGTTATTAACACGTAATGTTTCTTGTTGTGTCGCAAATTGACTTTCAATTGTGACAACCACATCAGTTAAACGATTGATTTGTTTGGTATAGACATCAAATTTATCTTTTATTGCTTCTAGCCGTTGCGTGATCACGTTCATTTTTTCAATATTATTAGCACTACTTTTTGCTGCCGTTAACTGCACATTCGAGTCTTTTAGTGCGTTCTCAACATTATTTTTTTGCTGTTGTGCCTCATCTTTTTGTGTCTGTAGCAATCCTATTTGAGTCACTAAACTGTCCATTTTTGCTTGCACTGTCGCATAATTTGTTTGCACTATAGCTTTTTGTTCATTGCTAACTTGCGACTGAGTGGAAATGTCTGCTAGTTGTTGATCTAATCGGGCTGTTTCAGTTTCTTGATCTTTTTGTGCATCTTGTGCTAATTTAAGCTTTTTTTGGTTAGCAAGCAACTGAGTTTCTATATCAACTAATTGTTTTGTCAAATCGTCATTCTCTATTTGCAATGCTTGCAAAACACGTGTTTGTTGCTTGATAGCATCCTGTCGCCGTGCTAAATCATAATCAATTTGCGCTGTTTCATTTTTAGCATTAGCTAGTTGTGTTTGTGAAACCTGTAGTTTTGATCGCAACTCATCACCTCGTAGGCGTTGATCTTGCACTGATTTTTCTAATTTTTGAGTTGTTTGTGTCAAGTTAACCAAGCGCTCATTTAATTGATTTAATTCCGTTTGACGGCTCAAAATCGTTAGGCCTGATTTTTGGTTTGCACCACCCGTCATCGAGCCACCTGCATTCACAACTTGACCACCTAAACTGACAACACGAAAACGATAATTTCCCATACGTGCAATTTTAGTTGCAGCATCAAGATTTTCAGCGATAACTGTGTTTCCCAGCAAATTTGACTTGATAGCATGCATATCAGCAGGCATTTCTACTAAATCGGCTGCCACCCCAATAAACCCATCACTCATTCTAATACGTTCAATGCCGCTTAGCTGTCTTGGCTTAATCGTATCAATCGGTAAAATAGTGACACGTCCGGCACGTTTTTGAGTTAAATGACGAATAACTGCTTTAGCAGTCGTTGTTGTATCTACAACGACTTGCTGTAGCGCACCACCTAAAACTGTTTCAATTGCCTGCGTATAGTCAGTTGGTACCGTCATGAGTTCAGCGACAACACCTTTAATGCCTAAAAATTGCTGTCTAACTTGTGCTTGCATCAAAACACGTACACCTTGATAAAAACCTGCATACTCATCTAACGCTGTTAACGCATCCCTTTGACTACGCGACTTATTTAAATCATTTAAAGCACTGTACCATTTCTGTTCATTCTTTTGGTATTCTGTTGTATTTTGTGCACTTTTTTTCTGCAAATCATCTACATCACGTTTTAAATGATCAATATTTATGATATGCCCTTGTTCTGGAGAATCCAAGGTTAATTGTGTGTTCAAAGTTAATACTGTTTCTTTTTCGTCCAAAATTTGTTTTGACAACACCTGCTGACGATTAACTAAACGCTGTTGCACTTTTTGATCAGACTGTAAACCATTTCGTAAGGCAGCAATATCTTGCATTGTCTGTATATATTGATGGCGATGATCGTCAATTTTTTTCTGCAATTTTTCTTGCAATGATACTTGTAAGGCATTATCAAATGACGCCATTTGCTGCTGTAACGTATGCTGTTGTTCCTGAAGTTTGTCCTTATCTTCAATAAGTTGGTTAATTTGAGACGTTAATTCTGCTAAACGATTTTTCCACTCAGCTAATTGACTATCTTTTTGTGCAACACTTTGCTCTAAGGTATTAATTTGTTGCGTACTTAAATTTTGTGCGCCAATTAACCTTTCCCGTGATTGTGTATCATGCAAAATATCTTGTTGCGCTTTATCTCGCATGAGTTGCATACTGATGCGCTCTTGACGCTTTTCTGATAACGATTTATTTAATAGGTCCAATTTTAACTTGATCTGATTAACCCGACCATCTTGAATCTCTACTTGAGTTGTTGCATCCTTGATTTGCGTTTCTAAACTTCTATGTGTCAACGCTAATTGCAAGGTATCTAGTGTTTCAAAACGCTCTTTTTGTGCAACGTAATCAGTTGCTTGTGCTGATTGTTCAGCAAGTGGTTCAATACGTCCCTGAATTTCATAAATAATATCAGCAACTCGTGCTAAATTATCACTTGTTTGTGTTAATTCTTTTTGTGCACGTTCTTTATTTTGCTTATACTTATATACACCAGCAACTTCTTCAATAATACCGCGTCGGTCTTCTGGCTTTGCATTAAAGATGCCTTCGACACGACCTTGTGATATAATCGAAAAACTCTCTCTACCAAGACCAGTGTCCATAAACAATTCATGAATATCGCGTAATCGACTATCAACGCCATTAATTTGATACGTACTTTCACCAGAACGATACAATTTTCTCGTAATGCGAATTTCATTAAATTCTGACTTAACATAATGATCAGAATTATCAAATGTCATTGACACTTCTGATCGATTTAATGCGCTACGCTTATTTGTGCCACCAAAAATAACATCTGACATTTTTGTGCCACGCAAATCTTTGGCACTTTGCTCACCCATAACCCAGCGTATTGCCTCAATAATATTAGACTTGCCTGAACCATTTGGGCCAACAATACCCGTCATGCCTGGCATAAATTCAATAATCGTCTTATCAGCAAAAGACTTAAAGCCACTGATTTCGAGGGATTTAAGTTTCATAGTTTACTTATCTTCCAATAGTTTTAATGCAGTACGCGCAGCAGCCTTTTCAGCATCTTTAATAGACTTACCCGTACCACGCGCCAATTCACGATCATCAACTGAAATACTAGCTTCAAATAGTTGCGTATTACCAGCTAATGGTTGTTCACTTTCAGTACGATAATAGATATCGACCGCACCATTTTTTTGAAGCTTTTCTTGCAATCGACTTTTAAAATCAATAAAGCGATCAAAAAAATCTGTATCGATTGCTGCAAATAAAGTTTGATCTAAAAAGACACTGACGGCCTCAAGGCCTTGATCTAAATATAAGGCACCAATAAAAGCCTCCCATATATCTTCTAGCAGTGAATCACGGTCACGTGCACCTGACATTTCTTCACCTTTTCCAAGACGAATGCCTTCATTCAAGTGCACGACACGTGAAAAGTGCGCAAAGGAGCGTGTTTGTACCATTGCAATACGCATTTCTGTTAGCTGGCCTTCATGCCAATTCGGGTATCGTTTAAACAGATATTCAGCTACCGAAACTTGCATGACGGAGTCACCTAAAAATTCTAGTCGTTGATAATCACGCCCAGATTCGTCTTGATGTTCATTCAAATAATTACGTTGCGTCAAGGCCTCTTGCAGCAGTGCTTCATCGTTAAATTGAATATTGAACTCTGTTAATAAATATTTTTTAAAGCTGTCTTGTGACACGGTTTTTTTCCTTTTAAATTCTAGTTTTATACTTTATTATATCAAAAAAAGCACCATAGTTTTAATAAACTTAGCGCTTCAATCATTTTTATTGCATTGTCTGCTCACGAACAACAGCAGCAATCATCTCAACATACCGTTCAACAAGCTCTGTTGTAGGTGCTTCAGCCATTACTCGAATCAATGACTCCGTGCCTGATGGGCGTACGAGTACACGACCATCTCCGGCCATTTGTGCCTCTACTTCTGCAATTTTACTCACAACCGCTGGATTTTGTTGAATCGCTATTTTATCGTCAACTTTAATGTTAACTAATTTTTGAGGATATAATTGCACTGCTGCCGCTAGTTCAGACAGGTTGGTGCTCGTTTCCTTCATAACATACAACAGTTGTAAGGCTGTCAATAACCCGTCACCAGTTGTGGCCCAATCACGGAAAATGATATGCCCTGATTGCTCGCCACCAAGATTATAATCTGATTTAGACATTTCTTCCATAACATAACGATCACCAATGGCAG
Organism: Leuconostoc inhae; assembly: GCF_019656015.1. GTDB lineage: Bacteria > Bacillota > Bacilli > Lactobacillales > Lactobacillaceae > Leuconostoc > Leuconostoc inhae_A. The sequence continues at coordinate 35,020 of NZ_BPKW01000001.1, read as the reverse complement.
TTTGTACACTCATCATGCCATTATCCGTCAACGCTTTATAAAAACCAATATTACTCATAACCGTTGAAACAACTGTGTTATGTTTCAGTCGTCCTTGCTCGTTCATAAATTTGCCAATGATAAACATAATTTTATCACCATCGACAATTTCACCATTTTCGTCAACAGCAATCAAGCGATCGCCATCCCCATCAAACGATAAACCAGCTTGTACGTCATTTGTTTGAACAAGCTCTGCTAGTGCTTCAGGATGTGTCGAGCCGACACCATCATTAATATTTAAACCATTAGGTTCTGTTCCCATAGTTACAAATTCAACGTTTAAGTCTGCAAATAAGCGTGCCAGTAGCCCACTAGTTGCACCATTAGCTCCATCAAGTGCCACTCGCATACCCACAAGATCTGTTGGAATTGTTTTTTGTAAGAAGCTCATGTACCGCAAAGCACCTTCAGGATAATTATTAACAACACCAATTCCCTCAGCACTAGGCCTTGATAACGTGTCAGTTGGTGCATCCAATAATTGTTCAATCTCATATTCAAGTTCATCTGACAACTTAAAGCCATCATTACCAAAAAATTTAATCCCATTATCTGCGGCTGGATTGTGTGAGGCTGTAATTTGTACCCCCGCATCTGCTTCCAAATCCTGTACTAAAAATGCAACTGCCGGTGTCGTTATAACGCCTAAACTTAAAACATCAATACCCACCGACAAAAATCCAGCAACAATAGCTTGTTGTAACATTTCACCAGAAATTCTTGTATCTCTGCCAACAATAACAACTGGCTTTTTATGACTTTCAGCATGCTGTGTTAAAATTGCACCACCTGTACGTCCTAAACGAAATGCTAATTCTGGTGTTAATGATTCATTAGCAATTCCACGTACACCATCTGTTCCAAAGTATTTTAATTTAATATCTGACATTTTTTTATCTCGCCTTCTCTAGTTACTACTTGAAGTCTTAGCATCACTTGTATCAGTATCACTAGATGCTGAAGCGCTTGATGACGTAGCTGAGCTCGTGTTTGAACTATCGTTCGTGCTACTTTCGCTCATACTATTGCTACTGTTACTGTTTTTGATTTGTGAGACTATGGCCGTCACATCAGTCTTATCATAACGTACAATGCCGTCAATGCTAGGTAATTTAACATTAACAGTCCCACCGTCTCGAATATTACCAACATCAACTGATACACTAATATTATCCATAGCATTAAGTATATCAGATGACCCATATGCCGTCACTGTTTTCGGATCAAACGTGATTTGATAGTTATTAGATTCACCATTTTTAACGCTGGCGTTTAATGTGAGTCGCTTGGAATCCTCTGGTGCAATTGCTAAAGTCGCATCAACGGTTTGACGGCTGAAATTAACCTCTACTGTATTACCATCCTTATCCAAGGCTACAAGTTGTGCTGTACGCGTTAATGACTCCTTCGCGCCACTTGGCAAATTCAAACGTGCCGCAACACTCGTAACCGCATCAACATTCGACTTTGGTCCACTAATTGTCACATTTTTTGGATTGGTTGTTGGTTCACCTGCCGTATAGCCCTTAGCAATATTATCTTTATTATAACTCACATTAACTGGTACTGTTGCTGATGTTTTCCGCGCGATGGTAACCGTTATTTTTTGCGGATTAACTGTTGACGTTAAAGAGGCATTTACGCCACGTAATGCCACTGTAGCAGTACGTTTACCAGCTTTTAAGCCTCTTAAATCTATACTTGCTTGAATATCATTACGACTTTTTGCCGCGGAAACTAGCGCACCTGAACCTTCAATATCAACTTGTACCGTCGTAGGCGCCCCTATAACAACATATTTATCATTATCAAACTGTACATTCAAAGCCACTTTTAATGTTGCCTTTTTTTCTGGTATGATTGTTGAAAAATTATTAGAATCATTACCTGATGATCTAGTTGACCGCGTACTTGAAACATATGATGATAACAAAATGGCAATAACAAACGCGATGCTGAGATTAACAATTTTTGACTGTTTTATTTTTTTCATCGTGTTTGTCCTCCTTTTCGCCACCAATGCGTCTTAGCAACAACACTATCTACTGCTGGTATAAACTGGTGTTCAAAGAAATTTAAGTAACTTTTTTGATCCATATGTCTCAACAAATCACCTTTTTGTGTAATAGAAATTTCACCAGTTTCTTCTGACACAACGACAGTAATTGCATCACTAGCTTCAGAAATTCCTACTGCTGCACGGTGTCTCGTCCCCAATTCTTTGGGTATACGCGTACTTTCTGAAAGTGGTAAATAAGCTGCTGCCACTGCAATACGGCCTTTACTAATGATAACCGCACCATCATGTAGTGGCGTGTTTGGAATAAAAGTATTAATCAACAATTGTCCGGTAATATGAGCATCAAGTTTAATCCCTGTCTTAATGTATTCATCCAACTGGGCGTCACGTTGAATGGTAATTAACGCCCCAATGCGCCGTTTAGACATATACTGTAAAGAATCATCTAAACTTTTAATTAACTGATGTTCGACAGTATTATCAATACGTGCACGCCGCACAGTTAACCGACGTCCTAAAGTTTCTAGGCCTCGTCTAATTTCTTGTTGGAAAATGACAACTAAAGCAATTGGTGCCCATGTAATCAGCTGATCCATCACCCAAGAAAGTGTCATTAATCCAAGATACCAGCTAACTACCTTGACTAAGATGACAGTGCCAACACCAAATAAAATCTGCAGTGCACGCGTGCCTTCTACAAATTGAATAATTTTATACAATAAAAACCAAATAATTATAATATCGACCGCATGCATAAGATTGTTAATTGTTAGGTACGATAACATTTTTTCCCCTTTACATCATTGCAATAAACTGCCTAATAGACATCAATATGTCACACAAACTACTCTTCATCTTTCCCAGCTAATGCTGCTGTTTCGGAAAAATTAATAAATTGCCTGATATTAATACCAGCTTGGCGTGTAATACGTTGTTGTTCATATAAATTTTGGATAGTTTCGCGCTGAGCATTTAATGCTTTCAACTCTAATTCCATCCGTATTTTATCATCGAGTTGTCGTTGCTCCGGTGTATCAACACGTTTTTCATTTTCAATACGATAACGATATGCCACAATTAAATTATAAGCATTTTGACGTTCGACTCGATGCGTTACCGTATCACCACTATACTTTTCCATGTGAGCCGAAAGCGCTTTAATGGCTTCTTTGGAAGTTTCTCTCATGGCAAGAGATGTTTCTTTTTTAATTTTTTCACTGGTTTCATCTGAAAACCAGATACGAATGCTACGCAATCCTCGACGCATAAGCACCAAAGCCCATTGCGATGAAAAATGGTACTGTGCGTCAGCAGCTATCAAATTTTCAAGTCGTTCCAAACGTCTAGATTGTGACGAAAAGGTTAATGGTGAAATATCCTCATGAACTAACAATTGTTGTAACCGATCACGTTGTGCTTGCAGACCGATAAGACGTAATTCTGAATCATCCGAGCTGGTGTAACCTGACGTATCACCTATTAACTGACGCCTAATTTGAGCAATCGTTCCCTGCTTTCTTGTAATCAATTCATAGACAATGGCACGATTATCTTCACGTTGTTGTTCTCGTAATGTTTGAATGCCTACTTGAATAGCAAAAATACGTGCTTGAGATTCTGTCATTTCAGCTTTTTTTGTGTCAGTTGACACAGCTTCTGAATCTAACATTTCCGGCTGTGTGAAATCATGTGCTGAACGTTCTTTGGTCATAATTGGCAACATGATAGTCGCTACCAGTAAACTCACAATAACAACAACAGCCGCTACAAACACTAATAAATCTCGTTGTGGAAAAGCAGTGCCATCATTAATAATAGTTGGGACTGTCATAACAGCAGCCATCGTCACAGCACCACGTACACCTGTTAAGCCTGATGTTACTGCCATGTTAAATGAGGGTTTCGTTTCTTTGGTTTTAATGTAAGCCGCGATTTGATTACCGTAAGCCCAAAATGTTCGAATAGCAAATATGATAAACCACACAACAACGCCATAAAAAATAGCGTGTCCTGTGTTCATTTGTGAATTTTGGACAACTGCAGCAAGCGCTGGCGGTAATTCAATACCTAATAACACAAAAATAATACCATTCAATAAATAGACAAATATTTCCCATGTTCTAACACTAGTAATTGCAATTTCTGGATTTCGCGCGTCAACATGTTGATCACTTAGTATCTTTGTTATAATGGCTCCAGCAACAACTGCAATGACACCAGATGAATGAAATATGTCCTCTGCTACCCAATAAATTAAAAATGGTGCCAGTATCGTTACAACCGTATGAAATACCACATCATTCAAGCCAACACGATCAAAAACATCGCCGATCCAATTTAAAAGACTGCCCAGTAATAACCCAATGATTAAACCAACGATTGTCATCCAAAAAAAATTTCCAATGGCATGGCTCAGTAAAAATGTACCGGCAACCGTTGCCTTAATAGCCGTATTAAAGCTAACCAAACCACTGGCATCATTAATTAAACTTTCACCTGAAACAATATGCAAAACAGTTTTTGGTAATTTCACACGTTTGGCAATTGCCTGTACCGCCACAGGATCTGTGGGTGATACAACTGCAGCTAAGGCCAAGGCGACGGAAGTTTCTAACTGAGGCATCAACAAGTGTATGAAAAAGCCACCAACTAATGTTGTCAATAATACCAGTATAATGGCATTACCTAAAATTGGACCACGTAATTCCCACAATTCATGCTTTGGAAATCGCCAAGCATCATTATATAATAGCGGTGCCACAAATAATAACATAAACCAATGTGAATCGATTTTAATAAATATACCGAAAGCCAATGAAAGCAACAATCCAATGGCAATTTGAAACAAACTTATTGGTACATCAGGTATAAAATGTGACACAACATTTGATATTGTCACCGAAACGATCAAAATAACCACTAATTCTAATATCACCATAAATTTAACGCTCCCCTATGATACGCACCTCAGTTTCTAAGGTAACATTAAACTTCTTTTTAACGGTTACCTGTACGTGATGAATCAAATCTTCATAATCGTTACCTGTCCCATTGTTAATATTGACCATAAAACCAGCATGCTTTTTTGATACTTCAATGCCCCCAATACGTGTACCCTGAAGACCTGAGTCCATAATCAATTTGCCCGCAAAATACCCCTCTGGTCGCTTAAAAACTGATCCATTCGATGGATAATTTAACGGTTGCTTATCAGCCCGTCGATAATTATTAACATCCATACGTAATTGAATATCTGATTTCACGTCCGGTGTCAAAGTGAACGTGGCACTCACAATCACACCACCATTTTCTTGAAAAATGGAGTGACGATAGCCAAATTCTAACTCACTTAATTTAAATGTTTGTATGCTCAAATCCGGCATGATTGCAGTGACCGTGGTGACTACCATTTCTGTTTGTCCACCATATGCACCTGCATTCATAAAAATAGCACCGCCAACAGAACCAGGGATACCAGCTGCCCATTCTAATCCAGTCAATCCATGTGTCATGGCCACTTCAGTCACTATAATCAAGTCTGCGCCGGCATCTGCTGTAATTGTGCGTTGATCAACTTTAATATCGCGTAAATCATGCAATAAAATTGACAAACCATGTAAGCCACCATTTCTAACAACTAGGTTAGATAACCGGCCAAATATATGTACTGGTTGTGCTTTTAATTTTGCCCAATGCAACAACTGTTGTAACTCTAAATGTGTCTTTGGTATGGCTAAGTAGTCAACCTTACCGCCAACTTGCGTATGTGCATATGGGGCTAACGATTGGTTTTCAAGTATTGTTATATCATTTAATTTCATTTTTAGGCTCCGAGTCTATATCTTCTATTTTACCAAACTTTTAGCTTAACCACCTAAAATGAACAAAAAAACTTGACTTAAGATTAAATTAATCACAGTCAAGTTTTAAATTTATGTAAACCATAGGTTGATTTCGCGCTTTGCTGACGACAGACTATCTGAACCATGCACAAGATTCATCATAGCTTCGCCATCCCACTCACGTCCTAAATCACCACGAATAGTTCCAGGCGCTGCCTTGGTTGGGTTAGTTTCGCCCATTAAAGTTCGCCAACCTAAAATAATGTTAGTTCCTTCACCAATCATAACCACAACTGGTCCCGACATCATATAATTAACAAGAGAAGGATAATACGGCTTGCCAACATGCTCAGCATAATGCAAATTAAGCAATTCTTCTGTCGGGACTACCATTTTCATAGCACTAATTTGATAGCCTTTATTTTCAATACGTCGAATAATTTCACCCATTTTACCACGTTTGACACCATCGGGTTTAATCAACATTAAAGTACGTTCAGTCATATTGTCCTCCAGTAAAGTTATATCACCTATATTGTAACCGATTAAGAAAACGCTTACAACACTTATTTGCGAGCAGTTTTCTTAACATCAGCTGGTCGATATTCCATTGCCATGCCTTTTAGAATATTTCTTAAATATCTATCACCAGCTGGCTTATAATTACGATGATCTGATCGACGTAATACGGCACTTAATTCATTATTTGAAATGGTCACACCTGCTGTTTTCAAAAAACTCATGTAATCATCGCTTGTATAAGACATAGCAATTTTAAGTTTTTTCATCACAACATTATTAATGTTTTCTTCTTTATTTATATCAAAAGTTGGGGCCACCGGCTTTAAATCAGGACCAAATTTTTGTCCTCTTTGAGAAATAATCAAACCATTCATGAAAGATTCAAGGCCTTTGGCATCTATTTTTTCATCGCGTTTACTGCCTTCATCTTGCTTAGTAAGCAACGTATGTAATTGCGTCTCATCAATAGTCACATTACCAAATTCAAAAATTTTAATCATATCTGCGTTTTGAATGTTTAGGGCATAACGCAGACGAATAATAATATCATTGTTGTTCATCTATATTTCTCCTGTATGTACAGTGCCAATTGGCACCTATTTAGTAAGGATGATTATCGTATGTTTCCCATTTTTCATGAGAATCTTGAATACGTTTAAACATTTTTTCCATCTCTGTTAGCGTAAACTGTGTTAAAACTGGTCGACCATGCGGGCAATTATAAGGGTTTTCTGCATTTGCTAATGTTTGAAGTAGTGTGCGTGCCTGCGCATCAGAAAGGTGCATATTGGCACGAATAGCACGTTTACAACTCATCATAATTGCCGCTTTTTCTCTAAATTCTGCCACAGTCAGCGTGCCATCACGTAATATCCAATCAATCATTTCACGAATTGTATCTTCTTCTTGACCGTTTTCAAACCATGTCGGATGTTCACGAATAATAACACTTGTTGGTCCAAATGGTACTACAGTTAAACCAACCTGCAATAAATCCTGTTCATGATCAGCAATTTTAAGCATATCTGAAGCGGTATAGTTAATTGTTATTGGCACTAAAAGTCGCTGCTGATCATCACTCACTTCACCAATTTTTTGACGATAATATTCATAATTAATTCGCTCTTGTGCTGCATGTTGATCTATCAAAAATAAACCATCTTCATTTTGTGCAAATAAAAATGTGCCATGCATTTGTCCAATATATGACAAGTCTGGAAAGCCACTCGTGTTTGTTGGTATCACATCAAGTGTTTCTTGCTTTTTAACGGTGGCTTCAGTAAATGGTGACTGGTATGTCGCAATTGATTCTGTTACCTGTTCTGGTTCAGATGTCTCAAATACCGGTAACGTCGCTTCATTTTTGTATTTAGCAACAAATGTGCTTATGTCACGATCTGATAATTGCGATTGCTCGGTAATACTGATACCTATAACATCTGATCCTGTGTTCGTCTCAGTATCAGATTGCATTACAGGCGCTAAATTTGTATTTAACCATGGTGCTACTTGTGTTGGTTGTCCTGATTTATGTTCAGTTACGTTTGTTTTACCGTATAAATTTTCATAAGCATCCGGAATCAAATTTTCATCTGCTAAACGATTTTTGATTGTTTGTACTAACAATTCCGATAATTCTGTTTCCTTTGACAATCGAATTTCTGATTTTTGGGGATGCACATTAACATCTATCAAAAGCGGATCTGTACTAATATTAATGACGCCCATCGGAAAGCGACCAATCATTAGCTTAGAACCATAACCATGAATAATCGCATTAGAAACCGTAAAATTTTTAATAAAACGGCCATTAACTAATATTGTTAGATATTCTCGCGATCCCCGTGTTAATTCAGGTAAAGAAACATAACCTGTCACATTAAAATCGTCATCTTCTCCAGCAAACGACAACATTTTTTGCGCCGTATCACGGCCATAAATTGCAGCAATGACTTGCTGCTGATTGCCGTTTCCTGTCGTTTTGAGCAAATTTCGACCATCAGAAGTGACGGTAAATGCAATATTAGTATATGACAAAGCCAGTCGATTCATAATATCAACCACCCGCGATAATTCTGTTTGCGGCCGTTTTAAATACTTCAAACGTGCTGGCGTATTATAAAATAAATCCCGCACTGAAATGACAGTGCCACGCCGACCATTGGCTGGCGTGACACTCACTTGCTTACCACCTTTAATATGGTACATAACCCCTTGAGTCGCTAATTCAGTTGTCGTATTTAAAGTGACATCAGCAATAGCAGCAATCGATGGCAAGGCCTCACCACGAAAACCAAGTGACATAATATTAAACAAATCATGACGATTCATTATTTTGCTTGTTGCATGCCGTGTAAATGCCAATGGCACATCTGCTGGCTCAATACCTGATCCATTATCAACCACACGAATAAGTGTCTCACCGGCATCCTCAACAATGACTTCAATTTGAGTTGCGCCTGAATCAATGGCATTTTCGACTAATTCCTTGACCACGCTCGCTGGCCGTTCAATAACTTCGCCGGCGGCAATTTGGTTGGCTAATAAATTTGAGAGTTCATGTATTTTTCCCATTGTGTTTACGCCGTAGGCGCCTGCCTCCTAATTTCTAAGTTGTTTTAATGCATTCAAGGCATTCATAGCATCAACTGGTGTCATTTTTAAAATGTCAAAGCCATCTAATGTGTCTAGAATTATCTTTGTTTCTTTATCAACAACGTCGACATTGAACAAAGCAACTTGCTCAGACAAACCGGCATCTTCAGGTTGCAACTCAGACGCTGTTAGGTCATCTGTTGTCACCACTGTCTCTTTATTTTCTAATGCAATTAATATTTTTGTAGCATTAGTAATGAGTTCATCTGGCAAACCAGCAAGGGCAGCAACATGAATGCCATAAGACTTATCAGCTGGTCCTTTTTGAATTTGATGTAAGAAATGTAACTGCCCTGCTTCATCTTCAACCGCCCCTACATGAACATTTTCAATACTAGCATGCTGATCAGCTAAAACTGTTAGTTCATGATAGTGTGTTGAAAATAGTGTTTTAGCGTGAATATGAGCATCCAAAAATTCAATGATTGCTTGTGCCAAAGCCATACCATCATAAGTTGCTGTACCACGCCCTAGTTCATCAAACAAAACTAACGAATGTGCAGTCGCTTCCTGTAAAGCATGATTAGCTTCAGCCATTTCAACCATAAAGGTAGATTGTCCCATCGCCATATCATCATTGGCACCAATGCGTGTAAATATTTGATCAAAAAGAGGTAACTCAGCATATTCTGCTGGGACAAAACTGCCCATTTGCGCCAAGATAACAATCAGCGCTAGTTCACGCATATACGTTGATTTTCCAGCCATATTTGGTCCAGTAATCAACTGCATATTGGTTGCTTTATCAAGCAACACATCATTAGAAACAAATTCGCCAGCCGCCAATAACGATTCCACTACAGGATGTCTGCCTTGCTTAATATTAATGCTATTATGGTCTGTAAATACTGGTCGTACAAAACGTCGATTATCTGCAACATCTGCCAATGCTGCTAAAACATCTAAGCGTGCAATTTGCTGTGCAAGTTTTTGCACACGACTAATATTTGCTTTAACACGTTCACGCACTGTCACAAACAATTCATATTCACGTTGTGTGCGTTTGGCCTGAGCCTCAATAATAAGGCGTTCGTGTTCTTTTAATTCAGGTGTGACAAATCGTTCAGCATTCGTTAACGTTTGTAGACGTTCATAACGATTTTCTTCAAGTTTAACAATATTTGCTTTGGTAACTTCAATGAAATAACCAAAATTTTTATTGTAGCCGACTTTTAATGAATGAATACCTGTCGCCGCACGTTCATCTACTTCTAACTGTGCTAACCATTGTTGATTATCATGCAATACACGACGGTAAGTGTCAATTTTTTCATCAAAACCGTCATTAATAATGTCGCCTTCCCGTACACTAATTGGTGGATCATCAACCACTGCTTCGTCAATTAAGCCAGATAAATCAGCCATGTCATCTAATTTATCACCGGTTGCGTTTAAAATACTGGTTGTTTCAGATAAAACGGATTTAATACCTGGAATAGCCAATAATGACCGTTTTAGCTGAACAATTTCACGCGCATTCATTGTTCCCATAGCTGCTCGAGCTGATAACCGTTCCAAATCATAGACAGATTTCAAATGATCTTGCAAGGCACCGCGCGTAAAAAAATCATCCTGAAAAGCCTGTACCAAGTCTAAGCGTGATTCAATATCACGTTGGTCACGAAGTGGCTTTAACACCCACTGCTTAAGAAGTCTACCACCCATCGCTGTGTGCGTTTCATCTATGAGGCCAAGTAATGAGCCTGCGCGTTTTTTAGTTCGTGTATTTGCAATTAAGTCTAAATTGGTTCGTGTATCTTGATTAAACTTCAAATAGGTTAAGCGCTCGTAGCTCACCGCCGGTACAATGTGATCTAAATTACGTCGCTGTGTATCAAAAATATAATTTAGCAACATTGCTGTTGCTGATACTTCATCAGATTTGATGAGTGGCTGAGTCAAAAAACTTACTGTCGCATTTTGGTCAATAATTGATTGCGTAGAAATCACTAACCCACGTTCGCCAAGTTGTGTCGCTAGCTGTTGCCTAGTCGTTTGTTCATCATTTTTCCGCAACACGACCTCTTTGACTTCTAACGAACTCAATTCATCCATGACGTCACTAAATCGATGCATCGTTGTCGCTTTTAACTCACCTGTTGATAAATCAATATAAGATAAGACCCAAGTTTCTTCACCTGGTAATACAGCGGCTAAATAATTATTTTGTTTATCTGATCCAGCACCATCAAACATTTTAGTTCCAGGCGTGATGAGTTGCACAACATCTCGTTTGACCATTCCTTGAGCAACAGCCGGATCTTCCATTTGTTCTACAATAGCGACTTTGTACCCCTGATCCACCAAAATATCAATATAATTTTTTGCTGCATGATGCGGTATGCCAGCCATAGGCACTGGATTTTCAGAATTTTTATTGCGTGCCGTTAACGTTAATTCTAGTAACTTTGCACCTTTTATTGCATCTTCTTCAAACAGTTCATAAAAATCACCTAAGCGATAAAAAACAAAGGCATCTGGATATTGCGATTTTATTTCGTGATATTGTACCATCATTGGTGTTTCAGCAGGCTTGCTCATTTGTAAAACATCTCCTAATTCGTGTCATGCTTTGTCAATTTTCAATCAAAATGACGATAGTTTGCCATCGTACGTGATAAATAATCCACTAAAGTTTGACTAGCAACTTGCTTATCCCAGTTTTTTTGACTGACCAACGTTATTGCCTCTTGCTGTGCAATTTCCATCATCGTTAAATCTTTAATAGGATCACCAACAACAAACTCTGGTACACCAGACTGCTTCGTCCCTAAAATATCGCCTGATCCGCGTAATTCAAGATCTCGTTGTGCAAGTATAAAGCCGTCAGTTGTTTCAACCATGGCTTCTAAACGTGCGGTGCCATAGTCTGTTTTGGGATCGGCAACAAGCATTGTATACGATTGCCTGTTACCACGCCCGACGCGTCCCCGTAATTGATGTAACTGTGCTAATCCAAATCGATCAGCATCTAAAATCAGCATAACAGTAGCATTTGGCACGTCCACCCCAACTTCAATAACTGTTGTCGCAACTAAAATTTGAATACGATTGGCTTTAAAATTTGCCATCAATAGTTTTTTTTCATCATTTGAAAGTCGACCATGTAATAAACCAATATGATACTGTGGAAACTCCAATTGCATGGCCTCATACATTGCTGTCGCATTTTGTACGTCTAGTGATTCAGATTCTTCAATTAATGGTGTCACTATATAAGCTTGTGCGCCATCATCAATCTGTTTTTTAACAAAGGCAATAGCATTGTCTAATTGATTATGACCCATACGTGTTGTTTTAATGGCTTTACGACCACTTGGTAATTGATCAATGACTGACACATCCATTTCACCATACGCTGTAATCGATAATGTTCTAGGAATCGGCGTTGCCGTCATTGCTAAAATATCTGGATTCACACCATTTTCGCGTAATGCTGCGCGTTGATTCACACCAAATCGATGTTGTTCATCAATCACTGCTAATCCCAAATGGTGAAAAACAACATCAGGTTGCAATAAGGCATGTGTGCCGACTAAAATATCAATATCACCATTTTCAAGATCTTCTAAAAGCTGGCGACGCGCGGCAACCTTTAGGCCACTGGTTAATAATTCCACACGTAAAGTTAGACCCGCATTATCAAATAATTGCGTTAAACTCAGTGCATGTTGTTGCGCCAGAATTTCTGTTGGTGCCATCATTGCTGCTTGCATGCCAGCCGTCACAACGGCATACATAGCCATAGCTGCTACAACTGTTTTACCAGAGCCAACATCTCCTTGCAGTAAGCGATTCATATGACGTGCTCTTTTTTGATCTTGTAAAATTTCTGATACGACTTTTGTCTGTGCAGCCGTTAGTTTAAATGGCAAACTCGCTTCAAAATTACTCATTGCAAGTGTATCGTAATTAATACCCTCTCCAGCAAAATTTTGATCAGCCAGTTTGAGTAATTGTAATCGCATCTGAAAAACAAAGAACTCCTCAAAAGCCGCACTTCGACGTGCGGCTTTTGCAGCTGCTATATCAGTTGGAAAATGCATCGATTCAATCAACGTATTACGGTCTAATACACGATACTTAGTGCGAATCGTTTCTGGCACCAAAGAGCCAAGCGTTCCGCGAACATCTGCCCATGATAATTCAATTAAATGACGAATTGTTTTGGCAGTGATTTGCTTAGAAGATGGGTATATTGGATCAAGTGCATCAACGCTGGCGTTAATTACCTTCATACCAGTCAATGCTGCTTTTGCAGCATTATACGTCCCATAAACGGCAACCTCTTGACCAACATCAATATTTTGTGCAATCCAAGGTTGATTAAAAAAAGTTACGCGTATGTTTTCATGTTCAATTAATAAACCAAATCGCGTTTGATTTTTTTTGCCAAAACGGGTAATCACTGGTGGCGTGCTAACGATCCCCTTAAAAGTTACTTTATCGCCATCTAGTGTTTCAGAGGGTAAGCGTTCACCTAAATCTTCATATCGAAATGGGAAATAACCAATAAGATCTTCAATTGTAAATATACCAAGTTCATGCAAAGCAGCAAGCCGTTTTGGCCCAACACCTGGTAGAACATTGACATTATCAACGTAAGTTATCATGTTATAATTGTAACATTTTAGATCGAAAAATGGCGGCTACTAGTAATCATTTTAAGCAGTCATAATTGCTCAAAGCCATAATCTATCTAAGCTATTTATTTACAAATTAATTGAATTCACCGAAAAACATTTTTTCATGTTAACATTTTGAGATGTTCATAAATTATTTGTTGCTTTTATTCTAAGACATAACATTAATTATGCTTTAAACATCATACACAACAAAATTAAGGAGACACTTACATGAAGTACGGGTACGCTCGTGTGAGCACCATCGGGCAACATTTAGAGCATCAAATTTTAGAACTACAACAGGCCAATGTGGATAAAATTTATAAAGAAAAATACACTGGCACGACTGTAAACCGACCAGTATTTGAACAATTACTAAAAAAACTACAACCGAAGGATGTATTGGTCGTCACTAAGTTAGATCGTTTTGCTAGAAATACGCATGAAGGTCTTGAAGTTATGCAAACTTTATTTGATCGTCATGTTGCTATACACATTTTAAATCTTGGCCTCATCGATGAAAGCCCTACTGGTAAGCTGATTTTTACAATATTTTCTGCGTTTGCCCAATTTGAACGCGACCTTATTGTTACAAGAACCCAAGAGGGGAAAACATATGCTCGCATGCATAATCCAAACTTTAAAGAAGGTCGAAAAGAACAGTACACTGACACAGAAATTATCAAAGCCTACAATATGCACTGCAAAGGGATTACATACAAACATGTTGCTATCAAAACTGGTATTAGCGTGTCAACACTAAAGCGACGCATTAAAAAGCTTGATCTTAAAAATGATTCACAAGAGAGACGACATCAAAATTGATGAATATAAAAACACCTGACAGCGTAAAATCAATCACAATTATTAGTATTGTGAAAAATTACAGCTTATCAGGTGTTTTATTATGTTTTATATGAAGCCACCAACGGCGTTTTCAAGATCGATTGGTTCATGTTTTGTCACAATTGTTTGTTTATTGACAAATGTGTCAATGCCTAAATCACCTAATTCTCGACCGTAGCCTGAATTTTTAACACCACCAAATGGCAATTCTGGCAAAGTACCACCAAAACTATTAACAAACACAACACCAGTTTCAATTTTAGAAGCAACTTCAGCAGCATGGTCTGCATCCCCACCAAACACAATACCACTCAAACCATAATGTGAATCATTAGCTAATGCTATTGCCTCAACCTCATCTTTCACCTTAAATACTTGGCCAACTGGACCAAAAAATTCTTGATAAAAAGCAGGATTTTCTTTAGTAATACCTGTCAAAATAACAGGCTCAAACAAAGCAGCAGGTTGGGTTTGCTCAACACTACCAAATGCTAGTGTTGCCCCTGCTTCAACTGCTTGGCGGACTTGTTTAGTCAAATTTTGCTTAGCTTTTGATGTACTTAATGGCGCCAAAGTGGTCTCTGGTTTCATGGGATCTCCCAATTTTGCCTCAGAAAAAGCAGTTTTTAACATATCAACAATTTTATCGTAGTTTTTTTCAGTGACAATAAAACGTTTTGACGAGGTACATACTTGACCCGCATTATAAAGTCGAGCGCCGCTAATAATTTTATTAATTTCCGATAAATCAGCATCATCTAATATCACAAATGGATCACTACCACCTAGTTCAAGAGAACTTTGTTTCATATTTTTGCCAGCTTCAGCAGCTACCAATTGACCTGCACGTTCAGAACCTGTTAAAGCAACCCCCTGCACACGGTCATCGCCAATAATTTTGTTTACTTGATCATAATTAATAAATAAATTAGTTAATGCGCCATCGGGTAATCCAGCATCATGTACGACTTTTTCAAATGCTTCAGCAGCCATTGGTGTATTGCTGGCGTGCTTTAATACCATCGGATTGCCTGCCATATAATTTGGTGCAAAAACTCGCATAATTTGATAATACGGAAAATTCCATGGTTCGACCATGAGTAACACGCCAGTTGGTCTAGAAATAATTTGTGCTGGCCCAATGGCAGAAACAATATCACGTGGTTTCAAAAAATCTGCGCCATGTTTAGCATAGTAACGCGCAATAGCAACCGTAATTGCCACTTCACCTTTTGCTTCTACTAAACGCTTTCCCATTTCAATCGTTAAAATTTTAGCTAATTCATTTGCTTTTGATGCAATGATATCAGCTACTTTGTTTAACGCTTCAGCACGACTTTCTATTGGATCATGACGCCATTTTTTATATAACGCATGTCCTTTTGTAAGTGCTTCCTCAACATAGGCATCATCATGATTGTCATAAGTCTTAACAACCTCATCTGTCAACGGATTAATTGTTTGATAGCTCATTTTGTGCGACCTTTCTTGAAATCCATACTTCTTCTATTTGTCAACACTACAACTATAACACCTTCATATTTGGAATAAAAATAGTTGACTTGTGACTTTTTATTCAAGAAATTAAAAAAGGGCTTAGCACTTGCTAAGCCCTTCTAAAAAATATTCGTTTAGTGCCCCATCAAAGCAATAACAACCAAATAAATAGTCCATGCCCAGACTATATGACCTAATACTTCTGAAAAATGTTCCGTAAAAGGTTGTTTTGCTGGAGAGGGAACTGTTTTGAATACTGGCATTATCACAATGTGGAAAGCAAACCAAATAATAAGGCCATACAAACTGCCTTGCCACATGCCAACAATAGGCCATAACTGATAAGTTAATGCAAAAAGGACACCAAAGAAAAGAGAGAATGAAAAATGCATCAAGAGTGCAATATAATAAACTTTTTGATCTTTAGAGTAATAAACATAAGCATGTGTTATACGACGTGGCACACCCATTTGCTGTAATAATTGTTGTGGCGGATTAGTTTCATCACGCGCTTGTGTTCTCGGTGGTAAAATTGCTTCCCAGCCAATTTTAACCATGCCGGAAATCAAACCGGCTGCAATACCTACTAAAATACTGGCCATCATTATTTAATTTGTCTCCTGTTAATTTTTAATTACTGTTAATTGACTCGTATCATAAGCCACTCTAGCATGATTTGTTTTAATTAAAGTTTCGTTTATTAGCTGGTGACTTTGATCATATTGGTATTGAAATATTTTTCCACAACGGTAGACAACATCACCGTTTGATTCAAAATGTTCCCCAATTGCTTTGACTTCATAAGTATCCTTTTGTGGCTCAGAAGCATAAATCTCACCATGCAAATGTGTTTTTCCAACGTAAGTTACCAACTGATAGGTGGTATTTGTGTTATTTTTAAAACGATAATCTAGATAATTATAAACAATGGAGGTCCCGCTACCAAAAGGTACTTCCCGATTAGCATCTGGAAACATATCTACTTGTTCATGATGATACTTTTCAACAACATCTAGTGGTGTATGCAAAACCATCCAGTGAATCAAATTACTAAATTGGCAAAGGCCACCACCAGTGCCCTTTTTAAGCTCACCGTCATTGGCTACCATCAAACCATTTTGATACCCACTTTTCTCAGTGCATCGGCCAACTAAACGCCAAAATGAAAATGTTTCTCCCGGTTTAATGATGACATGATTAACCTTTGGTGCCGCAAGTTTGAGATTAGCAACCTTAGCTTCTTCCACAGGAATAGGTACTTTCCTCAGTCCGCGACGCATAAGTGATTGATGACTAAATATAAGGTACGGTAACTGTGATTGAGGTTGTTCTTGCGCTATACGACCAAATAGTTGGTCCGTTAGTTTACGTTTTAAAATATGTGATTCATAAGATATTTTATAGGTTAAGGGCGATATGTCACAAAATAGTTTTCTTTTCATTATCATCTTCTCCATTAGTAATCATATCACATAATTCATGTTTGGCATGAAACGAATATATCAATTACCAGATCATATTGTTAGTCTGACAAGCCGTGTCACAAAACTTCTTTAACATCTCCTAAGTCAAACCGGAATATATTTTAATTTATTATTAATCGAATTATTATAATCCACTCTTTAAACTTCATATTTGATTTAATAATTTCAAACAAGTATACTAATTAATATTGAGGGGGTAATCAATGAAAAGTGAAAAATTCATAGAATATTTAAGTTGGACTGCTACCGTGATGTCAATTCTGATGTATGTATCTTACATTCCTCAGATAATAGACAATCTTTTGGGTGCCAAAGGCAACCCAATTCAACCATTAGTAGCTGCAGTGAATTGTGGTCTATGGGTGTTATATGGTTTAATTAAAGAAGATCGTGATATTCCGCTAGCTACTGCTAATTTTCCAGGCATTATTTTTGGATTAGTAACATTCTTAACTGCTATTTAATTTTATATTTCTTTCTAACGTAGCAGCCTATTGTGTTTTAAATACTTAATAGGCTTTTTGTATGACTCTCAGCTCATTATTATATATGCTGTGTCAATAAGTTACTGATTCTCACGCAATTTCTAAAAAACGTCATTATCTCTCTTGTTCAATTTGCTAATCTACGGTCTGTTTAATTGCAGCCCACTTTCCTAAAACTCTCAATATCTTTCATTCTAAAAAAGAGTTTTTTCAAATATGTGCTAAACAACCACAATAAAAGACTTGAAAGTGTAAAAAATATGTTCAAACGATTAAAAAAAACGTTGTTATTAGCTATTGTCTCCAGTGCTATCGGTACTGTGGGGACTGGAACAATTGCTGCTGATAAAAGTTACCATGACAATAGCCTTTCAAGTTTTGTCCAAAAGCCACTTGATTTTAACAAATCAAAACAACTCGTTCTCCAAAATAATGACGATCAGCATCGCGCAACTGATGCCCATATTCAATTATCCTACGCTGAAAAGCAAACTGCAAAGCGTGCTCAACGTTTAGAATATAATCCTACCGGTTGGCATAACTATCGCTTCAAATACAAAATAAATAATGGCAAAATTAGTAAAGAATGGTTGTTTAATCGTGGTCATCTTGTAGGTTATCAGTTTAGCGGTTTAAACGATGAAGCAAAGAATTTAGTCCCTGAAACAGCCTATTTAAACACTGGTGCCCTAAAAAGCACAAACGCTTCAAATAAGAAAAGCATGCTTTATTATGAAAACCATCTTGCAAGTTGGTTGAAGAAACATAAAGGTTATCGGCTTGATTACCAAGTCACACCAATGTATCGCAATAATGACCTTTTACCTAGACAAATTCGTTTGGCTTATGTTGGTTATAAAAATAATGGCGAAAAAGTCAAAATTAACCTGCATTCATATCGTGAGGAGAAAGGAAACAATGATGCAACAGTTGTTTATATAAATAACGATAGCCCTAATGCAATTATTGATTATTCAAATGGTACAGCTAGAAATACATTAAACAAGTCAAAGACACTACAAGAAGATAAAAAAGCAGCTGAGAAAGCAAGTTCTGAGGCAGTAATAAAAGCTTCATCTGAAAGTATCACTCGTGAATCAAGCGAATCAGCAGCTGAATCACGTGCAAAAGATGCTGCTAACGTAACTGCACAAGATCAGTCCGTTGTGGCGCCAGATACCACAACGGCTACTACAGATGGCACTGTGAATCGTACAGGTGCTTATAAATGGGCTATTCAAGACGGATTTAATTGGCAAACAAGAAAAGGTCATTCAACGCGCATTGCGTCAGGTGGTTCTCTACCTGCTGGTTACCACTGGCAAGTTCAATAATACAAACTTTCTTTTGGGGTTTCACTTCACTTACTACTTATTTAAGTGCGTTGAAACAAAAAAAGGTTACATACAACATTTTTCCAATGTTGTATGTAACCTTTTTTAACCTTGTGACTTTTATTTTTAAGAACGTATAGCACATTTTATCAATGTCTATGCCTCCTTAATTATCAGCTGTTGGACCTTTTTGTCCAATGTTTTATTTTTAACTGGCTTTACGCAAAAATGCAAAATACTCATAAAGAGCCAAAGCGATAAACATAACAATTCCGATATAAATTGAACTAGATACTGCTATAACAGCAATTACCGTCAATCCAATCGCTGATGTTGTGAATACCAAAGAAAATTTTTGCAAGTTCGTCAACTTGTCAGTGTCACCTTGAAAAGATACTGCAGTCATAATGACACCAATCAATATCATTATTCCAAAGAGAACATGTAATGCAATCATAATGTATTACCTCCAAATTACATTATACGGTAAAAATTTTATAAATGCTCAATTGTTTAATGATTGTTTATATTTTCTTCTTAATTTCGTTTATTTAGTTATCAGTTTAATTCTTACAATCTGCCATAATCAATTTAGCTATCATTTAAAACAATGATTCTATACTGAAATGCCGGACTACTTTCTTGGTACGCCCTCTTTCCCTAAATTTCAATCTGACATTATTTGAGAAATAATTTTCTGCAGGTCTGGGACAACTTCTTGCTCAAACCAAGGATTCCTTTTAAGCCAAATATTGTTTCTAGGTGAAGGATGAACAATTGGGAAGTAATTAGGAAGATATTTTTGATAATCCCTTATGACTGTCGTTATTTTCGCCTGACTATTTAGCTTTAGATAATATTTTTGTGCGTAGGAACCGACTAAGATAATCATCTGTATATCGGGCATCTGTTTTAATAAGCGTGAATGCCATTTGTCCGCGATACCCTTACGTGGTGGTAAATCACCAGACTTAGCTTTTCCAGGATAATAAAAGTCCATGGGAATGACACCAATTTTACCTGAGTTGTAAAAAACATCTTTACTGATACCCATCCACTCCCTCAGCCTATCTCCTGAGGCATCATGCCACATTATGCCTGAATTTTGAACACGTAAACCTGGTGCCTGTCCAATAATAACTATTTTGGCACTAGTTGGCGCATGATAGATTGGCTTGAGTCCTCTACTGGTAAACTTAAAATTTATTTTATCATTTATTATTTCATCAAAGATAGTCACTACTTGGCATCTCCCTTTTTACTTAATAAACTTCTTATTACAACTGACCTGGCCAGATCATTTTATTTATTGTGGCCTATAGTCAAAACTATTGTAGCACTAGCTACGTTATAACATACATTAACATGTATTAATATGTAGTAGGTGACAATCAATAAAAACCAGTCATACCAACGATTACAAACAAAAAAGCTGTTTTATCAGTATTCCTGATAAAACAGCTAAAATAGCGCTAGAGGGAGTCGAACCCTCGATTTCGGCCTGAGAAGCCGACGTCTTAACCACTTGACCATGGCGCCATAACAAGATATAAGTATACAGAAAAAATGCCCTTTCGTCAACAGCCATAATTAAAAATGACTAGCAGTTTTTGCTAGTCATTTTATTTCACTTCAAAACTTTTTCAGCTTCCGCCTTAATTTCCTTGTCACTCATGGTTTTATAAGCCTTTAAGTGTGCCAAGGTTGATGATGTGTTTTTGTTACTTTCATTCATGTAATGATTCCACAGTGCATCACGTAATGGGGTTTTGTCCTCACTCCAATCGAACACTTCGCTCATTGCAAGATCTAACGTTTGATACTTTTCGTCTGCCATTTTATGGCCCCCTTTATCTATATCTTTGTTATAGTTCTTTTCAAACTAAAATGCAAATTTGTTACAAATGTATAGAACGCTTTACATCTAAAAAAATCTTTGCTACAATAAAAATGTAAAGTGTTATATACATTTTTGGAGGCTGATCATTGAAAAATCGTATTCAGGAGCTCAGAAAATCACGACACATGACACAAGCTGAATTAGCTGATCAATTAGAAGTCACACGTCAAACAATCATATCTCTAGAAAAAGGCAAATACAATGCATCGTTACTATTAGCACACCACATTGCAACCCTTTTTCAACTTGAAATTGAGGAGGTATTTATCTTTGAGGAGGACAAAATAGATGTTTAAAAAATTATTTGCCACACCACAAGCTGGTATGAGCGATGAAGAGTATGCCAATTTGATGAGATACCAAGCTAACTTTGGCACTGTAATTTTAACAGTTTTAGCCACCTGTTTGTTTGCTGCCAGTATGCCAATATACTATTTTTATGGTCATAAACTCGGTGCATTTACTACTGGTTTTTACAGTGGTATGTTAGTAGGCGCTCTGTCCACTAAATTAATGAGTATCATTTACTTATCTAACCCACAAGAATTACATCGCAGAAAAATAAAAGATACTGATGAACGTGTGCAACAAGTTCGTCAACGTGCTGATGCACTAACTTTGAAAATATTACTTGTTATGGCTTACTTAGCATTTATTTTAGGACTAAGTTATTTTACACAATATTTTTGGTATTTTGCTGCACCGCTTATTCTAATTCTCATACTACAGCCTAGTCTTCGTTGGTTATTGACTAAACTACTATAAGGAGTAACACATGATTCAACTCACAAATCTGAACAAGCAATTCGGTGATAAAGTTGCCGTTAAAAACATGAACATGGCACTAGAACCCGGAAAAGTGATGGGTTTAATTGGTCAAAATGGTGCTGGTAAAACAACCACTTTTCGAATGATTTTAAACTTCATCGCACCAACATCAGGTGATATTACATGGAATGGTCACCCTATTACACAAACTGATAAGCAAAAAATCGGTTTTCTACCTGAAGAGCGCGGTTTATATCAAAAATTGACCATTGAAGAACAAATTTTATATTTTTCTGAACTACATGGCATGACACGATCAGATACTAAAATTGCACTAGCTGACTGGTTAAAACGTCTTGATGTTGTTGGTAAAGCAACAGACAAAGTGCAATCACTGTCTAAAGGTAATGCACAAAAAGTGCAAATGATTGCGGCACTCATCTTCAATCCTGAATTTATTATTTTAGATGAACCTTTTTCAGGGCTTGACCCAGTGAACACAAGTATCATGATGAACGAAATTGTTCGCCTGCGTGATAATGGTGCCATGATTATTTTCTCAAGTCACGACATGAACAATGTCACTAAAATTTCTGACAACCTCACGATGTTGAAGCAAGGTGAAATTGTTTTGCAGGGTGGCGTACAAGAAATCCGTGAACAATTTGGCCGCACCAAAGTATACGTTGAGGGACCCTTTTCAAAAGCCGAACTCGCTAATATTGCTGGCGTTACGCAGATTAATCAGCAAGGTGCTGGTTTTGATATCACGATTAGTGACGAAGCGACCGGTCATCAAATATTTGATTTTGTGACACGCAATGGTTATATTCCAGCATTTTCACAGCAGCCACCCACACTAGATGATATTTTCCGCCAGGAGGTCGCCCTATCATGAATAAAGGACTCACTATTGTTATTAAACAAACTTTCCGAAGCCATTTTAAAACACGTGGTTACTGGCTGTTGGTTTTATCGCCGATTATATTTGCTGTAGTCATTGGTGGCATTATTTTTGGTGTCACTCAAATGCAAGGTAATACGACACCAACAGTTGCAGTTATTGGTAATTCACAAGTACGGCAAGTATTTATTCGCGATGAAAAAACATTAGATATTAAAGTGTCAAAAATTACAGATAGTCAAAAAGCAAATCGATCATTAGCCGCACAAGACTTAGACGGTATTTTAACACTTCAGGATGATAACGCGACATTAACAACCCAACCCAAAAGTAACACGATTAATAAAGAAGCATTTGTAAGTGTTTTGGGCAATATATCACGTAGTCAAAAAGCAACAAACTATGGTTTAACAGCTGCACAAACACAAGATTTAATCCAACCTTTTAATTTAAAATCAGTTGTTAAACAACCTGATAATAAATCTACAAATGGTGAAAATTCAGACATGGCTAATTACGGTATTGCTGTCGCAATTGGTATTATTACAACAATGATTGTCATGTGGTACGCGTCAATGATTGCCACAGAAATAGCCAATGAAAAGTCATCACGTATCATGGAAACGCTTTTAGCAGCAACGTCTGCTAGCATTCAATATTTTGGTAAGATGATCGGTATTTTTGCTCTTGCTGTCACCCATTTACTCATCTATATTATTGCTGGTGCAATTGGCTACGTGATATTGCAAAACAACCCGATGCTTGATGGGATCAAACAAACGTTTTCAGGTGTCACAATTGGATTTTCAATATACGCTGTAGCGTTCATTCTGATTTCAGTTGCACTTTACCTAATACTCACGGCAATGATTGCATCGCTCATTAATGACAATGCACAAGTACAACAGGCCATACAACCCATTACATTTTTAGCCATGATTGGCTATATGTTTAGTTTCATCATGACAAATATGCCTAATAATCTGGCCATTAAAATATTGAGTTATGTCCCTTTCATCTCGCAGAGCATGATGCCTGTACGTTTGGTTACCAAGGTTGAAACTTGGCCCGCAGCAATTTTATCACTCATTATTTCTTTTGTTGCTATGATTGTACTGGCTTGGTTTGGAAAAAATATTTACGCTAAAAACGTATTATCTTATAGTGATGATAAAATTATGTCTCAACTCATTAAAAATATTAAAAACAGAAACTAATATTAAGTTAGGAGCCACAAATAGATGAATGGCACCCCATTCTTTTTAACCAATAGCAAGTGGTACAAATACGAAGAACGCCAAACCGCTGATGGTGTATTGTTTCAGCGATTTGAATTAACTAACAAAGCAACACCTCAAGCAATACAGAGTTTTAAGGCTACAATGATAGCCATTGGACCTGACTCGGCAATCGATCCCGAAAATTTAAATCGTTTCCAACAGGCACTTGGATATGCTGCACGACAACATTTACTCTACGAAGAACATGGATTAGATAGTGTCGCACTGACAGAGGAATTGCATTTTATAAGTTACGCTATTCGATCCTATCAATTGTTGACTGATGAGTTAAGCGCTCCAAATACGCTCATTTTCAAGAAACGTATCGCAACACTTTATCGTCAATTTCTTAAAATCCATGCCTCGCGCATAGACGATAGCGCCCTTAATACATGGATTATCGCACAGGATGACAACATAAAACTTTAAAAAATCACTAAAACTAACCGTTTTAGTGATTTTTTTAGAAAACAGATCATTTATTATTTTTTTCGTGTACATGTAAAATGTCAGTAATTGCCCTTTCTTCTGTATCACTAAAGGTAAGTTGATTAAGCGCTTTAACATTATCTACCAATTGTTCTGGTCGACTAGCACCTACTAACACACTTGCAATTTCTGGTTGGCGCAAATCCCATGCTAACGCCATTTCGGCTAGTGTTTGCCCACGTTTTTTAGCAACTTCATTGAGTTTTTTAACAGTCAGCAGTGTTTTTTCAACTTGATCTGGTTGTAAAAAACGACTGGTTGTTTTAGCTGCTCTAGAATCTGCAGGAATACCATTAAGATATCGATTAGTTAATAATCCTTGTGCCAAAGGACTGTAAACAACCGCCGATTTGCCCAATTCGTTTAAAACCGGCAAAAGATCACTTTCGATATGGCGGTCAAACATGCTATATCTTGGTTGATGAATAATAAATGGTGTCCTTAAGTCCTTGAATATTTTAGCAATTGCTGCTGTTTGTGCCCCACTATAATTAGAAATACCAACATATAAAGCTTTGCCATCACGGACTAACTGATCTAACGCCAATGCCGTTTCTTCAAGCGGTGTATCTGGATCCGGTCGATGAGAATAAAAAATATCGACATAATCTAATCCTAGTCGTGTCAAACTTTGGTCGGCACTGGCAATAATACTTTTACGTGATCCCCATTCACCATAAGGGCCATCCCACATATCATAACCTGCTTTACTAGTAATAATCATTTCATCACGATAAGGCTTCATATCAGTAGCCATCATATGCCCAAAGTTTGTCTCAGCACTGCCAGGCGTTGGGCCATAGTTATTTGCTAAATCAAAATAAGTCATCCCAAGATCAAATGCTTGATGTACAATCGCTTTTTGATTTTCGTAGGCGTCAACACTACCAAAATTATGCCAAAATCCTAAACCTAAAGCAGAAATTTTAAGACCACTTTTACCAACACGATTATAGACCATCTGGTCATAACGCTTATTATTTGCTTGATACATCTTATCTCCTCATAAAATTATGTCTTATTTATTCACACAACCAGCATTGTTTTTAATCACTGTTAATCACATCAAAATTGAATTTCAAAGCTTGTTGTTGCATGATATATATCATTTTCAGATAACTGAATATTACCAAATGATTCATACTTTTCAGCACCTGGAGCAACCTGTGTTTCAAGTGTGATGCCCCCATGATTCACCAGCTGCTCTTTACGCATAGGGACATGATAATCATCTCCAAAGTTAGCTGTAAAAACCACCACTGCTGGCGCAGTGGTTTGCATATTAATAGCCACTTTTTGATCGGGTGATATCAAGCGTACTTGTGTTTCACTATCATCAGATACTTGATTCAACAAAAACGGATGATCTAGACCGCCACCAACTAACAAACTCTGTGGATCCGAAGACACGATTGCTTTGTTAACCTTTTTAGCTGTTCTAAAGTCAAAAGTTGTCTGTAAAACATCACGAGCTTCTCCTATTGTTATATTTTGGTCATTAAGTGGTGCAAAATGATCAGCATTAATTGATAACAAATGATCACCAACAGATTTATTTGGATGGCCTGTTAAATTGAAATATACATGATTTGTTGGATTAAACACTGTCAATGCATCAGTTTGCGCTTCATAATCAACACGCCAAACATTGTTATTATCCAAAGTATAGGTGACTTTAACATTTAAATTTCCCGGAAAACCATTATTTTGATCCGGACTAATAAGCGTAAATACTGTCGTTAGCATGTCGTCACTTTTATTTGTTTCGCTTTCCCAGTACTGCATTTCAAAACTATTGGGTCCACCGTGCAATGTGTTATTATTTTCATTTTTTACGACTTGATGCCTTTTGTGTCCCAATATAAATTCACCATTTGCGATACGACCCGCAACTCTACCAATTGTTGCGCCAATATAATGATCTTTAGCAATATATTCTTCAGCAGAGTCAAAACCAAGTATGAGTTCCCTTTGCATGTCATCTATTGGTGCAGTTAAATGTACAATACGTGCACCAAAATCTGTTACCGCTAACTGTACACCATTATCATTCACCATCGTAAAAAGCTTAGCTTGATTACCAAATTGACTTTCAATAATATTCATATTAACATCTCCTATTACATATCTACGTATCACGTGAAGTTAAATCAACTAGAATAATCCATCGTTTACACTAAAACATACACACACTTTAACATTAATTCATCAAATTGTAAACGCTTACTTAATTTTAAACCTTTTTTCCCAATCAACTCAAAAAACACCAAGTGGCTTATAAATAAACCATTTGGTGTTTTAATTATTGTTGATTTAACGCTTACTTATACCAACTATCAGCAAGTTTTTGATTTGATTTCAACCATTTATCTGCTGCTTGTTTTGGTGTCTTACCATTTTGTATGTCAAGCATGACGCTTTCCATATCATCTTTAGTCCAGTTAAACTTATCCATCACTTTTTCAAATTTAGGATTATCTTTCTTTAAATTCTTACGTGTAATGGTATTAATAGTTTCACCTTTACCCATTGTTCCTTTTGGATCTTCTAAATACTTTAACTTATACTTACTAAACATCCAATGTGGTGACCATCCAGTTACCACAATATCTTGTTTTGCTTTATAAGCTTTATCAAGTGCAGTTGTCATAGCACCAGAAGAGGCACTTAGCAGATTCCATCCTTGAAGATTTGAATAGCTGTCGACTGTTTTTTGCGCAGTAATCATTTCTCCAGCGCCTGGTTCAATGCCAGTAATTGTTTTATTTGCTTCATTGCTCAAATCAGCAATTGAATTAACCTTCATATAATCTGGCACAACAAACCCAGTTTTAGCACCATGTAAGTTTGGCCCAAGTAACGATATATCATTTTTATATCGATCATATAACGCTTTATGTGTAAATGGTAACCAAGCACTAACTGAGGCATCTACTTGACCATTAGCTATTGATTGCCACAACACAGCATTATCCAATGGTGTCATTGTGACATCGTAACCATGTTGTCGCAGCGACTCAGCCAACACGTTTGTTGAAGCCACTTCGGAATCCCAAGAGACATAACCTAAATTGACTTTTTGACCAGATGATTTCTGTGACGTTGCCGCATTAACAACACCACCACCAATCATAATGAGTGCTGTGGCCAAAATTGCCCAACGTCGCCAAGGACGTGTTGCTACTTTTTGTCCTGGTTTCGTATTTAACTTTTGCGTGAATCGATCAATAATGATAGCTAAGATAACTAATCCAAGGCCATTAACGAAACCTGAACCCACGTCTGCCCGTTGTACCGCAGATAATACACCACGGCCAAGGCCAGGTGCACCAATCATTGATGCCGTTACAACCATTGATAAGGCTAACATAATTGTCTGGTTCGCACCAGCCAATATCGTATTTCGCGCGTTTGGTAATTCAAGCTTAATTAACTTTTGCCAAGTTGTTGATCCAAAAGAATCAGCAGCTTCAACCAATGCCACAGGTACTTGACGAATACCTAAATCAGTCATTCTTACCATTGGTGGCAACGCAAATATAATTGAAGCGAATACACCAGGTACCACCCCTATTCCAAAGAAGGCAACAGCAGGTATCAAATAAACAAAGCCAGGCATTGTCTGCATGAAGTCCAAAATTGGTTTAACAATTGCGGCAGTTTTTGGTGACTTAGCGGTAATAATTCCTAAGGGAATACCAATCACAAGTGAAATAACAGACGCCATAATAACTAATGTTACTGTGCTCATTAAATCTGACCACAAGTTTTGGTTGGCAATTAATGCTAAACCAGCTAAAGTAAATAAGGGAAACCCATATTTTTTTGGCGTTGTTAAAATAGCAATAATTGTTAACCCAGCAATCATTAATGGCATTGGTATAGCTGTCAACCCATTTGTTAGGGCATCCATAATACTTTGTCCGCCTCTTTGCATGAGTCCAAATAATCCAGAAAGATTTGTCGTTAACCAATTAACAGCATCACTTATCCAGCTTTCTAATGGTACTTTAGGTATATTAGGCATCGGTTTCATCTCCTTCCGTATCGGCTAGTGCTTCCAAAACAGAACCTCGAATAATGACACCTCTTGCATGTTTATTGCCGTCAACAACTGCTACCGGCGTTTGTGCATCATAAATAATTGGCATAATATCAGCAACTAGTGTGTCTAAATCAACTGTTGGCATTTGCATAACAGCTTGTGACAATGGTGTTTGATTACGGCGTGCCTTTGCCGCTTCATCTGACGATAAGTAACCGAGCATTTCTCGTTTACGATTCACGGCAACCAAGCCTGATACTTCTTCGTCTGCCATCTTTCGCAAAGCAACTGTTGGGCCATCCACATCAATATTGGTCGTTAAGGCCGGAATCATAATACTTTCTGCAGTCAAAACTTTCGACCGATCAACACCACCAATAAATGATTTCACATACTCATTAGCAGGATTCGTTAAAATTTCTTCTCCTGTACCAATTTGTTGTAATTCACCATCTTTCATAATGGCAATATGATCGCCAATATGCAAAGCTTCATTTAAATCATGGGTAATAAAAATGATTGTTTTTTGAACATTTGCTTGTAATTCTAGTAATTCACCCTGCATTTCACCACGAACTAATGGATCAAGAGCCGAAAAAGCTTCATCCATTAATAAAATATCTGGATCATTTGTTAACGCACGCGCAAGTCCAACGCGTTGTTGCATACCACCTGACAATTGACTAGGATATTGATCTTTATAACTTAGCAATTTAGCATTGTCCAAAGCATGTTCGGCACGTTTACGCCGTTCTTCTTTATTAACCCCTTGTATTTCTAAACCATATTCAGTGTTTTCTAGTAATGTACGGTGTGGAAAAAGACCAAAGTTTTGAAATACCATGCTCATTTTTTGACGTCGTATGTCTAACATCTGCTTTTTATTAAATTTAGTGATTTCTTCACCATCAATGAACAGTTGTCCTTGCGTTGGTTCAATCAATCGATTTAACAATCTGACTAATGTCGATTTCCCTGAACCAGACAGCCCCATAATAACGAATATTTCACCTTCGTCAATACTCATATTAATGTCATATACACCAACTGTGCTGCCTGTTTTTTCAACAATTTCGTTTTTACTTTTATGTTGTTTCATCATCTTCAGCGCCGCTTTGGGCCGCTTTCCGAATATTTTTGTGAGATGCTTAATCTCTACTTTAGCCATGAGGCCCTCCATTCGTTAAAAATAAATTAATCGCTTTATTTTTTAAAAGCTTTAATTTATTTTCATTGACTACGCTCACTATTTATCTTATACTTCATAGTGACAACTTATTATGGAAAAAGAATTGTCACTAAGTGATGTCTTCTATTTTGTCACAAGTTGTCACTTTTGTCAAACTAACACCTGCCTTTGGAGAATACCATGCAAACAATCAGAGAACCAAGATACCGCAAAATAGCGTATCAAATCGCGCAAAAAATTGCCGACAATGAATACACTGTTGGTAGCAAACTACATGCTAGATCAACGTTATCCGTCGCTTTTGGTGTGTCATCTGAAACAGCACGTAAAGCTGTCAGTATCTTGGCAGACCTTCAAATTGTTAAGCTGATACATGGCAGTGGTGTTGAAGTCCTGTCACGCGAAAAAGCCAAAGAATTTTTAAATCAAGCACAAACAACATCCGACATTCAGACAATTCACAAACAAATAAACGCGCTTATTACTAATCAAAAACAAGACATAAAATCAATGGAAAATGCGCTTACATTGCTACTCGAACAAAGTCAACGTGTGCAACGGCATAGCCCACTGAGCCCATACGAATTAGTATTAAGTGATGACAGTCCAAAATTTGGGGAATCCATTGGGACACTAACGTTATGGCAAAGTACTGGAACAACGATTGTCGCTTTATTACATGACGATGAGCTGGTCGTCTCTCCTGGTTCTTATGCTGTTATTGAACGTGGCGATACTTTGTATTTTGTCGGAAACGAAACCGCTGTTCAAGCCGTTCAAAACTTTTTTTACCATCAATAATTGCCTAAAAGTGCTGTTAGTTACATCATGATATTTATTTTTGTTAATATAATATAGTAGAAATCAATACAAAAAACGATTGGAAATTTAATTTTCCAATCGTTTTGTCAATTTTATTAATATTTTTCTGCTAATGTAACGGTATTTTCTAATAACGTTGCAATGGTCATTGGGCCAACACCACCCGGTACTGGCGTGATATAACTTGCAACGCCTTGTGCTGATTCAAAGTCAACATCACCAACTGCTTTTCCGTCCACATAATTCATACCAACATCGACAACAACAGCCCCAGGTTTCAAATCTGCTCCTGATATAAAGTTTGGTATACCAACACCAACGACAACAATATCAGCTGCTTTCAATTGCGTTTTCAACATGGCTTCAGGTGTATAACGATGTGCCAATGTGACTGTCGCATCGGCGTTCGTTAATAACGCAAACATTGGTCGACCAAACAACTGAGAACGCCCAATAACAACAGCACTTTTACGAGCTATTTCAATATTATAATGATGTAACAGCGTCATCACACCTTGTGGCGTTGCAGCAACAGTATAATCTTCTAGTGCGTCACCAAACAACATACCCTGCACTGTGGCACCCAAGCCATCAGCATCCTTATGTGGTGCGACAGCAGAAAAAATTTCACGTTCTTTCACGCCTTTAGCCAAAGGACTTTGAACCAAAATACCAGTAACCTGGTCATCAGCATTAAGTTTTTCAACTAACTGAATCACACTTGCCGTTGTGGCATTTGCATCAGTTGGAATATCTAATGTTTTGATTCCCAATGCTGCTGCTTTTTTAGATTTCATACCAACATATAAACGGCTGCCATCATTTTTGGGATCATAAATAACAGCAAGTGTTACCGGTTTATTCAAAATTGAAACCCGTTCAGCAGTTTTTGCATTTGTAATTTTGGCTACTGCTGCACCATCGAGTATTTCAGTCATTAAAAAGCTCCTTCGCTTGGTTGTTGTTTTATGTTATATTCTTCTTAACAAAATAAATTTATTGGAGTTCACATGTCACATAATCGTATCAGCTGGGATCAATATTTTATCGCACAAGCTGCTATCTTGTCTACCCGTTCAACTTGCACCCGTTTACACGTCGGTGCAGTCCTTGTTCAAAATAACCGTATCATTTCTAGTGGTTATAATGGCTCTGTATCTGGTACCCCGCACTGTACAGATGTCGGTGACTTAATCGTTGATGGTCACTGCATTCGCGCCGTCCATGCAGAACAAAATGCTTTGATGCAGGCAGCACAAATGGGCATCAGTGTTGCTGGGGCAGAAGTATACGTTACCGATGTGCCCTGCATTCATTGCACAAAATTATTATTGCAAGCAGGTATACAAAAAATAAACTTTATGCGTGATTATCATAATGATCCTTTTGCTGAAGAACTATTGGCACAAAAACACGTTATATTACAGCAAGTCCCATTCTCAGAACAAACTGCGTCACAAATTGATTTACATCAGTTTGTTTCCTATGAATGATCTGATAAAAAGTTAGCTGTTTTTATGTTATTAACGAACTATTTTTATTTTATCATAGTTTATTAGTTTAGAAAACGAATATCACGCTTTTTTATATTTTAATAACAGTCAGACTCCTTTTATATCACTTATATGAAAAATCCATACACAGCTTGCATTGTACAACACCTTTAAAACTTGATTATTAAGCTAATTTTCGTTAATATTTAAGTAAGGAAATCCTGAAAGGAAATGCGTAAGTTTAACATTTGCGCGCTAATAACTATGTCAAAAAATGAACAACAATATCTTGATCTTGCACAAAAAGTCCTCGATGAAGGCGCTTTAAAGGGTGATCGTACTGGAACCGGCACACATTCTTTGTTCGGTACCCAGATGCGTTTTGATCTTCAGGAAGGCTTCCCATTACTCACAACTAAAAAAGTTTACTTTGGCCTCATTAAGTCCGAATTACTTTGGTTCCTACGCGGGGACAACAACATTCGCTTCTTACTGCAACATAATAACCACATCTGGGACGAATGGGCGTTTAAAAACTGGATCGAGTCTGATCAATATACAGGGCCTGATATGACGAACTTTGGTCATCGTGCCATAGAAGACGCTGAATTTGCTGCTAGTTATAAAATTCAAAAAGATATTTTTGTCGACAAAATACTAACTGATGATGATTTCATGGAAACATTTGGCTATGTCGGTGATGTTTATGGTAAATTATGGCGTAGTTGGGAAACAGCATCTCTCAACGCCGATGACGGCACCATTGATCAAGTGAGTCGCTTGATTGAGCAAATTAAAACAACACCTGATTCAAGACGCCTGATTTTAACAGCTTGGAACGCCGAAACAACACCCCAAGCGCCATTACCTTCTTGCCATGTTCTAAGTCAATTTTACGTAGCCAATGGCAAACTGAGTGTCCAATTATATCAACGTTCTGGTGACTTTTTCCTCGGTGTGCCCTTTAATATTGCTTCTTATTCATTGTTGCTTCATATGGTGGCTGCTCAAACTGGCTATGAAGTTGGTGATTTTGTCCACACTATTGGTGACACACATATTTATAATAACCACGTTGATCAGATGACTGAACAACTTTCACGTCCAATGCATCACTTACCAAAACTTTG
The DNA here is from genome assembly GCF_019656015.1 of Leuconostoc inhae. Taxonomy (GTDB): domain Bacteria; phylum Bacillota; class Bacilli; order Lactobacillales; family Lactobacillaceae; genus Leuconostoc; species Leuconostoc inhae_A. The sequence goes on along the minus strand of NZ_BPKW01000001.1, from coordinate 1,648 downwards.
GTTGAATCCTGAAGTTAAGTCATTATTTGATTACACGATGGCCGATATTAAAGTGTTAGATTACGAAAGCGAACCAGCAATTAAAGCACCCGTTGCCGTTTAATATCTAAAACGCACAACTGAAAGCATAAAAATGAAAATTAGACCACTGGAAAAGAAAGACTTACCTTATATTTATCAGCAAGAAAATTCACGTAAAGTGATGGCTTTGTGGTTTCAAGAAGCTTACACATCCTTTGACGAGTTAGAACTGCTTTATGATCGTCACGTACTTGACCAAACGGAACGTCGTTTTGTTGTTGAAGATGACAAACAATTTATCGGCGTGGTCGAACTAATGTATATTGATGGTCTTCATCGACATACCGAAATTCAAATTATTATTCATCCAGATCATCAAGGCAATGGCTACGCACAAATGGCAATTAAAGCAGGCGTCGAATATGCTTTCAAAGTTCTCAACATGCACAAAGTTTATCTCTACGTGGATGTCGATAATAATGCCGCTATTCATATCTATAAAAAGGTCGGCTTTATTGAAGAAGGTATCCTTCGTGGTCACTTCTTTGCCGAAGGCAAATATCATGATAGTATGATGATGGGGATGCTTGCAACGGAATTTGTGAGTTAAACTACGCTCTAACAATTGTAGTTATAGCATAATATTGTAAATTACGAAGTCATCTAAAAACAAAGTAAAGGCCCTCAAAAAATTTTTGAGGGCCTTTGTCTTATATAAATTAATAACAATACTACCGAAATCAGCTCCTAGACATTGCCTCTAAAAGAACTGGTAATTGGATTAAATAATCAAAAGAGCTCAAAAAATAACGTCATGCAATATTCCTAGTCATTTTGCATAGCTGCTAAATGACAGAAAAATCTACAACAACCAAATCATATTAAGTATTGAAACATTTTGACGATTAAAACAAGAAAATTAAATTGCAAATGGATAATGATATCAGTATTAATTAACTTTTAAACAACACACACATTCTATATAAAAAACCCAATGGTATCTTAGACAGAACTTTTGTCTAACCATTGGGTTTTTCAAATCATCAAGAAGTTTTTCTAAAAAAACAACTTTTTATTTATTTTGTTTACGCTTTTTTGCAACTATAGTTGCCAACAATGTTAATAATACCATCATCACTTCTGCTTGATTTTGAGTATTGGCAATACTTGCATCAGTGTTAGGTAATTTACCAGAATCATTCTTTGATGTTGCTGTAGTCTGATTGTTTGTTGAAGCGTTTGTCTCATCTAAGTTACTTGTGCTTGTTGAAGCACTACCTGAATCACTAGCACTCGTTGATGTGCTGTATGATCCTGATGTGCTTGCACTATCTGAGTTACTTGTGCTTGTTGAGGCACTTGCACTATCACTTACACTTGTGCTTGTTGAACCACTACCTGAATCACTGGCACTCGTTGATGTGCTATATGATCCTGATATGCTTGCACTATCTGAATTGCTTGTGCTTGTTGAGGCGCTGTATGATCCGGATGTGCTTGCACTATCTGAATTGCTTGTGCTTGTTGAGGCGCTGTTTGCCGAATCACTGGCACTCGTTGATGTGCTGTATGATCCTGATGTGCTTGCACTATCTGAATTACTTGTGCTTGTTGATGTACTTGCACT